>JBGTCI010000077.1:0-52041 GCA_041748925.1 Nitrospiraceae bacterium | reverse complement strand
CTGACCAAGCTCTCGCATCCGGCCAATGGCCTCTACAACGCCGTTCGCGATGTGGTGCAAGGCGCCTCGTGCGGCTGTGCGGAGGTTTTCGGGGCTACCGAAAGTGTCAAGTCATGCGGGGTGCCGATTGTGAAAGACCATGCGCTGGCCGGAACAGCGGGACTCTTGAGCCTCCGTCGTTACGTGGCAGAGGGATGGAATACGGTTGTGTTCTGAGCTGAATCTCACCGGCGGTCGGCCTGACCGTCGGTGAACTGGGGGAAACGATGGCGACGAAATATCTCGATCTGACGTTTACAGAATCAGTACGTCGTGCACAGACACAGTACTACGGAAGAACGGGCGAGATCGCGGGCGCTCCCGAACGAGACTCACTGGGCCAGGCAGAGGCTGAATTCATCGCGGATCGGGACAGTTTTTACCTTGGTTCCATCAGCGAAAGCGGGTGGCCCTACGTTCAGCATCGTGGCGGGCCTCATGGATTCTTGCGGGTGATCAATGAGACGACACTGGCCTTCGCTGACTATAAGGGGAATCGGCATCTGCTCACGACCGGCAACGTCTCAGTGAACGACCGTGTGGCACTGTTTCTCATGGACTACAAGAACCGTGAACGTCTGAAGATTCTCGGCCACGCTCGTGTTGAAGATGCCCGTGCGTATCCAGAACTCGTCGCGCAGCTCGCCGATCCTAAGATGCAGTCGAGTGTGGAGCGGCTGGTCTTCATCGATGTCGTCTCGTCCGACTGGAATTGTCCGAAGTACATCACCCCTCGGTACTCGGTAGAAGAGGTCGATGAGCTTGTGAGTCCGTTGAAGAGACGAATTGCCGAACTCGAGGCCCAGCTTTATGCGGTGAAATCATGATGGGTTTTGCAACGAGAAAGTTTTTCTTTCCGTAGAAGGAGTTCAAACCATGAAGGTGGCACAGATATGGCGATACCCGGTCAAGTCGATGGCCGGTGAACGACTGGAGCACGCACGCATCGGGCCGCTCGGCATCGAGGGAGATCGCGTCGTGCATGTGGAGGACGAGGACGGTCGTGTGATCACGGCCAGAACACACCATCGGCTGCTCGGTCACCATGCCACGCTCAATGAGTCTGGCGAGCCCGTGGTCGATGGGCTGCTATGGAGCAATCCCAAGGTCCGCACAGATGTTGAGGACATCGTAGGGCCTGGTGCACGGCTCGTTCGCGATGATTCCAGCGATCGTTTTGATGTGCTGCCCCTATTGGTGGCAACGGATGGAGCGATCACATCATTCGGGCGTGATGGACGGCGCCTCAGACCGAATCTGGTAATCGGCGGGGTCGAAGGTCTGGCAGAGCGCTCATGGCCCGGGCAGTGCCTGCACATCGGAGACGTCATCATCGGGATACAGGACCTCCGTGGGCGCTGCATCATGACGACGTTCGATCCCGATACCCAGAAACAAGACCGTCAGGTGCTGACAGACATCGTGCGGAGATTCGAGGGCACGCTTGCCTTGAATTGTTTCGTGATCCGGGGCGGGGACATTCGAGTCGGCGACACAGTTGAGCTAGCCCGACACCGTGAATGCGAGGCCGCTCACGCGTCGTGAGGCCAACGCGTGAGCGAACTCACCGCTAATCGGACACACCACCAAAATTAAAGAAGGAGAGACTGTCAATGAGCAACGAAACAAAGACTGTTCACTACATCGGAGGGCCCCGTGCCGATGCCCCCATTCCGCGTCCTGGAATGACACTCAGGAAGGGGCAGGTCGCAGTGGTTGTCACCGATCCTCAAAATGACTTCCTCAGTCCCAAGGGGGTGGCATGGGGAGTTGTTGGCCAAAGTGTTACCGAAAACAAGACTGTCGAAAACATCGAGAGCCTCTTCAAGGCGGCAAAGAAGGCGGATGTGCCAGTCTTTATCAGTCCGCACTACTATTACCAACACGACCAACAGTGGAAGTTTGAAGGCGCCTTGGAAACACTCATGCACAGCATCAGAATGTTTGACCGCAAAGGGGCTCTTACGGCCGAAGGCTTCACGGAATCCGGAGCCGATTGGCTTGAGCAGTACAAGCCCTACATCAACGACGGCAAGACGATTGTGACCAGCCCGCATAAGGTGTATGGCCCGCAGACGAACGATCTCGTTCTGCAACTGCGTAAGGCTGGTGTGACGCAGGTGATTCTCGCCGGCATGTCGTCGAATCTCTGCGTGGAATCCCATATGCGTGATCTGATCGAGCAGGGATTCAACGTGGTGGTCGTACCCAATGCCACTGCCGCTGCAAAGCTTCCAGGGTACGACGGCTTCGAGGCGGCCTTCGTGAATTACCGGATGATCGCCAGCGACGTGTGGAGCACGAGCGAATCCGTGGATATGATCGCCGGGATATGAGCTGACAAAGAGAAACTGAATGGAGGGGGAAGTCTCACGCACTAGCGGGGAGGGGGGGAGATACCATGAGTGCCGCAGTCATCGACAACGCGGCTCAGTACACAACCGGTTCAGCGAGTCTGGTGGGTCTGACAGCAGCAGGTGACAGCATCCCGACTTTTCAACCATCGCGTGTGTGGGAATTTTTGGCTCCCACACTTTTTACTAGCCGCAAGGCATAGAGGGAGGAATCATCATGAGCAAGCAGGTGAGCGAAACATTGCAAGAAATGTTGGGCATTCTGAAGAAGGGTCAAATGACCGAAGGTCAGAAGATCTACTTTGCGGATTCGGTCGTCACACAGGAAGGCAATCAGCCGCCCATCGTGGGCAAACAAGCCTCCATTGAAAGACTGGACAAATTCAGGGAGACGATTGGAGTGGCGGCGTTTATCAGCTATGCCATCGGTGCTGTGGCCGTCGCGGGAAACACCAGTTTTTATGACGCGGTGCTGACGTTGAAATTGAAGAATGGGGAAACCATCAATCTTGAACAAGTCGTCAAGACTGACTGGAAGGACGGCAAGATCGTCAAAGAGCGTTACTATCACGGGTGATGTCGCGTGGGAGCGAATGGCTGCGGCCAGTCGCTCCCACAATGATTTTTACATCGGCAGCAACAATGATCGATTACAGGGAGTAGAACACCATGAAAATCCAAGGGCGATCACATCACTATCTGCAGACGACCCTGCGCCGACGAATCGTGCCGTTTGTGTTATTGGGCCTGATGCTCCTGACAATGGTGATCTCGGTGTCAGCGCAAACGACGGAACAATCGAATCCGGCTCGCGTGACGTACAACACCGTCAAGGTTGATGGCGTGGACATGTTCTATCGCGAGGCTGGGCCGAAGGACGCTCCCGTCGTTGTGCTGCTTCACGGTTTCCCGACGTCGTCACACATGTATCGCAACCTCATACCGCAATTGGCCGACAAGTACCGCGTCATTGCTCCCGACTATCCAGGCTTTGGCCAGAGCGGGATGCCCGACCGGTTGAAGTTTGCCTACACGTTCGACAACTACGCTCAGGTGGTGGACAAATTGATCCGCCAATTGGGCGTGAACCGCTATGCCTTGTATGTGATGGATTATGGAGCGCCCGTCGGCTTCCGCCTCGCGTCGAAGAGTCCAGAGCGAGTGACCGCGCTCATCGTCCAAAACGGCAACGCCTACGACGAAGGACTCGAAAAGTTCTGGGATCCCATCAAGGTCTATTGGGGCACAGGGGGATCGACCGAGCGTGAAGCAATCCGGTGGCTGACCTCGATTGCAGCCACGAAGTGGCAGTACACGAACGGTGTGAAGGACGCATCGTTGGTGAGCCCCGATACATGGACGATGGACCAAACATTCCTCGACCGACCGGGTAACGCGGAGATTCAGCTCGACTTGTTCTACGACTATCGCACGAACATTCCGCTGTATCCGCAGTGGCAAACCTATTTCCGCGAGCACAAGCCGGCGACGCTGGTCGTATGGGGCAAGAACGACGCCATCTTCGTTGCAGCTGGTGCTGCCCCCTACAAACGCGACATCCCGAACGCGGAAATCCATCTCTTTGATACCGGACACTTCGCTTTGGAGACGCATGGCCACGAGATCGCGAAGCTGATACGTGAATTCCTCGGTCGCAATCTGAAGTCCGGCGGCCAAGGTTGACCAGGTGACGAACGCCCCTCTTGCAGGCCTACCCGCAAGGGGGAAGATGGAAGAGGGGCGGTCGCTCAATGCGCGCAATGAAGTCATGTTCTACCGCCCGCGTATGTGATAACAACGTAAGGAGGTCATCATCGTGAACAGTCTCGAACAGCCTAGGCCTCCATTTCCCCCATTCGATGCTGAATCCGCGGCCCAGAAGGTCCGAATGGCCGAGGACGCATGGAATACTCGAGATCCGCATAGGGTTTCGCTCGCGTACACACCTGACAGCCTGTGGAGAAACCGTTCGGAATTCCTGGCCGGCCGGGAGGCAATCGTTCGGTTCTTAACTCGCAAGTGGAACAAAGAGCTGGAGTACCGTTTAATCAAAGAACTGTGGGCCTGGCAAGGTAACCGAATCGCCGTTCGATTTGCGTATGAGTGGCACGATGACTCGGCCAACTGGTTTCGGTCCTATGGGAACGAGAATTGGGAATTCGATGAAGGTGGATTTATGCACCGTCGGTTTGCATGCATCAACGATGTGCCAATCTCAGAGAAGGATCGAAAGTATTTCTGGCTCATTGGTCGTCGGCCCGACAATCACCCTGGGCTGTCTGAGCTTGGCCTATAGAATTCCGTCTAATCGCGCCGGCTCAGGCGATGTTGGACGCAGGAAGTCCCAAGGCGCCGACTTCGTCGGGGAGAGGGTCACGCCGTTCGGCGCGACCGATTTTGCGCTGGCCTTCACCTAGGCGAGGGCCAAGAATCCCACGGCGATCATTATCAACCTGTACGGATGGGATCTCGTGCATGCGTTGAAGGCCTACGCGAAGCTGGAGTTGGCGAATGGCAAGATCGGCGTCAGCGGCATGGTCAGTGGAGAACAGATCGGACGGCCCCTCGGCTATGCCGACAATGCCGAGATCTGGGGGCTGATTTGGGACCCCAAGATCAATACGGTCAGCTCTGGTCGGTTCCTCCAGCCGACTCAGACCCACTCTAGCCAAGCTTAGCGCGAAACCCGAACTTTGGCTGGATTAGGCTGGAATGAGATGGAGCTGAGCACCAAACGAGTTCAATCCGATGAACGACAGCTTTCCGGCGGGGAGTTTGCCATAGCGACTGTCGCAATGTGGCCGATGGCAGTCCTCGACCCAAACCGGTCGATCACCGAATTGAAAAGCGGCCATTTGCACCACCGTCAATGAAGGGATATTGTTGACGATCATTGAAGGCGCGCAACGCGGATAGAACATGGCAGATCCGATTCTTATATGGATCCGCTTAAACATTGTTATGCGAAAAGATAATGTGTGACCATTGGTAGAGCATTTATTGGAAGATGGGGAACGTCACGTGACTAACTCCATGGACATCACGTCGTTGTTGGAAAGCTTCTCGAAGTACGTTTCGCTTGGGAAAGATGCGACGACTGCCTTGCAGGCGAAGGTGATTCATCGCATCGTCAAAAAGCGCCAGTTCATCCTTCAGCGTGGCGATGTATGCAAGCACTACAGCTTCGTTGTCGAAGGTTGCTTTCGAATGTACTACGCCGATATGAACGGCAAGGAACACAACGTGAAGTTTGCGATTGAAGGTGATTGGATTGCCGACATCGGCAGCTTTCACTCGTTGAAACCAAGCAAGTTCGACATTGAGGTCATCGAGACCTCATCCATATTTCAAATTAGTCGAGATGATCTCATCGAGCTGTATGTTCAGCATCCGCAGTTTGATCGGCACTTCAGAGTTGAGATCGAAAACGAATTCATCGAACTTCAGAAGCGCGTGCTGCAGAGCATCGGTTCGACCGCGATGGAGCGTTATGTCGATTTTGTGGAATGCCATCCACGGTTGCTGAATCGAATTTCAAATGTGCAGATTGCGTCCTACCTTGGCATGACGCCCGAGTTCCTGAGCAAGATCCGCAAAGGCATGCTCGGCTGATCCAGCCAGTCGCGCCCTCACATCTTCTTAATCTAGGTTAAGAGCATTTCCTAATCTTGTTCATGGGCGATTTTCGATATCTAGCCTATGTTCTGAGCATCGAACGATACGGTTAGACAACATCCAAACGAAAGGACCCAACATGGAAAAGAGAATCATCGCAGTCGTGGGAGCAACGGGGGCTCAGGGCAAGGGGGTTGTTGAGCAATTAGTCAAGGACGGCACATTTGCTGTACGAGCTTTGACGCGAAACCCTGACACGTATGACGGACCAGCTCAGCAGGTTAAAGCGGTGGACTTGAACAATTCCGACTCGCTGGTTAAAGCGTTTGCTGGGGCATACGGCGTGTTTGTGGTGACCAACTTTTGGGAAGGCGCCGATGAAGTGACTCAAGGGCGCAATGCAGTTGCTGCAGCCAAAAAAGCGGGTGTGAAACACTTCATCTGGTCGTCACTTCCGGACGTTGAGGCCATCAGTGGCGGCGCGTTTACGGTGCCGCATTTTACGGGAAAAGCCAAAGTTGATGCCGCGGTCAAACAGGCAGGTTTTGAATACAGCAGTGTCGTGCAGCCGCCATTTTATTATCAGAACTTCACCGGGATGCTTGCGCCCCAGCCAAAGGAAGACGGCTCAACAGGTTGGACGCTGCCGCTGGACCCAACAAAGAAAGTGATTCACATGGGAGATATTTCGGAATTGGGCAAAGTGGTGGCCGGCCTGTTCCTGTCACCCGAGGTCTCTGGCGTTGGCGGGCCGTTTTCATTTTCCGCTGAGCTCAAAAGCTTTGACGAAGTCCTGAGCGATTACGCGGCGCTGGGGAAGAACTATAGCTACACGCAGGTTCCGGCGGACATCTTTGCGACCTTTTTTAAAGGCGCAAAAGAAATTGCTGAAATGCTTGGCTATTTTGAAGCACATACATACATGGGGCCAGATTCAGACGCCAACATCAAGCGGGCTCAGGATGTGGCCATCGGGTCGTTCACCTCGTTTGCCGACTGGATAAGAAACAACGCGTGATGGTGCGTTGATTGCTCGAAGCTGGTCATTGAATGTGTGACAAGATAGAACCCAAGCCATAAACAAGGGAGACATGACATGGAAAAAGACGAAAAAGAAAAGATTGAAACGTTGCTGGGCAAGTACCGTGAGGCGTTGAACACGTCGGATGCCGACAAGGCTGTTGGTCTGTATGCCAAAGACGGTGTATTCATGCCCAGCGAAGCCCCCAGTGCCATCGGGACCCTCAACATCAAGGGTGCGTATGATTTTGTGTTCTCTCAGATTCAGTTGAACATTGAGTTCTTTATCGAGGAAATTGTGATCGAGGGCGAATTTGCTTTTGCGACCACGACCTCGAAGGGGACCGTGACCATTCACGCGATAAAAAAGAAAGTACCTGAGGAAAATCGGGAGCTGTTCATATTTGAGAAGGTTGATGGTGAATGGAAAATCGCACGGTACATGTTCAATAAAATGGCGCCAGCCGCACAGTAAACCCGACTACGCTCGTACGACATGGGTTGCTCGCGTACGAGCGAAGTCAAAAGGGATGCCTGCGCGTCCTTATTGGGATATAGTGCAAGGGGTTGGATGGGAAGTGCATAACAAGTCGCTCAACCGGACCATGTGACAGCGCCGCCTGGTCGGTTAGCGTAGCGTTAACGCGACAGGGCTAAGGACCGCTTTATGACTGTCCGATCTCGGCATCGAACTTCCGCTCTTGGCCGGAAGTGGTCGTTCGAGGCCCGAGTTCATCTGACATTGTCTGTCTGATTAAGTACCGATTAATACAGCTCATTCCATCTCACTCAATCTGGCTCCCCCCCAAGGCACAACTCGTGACTTTCTAGCACAAAGTCTGTGAAACTTGCGTCCGTATTGAAGAGGCTGAAATGGCCTCAAATCAAATCCCGTCTTCGGCGCCATCACTAGGTATAGGCATCTACAGTGATCCCGTTTTACTCCTCTTTTCTGGTTACGGTTTTGGTTACGGTTCGGTCACGGTTTTGGTCACGGTTGCCTATATACCTCCATCACCACTGATCGCACAGCCAAATGGCCTAATCCCCTGTATTCATAAGGGTAGCGTCGTTGTCTGTCACTCCTGCTCACTCTCAGTCTCAGGAGTGGTTGGTAGGTCTTCGGATCCGAGGGTTGGGGGTTCAAGTCCCTCCGGGCGCACCATTGCAATCCTGAGAAAACTCAGAATGAAATAACGGAAGTATCAGTAGTTTATATCTGACCTGCCTGATCCTTTCGAGCAGATTATACCCCGCCAAAGTTGCATAGATTTCTCATATCTCCAGCAGTATTCTTAAGAAAAGCAGCAGGATCCAAGGGGTGCCTGAATGGTGCTATGCTATGGGCATCACGGAATGAGATTTTTCAAGGGGAGGATTCTAGACCGAGGACAGCGGCGCGCCTGGACGAGGCATTGCCCCTGTTGCGGACGTTGGTTGACAAAGCAGGATCCCACGGCACCCTGGGTCTGTTCTTGCGGATGGCTGAGTGGGTAAACGTACAGTCACAAGAAGGAGGGGCGCATTATGAGTCATGCAGTCCTCCATGACGTCCGAGCTGGTTTTCTTCTGATGGTGGGTTTGGCCATGTTGGCTTTCATTTGTGCTGTCGCCGCGCTAAGCACCGTGATGCGTCCGGCTCGATGGGCTGACCGCAAAACGGCCCAATTCTAAGCCCGTTCCTCGCTGGTCCCTCCTGCTCGGTTGGTTTCAGAGGGATGCCCATTCCCTCACTTGCCACATCCGTCCTCAAGTTAAGAGACATCTACAACAGCCTGACAATTCAAGCGAAATGGCTACGAACCGCGGCAAAGCCTCATCTTTTTATCCAAGTGCTATATTTCATGTACACAGGCAAATTCTTTTTTCAAAATGGGAGAATAATCATGATCGGAAGTCCACGGAAAATAGGTATTGTGGCAGCGATGGGGCTCGTTCTCTTGGTTGGTCAGGGTTGTAGCATGAAATGGCTGCAGTCTGATGGAGAAACGGGACAAAAGGGTAGTCAAGAGAGAGGGCTAAGCGGTTTCTCTCAGAATCCCTCTGAAGAGCGGCTGGGGAAGGGCGGCGACATCGCATCACTTTCCTCCTCCGGGATGAGTGCCCGTCAGCGTGCAGAAATAACTAAGGAGGAAAAAGCGGCCATAGAAGCTGGTCTACAGGACGTGTTTTTCGGGTATGACCAGTGGATACTTTCAGATACCGGAATGGAGGCATTGAATCTCGACGCGCGGTGGCTGAAGGATCATCCTGGAGCGGTGATGAAGGTCGAGGGCCATTGCGATGAACGGGGCACGGCCGACTACAATATCGTGTTAGGGGATAAGCGAGCCAAGGCTGCGCGCAACTACCTAGTCGAATCGGGTGTGGCTCCCAAGCAGGTCGCGATCGTGTCGTATGGCAAAGCGCGCCCGTTCTGCTCGGATCCTAATGAATCTTGCTATCAACAGAACCGTCGCGGGCACGTACTATTGAATGTGAAGAAGTAACCTAGCGATTCACGGCTTCGAAGGAGCCCCGGTGCCTCTTTATAATAGAGCCTGGGGCTCATTGTTTGATTGGGATGAAGAAGGTATGGCTCTTGTGAAGAATCAGCGGGATTCAAGTATGAGGCATCCTCAGCCTCGAAGGATCAGAGAGGAGCCTCTAATGGAAAAGCGCAAACAGCCACGTTTCACATCGCAGTTCAGAAGCACCATTTCAGGTGGCCATGGAGAAGGCCAAGGGCGGACGTTGGACCTCTCTTCCGGCGGATGTATGATCGAAACGGATTTTCCAGTCGTCGAGGGGGCTTCATTTGAGTGCCGCATCTATGTCCCGGGGCTTGATTGGCCTTTACGGATCGACGAAGCTCAAGTGCGGTGGGTCAAGGCCAATACATTTGGGATCCAGTTCATGAAGATTCAGCCCGGTGAGGAGGCAAAACTCAGACGAGTTATCGCCAGTCTCAACGAAGAACTTAAGGCGTAGCTATCTCATTCCCTCCTTCCTCCATTATCGTCGACGGTTCAGATGCCAGCATACATATTAGTTGTGATGAGCCTGCGCTCATTCATGACCCTATTAGCAGCCTCGTGTCCCTCCATGGTATAAGGCAGCATTCCTTTCTCAACGAGAATGGTGGTCTGCTATGACTCGTGCGCTGTTCAAGTAATCAGCCCTCTGCATTCATATGAGACAAACCGAATCTTCAGCGCAGACTGGATTCAGTATTGCAATCTTAGCGGGTGGTTGCTTTTGGTGCCTCGAAGCGGTCTATGACCAGATGAAGGGTGTAGTTGCGGTCGAGTCCGGCTACATTGGTGGTCAGGTAGATCATCCGACGTATGAAGCTGTGTGTAGCGGTAGAACTGGTCACGCAGAAGCGGTCCGTATCACGTTCGATCCCGCCGTCGTCAGCTATCGAGAGTTGCTCGAAGTGTTTTTTGTCATCCACGATCCGACGACCCTTAATCGGCAGGGGCACGATGTTGGGACTCAATACCGGTCGGCAATCTTCTACCATGCACCTGAGCAGAAGCAGATTGCCGAGGAAGTGATTGCAGCCGTGACTAGAGAGAAACTCCATGATCGTCCGATTGTGACGGAAATCGTTCCTGCAAGCACCTGGTACGAAGCCGAACCCTATCATCAGGAGTATTTTGTGCGGAATCCCTTCCAGGGGTACTGTACAGCCGTCGTGGGCCCAAAAGTGGTCAAGTTTCGCAAGCAATTTGCGTTGAAGTTGAAGACGTAACCTCGCCCGGTTCTTTTCGAGATACCCAGAACAGTTCGTCAGTAGAAGGTCTACCCTTCGAAGAGGAGGTGTGTGAGGTCTGGATGTATGGGATGACGAGTACCCGCATCAGTTCCAGGTCGCACGATGTGGGTAGTCCTGAATCCTGCCGACGCAGCAGCATCCAGTTCGCGTTCCGCGTCCGACAGAAAAAGAATGTGCTGGGGCGGTAGACCGATCTGTTCGCTGATCGTGCGGTAGCTGGAAGCCACCTTCTTCTCGCCTACGCTGGTATCGAAAATATGCTCAAGCAACGATGTCACATCTCCGGCGTTGGTGTGCGCAAAGAGGAGCCGCTGTGCCTGTTCTGAACCAGACGAGTAAATTCCTAGACGGATCCCTCGCGCACGCCATTGCGTGAATGCCGGTAGGACATCATCATATAGTTCCGGTACAAACTCTCGCTGTCGATATCCCTCTTCCCAAATCATTCCTTGCAACGCCTTGAGGCCGGCCTGTTTTCGATCTTGATCGATCCAGCCGGCCAGTATGACAGGCAACTCTTCGTACGCGGGGCGCGTACCGGTCTCTCCCTCAACGGCATCCTGACATACCGCGGTCCATCGGACCACATCAGGGTTGTGCTGGTGCTCATGAAGGAAGGGCGCGAGACGGTGTTTTGCGAATGGAAAGAGGATCTCGCGGACGAAGGCCACCGAAATGAGAGTGCCTTCGATGTCCATGAGGACGTATCGAACCATGCGGTGGTTACCAGCGATACCGTTGATCGATTCCGGAGTTCGTATAGTGCGGGACCCAGCCGGCCTGATCGGTGAAGATACGAATCGCGCGTACTTTGGGGGGGGTGCCTAGGTCGAACCAGTGCCTTGTGTTGGCTGGGACAGAAATAAGATCACCTTGCTCGCATAATAAAGCGAAGACCTCATCGTCGTGCCCTTCCTTGTGGAACCAAAAAAAGCCTTGGCCTTCAATAAAGACACGCACTTCATCTTCGCTGTGAGTATGCTCCCGGATGAATTTTTCTCGAATCCCGTCCAGATTCGGCGTGTGTTCATCCACACAGATCACGTCCGCTGTCTGGTACCCGCCCTTTTCCATGAAGGGCTTAAGTAGGTAGTCGTAGGTGGCGAGGACGTGCTCGTTCGTGGCTCCGGAAGGTAGATCTCTATCTGTAGACCATCGTTCATGGACGATTCCACGCATGTCGAGGAATTGCCGCACGGCTGATGGATCACGCAGGGTCAGATTCTTATCTGGTATTCGCAGAATGGCCATGCCGTGTCATCTCTCGTTGGCATTGGAGAAGATATTCGAAGACTTCGAGATGGCGTTTTGCCTCGGATACATTCTTGCCCCACGCATAGAGACCATGGCCTGCCAGCAAAAATCCATAGCAGGGCCGCTCTCTCGAAATGGACCGTTCCACGCAGGTCGACAATGCTTGCATATCCTGTGAGTTCGGAAAGACCGGCAAGAAGATTTCAACGTCGTGGGTATCGATGCCATTCAATCCCTTCAATAATTCCCACCCCGAGAGTCGGACGCGTCCTTCATCGTGAGCGAGCTGCGAGAGTAACGCTGCTGGGAGTGAGTGCGTGTGAAGCACAGCTCCGGCGCCCATTGTGCGATAGAGAAGCAGATGAAGGGGGGTTTCGGCTGAAGGTGTCAGTCCGTCTGCATCAATAGGCCTGCCATGCTGGTCGATAGCGAGAATGTGTTCGGCCTCAATCGTGGCTTCGTCTACTCCAGAACTCGTAATGGCGCAATATGCAGGGGCGGCGTCATCCGGTAACCGCACACTATAGTTTGTGCTGGTTGCAGGAGCCCAGCCCATACGAGACGCCCACCGGGCTATCTGGACCAGTTGTTCGGCAACCGTCTTGAAATTAGGGTCGTGTGTCATGGGCGCCACAACCTGCCGGCCAACGTAGGAAGCCTTGTATAGCGAATTACGAAGTTTGACGCAACAGTGAACGTGCTAAGTGTCGTGATCCAGCCAGGCGTCTTCCTGCCCCTCTAGCTGATCGAATGCGCGCAGACCTACGAAATCGAACAGCCGTCGGTCCAGGAGAAACGGCGGCGCCACGTTCGACAAGGCGGCGAACATACTGTCTGTACAGCCAGGCGACCGCCGCTCCCATTCGTGCAAAAATTCCTTCACCTGTTTTCGCTTGAGGTCCTCTTGTGAGCCACAGAGATCGCAGGGAATGATGGGAAACGCGCGGAGTTCCGCATACCGAGCGAGATCGCTCTCCCGTACGGCGGATAGCGGACGAATGACCATCTGGCGGCCATCTTTCGAGCGTAGTTTTGGCGGCATGGTCTTGAGCTTGCCGGTATAGAACAAGTTCAGGAACAGGGTTTCAATAATGTCATCCCGGTGGTGACCCAATGCGATCTTGGTCGCGCCAATTCCGTGGCAACGCGATAGAGGATGCCACGACGGAGCCGGGAGCAGAGCGAACAAGTGGTCTGCCCTTCAGGAATCAGTCGCTTGACGACTGAGTAGGTGTCGCGTTCCTCAATATGGAACGGCACCCCCATATGTGAAAGATAGTCGGGGAGTACATGGGCAGGAAACCCGGGCTGTTTTTGATCCAAGTTAACCGCGACAAGGTCGAAGTCAATTGGAGCATGCCGTTGCAAGACCAGCAATAAGTCGAGCAGGGCATAACTGTCCTTCCCGCCTGAAAGACAAACCATGATCTTGTCGCCATCGTTGATGAGACCATACTCGCCGATGGTTTCCCCGACGAGGCGAAGCAGTTTGGTTTGCAGCTGTTCCGTGGCTTCGTCAAGTTTGAGACGTGCGTGTGAGGGACTTGCCGAATGTGACATAGGTTGGCATTCTAGGTGATTAGCTGCGAGGTTGTCGATCTTCAACCGAGGGCATCATGGGGAAAGATGAGAGTCGATCAAACGGAAAGCCTCAGTCGGTCCTATTCGTGTGCACGGGAAACATCTTTCGGAGCGTGGCAGCTGAGTATGCGCTCAAGGCGGGACTTGGCGTCGACACATCCTGCAGTGTCAGCTCGGCTGGGATTGCCGTCAAGCCTCAGTCGGTGCATGACTGGGTTCAGACCAGATTACGCGAGAAGGGAGCTGATCCCACCACACATGTTCAACGACAACTCACCAGAGATTTACTTGGGGCTGCCGATCTTGTCATTGCAATGGGGCGAGACCATCAAATCTTCGTTCGGGAACAATTTGGACGAGAGGTTCCCCTATTCAATCAGATCTGTCTCGGCCACGATCAGCCGATTCTTGATGTGCACGAAGTGATATTGGATTGGGAAACTGACCCTGAGCGGGCCCGAGCTTACGTGTGGTCGGTGATTGATGTCATCTGGGCTACGGCACCGGCCCTTCTTCCTCACTTGCGTTAGCCCGACGTTGCCCCAGATGCTGTCTGCGCCGGTTCATTCTTGGACTCGATCGGACATTTTTTCTCCACTTATACGAGGGAGTCAACGAAACGGCCTCCTACATTGGGGCAATATTGCACGACGTGCTATATTTTCTACAGCACCTCTTCTAGGTTGACTTCTAGGTTGACGACGCGGAACATGGCATTGATGCAACGATCACAAACACAGGAAGCAACAGAGTCTGACAGCCATGCTCACGAGCCGGAATGGGCCTCGTGGTCCAATGAGAAGCTCTTGAACCTCCCCATGAGCCGACTCGGAGTCACCCTCGATGGGCCATTTCTGTCAGAACAGATTCAGCAACTCTATGCCGAACTCGAAGCCAGACAGCTTTTATTCCGTCCCCATTTTTGGGTGTCAAACGAATGGTTTACTCCGGATGGGGTGCCGGGAATTGCCGTGCCGTTTTATCTGGCCCATCCACGACTCGCGAAACTGGAAATGGACCAAATGCTCGAGGTCGAGGGTGGGACTCCGGACTGGTGCATGCGCATTTTGCGGCATGAGGCCGGCCACGCCATAGAAAATGCCTACCGCCTCCGCCGCCTCCGCCGTCGACAACAGGTCTTTGGTCGCTCGTCTGATCCCTATCCAAAATATTACCGCCCCCGGCCCTATAGTCGGAGCTTCGTGCGGCATCTCGATGTGTGGTATGCGCAAAGCCATCCGGATGAGGACTTTGCGGAGACCTTCGCGGTTTGGCTTACGCCCGATTCGACCTGGGCCGACCGCTACAAGGGATGGCCTGTGCTCAAGAAGCTGCAGTATGTCGAGGGGCTCATGCACGGGCTGGCGGCTGTTCCGCCCAAGGTGGTCACGCGTGAGGAGATCGATCCACTGTCCGAACTGAAGAAGACCCTGCGTGAGCACTACGAGCGAAAGCGTAACCACTATGGGATTGAACGACCGTCATTTTACGATCCGGACCTGAAGCGGCTTTTTTCCGACGCTCCTGCTTACGCCGATAAACTGAGTGCCGCCACATTCTTAAACCGCTTCCGAAAAGAGGTCCGCCGCAAGGTCGCCGCCTGGACCGGTGAATATCAATATACGATCGATCAGGTCCTGGAGGACATGATTCAGCGTTGCCGTCAGCTCCACTTGCGATTGCCGCTCGCGGAGGAGCAGGCGAAACTGGATTTTACGATTTTACTCACCGTTCACACGATGACGTACCTGCGCAGCGGCCGGCATAAGGTGGCGGTATGAAACGGCTTCGAATCCTAGTTCTGATGCACGAAGATCTGGTTCCTCCTGATCCTCTCAACGGGGAAGATGCGAAAGGAGCCGAGTGGAAGACGGAATACGATGTGGTCTCCACGCTTCGCAAACTTGGGCATGACGTCACGCCGTTGGGGATCAAGAGCGATCTCGGGGTGCTTCGATCGGCCATAGAAGATTGGAAACCGCACATCGCTTTCAATCTGCTCGAAGAGTTCGACGGGGTGGCGGTGTACGACCAGAACGTCGTGTCGTATCTTGAACTGCTTCACGTGCCCTACACCGGCTGTAACCCGCGGGGGTTGATGCTGGCGCGAGACAAAGTCCTTTCTAAGAAGCTGTTCTCGTTCCACCGCATCCCGTTCCCGGATTTCATGGTGGTGCCACAGGGGCGGACGGTTAAGCGGCCCAAGTGGCTACCCTTTCCGCTTATTGTCAAATCGGTGACCGAAGAGGCGTCGCTTGGGATCTCTCAAGCGTCTATTGTTCAGGATGACGACAAACTCAAGGAGCGAGTCGAATTCATCCACACGAGCGTAGGGACCGGCGCCCTCATCGAGCAGTACATCGAAGGACGCGAACTGTATGTCGGGGTGATGGGCAATGGGCATGTCCACGTTTTGCCGGTGTGGGAGCTGATCATGGACAAGCTTCCGGATGACGCCCGCCGGATTGCGACAGAACGAGTCAAATGGAGTCGCACCTATCAAGACAAATATGGGATTCGGTCAGGCGAAGCCAAGAATCTTCCTGAGGGGAAGGCGGAGGAGATTCAGCATCTCGCGAAGCGTGTCTATCGCGCACTCGGTCTCAGCGGCTATGAACGCATCGACGTGAGAATGGACAAGGAGGGGAACGTGTATGTGCTGGAAGCCAATCCGAATCCACAGATTGCGCACGACGAAGATTTTTCAGATTCGGCAGAGAAAGCCGGCTATACGTATAAGGATCTGTTGCAAGAACTGCTGAATATCGGCCTTCGCTGGCGCCCGGCCAAAGCGGCCTAGCTTCCCCCTCTCTCCCACCCAACATCTTCGGATAGGTCCGCAGTCCGTCAGAGCATCGACTCCTCACAAGACTCGGCCAAATTTCCTGTGCTTTTTTCCGCAGGCTGACGCGAACGTTTGGTTAGGAGGTAGGAATCATGGCCGAGGCGAGGAGGCCGTCATCTGAACTAAGGGTTGAAGCGAAAACCAAACAGCATGGCAACGCTTGTTGTATCATTCTTCGGTAGCGACGGAGAAAGATTGATGTCGTGGAGATTGACGATCAATGTCGAAGTCAAGGCGAGATTGTGGGTAGCCTGGTACTCTAGGGAGACGCCAATAGGGATGTACCAGCTCGTGTCGTTGCGGTCGATGCGCCCAGGGCCGGTCCCTCGGTCTAGGTCTGCGTGGAGCAGACCGATTCCCGTGAAGGGCACCAGATTGATGCCGTTGTTGAGGCGAAAGTAATAGCGGCCGACCCCAGCGAAGGAGATCTGGAAGAGATCGCCTGTCGGACTGATCTGCATCAACGGTCCGACAGAGAAATTTCGATCGAGAAAGTAGTCAGCACTGAATGCCAGGTTGAATACCGTGTCATTGACCGTTCCGGCTGTGAATCCCAGGCCGCTTCCGAATCCCCAACGGTTTTCGTCGGCGTGAGCCCGAGGTGCATATACAACGGCACCAGCGATCAAGATAGCCAACAGAGTGGCGGCGCAGGTCAATCGTGAGAATGTGGTAGGAATCTGCCGAATCATGGCGGCGGACTCTAGCACAGAGGGCGGGCTCGGACAAGTCGTTTGAGTGCGCTGGCGACAGTAGGGTATTCTCTGCCACCGTAGAAGAGGGAGGGGGAGAAACATGTCCGCCAACTCGATGACCCCGAGGCAAGCAGCGGTCGCCCTGGTCGCAGCCATGCCGATTGGTGTGTCCGTTCAGCAGCTGGAGGAATATGGGATTGAGGCAACCGTTGAGCAGGCTCAGGCGATCACGCAAGAAGTGCTCTCGCTGAACCTATTTTGGATCTTTGCAGCCATCGAGGCGCACATCCCTCAGAAATATCAGCCGGCGCTGTCGGATCACATGTTGACATCGATAGAAGCAGGATGGGGGACGACCGTTCCCGTTGGCTCAACATCCTGGACCGATTACCTCAACGAATGGCAGGAACGTCGCCGTCGGTATAGTCGCTTGGTTGAAGAAGGGATGAGCCCACTCGGGGTGAGTGCGGAAGCCGCTACACTGATGGAGGATAATCGATTGGTCACCGAAGCCGAGCAGCGAAACCTCCTGACCCTGCTGATCGATTTCGTGCCGGTCGACATCTACGGGCGGTTATTGCAAGATGTCGGATAATCTCTTGACCTGCTAGCTCGCATTATTCATGAAGGTTCGTTGTGAAACCGCCTGAAAATGCGTTCCTCGTGAAGCGTATCTCGTATCTCGCATGAGAGGATACAGACACATTCCGTCCTGCGCTTCACGTACAAGAGCCGCGTATCCGCGTTTGCAGCAGAAGTTTCATGAATAATGCGAGCTGAACCTGTCAGAGGTAGCGGTGATCGACGACCTTCCCCATCTGGTCCAATTCATAGAGCAGTGGGGCACCCGTTGGGATATTCAATTCCAGCACTTGTTCTCGGGAAAGCTGCTCCAACTCCATGATCAACGCTCGTAAACTGTTTCCGTGCGCCGCGACGAGGATCGCTTCCCCTTTCAAGAGATAGGGCTTGATGGTCTGTTCATAGTATGGCAACACACGCTCAGCGGTGTCTTTCAGGCTTTCTCCTCCCGGTGGTCGCACATCGTAACTTCGCCGCCAAATCTTGACCTGTTCATCGCCGTACTTCTTGGCTGTTTCTGCCTTATTCAATCCTTGAAGGTCGCCATACATCCGTTCGTTGAGCGCCTTGTCCTTCTCGATCGGGATGCCGGTTTGGCCGACAGCCTCAAGCACCAGTCTCAGTGTCTCATTCGCGCGAGCCAACACAGAAGTAAAGGCGCGGTCGAACTTGAAGCTGCGCAGTTTCTCACCCGCATCCTTTGCTTCCTGAATGCCGCGCGGAGACAGGGGCACATCCACCCATCCCGTGAAGCGGTTCTCCAAATTCCATTGCGATTCGCCATGTCGAAGCAACGCTAAGCGAGCCATTGTATATCCTCTCGATCTTGAAGGGGTATGCTCACAGGCCAGAGCATACTGGAACAGGATCTCAAGTCAAGCAGTTGCTTTCGACAGACCCCGACAGTACCGCGCATTCCAAATCTCTCATCACAAAATACGCAGTTGACATGACCATCGCAACACTGTTGCAGATTCCATCTCGCAAGGATCGCGATTGGTCTTTGATTGCGCCGGCCTGTGCGGCGGTAAGCATTTTCCAGTCGAACGGCCCGGCCAATAAGCAGGATTTCGGATGGTTTGGGGCATGGATCAATTGGCAGGCAGCGAGATAGTTTCTGAGCTACACGCTGCTCGCGGCAGTTGGCTTAGCCGGTTTCTCAGGTACCTGTTCGCCGTCGAGTGGCCCGTCCTGAGCCATTTTGATCATGGTCATAATGAACAGCACATAGAAAGCGATGCCGACGTAGATGACATAGGGCTGAACGCCTCCGGATTCCTTGAGGGCCTCGTCCTGCTTCGCCGGATCGGTCCACGAACCTTTCTTGAGCTCCCCAATCTTCTCGCGGCAGTGCCAGTAGTACACATAATTTGCCGTGGCTCCGGCCATGATGCTCCAGACGAGACCCACGGTGACATCGCCGGTTAAGTATGTCGAAATCATCGGACCGACGGCATAGACCAGCGCGTATGTATACATTTTTCGGTAGAGAAACCAGACGAAGGAAATAAAGAGAAAGGCCGGCCAATTCCACGTCAGGGCGAACTTCGGCTCTTCCCCCAATCCAAACTTTCTAAAATGTTTCAGATAGCGATCGGCGTGTGGACCGATGAATTGGCGCCAGAGATGTTCATCGGGGTGGATGATGGGAGCGGTGGGGGTCACGGGAGTCGCGATCGGCTGTTCAGGCTCGATGGCCAGTGCGGTTCCGCACTGGTAGCAGAATTTGGAGTCTTCCTGGTTCTGCTGTTGGCACTGCGAGCAGGGCTTCATCTGGCAGAGACTATCACAATGGAGACGCCACCTGGGTAAAGAAGCAATGCAACGCTACCGTACATCTTCCGCTGCTCATTTCAGGTTGCTTCAACCGACAAACCTATGCTACCTTCCCTTACTTTACAAAGGGATACGTCTGTCATGCCGACGGAAAAGCTGAAGCAGGATGCCGCACGTTATTTGATGCAAACCTATACGCGTCAACCGCTCTCGATCGTGCGAGGGCGTGGGGCGAAGGTGTACGACCTCGAGGGGCGAGAGTATCTCGATTTTGTCGGTGGGATCGCAGTGAACCTCCTTGGGCATGGCCACCCGGATTTGGTCCAGGCAATCCAGCGCCAAGCCGCCCAACTGATCCACACCTCGAACCTCTATTACACAGAACCGCAAGTACAGCTGGCGCAGATGCTGGTGGATCACTCGTTTGCCGACAAGGTGTTCTTTTGCAACAGTGGGGCGGAGGCGAATGAAGCGGCGATCAAGCTGGCCCGCCGGTATTCCCATGACAAGTATGGAGCCGGACGGTTCGAGATCCTCACGATGAAGAATTCTTTCCATGGTCGAACGTTCGCGACATTGACGGCCACGGGCCAGGAGAAAGTACAGAAGGACTACGAGCCTTTGCTCCCGGGTTTCAGCTACGTCGCCTTCAATAATTTTGAAGAGCTGGAACTGGCCGTGACCGACAAGACCGCGGCGATTATGCTTGAGCCGGTTCAGGGCGAGGGGGGTGTCTATGTCGCAGATCGTGACTATTTGAAGCAGATAAGAGATCTGTGCTCTCAGAAAGACGTGTTGTTGATTTTCGACGAAGTGCAGACTGGAATGGGACGGACGGGGACGCTGTTTGCCTACGAGCAGTTGGGAGTACAGCCGGACATCATGACCTTGGCGAAAGGGTTGGGGGGCGGTGTCCCCATCGGAGCTTGCCTCGCGACTGACTCTGTAGCAAAGGCCTTCTCTCCAGGCAGTCATGCTTCGACATTCGGGGGCAACCCGCTTGCCTGTGCAGCCGGCTTGGCCGTCTGTCGTGCCCTGCTGGAAGGCCAAGTACTCGATCACGCGCGCCGAATGGGAGAGTATTTTTCGAAGGGGTTATCCGACTGTAAAGCGCGACATCGGGTGGTGCGAGAAGTGCGTGGCTTTGGGCTTTTGCAAGGGATGGAACTCGATATGGACGGGAAAACCGTCGTAAGTGAGTGTTTGGATCGAGGCATTTTGATCAATGGAACCGGCGAGCATGTGCTGCGGTTCGTGCCGCCCCTCATTATCACCCAGCTGGAAATCGATCGACTGCTCGATACGCTTGGTCAGATTTTCAGCGAACAGGCGGCGTAAAGGTGTACTCGCGCCGAATGGATACAACAGGGATGACCACACGAGCGACAGGAATGCGGGCCGGCAAAAAAGATTATCTGGATGTTGCGGCCATCAGCAAGGCGGAGGTGGAGAGTTTACTCACGTCGGCGGCCCTGTTGAAAGACAAGCAGCGGCGCGGGGTTCCTCATCCACTGCTTCCCGGGAAGACGTTGGGGCTTCTGTTCCAGAAACCGTCAACGAGGACACGGGTGTCGTTTGAGGCGGGCATGAACCAGTTGGGCGGCCATGCTCTGGTCCTGCCCATGGCCGACATCCAGCTTTCGCGTGGAGAAAGTGTCGCCGATACGGCGCGCGTATTATCACGCTATCTCGACGCGATCGTCATCCGCACCTATGACCACTCGATCGTGGAGGAGTGGGCGAGGGAAGCGACGATGCCGGTGATCAATGGGCTGACCGACCTGAGCCACCCTTGTCAGGCCCTCTCAGACCTCCTGACCATTCGCGAGAAGAAGGGCCGGTTGAAGGGGATCAAGATCGCCTATATCGGCGACGGCAACAATGTGGCCAATTCACTGATCGAGGCGGCGGCGAAGATGGGCATGACCATCACCCTCGGGTGTCCGGTGGGGTATCAGCCGGAACAGCATGTTGTCGACAGGGCGAGGGTCGAGGCCGCGAAAACCGGTGCGGTGATCGAGATCGGGCACGATCCTCATATCGCGGCGAAGGAAGCGGACATTATTTACACCGATGTCTGGATCAGTATGGGACGTGAGCGGGAGCATGCGCGACGGTTAAAGGTCTTGGCGCCCTATCAAGTGAATAGCCGCCTGTTGCATCGTGCCAAGCCCGATGCGATCGTCATGCATTGCTTGCCTGCCCACCGTGGCGAAGAAATCAGCGCCGAGGTGCTGGATGGTCCGCAGTCGGTCATCATCGACCAGGCGGAGAATCGTCTCCATATGCAGAAAGCCATCTTAACGAACCTATTAGGCAAGAGGAGTCGAGCGAGACGATGAGTCGTGGCGTGAAGAAAGTGGTGCTGGCCTATTCAGGCGGGCTCGATACCTCCGTGATCTTGAAGTGGCTACAAGAAACCTACAAGTGTGAGGTGATTGCGTTCTGTGCCGACCTTGGGCAAGGCGAAGATCTGCAAGCGATCAAGGCGAAAGCACAAAAGCTCGGTGTGAAAAAAGTCTACGTCGAGGATCTGCGCGAGACCTTCGTCAAGGACTATGTGTTTCCTATGTTACGCGGCAACGCCATATACGAAGGCTGTTATCTGCTCGGGACTTCGATCGCGCGGCCCCTCATTGCGCGGCGTCAGGCCGAGATCGCCCTCAAAGAGGGCGCCGAGGCCGTGTCGCATGGCGCGACCGGAAAGGGAAACGACCAAGTGAGGTTCGAGCTGACCTACACGGCGCTGGCGCCGAACCTCCAGCTCATTGCGCCCTGGCGTGAATGGCCGATGCGGTCGCGGCGCGAATTGATCGAGTATGCCGATCGGCACGGCATTCCCATCACGGTGACGAAAGCCAAACCCTATAGCATGGATCTCAATTTGTTCCATGTGAGCTATGAAGGCGGCATCTTGGAAGATCCCTGGGAGTCGCCGCCGGATGAAATTTTCCAGATGACGGTGTCGCCGGAGCAGGCGCCGGACAAGCCGCTCGAAGTCGAGATCGGCTACGAGGCCGGTAATCCGGTGGCCGTCGACGGGAAGAAGATGAGCCCGGCGACGTTGTTGGCGCACCTCAACAAGTTGGGCGGCGCCCATGGGATCGGGCGTGTCGATCTGGTGGAAAACCGCTATGTCGGGATGAAATCTCGCGGGGTCTATGAAACGCCTGGCGGGACGATCCTCCACGTGGCGCATCGCGGACTCGAGTCGTTGACGATGGATCGCGAAGTGTTGCACTTCAGGGACGAGTTGATCCCGCGCTTCGCCGAGCTGATTTACAACGGCTATTGGTTCAGCCCTGAACGAGAGATGCTTCAAGCTTCGATCGATGCGGCGCAGAAGGATGTGACCGGCACGGCGCGGGTGAAGCTCTATAAGGGGAGTTGCACCCTGGCCGGGCGCAAGTCGAAGAATTCCCTCTATCGTCTCGACATCGCCACGTTTGAAGAGGACGAAGTTTATAACCAGAAAGATGCCGAGGGTTTCATTCGATTAAACGCATTGCGTCTGAAAATCAGAGCCCAAAGAAAGAAGGCCTCTTCCTGATGGCACGAGCAACGGGCCGCAGCTCTGCCACGTCGGAAGGCGGAAAGGCCTGGGGCGGGCGGTTCAAACACAAGACGAACCGGTTGGTGGAGTCGTTCACCGTGTCAGTGGCGGTCGATCGCCGGCTTTACGCCTATGATATCCAGGGCAGCATCGCCCATTGTAAGACGTTGGGGAAGGCGCGCGTGTTGACCGCCTCTGAAACCAAGACGATCGTGCGGGGCTTGGAATCAGTGAAGACAGAGCTGGATCGGGGACGCTTTCGCTTCACCCCTCAGGATGAAGATATTCACATGGCGATTGAGCGCAGACTGACAGAATTAATCGGCCCGCTCGGTGGGAAGTTGCACACGGGGCGGAGTCGGAACGACCAGGTCGCGCTGGATATTCGGCTCTACGTGCGGGATCAACTCAGTCAGCTCGTGGCGCATCTGGAACTCTTTCAGCGAGTCTTGGTGGCGAAGGGAAAGGCGAATCGAACGGTCGCCATGCCTGGCTATACGCATCTCCAGCGCGCGCAGCCGGTGCTGTTCGCCCATCATCTCTTGGCGTACGTGGAAATGATCGAGCGGGATAAGGGGCGATTTTGCGATGCATCGGCGCGCATGAATGTTATGCCGTTGGGGTCCGGTGCGTTGGCAGGGACCAACTACCCAGTCGATCGCCAGTTCACCGCCGGGTTGTTGGGTTTTCCCTCCGTGACGCAAAACAGTCTCGATGCTGTCTCTGATAGGGATTTCATGGTCGAGGTGGCCGCGGCGCTGTCGATCACGATGATGCACCTGTCCCGGCTCAGTGAAGAATTGATTCTCTGGTCGTCCCAGGAGTTCCAATTCGTTGAGCTTCCCGATGCTTTCTGCACCGGGAGCAGTATGATGCCGCAGAAGAAGAATCCCGACGTGCCGGAATTGGTTCGGGGCAAGACGGGACGGGTCTACGGTCATTTGGTCAATCTGCTGACGACGCTCAAGGCTCTTCCCTTGAGCTATAATCGAGATCTCCAAGAGGATAAGCCGGCGCTCTTCGATGCTCTCGATACCGTCGCTGCATCGGTGGAGATCTTGACGGAACTGATGCGTCGACTCACCGTGAACCGGGACGTTCTCAAGCGAGCGGTTCAGGGTGGCGGGATGCTGGCTACGGAGATGGCGGACTATCTTGTGACCAGAGGTGTGCCGTTTCGCGACGCGCATGCGATCACGGGCCGACTGGTGCGGGCCGCACTGGATCAAGGCCGTGAACTCACGGACTTCTCGCTCGAGGAGCTGCGGACATTTTCCGAGCGAATTGAGAAGGGCCTGTTCGCTCGATTGACGGTCACTGCCGCGATCGACCGAAAGTCTCAGGTAGGCGGAACTGCCCGAAGCCGAGTGGAGCGGAGGATTAAAGATCTCGAGCGGATGTTTTCATGAAGATACGGATGCCGAATGCGATCTCCGTCGTGGCGAGTATGATAATGGGATCGATGGTGGCCTGCGGGGCCGTGGGGGCGCCGGTTCCTCCTGAAAGCATCGGTGTCACTCCGACCATTGAGCGGCAAAAGACATTGGAGGCGCTCGATGAGAAACAGCGTGCGGCCGCAGCGGCAGCCGAATCCACCGCGCCACAACCGGACCCGATGTTACAGGGGCAGGATATCGATCTTCCTCCGGTGCAACCGGTGGGAACCCGGTAGTGTAAGGGCCGCCATTCTCTCAGGCCTCGAACATCTCAAGGAAGATTTGCAGGATGCATAACTTTGAGTATCGACACGGTGAACTCTATTGCGAGCAGGTGCCGGTCAGCCGGATCGCGAAGGAGGTCGGCACGCCGTGTTATGTCTACAGCTACGCAACTCTCATTCGTCACTTCCGGGCTTATGATGGGGCCTTCAAGAGCATACCCCATGTGATTGCCTTCGCCATGAAGGCTAATTCCAATATCGCGATCCTCCGCCTCATGGCAAAGGAGGGGAGCGGGGTGGACATCGTGTCAGGCGGGGAGCTCTTTCGGGCGCTCAAGGCGGGTGTTCCTCCCGCGAAGATCGTTTTTGCGGGCGTCGGTAAGAGTGTGGAGGAGATTCGCGAGGCCTTGAAGGCCGACGTACTCATGTTCAACGTCGAGTCCTCGGCCGAACTGCAGGCGCTTAATGAGGTGGCAGCCTCCGTCGGGACCAAGGCGAGAGTCGCGCTCCGCATCAATCCCGACATCGATCCGAAAACGCACCCCTACATTTCAACTGGTCTCAAGAAGAGCAAGTTCGGGATTGCCGCCGATCGGGCGCTCGAAGAATTCACGCTGGCCTCTTCGCTCGCCAACATCGATGTCGTCGGGGTACATAAACATATCGGGTCACAGTTGACGGAGGTCACGCCATTCGTCGAGGCCGTCAAGAAGGTGGTGAAGCTGGTCGGAGCCTTAAAGGCTCAGGGGATCAACATCCGGTACGTCAATATCGGCGGCGGCCTCGGCATTACCTATTCGGATGAAACACCTCCGCTGCCACAGGACCTTGCGGACGCCGTATCGCCGCTGCTGAAGGATTTGAATGTCACCCTCATCATGGAACCGGGCCGCGTCATCGTCGGCAACGCCGGCATTCTCGTAACGAAAGTACTGTATCGGAAGGACGGCGAAGCGAAACGGTTTATTATCGTCGATGCGGCGATGAACGATCTGATCAGGCCAAGCCTCTATGGGGCCTATCACGAGATTCGCCCCTTGTCACAGGCGGTGTTGCAGCGGCCCAAGCATCAGGTGGATGTTGTGGGTCCAGTCTGTGAGTCCGGCGATTTTCTTGCGAAGGACCGGTCACTGCCGGAAGTCAACCCGGGTGACATGCTGGCGGTGATGAGTGCGGGGGCCTATGGATTTGTGATGGCTTCCAATTACAATTCAAGACCACGGGTACCGGAAGTTCTGATCAAGGATGGGGAGATCCACGTCATCAAGGCTAGAGAGACCTACGACGACTTGGTGAAGGGTGAAACGATTCCGGCCTTCCTCGATTAAGGAGCGGCGGTGGCAGCCGAAGGAGAGCGTATGTTTACGGGTGCATTGATTGCTATTGTGACTCCGTTCCGGGATGGCAAAGTCGACGAGCGCGCCTTCGGGGACCTGATAGAATGGCAAATTGCCAGTGGGACGAACGGAATTGTTCCCTGTGGCACCACCGGAGAATCTGCGACCCTCTCACACCAGGAACATCACCGCGTGATCGAATTGACCGTCGAGGTGGTCAATCGGCGGGTCCCCGTGATTGCCGGGGCCGGCTCCAACAGCACGGCAGAAGCGGTCTCACTGACAAAGCACGCCAAGCAGGCGGGAGCCGATGGGGCGCTGCTCATTACGCCCTATTACAATAAACCGACGCAAGAGGGACTGTATCAGCATTACAAAATGATCGCCGAGTCCGTGGATCTCCCTCAGATCCTGTATAACATTCCTGGACGGACTGGCGTAAACATGTTGCCATCCACTGTCGCAAGGCTTTGTGGGTTACAGAGCATCGTTGGGATCAAAGAGGGGAGCGGATCAGTCCAGCAGGCTTCCGATATTGCGAGTACGTGCGGCGACCGGATGACGGTCCTTGCCGGCGATGATGCCCTGACGTTGCCGATGATGGCAGTCGGAGGGAAAGGTGTGATTAGCGTAACCTCGAACATTGTTCCATCCGAGATGGCGCAATTGGTCAAGGCCTTTTTGAGTGGACGCATCGAAGAGTCGCGTCGGATTCATTTCGCATTATCACCGCTTTTTGCCGCGCTCTTTTACGAGACCAACCCGATTCCGGTGAAAACCGCGTTAGGGTTGATGGGGAAAATCGATCCGGAGCTGCGGTTGCCGCTCTGTGCCATGGCGACCGAAACAAAAGACCAACTGACGCGGGCCTTAAAGGATGCAGGCCTCATCTAGGGTAGGGTTTCAGATGATCAACGTCATTGTCGCAGGGGCAGCTGGTCGTATGGGCTGCCGGCTGATTGCCCTTATCAAAGATTCGACCACCCTGACGCTGGCCGGTGCCGTCGAAGGGAAGGGCCATCACGCTCTGGGTGACGATGCCGGAGAGACAGCGGGTTGTGGACGTGCAGGCATACCGATTACCGACGACTTCTCGGCACTCCTTGACAGAGGCGAAGTGGTCGTTGATTTCTCCTCCCCTGAGGCGACTCTGCATCATGTACGCGCGGCGGCGCAGTATCGCCGAGCCATGGTGATCGGCACGACGGGGTTTACCGCCCCCCAGCTCGATGAGCTGAAATCGCTGGTGTCTCAAATTCCTTGCGTGCTGTCGCCCAACATGAGTGTGGGCATCAATCTGATCTATAAGGTCATCAGCGAGATGGCAAAAACGCTGGGTGACGACTACGATATTGAGGTGATTGAAGCCCATCATCGTCTGAAAAAGGATGCGCCGAGCGGGACGGCGCTCAAGATTGCGGAAGTCTTGGCGAACGCTGTGAGCCGCAATCTGGATCAGGTCGGCGTCTATGCCAGAAAAGGTCTGATCGGGGAACGTAAGAAGGGTGAGATCGGGATTCAAACAATCCGTGCCGGCGATATTGTCGGCGACCACACGATTCTCTTCGGCGGGATGGGTGAACGCATCGAAGTGACGCATCGAGCAAGTAGTCGCGATACCTTTGTGGGAGGCGCCTTGCGTGCGGCTCGGTGGGTGGTTCGGCAGCCGCCAGGCCTGTACGACATGATGGATGTACTGAATCTCCGATAGTTCTTTCCTTCCTGTTCCGGCTCCCACATCGTGAACTGACCAGCGACAAGGTGCGATCGTGATGGACCTTGGGCTGAAGCGAAGTCTGGTCCACATCAGCTAAAGCAGTGCGAGAGAGACAAGTCCGACTATTGTTTCGCGCAGGATGATCTCCGGAACTCGTATCACGAGTTACCGGACGACTTCTTCTAGACGCCTCATATTTATGGAGTTGAGAGCAGTGGTGTCTCGTTCGGTGATCGCCCAAGCTAGACGGGCGTAAACTTCCTGGGAAGAGTCCGTTCAGTCGGCATGAGGCGGATACCCATGGAGGGCGGCTTTAGTTGCCTTATGCTCGTCGTGCGTGAACGGTTTCGGTTCTGTCATAGCGCGGCTAATGTCTTGCGGTAATAGGCCGAGGTTCCTGGTCCGCTGATTTCCGGCGACCACAATTCAAACAAGCAAACACTGTGATCGCAAGCCCTGCGTTCAGATCCACTGCCCGTTCCGGCAACATCGCCCCGCGGCATTTATCGCAAATCGTCATGCGACACTGTACCATGCTAGAAAAGGGAAGCATATCCATCTGAAGTACTGGGTCTTCAGAGAGAGTAGGCCATTCCGCTCATCTGTCACTAGGCCATTTGAGTAGCGAGTAGAAACAAGAGGCCGGCAGCATATCAGCTAGAACAGATTGTGGAGTCCTTGACAGTGGTCATGCTGTCCCATAGGATTGTGGTATTAGAAAGAGCCCTACACTATGTATAGAATTGTCTTCATTCTTGGACTACTTGTCGTGCTATATTTTCTCGTCCGGCGTGCCTACCGAGAGATCAAAAGTGCGGGCGATCCGGACCTTATCCCTCCTAGTAAGGATCACATGGTTCAGGATCCGGTCTGCAAGGTATTTGTTCCAAGGGGCACGGCGACAACGGAAGATATTGGGGGGCAGACCTATTATTTCTGCAGCCGCTCCTGCGCTGACAAGTTTCAGGAAAAGCTCGCCGGCTAACAGCCCGAGTAACTAGAGTCAGAGAGCTTTTCTTCTTTGTCGAACTTGAGCGTGATCTGGCATTGATTGGGAGTGAAGTTAAAGAAGGGTGGGCCTGATTTGCCGCCGGCAATACGATAGTAGGTCCAGGTTTCGCCGCCAAAAAATCTCGTGGCCTTGCCGCTCGGCGCTCCCCAGTTCTTCTCAAACCAGGCCTTGTCTTTGCCTTGAAGCTCAGCCGGTTTGAGCGACTGTTCAAGATAGGGATTACTACCGCCGCAGCCGGTCAAGGCCAGACTGAACAGGAGGACCCAAGCCGATCGTTGCATCGTGCACTCTCCTCGACCGTATAGATACACGCAGAGACGAGCCTTTGACGAACAAATGGATTCTAGCCGGTGGTCTGGAACCTGTCAAACCAGCGTATGCCGGCAGATGATTGCAGCCAGGTTGAGTTCTTCATAGAATAACCGATAACGAGTTGATCACAAGGATTTCTCATCCCGATATGAAAGGACACGCCCATGAAATTCTTTCTTGATACCGCCAACGTGAAGGAAATCCAGGAAGCGGCCAGCCTCGGACTGCTTGACGGAGTGACCACGAATCCGTCGCTCGTCGCCAAAGAAGGGCGCAGCTTTAAGGAAGTGCTCATCGAGATATGCAATATCGTGGATGGACCGATCAGTGCAGAAGTCGTCAGCCTCGAAGCCGATGCCATGGTGAAAGAAGGGAAGGACCTTGCGAAGATCCATAAGAACATTGTTGTGAAGGTTCCTTTGATTGCGGAAGGCTTGAAGGCCACCAAGAGAATGGCCGCTGAGGGTATCAAGGTGAATGTCACATTGTGCTTTTCTCCAACGCAGGCGCTCCTCGCAGCAAAAGCCGGCGCCTGGTGCGTCTCACCCTTCATCGGCCGGCTTGACGACATCAGTTCAAATGGGATGGAACTGATCCGTCAGATCCTGACCATCTACCGCAATTACGACTATAAAACCCAAGTGTTGGTCGCCAGCGTGCGCCATCCTCAACACGTGGTCGAGGCTGCGCTGGCTGGTGGGCATATCTGTACGATGCCCTTCTCGATTTTTCAGCAGATGGTGAAACATCCGCTGACGGATAGCGGACTCAAGAAGTTTCTGGCGGATTGGGAGGCACAAGCCAAGAAGTAAGGCCTATTGGCCGGCTCGTGTGCGTTCCGGTTCACCAAGTCGTTGGCGAGCGGTTGCGAAGATATGGTGAAACATCGGCCTGGTCAATAATCCGGTGAAGGTATTTTGCTGGCTTGGATGGTATGACCCGATCAGTGTCATGTTCCACGGAAGGACCTGTACCATTCCATGGGAAAATTTCGGGAGCGGCGAGGGAAGCTGCAACCCCTCATCACGGCAGGCTTTCAAATAATGATCGAACGCGATCTTGCCCAGCGCCACAACCACTCGGATCTTCCGTAGCAACCCAAGCTCTTCCCGCAGGTAGGGACGGCAAGCCGTGAATTCTTCAGGGGCCGGTTTGTTGTCTGGCGGCGCACAACGGACTGTGGCGCCAATGTAGCAATCCGATAGCTTCAGTCCGTCATCTCGGTGATGAGAGCCAGGTTGATTGGCGAAGCCGAAGCGATGTAAAGCGTCATACAGCCAGTCCCCACTACGATCGCCCGTAAAGACCCGCCCAGTTCGATTGCCGCCGTGGGCGGCCGGTGCCAGCCCGAGCACGTAGAGGCGGGCGTGGGGGTCCCCAAATCCAGGGACCGGACGTCCCCAATAGGTCCAGTCCTCATACTGCTTCCGTTTCTCTGCGGCGATTGCTTCCCGATAGGTGACGAGCCGTGGACAGGCGGTGCAGCGGGTGATGCGATCGTTGAGGAGAGTCAGGGCACGCATAATTGCCGGAGTCTAGCACGAATGCGAAAGTCGATCATGCTTGCCGGTCCCACGTCCTGCTGTTAGCATACGTACTCGACTTCGGATCGTTCATCGCATTATAGGAGGCGGGTTGGCATGACGACATGGCTTCGACGAGCACTAGTACTCAGTGGGTTGTGGATGATGGTCACGCTTCCGATTGCGACAGGAGCACAGCCGCAATCTGAATATCCCGATGCGAAGGAGAGCACACCTCGTTCTGGAGCCAATGGGGAACCAGAGCGAGAGGTGATTTTGGTCGATCCCCTTGAGAACCCCAACGATCCGGAAGATCGTCTCGTCATTCTTCCTGAAATCAAGCGAGACGGAGAGCGCTATTTTCTCAGCTCGTTCAAGCTGCCTGACAAGCTGACCTTTGCCGGCCAACCGGTCCCGCTCGATAACTGGCAGGTGCGTGAACGCATCGAGTATGAGTTCTATCAATTCTTAGAAGACCAGGGCGAAAGCATCATCCTTGCCAAGCGGACCGGACGCTGTTTCCCTCCGGCCGAAAAACAGCTGGCCGATGCCGGCTTACCGGACGACCTCAAGTACATGTTGCTGGTGGAGAGCAAGTGCGTGGCCGCCGCCTATTCAAAGGCGAAAGCGTCGGGACCGTGGCAGTTCATCCCTTCCACTGGGCGACGCTATCGTCTCAAGAGTGACGCGGTCCGCGACGATCGCCGTAATTTAGAGATGTCGACGGAAGCGGCAGTCAAGTATTTGCGGTATCTGAAAGACTTCAAGGAGAACGATTGGTTCCTGGCGATGGCGTCGTACAATGCGGGCGAAGAGCGTATCCGCAAACTGATCAAAGAGCAGAAGATTACCGATTATTGGAAAATGCACGGACCGCGGGAAACGATGCGCTATGTCCCGAGAATCATTGCCGCCAAGGAAATCTACTCTCAGCCGGAAAAGTACTTGGGGCTGAGTAAGAAAGACCTGTATATGCCGATGGAAACAGAAACAGTGACCGTCAATGTGAAAGACTCCCAGCGAGCCCTTACCTCGATCGCCGAAGAATTTGGCACCTACTTCTTGGAACTCAAAATGCTGAATCCTGAGTTCAAGAAGGACGTGCTCCCACGCGGGACCTATCAGATGAGAGTTCCGCGGCAGACATGTCCGAGCCGTTGTTTCGTTCAGGACAAAACTCCCTAGCAGAATGGGGGAGCCGTCTGCGACGTGCTCCAAACCGGTATTCCTCCAAGTTAAGACGAATAGTTTTCCCACACGCCGCTAGTCTATTGTGTACGCGTGATGCAAATTCCCTCCTCTTCTATCCGGCCACTTCTGAGGAAGCTCATCGTTCGAGGACTGGATGCGGTCGACGCCAGGAGGGCGGTCGCTCGGGCTATCTCAAGAAACGGCGAAGAGCTAGTCATCGGCTGGCGTCGGTATAATCTTGGTCGCTACGAGCGTGTGCTCGTGCTCGGCGCTGGGAAGGCCACGGCGTCCATGGCACAAGCAGTAGAACAGCGGTTGGGATCTCGGCTGCAGGGCGGATTCGTCGTCGTCAAGCACGGCCATGTTGTGCCGACGAAACGGATCGTCGTGGCGGAGGCCGGTCACCCAGTTCCCGATCGGTCCGGTCAACGAGCGGCCGCCAGGCTCTGTGCCATGGCCGAGGAACTTGGTCGACGTGATCTCTTGATCGTACTCCTGTCTGGCGGGGCGTCCAGTTTATTGCCGGCTCCTGTCCCAGGGGTGACGCTAGCCGACAAGCAACGGACCACACAGGAACTCTTGCGATGTGGAGCGAGTATCCTAGAAATCAATACCGTTCGGAAACATCTCTCGCGCATCAAGGGCGGACGACTCGCCGAGTTGACCGAGGCTACCGTTGTGACCGTGATTCTGTCCGATGTGTTGGGCGACGACCTCAGCGCTATTGCTTCAGGGCCGACAGCCCCAGATCCGACAACCTATCAAGGCGCTGTCGAGATTCTGAAACGCTATCGCATCTGGCAAGCAGTCCCTCTGCGAGTGCGTCGGCATCTCGACCGTGGATGTCAGGGACTTGCGAGTGAAACTCCGAAGCCCGGCTCTTTTCCCTTTCGTCGCGTCCATCATCATATCGTCGGGAACAATGTAGCCGCCGTGACGGCTGTGACTCGCGCAGCCAGAGAAGCCGGCCTTCGAACTCTCGTGCATATGCCGCCCTTAACCGGCGAAGCCCGAGACGAGGGCCAGAGATTTGGCGCTTTGGGGAGGATAATCGCGCGTGAGGGCAAACCGCTGCAGAAGCCTTGTTGTGTGGTGGCCGGTGGCGAAACCACCGTGACCGTCACTGGAAAGGGCACAGGCGGGAGAGCGCAAGAGTTCGCCGCCGCCGCCGCTCTAGAAATTGCCGGTCTGGCCAAGGTGTGGGTGGTTGCGATTGGTACTGATGGCACCGATGGTCCGACTAATGCAGCCGGCGCCGTTGTCGACGGTGACACCGTGGCGCGTGCAAAGCGCCTCTCGGTGGATCTCAAGAGCGCGTTAATGCACCACAACACCTACCCCGCATTGAAGCGTCTCCATCAGCTCATCGTCACCGGTCCCACCGGCACGAACGTGAACGACCTTTACCTCCTCCTCGTGCTGTAGGTACTATCCATTTCAATGGATCGCCCTCTCCTTCTTCCCTTGGTCTCCTGCACTCAGCCCTCGCTTGTGGGAGGAAAAGCCCTCGGATTAGCACGTCTGCTTGCAGGAGGATTCCCTGTCCCATCCGGATTCTGCATCACGACGGAGGCCTACGATGACGCGCTTCGTGTGCCAGGTTTTTCTCCAGCGGAACAGTGGCAGGCAGCGCTGCACGCCTCCGGAGCCGAACGCCAGCGGATATGTTCCCACTGTCACACCATCATTCGGAACCACGACATCCTTGAACTGACAGCTCTGATCGTCGAACAGGTACGCCGGCTGAAACTGCCGTCGCCCGGGTTGTGGGCTGTGAGATCGTCAGCGACAAATGAAGATGGAGCGCATGCGAGTTTTGCCGGAGTGTATAGGACGCGCCTCGGTATTCCGCTGGAGGAGATCGGCGCTGCGGTGAAGGACTTGTGGGTATCGATATGGGATGAACGAGTCTTGAATTATCACATGACGTCAGGATTAAGCGGAGCACCTCCCGCCATGGCCGTCGTGATCCAGCCGCTGTTAGAGGCGCAAGCCGCCGGTGTCGCCTATTCCATCCATCCACTTACAGGGAGAGCGACCCAGGTGACGGTCAATGCAGTTGCGGGGCTTGCAGCAGCCCTTGTCGATGGGCGTGCCACGCCGGATCAGTATGTGGTTGAGATCGCCGAGAATAGTGAACCCATCCGGATCAGCGAACGAACCATCGCCGGGCAGATTCAGGCGTTGCGGGTGACCAGCCAGGGTCTTCGCGACGTGCCGTTGCCGGACGATACGGCTGGTCGCGCAACGTTATCAGACGACCGACTGTTTGAGCTAGCCCGCACGGCCAAGCAGATTGAAAAATCATTCGACCATCCAGTGGATCTTGAATGGCTCTACGATGCGCAGGGCCTGTGGCTGCTTCAAGCGCGCCCCATCTCCGGTCTGACAAAGCCTCGGCAACTGACCAATGATGACTGCGAATGGTCGCGCACCAACTTCAAAGAAACCATGCCGGAACTGCCGAGTCCGCTTGGCCTGTCCTTTCTCGAACTGTTCATGGAACGACACATTGTTTCCCCCTATCGGCGCCTGGGCTGCACAATTCCTGAAGGGGTTTCCTCGGTTCGTACGTTCCAGGGACGTCCGTACATCAATATGACGCTGTTCTATTCCCTCGTGGAACAACTGCGGGGAGATCCCTCCTCGTTGGTGGAGCAGATGGGAGGGGAACGCGTGACGAGAGTGCCGGAGACCCATCCGATCGGGTGGTTTGCGTTCGCCCGTGCCGGTGTTGTGATGATGGCCGAATTGAGAAAGGTGGCGCGCCATGGGCCGGCCTGCTTTGCGGACATGAAAGCGATGGCGGCCGAGCATCGCGCCGACCGGCTTCGGACTGTCCCAGGCGAACACATCGCTTCGCGCCTCGATGCCATCACGCAATGGCTCGATGAGCACGAACTGACGTTCGGTATCGCGGGAGGAGTGTCCCAGTGTTTGCAGGCGTTAGGCGGCTTGCTGCCCCGATGGTTAGGCGAAGACTGGAGGGCGTTGCTGAACGGGGCACTACAGGGCCAGGCGTCGGTGATCAGCGCACAACAGATTGTCCGGTTGGCGGAATTAGCAGACATGGTTCGTGGCGACCTCAGAGCGGCTTCGTGGTTCAGGGCAGGGGAATGGGTCCCCACTGAATTTCGCAGCAAGCTCGAGGGGACTGACGTGCTCCGTGCCTTCGACCGGTATCTCGAAGACTATGGCCATCGCGGGGTCGGTGAGTCGGACGTCATGTCGCCTCGGTTCGCGGATCGACCAGAGTTGTTGCTGGCGGTATTGCGAACGCAGATTTTGGCTCCAACCAGTGCCACCCCGACGGACATTCTTCAGCGCCAAACAGCAATACGGGAACGGGCGCTTGCAGAGATCCGCGCCAGGTTTGGATGGCAATTCCACCGGTGGGTCATCTTTTCTTGGTGGTATCGACGGCTTTGCCGGTTCTTCGCCCTGCGAGAGGCGAACCGACATCATCTGATGTACTATTCGGCGGCGGCACGTAGTCTTCTGCTTTGCCTCGGTGAGTGGCTGGTCGAACAGGGGCGACTCTCGTCGAGGGAGGATATTTTTTACTTCAGGATCGAAGAACGAGCCGAACTGTTAACCGGAGGATTGAGTGATTGGCAAGGGATGATTCGTGCACGCCGGGCCGAGCGAGACCGGTATGCCACGATGAGCGTTCCCGACACGATTCGAGATTGGAACGAAGTGGTTCGCGGCACGGATGCACCCTCCGTCGTGGTTTCGGATGGGGTCTTGCATGGTATTCCCATTAGCGCGGGGCGGGTCGTGGGACCGGTTCGCTTTGTCCGATCGATGGAGGACTGGAGCCGAGTTTGCCGTGGCGACATTCTCGTGGTCTCGGTGATCGATCCCGGCATGGCGCCGTTGTTTGGCGTGGCGGCGGGATTGGTCGCTGAGATGTGCGGGACACTGTCACACGGGGCGATTATAGCCCGCGAGTACGGATTGCCGGCAGTGGCGAATGTGCCTGGTGTGACTACCAGGCTCAAGGAAGGCGATCGAATCAGCTTGGATGCGGAGAGAGGAACGATCATCGTCCAATAGCGAAGAGGAGAATTGTTCGCGAGATTGAAACACTCCAGCAAATCATGATGCAATATTGTAGGGCTGAAGGTCTTGAGCCATGTTGCGGCCTTGACCTTTCCGGGGAGTTTACGTATTCTCCAAAATCATTCTTTTCTTATCGCAAAACCAAACAACCTGGCGAATATGGGCGGCATGACGTGGACGATCACCCATGATTGACGGCACGGTCTTTGGTGCAGGGGTTCTCGTCGGAGGCATCCTCGGCGCGCTGATCGTCGGGTTCTGGATTGCGTCCCGCGTACGGGCGAGTCTTCAGGCGCAATTGCTGACTACCGGTGAACGGGCGCAGCGCGCAGAGTCGCTGGCAGACGAATTACGCCGACAAGCTGAACAAGATCGTCTCGATCTCGATCGGATCAGGCAGGATCTTTCGGAGGCCTCCCAAGCCCGTGCGGTGGCGGAGACCAAAGCCGCTGAGGCCGCGCTCCATCTCAACGAACAAAAGACTCTGTTGGGCCAGGCCAGGCAGGAATTGGCCGAAACCTTCCAAGCGCTCTCCGGCGAAGCCCTCAAACAGAACAACGAAGCCTTTCTGAACCTCGCACGCAGCTCATTCGAAACGCTCCAAGCCGAGGCCAAGGGCGATCTTGCCCAGCGGCAACAGGCGATCGATGGTCTAGTCAAGCCCCTCCAAGATTCGCTGCATCGATACGACGACCAACTCCGGCAGCTGGAGCAATCGCGGCAAGCGGCTTACGGAGGTCTCGATCAGCATCTCAAGCTCCTGACCGAGTCGCAACAGAAGCTGCAGTCGGAGACCGGCAACCTGGTAAAGGCGTTGCGCGCGCCGGCCATCCGCGGCCAATGGGGCGAGATCACGCTCAAGCGCGTGGCCGAGTTGGCCGGCATGGTGGCGCATTGCGATTTTTTCGAACAGGAGTCTGTCACAGTCGACGGCGGCCGGCTTCGCCCCGACATGGTGGTCCAGTTGCCGGGTGGGCGGCAGATCATCGTGGATGCCAAGACGGTGCTCGCAGGCTATCTCGATGCGCATGAAGCCTCGACCGAGGAGCAGCGTCTCGAAGGCATGCGCCGTCATGCCGCACAAGTCCGGTCGCGTATGGATGAGTTGAGCTTGAAAGCCTACTGGAATCAATTCGCGCAAGCGCCGGAGTTTGTCGTGCTGTTCTTGCCGGGCGAACAGTTTCTTGGAGCCGCCCTCGAACATGATCCACGGCTCATTGAGGATGGGTTTCTTCGAAGTGTGGTCCTGGCCACCCCCACGACGCTCATGGCGCTCTTACGGGCAGTCGGTTACGGGTGGCGGCAGGAGCGATTGACGGAGCATGCCGAGGAAGCCGGGCGGTTGGGGAAGGATCTCTACGAACGGATGGCCGTGCTGACAGAGCATTTGAACGATGTCGGGCAGGCGCTCGGGAAGAGCGTTCTGGCCTACAACAAAGCGATCGGGTCGCTTGAAACGAGAATCTTGCCGGCGGCCCGTCGGTTCAAGGAACTCGGCGTCTCGTCCGATAAAGAGATCCCCATGTTGGATCCTGTGGAACTCGTTTCTCGCAAAGCGTTGCCGTTTGACACTGAGTAGAATCATTTTCCCCTGTTTAGCACTAGAAAGACTGCCTTTCCTTGATTGAACGAGTGGTCTAAACTGGCCAGCGGGAAAGGCTCTTCACCATGCTGGAGAACACATTTTGCCACTTTAAGGGGATAAGCCGCCGGCGCGAGTTAGAACCTTTGGAAAAAGGGATTACTACATGGGACGACCTTAGTACATACATTCAACCTCAGTACTCATTGTTTGGTGGTAATCATTCTAAAGCACCGATCGCTCGGCAGATTATAGAATCTCAAGTTGCCCTTATTAATGACGATGTTAGCTATTTTTCCCGCCACCTCGACCGCCAAGAGCATTTCAGGATCGCACTCGCTTTTCCTCGCGACACACTGTTTCAAGCTAGGGTCTGGCAAACGCATAGTAGTCGATGGATTGAGGTTTCCTGAAGATCACGCATACCTGACGGAAATGTTTGGGTCACAGTTTACCCACATTCATTTGATCGCTCCGAAGAGGGTCCGGAAGGCTAGGTGCAAGCGGAGACACGGGAAGGAGTTCAATTTCGAGAAGGCTGACTCCCACGACATTGAACAGAAAATTGATTCGTTAAAGGATTTAGCGGGGTACGTCATTGAGAATACAGGCTCGATCGAGATGCTTCATGGAAAACTGACCACGCTTTGCAAACTAATGGTACCGAAGCAAGGAAGAAAGGCCAGCGCTGCGATTCGTGCCCGAGCAAGGAAGGGTACCTGGCTCTATTCTCAGCTTGAAGTATTCACTTTTGATGAATTCAAGCATTTTCTAAATCGTATAGGAAATGGGACAAACATTGGGAATGAACTTGCGAGTCTTCGTCAACCCGAATTTGAGAACAAGGTACGAGACTATAGTAAGTATGTCACGCTGAAACTGGATGACGTTTCGAGCAAATATTCCGATGCATTCTCCAAATGGAAGTTCAGCGATTGGGATGAGTTTCCGATCGATGCCATCAAGACCAAACCGGGTGAGGAAACATCGGAGATGGAGAGATACCTGCTAGATCGTCGGGTGTCTAAGCATCAGTACTAAGCTTTCACCAAAAATGGTCAGACTTTAACTATTTTGTCGGCCGCTTCCTTTTGTTTCACCCAGATAAATGTGCGGGTAAGAGGGTTGCTCCAATGGATTCATCGGTACTAGTAATCAAGGCCAACAAAGTTGATCTCATAGGATCATTCCAAGGTTATGTGACGCATATACAAGATTGTTTATCTGTTTTATTAAGTCCGCAAAATAACCTATTTTTACTTCGGGCGCAGGCTGAGCAGGATATACGTTACAAGCAATTGATCCCCTATGTCGTGCTTCGCTATAGAGACACAGCGTTCAGCTATGTCCGTGGCAAGAGGTCTAGCGAGTCGCGTCTTGTTGCTATGAGGTCAATCGGGGTTGGCGGCCACATAGAGCCAATTGACCAAAGCCTGTTCTCATCGGATCGTGATATGTATCTTGAGGCGGCACGGCGTGAGGTCAGCGAAGAGGTAAAGCTAGACTCCCCTTTCCACGAACACATTGTTGCGCTAATTAATGACGACTCGACGGACGTTGGGAAAGTACACCTTGGGATCATGCATATTTGGGATTTGGCTGAACCAAAAGTCACAAAGCGAGAAGGGCTTATTACTCAGTCGGGTTTTGTTCCGATTGAAAGTTTGAAAGCAAATCTTGAAGAACTTGAAACATGGTCTCGAATCGCACTCCAAGTTATAGATGATCCTAACGTGCCAAAGTGGAGCAATCCGGTCGCAACGCTTCAAACTACCACTGCCAGATTATGAAGCCCTTGCACTGTCCGATTTGTGGGACCGCATTCGTTCGCGTGACCTATCAGGAGGGGCGTGTCGAGAATCTGTTGAGCCGCGTCAACGTATTTCCGTTTCGATGCCAGCTGTGCACGAATCGTTTTCGCGCGTTCTATTCCGGCGCGCGCCACAATACGCAAGCGTTCGATCGGCGCCAGTACACCCGCCTGACGGCCTCTATCGAAGCCCAGGTTCTCGACCGCAATCAGCCGGCCGTGACCAACCGAATCACCGACATCTCAATGGATGGCTGCACTCTGCAGACGATGGGGTTCCCGAAGGGAGCGTTTATCGAATTGGTCTTGAAGCCGACGGAGGAGGATGAATCAATCCGTATTGAAACGGCGATGGTCTGCTCCGTCCGCCCGTTATCAATAGGGATCCGCTTCCTGGAGATCCCACCAGACCATTACCGCCGCCTGGCTCAGGTCGTCCTCGGACTCTTAGTCGGTCAAGGCCTTGATCCCACGCTTAACGGGTAGCACGACGCTTTCCACCCGGCCTGTTCACCAGCAGATTATCGATTAAGCGGATCGACCCGATCCGGACTGCGCCCAAGAGTACCGCACGAGCGACGACGATGGGCAACGGCTCCAGATTGTCCGGATCGCAGACAGCCAGGTACTCGACATGAATGGTGGGTGCCTGCTCGATGGTCTGCCGCATGATCCGCTCGATCGACGTCGTATTGTCCATTCCACCCACGATCTTCTGCCTACCGGCTTTGAGCGCCCGAGAGAGCAAGGGGGCAATCCGACGTTCGTCGGCGCTGAGATAGACGTTGCGCGAACTCATGGCCAGCCCATCACGCTCTCTGACTGTCGGGCACACCAGAATCGTTACGCCGAGATTGAGATCGTTCGCAAGTTGCCGAACCAGTGCAGCCTGTTGGTAATCTTTCTGGCCGAACAACGCCAGATGGGGTCGCACGATTCCGAAGAGCTTCGTCACCACCGTGGCGACGCCAGCGAAGTGATGAGGCCGGGCCTCGCCTTCCCATCGGCTCGCGAGCGCCGGCACTGTCACGCTTGTTTGGAAGCCCTCAGGATACATGGCCGGCGCCGTGGGTTCAAAACAGACATCGACCCCTTCCTCGCGGCAGAGTGCCCGATCGCGGGCGATCGGACGTGGATATTTGGATAAGTCTTCGGTCGGGCTGAACTGTGCCGGATTCACAAAGATACTCACGACGAGCGCATCACATCGTAATCGTGCGGCTCGAATGAGGGAGCGATGGCCGTCATGCAACGCACCCATCGTGGGAACGAAGCCGATGGTCACACCTTCCCGGCGTAGTCGTTCGCTCCATGCAGTCATAGAGTGTGCGGTACGGATAATTTTCATGAGCCTGGAGGTGGGACGCACGAAGGGCGAGACCCGTAGCGGGTCGAGGGTTGAGGAAACAGGAGGCGGACCTCCGGCTGCTTCCCAGTTTCGGCGAGCAACTGGCTGATCGTACGTTGGAGGGATGGATGTACGAAGAGTGGGTCGAGTTCGCTCAACGGCATCAGGACGAACCGGCGTTGGTGCATACGAGGATGCGGCACCACGAGATCCGGCTCGTTGATGATCCGTTGGCCGTAGAACAAGATGTCCAGATCCATGGTCCTGGGGCCTGACCGATTCTCCTCGTCACGGTCGAGCGAGCGCTCGATCTCCCGCAGAACTGCCAAGAGACTTTTCGGCGTGACATCCGTCTCAAGCTGCACGACCCCGTTCAAGAACCAGCCGCTACCCGGTCTGGCATGATCGTTCACGGGCTCGGTCTCATAGAGCAGCGACACCCCCGCGAGTTGTGAATGCGGCAGCAGGCTTAGCAACGTCACCGCACGGTCGCAGAAGTCGACTCGATCACCGACGTTCGAACCAAATCCGATGAAGACCGTCTCCATAATTCAGTCAGGGGTTAGGCATGAGGGGTTAGGCATGAGGGTCGAGGGGTTGGACAAGAGTTACGTCACCTTACCCCTTACCCTTCTCCTTAACGGCTCTAGAACCCTGCCTTCTTGATACGCTCCACCGCCTCGGCCAATCGCTCTTTCGACGTACACACGGTCATCCTGATATACCCTTCGCCCGGAGCGCCGAAGCCGTTCCCCGGTGTCGTCACGATTCCAGCCTTCTCCAGCAAATGAGCCGTGAAAGATGTAGAGGTGTATCCCTTCGGCACCGTCACCCAGATGTAGAACGCAGCCGGAGGCGGATCGACCTCAAGCCCAAGTTGTTTGAGGCCTGGGACCAGAGTGTCGCGCCGTTCTTGATAGATCTTGCGCAAACCATCCGTCACAGAATCATCCAGGCTGAGCGCGGTAATACCGGCTTCCTGAATGGCCTGGAAACAGCCGGAATCGAGGTTGCTCTTCACCTTGCCGAGTCCTGCGAGAATCTGCTTGTGCCCGACGGCAAATCCGATGCGCCAGCCGGTCATGTTGTACGTCTTCGACAGCGAGTGAAACTCGATCCCCACGTCCTTTGCGCCATCAACTTCCATGAAGCTCGCAGGGGGCTTGCCGTCGTAGAAAATCTCCGAATAGGCTGCGTCGTGGCAGACGATGATCTGGTTCTCCTGAGCAAATTCCACCACGTGCTTAAAGTAGTCCTTACTCATGATGACCGACGTCGGATTGTTCGGTGAATTCAGGAACATCAGCTTCGCTTTTTTTGCGACGTCCTTAGGAATCGCTTTCAGGTCCGGCAAGAATCCGTTTTGCTTCGTGAGCGGCATGAGATGCGAGACACCTCCGGCGAAGCCGGTCCCCACGGGGTAGACTGGATAGCCGGGGCTAGGGACAAGCACGATATCGCCGGGGTCGACGAATGCGAGCGGAATATGTCCGATGCCTTCCTTCGAGCCGATCAGCGTGAGGACTTCGTCTCCAGGATCAAGCGTGACATGAAAGCGGCGTGTGTACCAGTCGGCCACCGCTTTGCGGAACGATAACATGCCCTCATATGATGGATACTGGTGGTGCTTCGGGTCTTTGGCGGCCTTGCCGAGGCTTTCGACGATCGGCGTCGGTGTCGGTAGGTCGGGGTCGCCGATGCCAAGATTGATGATATCGACTCCCCGTGCGATCGCGGCCTGTTTCATCATATCAATGGCGGCGAACAGATAGGGGGGCAGCGTCTTAATTCGGGTTGCGACCTCGATTGGGAAACCAGACATGTCCGATCTTCTCCTTTGTAAGTCTGTCGGTCGGAAAGTCAAAAAGTCTTCAAGTCATCAGGTCGAGGGAATTCCGGAAGACTTTCGACTTGATGACTTTAGGACAAAGAGGCTTAAGAGTACTTCAGAGCAGCGTCGGCAATCAATGTTGAGGAGAGAGAAGGTGGTCAATGAGGCGATCGGCGATCTGATGGAGTTGCGGTAGATGAGGGAGGGCTGTTGTTTTTACCTGTTGTGCAGCCAAGCGTGCTTTCGTGAGGTCCGGCGCACATTCTCGTGACAACGATTCAATTCCGTTCTCTTCCATCTCTAAATGAAACAGAAGCCCGTAGGCACGAGTGGCGTAGCGAAAGGCTTGCAGGGGGGCGATGTCGGAGCCGGCCAAGGGTACACAGTCTTTGGGGAGGTCGAATACTTCGCCGTGCCATTCGAAGACTTCGAATGACTCCGGCAGCGTACTGAACACAGGGTCCTGTTTCGCCTCAGCTGTCAGCCTGACCGGTGTCATGCCGATTTCCAGTGCCGTACCAGGACGTATGGTAGCACCCAACGCCTTCGCCATGAACTGACTTCCAAGACACACACCAATGACGGGCTTGCCGGCCAGGATCACAGATCGAATGAAATCCGTCTCTTCGGCAATCCAGGAATCAGGATCGTTTACCGACATCGGCCCACCCATCACGATCAACACATCGCCCGCATCTTTCGGCAGCCCGTCTTGTGGGACGAGGTAACGTTCCAGGCTCACGCCGCGTGCAGTCAGCGCTGTCGCGAAGGCTCCTGGCCCTTCAAAAGGGACGTGTTTAAGACAGACTGCGCGCATCGGAAGACCTCGTACATTGACCGTGAATGAGCACTCATTGTGCCCCGATAGGCCATCGCGGTGGAAACATACACGGTTGCAGTATTGACAGCAAGAGCTGTCGCAGGAGAAACGGGTTAGGTCCGGGGCAAAACGATGCAGCGGCAATTTAACAGGGCGTAGGGTGGTGGATCAGCTGGATTGAAGAGGTCCCGGGCGTCATTTGTTAATAATGCATCCAAGAAGCACTGATTAAAATTTTGCGCGTCACCTTCGGCACAAGGCAGTAGTCGCGCGCCACGTCGGGGTTCGCGAGCGAGGTCACGAAAGCGACAGGGCTAATATTCGGGGGGTCAATTCGTTCTCCACCACGGAAAAATTGTCAAGGGTCGTGATGGACGCCTGACCGTTCTGCATTTATACTAGTCATAGGATGTTCTTCTTGCAGAGCAGGTGGAGGACAGATGGCATCCCCGACTGACGAACACCAACAGATCCAGCTTGAGCTGGAGGGGTTGAAGCGAACGCTGGAGTGGACGGAGATTCAGCGGGAGCAGCTCTTGGATCGCTTGGACCTGCTTCGGCTCGACAACGCCCGTCTGCAGGATCGGGTGGAGGAGTTGGAACGTCAGGTGGATGGGTTAAAGCAGCAACAACCCCTATTCTAGCAGTGTTGAAAAAGGCCGCCAGCGTCGTTCTCGGGTCGTCGAAATCCTCAACGTACCCGATAGGGTACGCCTCCGGTTTCGACTCGCCTGCGGCCTTGCTGAACGGCCTTTTTGAACATCCTGCGGGGAGTCTTTCCCTCGCTCCGATTATGGAAGCCATCGGAGTTCCATCGAGTTGAACGAGGTGTTTTGCAGTCCATCACAACCGCTCCTGGTTCGAAAATGCTCATGCCATGAAATATCAGATTGTGAATATCGATGATGTGCGCTGGCTGCTGGGTCATACCGGCGGGTTTCGCGGCGGCTACGTGACGGACGTGCAAGTGTCGAAACGTCGGTTGCTCGACGAAGCGTCGGGCCGCGAGGTGCCGGCTGGGACCACGGTCACGGTCGTGATCCGTTATCGCATTCGCCAGATGGCTCGTGTCGCAAAACTCACGATGACGGGCGTGACGGATTTTTCGATGTTTGAACAGGAGGGAGCCGATTGCTCGACGTTGGGGGTGATCCAAACGGAGTTGACCGACGGGAAACTCCGTTTCTGGTTCGATCCGCAGGGCGAACTCTATGTGGTGTGCGAAGAAGCGCAGTTGGAGGAAGTGGCGGCGCCGAGCCTCGAACCGTTGTCGCTGAACCAGGTGGCGCAATGGACGTTTCAAAGCGGGGTGCCGGATTGGCCGACGGTCACATGGCTCTTGGCGGAACTGGATGTGGCGGGTGTTCCCTGTACCTGGCGGGCCACGGCTTCGTCATCCGGACGTCATCCTTCCATACAGTGGGAGGGGGATTTACTTCCGGCGTCGATGCAGGGGGCAGTGGGTGCCGCAGGGGTTCACTGTATGTTGTACGGCCCGCTTGATGGGCCTGGATTCGGCGTGGTGCTTCGGGTCCGTGGGGTGCAGGATCGCCGCACCGGTCAGGTGCTCTCGCTTCTGGCGGACGTGATCGCGCAACGGTTCTCCGGCCAGTGTTTGGTGGGCAATACGATCATTCCAGGCGGGGAATGGCAGAATTGGAAGTCATTCGAACAGCAGCGCGGGGCTGACGAGTAGGCTGTGAGGGTGAGGCGGAAATAAAACCGTTATTTGGTTTGTTTGGTCTCTTTCGTTTATTTGGTCGAACGAAACGAACCAGATGAACCAAACAGACCAGATTAACCAGACTAGACGAGCGCTTCCCCGTTGGCATGTTTCGGCAAATGCGTGCCCTTGAGATGCGCGTAGGCTGCGGCGCTGTTTCCGTTTTTCACGCCGTTGATATGTGTCTTGCCGTTCACGTGCTTCTCATTCACACATTCCACCAAAGCCCAGAGTCGTAACGGATTCACATTCTGCTTCCGGGCGACGTGCAGCGGCGTTCCGTCCAGCACAGTCTGCAGTGCCAGGTCTGTCCGCCATCCTAAGTGCTTCGTGATCGGGGAGAGCACCTTCTCTACGGCGGCGATGATCTTATTGTCGTTGGCGAAGTGATTGAGCATGATGATTCGTCCGCCGGGTCGGCAGACGCGAATCATTTCGCTGACGACCTTGCGATAGTCGGGAACAGCGGTGACAACGTAGGCTGCGACGACCGTATCGAAACTATCGTCCTTAAATTCCATCGCGCCGGCATCCATTCGATGCAATTGCACGTGGCCCATTTGATGTTCGGCTGCTTTCTGTTTCGCTTGATCCAGCATGCCTTCTGAAAAATCGATCCCGACGATGTGGCAATGACGGGGGTACATTGGCAGGGCCAATCCGGTTCCTATTCCCACTTCAAGGATTTGTTCATCAGGCTGGACGTTCAAATTCCGGATCACCGACTGACGCCCTTCGTGAAACACTTTTCCGAAAATCCGATCGTAGATCTTGGCGTATGACGTATAGACGCGCTCGACCTTCGCTAAATCCATATCACCTCCGACTCCACATTAAAGGCGACTTGTGCTCCTTGACAAGCAAGGGGTTGCCGACTGCCGCAACTACAGAGGGGGAAATCATTTGTGCGGCGGAGCACCTGAGTGGAGCGAGGGGACCCGCCAGAACAGCACTCGTAGGCTACTCTAGCCAACTCGATGCGACGAGTCAACAGATTATCTCGGTTTCGTCCCTTGATTCACTCGCGGCCCCTATGGGATAGGTACCGGCATGATCTTCGCTGGCTTCTTCGCCGGTGCGTTGTTTCTCGGTCTTATTCTCGGAGACTGGCTCTACTTCATGCGTCTCACGCCGGATGCGAGCCGGTATGGGTGTGGAATTGCGCGCGTGCAGGATCGATTCACGCATACGACCATGACGGAGCTGGCCGGCAGGTTTGACGCCGGCGGTTTGCTGATGCTGCCGCACGGAACCGCCCGGTTGTATCAGGATCTGAACCAGATTGTGATCCGCCAGCACTACCGGCTGTTCGCCGTAGGTTTCCGAACATTGTGGCCGTTGAAGGGGTTGATCTCCCTGTCTCAGGAAGCCGATGCACTCGCGGTGCTTTGCCGAAAGCTCACTCCCTGGTCCTCGGCTCTTCTCACCGGTATCTGGTTTGTCGTGGTGTTCGTGGGGATGGTGGGAGCCTTGATCTCCTTGTTCATCGAAGGACAAATGGAGGCGCCCGGTGGAGTGGTGTTGGCGATCGGGATTGTAGGGTTGGGACTGGTCTTTTTACTGTCCGGTGCCATTACAGTCGTGTTTGCGTATCGGCTGGAGAATTCCCGGCTCATGACGGTGTATCAAGAGCTCCGTGAAGTTCTCGAAGGAACAAGATTGTCGTCCTGAGTGAAGTCAGGTCTGTCTGGTCTATTTGGTCTGTCTGGTTTGTCTGGTTCATCGAGTTAGTCGGGTTCAACCAAATAAACAAGACAAACCAAACAAACCAAATGAACGAAATTAGGAGAGGTATAGACTCAGGAATTGATCATACTCAGCAGGGAGATTCAGGCTGGACCGGTTGCGGGCGAGACCTGCAATGATGCCGCGATGTTTCTTGCTGAGCCCGGACGATTCAAAGGCTTGACAAAACTGCTGCCATCGCGCGGTCGTGTCGGTGGCGAGATGCGCGCGCTCCAACGGCGGCAGCGCATGAACCGAGGTTGTGAGGGAACGAATCGCCTTCTCGACGCTCTCATAGGGTGGCGCCAGCTTGAGTTGAGCGTAGAATATTTCGAGATGATGACGGAACTCCTCTCGAAGCGCCAGCGTAGGATCGATTGGGGATGCAGTAGGTTTAGACATAGCAACGGGAAGTATGATACGGGAAGACCTGTCGTTGCGACAACAGTCCAGCATGATGCGGGAAAAGGTCTGTCTGGTCTGTTCGGTCTATCTGGTCTATCTGGTTGGGTTAGACTAACTAGATTGACTAGACAGACCGAATAGACCAGACAGACCAGATAGACCAAATTTCAAAGGAGGTTCTAGTATATGAAGCGCATTCAGAGTTATGTCCTCGGACTCGTTGCCCTGCTCGCCTTGGCCGGTTGTTCGTCCCACCATCATGCTGGGATGGGCGGTGGAGGGAAAGGTGAGGCCTATTGGCTGAAGGGACAGCAGGACATGGCATCGTTGATCGATCGGACCGTCAAGGATCAGGAGAAGGCTCAGCAAGTCAAATCGATTGTGAACGACATTGTTGCGGAATTGAAGGCTGGCCGTGAACAGGACCGTGCGGGGCACCGACGGCTCTATGAGTTGAATGCGAACTACGCAGCGACCCCTGAGGAATTCCACAAGGCCTTGGACGACGCGAACAGTTTGCGGATGCAGTCGGCCTCGAAGATTCTCTCACTGCGTTTCAGGATGAAAGAACTCATGACGGTCGAGGAGTGGAAGGCGTTATCGGACCAGATGCTGGCCTACAGTAACCGCTATAAGCACGGTGAATCGGCACCACGCACCGGTTACTGAGCACTCGCCGCTGCGGCTTTAAGCGGCAGTGGCATCCAGGTTGCGCCGGCGTCGGTCGAGCGGTAGAGACCGCTCCCGTTCGTGCCGGCATAGAGTAGGCGAGAATCGCGCGGACTCATCGCGAGAGCGCGAATGTTCAGAGAGCCCAGTCCGCTGTTGATTGCAACCCAGGTCTGGCCGCTGTCTGGGCTTTTCCAGACTCCCCCGGGACCCCCTATATAGAGGGTCTTCGGCTGGGCCGGATCGAGGAGGATACTGCTTACAAAGAGATCGGGGAGCGACTGCCCGATTCGCTCCCATTGTTCACCATGCGTCGCGGTGCGAAAGAGGCCTTTCGTGGTTCCGGCATAGACGATGTCGGGGTTGACCACGTCGAAGACAATGGCATTGACCCCCAACGCCATTCCTCCCATCAATTCCTGTTCGGGAATCAGCCCATTGTTGACCTTCTTCCATCCCATCCCGGCGCTGTCGGACCGATAGACCCCTCCTGTGGTTCCCGCGTAGAGGACCCGAGGATTGCGGGGATGAATGGCAATGGAGACCACGATGTGGACTTCCTTCATCCCGGCCATGCGTTCTTCCCATTCGCGCCCGCCGTCCTTCGTGTAAAAGGCTCCAACGGTCGTGGCGGCGTAGATTTGATCGTGGTCGGTCGGGTGAAAGACGAATTGATTGATAAAGGAGACGTGTTCCTTGAGTCCGACATTGTGGGGGAGCCAATGTTGCCCGCCATCCGGACTCTTGTACACGGCATCGGCCATGGTGCCGGCATAGATCGTAGCTGGGAACTGAGGATCGATCGCAAGTGTCGTCACCCGTCTTGCGCTGAAGCTCGGAAAGCGCTCCCACAACTGCCCGTCGTCGCGGGATTTGTACACCGCGTCGTTCGTCGCCACATATAGGATGTTTGCGTTGGTCGGATGCAAGGCGATGGAGACGATCGCCTTGCTTTCCTTCTCGCAACCGGTGAGCACCGGGCAGAGGAGTGTGGCGAGGACGCAGGCAATCGACAGTGGGTGGCTCAGAAAGTTTCGGCGCCGTGTCATCATTACGAAGGGCGTGCTGTGAGAAGATCGGCGGTGACCTAACCACAGCGGTCAGAGGGGAGTCAAGGCCATGGTTGGGGGTGAGTGTGGAGCGCACGCGAGGTTATCCGGGATGAGAGAAAGAGCCCACGAGGTGTTGGATGCTTGAATCGGCAACGGCCGCCGCGCGCGGACGAATCGAGTCCGTTCCGCGCGCAGCTGACCGTATCGTTATGGCTTCCTGGTATAGACGATCTCCAAGAACTTCGCTTCCTTCTGTCCGTGATGAGTTCCGTACATCTCGAACGTCTGGGAATTGTTGTCGACGATCTTCCAGATAGCACGATGTTTCATCTGCCCTCCGCCCGGTTCCGGGTGTTGCCCCTTCAGCGTGATGGTCTTGCCGTCGGCGCTGGCCGTGCCTTCCATCATGAAAATTCCCGTACCCATCGTATCCATCCAGGCCGTCATATATTTCTTGGTCATGTTGTCGTAGGCGTCGATGCCGACGCCGGAGAAGGGTTGTCCCATCATTTGAGCGTTGTATTCTTGATACAGAAAGCGGCCATCCAGCAACATCTTCATTTCCGCGGTGCCGGTTGATTCCGTAGGAGGCTTGCCTGGTTCCATCCACTCCTTCGTGGTTGTCGTCCAACTACCGGCCAAGGTGGCGAACAGCTTATGAGGTTCGCCGGGGGTAGCCAGCTTCATATAGGCTTCCATCTCAGCCTGCTGGTCTATCTGTTTTGCCTGCTTCTTGTCCTTGGCCATGACGGGAGATGCCAGGAGCAACAGCGTAAGACAGGTGAGGGGAATGAAAGCGAAACGCATAACGGCCTCCTTCATGTGGATGTGATCGGTTGATTGTGCCTGTATCGAAACAATGCCCATACGCTCACGTCAAGATCAAGGCGCTAGAAGTCTACCAGCACCTTGAATCCGCCGTAGACCATGCGTTTGTAATCGAAGGGCATGTCTTTCGGATCGCACATGGAATGGATGCGCGGATCTTTCATCACTTTGGCGTTCACGCGGTCGCGGTGAGCGCGCGATTTGAACAGGATATACGCGAAGATCACCGTCTCGCCGGCCTTGGCCTTGGCGCTTTTCGGAAATGGAACCCCCATCTTTGTCTTGAGATCGTCGCCGACGCACTCCTTGTAGTCCATCGCGCCGTGCTCTCGCCAGATTTTCCCCGCCTGCTGCGCGATGCGGCGGTAGGCCTTCAGGTTTTTCTTCGGAACGGGCAACACGTATCCATCGACGTAGCCCATATCGACCATCCTTTCTTACTGTTCGGTTCACGTTTTCGGACGGGCCAGGCCGCGCTTGACCGATCCTGTCTCAAGTTCACGAAGAAGACGTCTCTATTTCTTTTTGGCTGCTTCTGCCCGCAATCGTTCTTCTTGCTCTCTGAGCTCAGGCGTGAACTCGGCGCCGAAGTCCTCCGCCTCGAACACCTGGCGGATCTCAATCTCGGATTCCCCAGGCATGGGGTTAGGGCAGCGCTTGACCCATTCGATCGCCTCTGCCTTCGATTTGACTCGCCAGAGCCAGTAGCCGGCGATCAGCTCTTTCGTTTCGGCGAAGGGTCCGTCGATTACGGTGCGCCTGCTTCCCGAAAACCTAACGCGCGCGCCCTTCGAGCTCGGCTGGAGTCCTTCTCCGGCCAGCATCACACCGGCGTTCACCAGCTCTTCGTTGAATTTCCCCATCTCAGTTAGCAACTGTTCGCTCGGCATGACGCCGGCTTCCGAATCTTTGGTCGCTTTCACGATAATCATGAATCGCATCGTGATACCTCCTAATTGGTTTCGGTTTCGAGCAGGTCACGCAGATCCAGGCTGCCTGCTATCCAAGGGCGTAATCTTTTGCATGGCTTTTTACTTCCTCCGTTGTGCCAGTCTCTATCTCCTAGTCGAACGGGACGGGTCGAGATCGACAGTACGACTAGCCACCCGCCATCGCCCCGACGATGAGTAACGGTTCTGCTCCTGTCGCGACCGCTTCTGGCAGGGGTGCATCGGGGAGTTCATGGGAGAGATCCTGCTCGCAAGCGAAGAAGCGGATGAACGGTCGGCGGTGTTTCGTCGCGTGATCGCGGATTGTCCCGCGCAACATCGGATAGCGGGCCTCCAATGCGTCGAGCACCGTTCCCACCGTCATTGGGCTGGCGACATCCAACGTGACTTCGCCATCCACTCGCGCGAGGGTTCGCAGATGTGCCGGGAGCGCGACTCGAATCATGGTAGCACCTGGACCTCCACTGATAAGACGGCCGGTAGATCTCTGACAATGGGCATCCAACTGTCCCCTGCATCGGCCGAAGCGTAGACCTGCCCGCCGGTCGTCCCGAAATAAATCCCGCAAGGATCGAGCGAATCCGCGGCCATCGCATCGCGCAGGATATTGACGTAGCAATCCTGCTGCGGCAGCCCCTTGGTCAGTGCCTCCCACTCGTTCCCGCCGGTCCGGCTGCGGTACACGCGTAACTTTCCTTCCGGCGGATAATGTTCGGAATCGCTCTTGATTGGAACCACATACACCGTGTTCGGTTCATGAGCATGCACGATGATCGGAAATCCAAAATCGCTCGGCAAATCGCCGCTGATCTCATGCCATGAATCTCCGGCATCGTCGCTGCGCAGCACGTCCCAGTGTTTTTGCATGAAGAGCACGGTTGGACGGGAAGGGTGCATCGTGATGCAGTGGACGCAGTGGCCGACTTCGGCGTCCGGATCGGGCAGTTCATACTTCGAGACCAAGCCTTTGTTGGTTGGCTTCCACGTCTTGCCGCCATCGTCGCTGCGGAACGTGCCGGCAGCCGAAATGGCCACGAAGATCCGATCCGGATGGACCTTGTCCAGCACGATCGTGTGCAGGCACATCCCGCCGGCGCCAGGTTGCCAGAGCTGTCCCTTCGCGCTTCGCAGGCCCGCCAGTTCCTTCCACGTTTTCCCTCCATCCACCGACTTGAAAAGCGCCGCGTCCTCCGCGCCGGCATACACCGTGTCAGGATCCGTCAGCGACGGTTCGAGATGCCACACGCGCTTGAATTCCCACGGGCGCTGGGAGCCGTCGTAATGCTGGTGCGTCGTGAGCGGCTTGCCAGTTTCCGCAGAAGTATCGTAGAGAAACATATTGCTCTCGCCCTTCGGCATGCCGTCAGGGCTCATTAAATCTTCGGGTTTGGTGCCCGGCGGAGTCCA
>JBGTCI010000076.1:0-19531 GCA_041748925.1 Nitrospiraceae bacterium | reverse complement strand
TTAGAAATGAAAAATAATCGGTATTGTCAAATTGCTTTCACGCTATATCTGCAAAGTCGTGTGGGCATTTATGGCGCACAGGGCTTGTTGGCGTCAATCTCTTCTTAAGGGTTACGTAGTACATCGTACCAGTGTGCCGCTCATCGCGCTACGGCTTCTTGCTGTTCTGCCGGGACAGCATTCATTTCCGTTTGAATTGGGGGCTCGCGTGAAAGCTGACCACTCGGCGGGCCGGAATCATCACGGCCTCGCCCGTACCAGGATTGCGTCCGGTGCGTGGGCGTTTCTGTCGAACCGTAAACTTGCCAAAGCCTTGAATGGTAACCGGCTCCCCTGTTTGAAGGGTGGCCTTGAAGAGCTCAAGAATCCGTTCCAGCAACATGGCCGCCTCTGGTTCCGAGATCCCGGCTTCTTGATGAATGCGCCTGGCGATATCAAGCTTTCGCATTGCTGTCACTTCCCCTTCGCCTTCTCCCGGTACTTCGCCAGGAGATCGCTGAAGGCTTCTTCGACTAATTCATTAAAGCGGCGCCGCTGGCGGGTCGCTAATACTTTAATTTCAATCAAGAGATTCTCGGGCACTCGGGCTCCAACTTGCGGATTGAGTGGGCGTTCAGTTGGTTTTGGCATGGCGGGGCAGATCGTAAAGAGTTGAAGTCATGGCGTCAAGTAATACCCATTGACATCACGAAGCACATCTGCTGGAGCAGCACTTCAAAGGCAAGACGGCGGCATAACCCATCACCAAGGAGGCTGACATGGACACCCCGCTCGCACTGGTCACGGACGAGACCATAGAGCAGAAACCGGAAGAGAAAGGCCGAAGCTGGAGGGAGCTTCCCGTGACGGAGGACGTGCTGTTTCGAGGGACGGATGAGCAGGGTCGCTCCGGCTGGTTCGTTCGGCTGACGGTCGAGGGGTTGTTTCCGCGTCGCGTAGGTCCCTACCGGACGAAAGCGGACGCGCGCGACGTGCTCGAAGACTTTATGACGGATGTGCGCCTGGAGCTGTTTATGAATTTACTGAACGACACGTCCGGCACGCCACAAGTCCTCGTCGTCGAAGGTGTGCCCACCCTGAAAGGCCGGTGACCATGAACACCAAACAATTTCGTCAACCCGCTAATGGACATTCGCGCACGGCCATCGTGAACGGGCGGATCGTCGGCGGGCGTGGCTTTCGGTTGATGTCGAAGATCGGCCAGAACGCGATCAGCCTGAATCGGCTCGAACAATTGCTCGCGCAATCGAAACAGAAAGGTCGGTGACCATGAACATTGAATCCTTCCCTGATCTCATTACGGCCTACCTTGAGGAGCAGTTGAAGGGCAAGCCGTCGTATCCCAAAATGCTGTGTGTGGCCTCGCAGTGGATTCGCACGTTGACGACCACGCCCACCCGCGCGGAAATCTTAGCGCGACAGTATGCACTGTGCGCCGGGCATTTCCAGCCGAACGCCACGAAGGCGAACAAGGAACTCTCGTTGATTCGCGCGGCCTGTCGGTGGGGGTTGTATCAGGATCGGTGGACTGGTGGCGATCCGACTGCGGGCATTCGGAAATGGAAAACCCCGAAGCGCCGGCGCACCGGGAAGTTTGACGAACTCAGAAAGCTACTGGGCTATTTTGCTCGCACCGAAAGCGAAGTGGAGATCCGAGACCGTGCGCTCTACGGCCTCATGCTCTTTACGGGTTGTCGCCCCAGTGAAGCGCGGATGGCGCGGCTGGATGCGATCACCCCCTACGGTGAGATGGGTTGTTGGAAGAAGGGCAAGACCAAGACCGGTGAGGATCAGGAGTTGCCCCTGCCGACGCAACTCATGTCGTGCTGGCCGCGTGGAAGGCCATCAGGCCCAATAATGTGAGCCCGTATCTGTTTGGCGGGCAAGGCATAGGCACACCCATCACCCCGGACATTGTGCGGCTGCGCTGGCACGAGCTGCGCTTGATTCTCGGTATTCACGGGCTCTGGAATTACGACCTGAGACGGACGCTCGCCTCGTATCTGAGCAACGACTTGAAGGTTGATGATGTCACGATTCGCGCCATTCTCAATCACTCGGACGGCTCAGCGCTGGGACATTATTGTTTTAAGTCGTTTGACTCACTCACCGACCCCATTCAACGCTACGCCGACTGGTTGGGCGCCTTACGGGACTCGACGGTGATGAGCCCTGAGCCCGCGTCGCCTCGTCCAGTTCAGAGCGAGGAGCAGGCTCCGGTCCTCTCCGGGCTATCGCCCATGCCGCCGCCTGTGCGCGAGCCCGCGCGACACACGGTCATGCGGCCCTTAACAGGGAGAGAACGCCAAATCCTGGCACTCATTGCGGCGGGCCGATCGTATCAGGAGATGGCCGACGCCCTGAAGTTGAGCATCCCCACCGTGGGGAGTTATCGCGGGCGCTTGCTGGACCGGCTCCAACTCACGACGACCGGTGAACTGATTGCCTATGCGCGGGAACATGCGCTGACCTCGATGCCGATGGTGGTCATCAAGCGGGGCCGGATCGGGTTCGATCGCACACAGGCTGCACAGCCGTGAGGAGCGGGAGGAATGGCCGGGGTGAGGAATGGCCGGGGATCCGCTCGTTTCAGAAGAACCACAGGACGCCGACAAACGCCAAGGCGATCGGCGCCAGTATGGCGAGCGCGTCTCGTTTCAAGGTATCACGGTCATGTAGACGATGCCGTGGGTTCATGATGGGCACCTCCATCTATACGGACATGTATAAGCTCCCCGCGGAGGTATCGGTACTGGGAGATTCCCGAGTGCTAAGGGATGGTGACGAGTGACCGCGCACGCTAATGATAAGGAGGGCTGACCGATGGCACGACATGGGGGCTATTCGCGAGGAGTGGCCGGGGTGAGGGCGATCTATAGGCGCCAGATCGTGTGCAGTTGTTCAGGAGACCAGAATTTGAGCAGCGTCAGACACGCCTTACACAGACAGTCTCCTTGCTGCTCGATGGACTTTGTCCGCACGGGCTGCCATGCGAGCACTTGGAGACACCAACAGTCGGGTGAGGGGCCCCGCAGTCAAACGGCAGGGAACAATGGGCACAGTGTTTCTTCATTCCAGAAGCAGGAAACCGATCAGCATCAAGATGACCGGCGTGAGCAGGATGATCACGTCTTGGATCATAGAACTAACTGAGTAGCGCTGAATAACAAACCGTTCCATGAGAGGGCACCTCCCTGACCGTACACACAAATCATAGGCTCCTCATGGAGGTTGTGGCACTCGTGAATTCCCCAGTTATCTATGGTTGCAAATGGGCCAACAGAGCCATGTGTCAGGATCAAAGGACACAATGCACGTTACATATGAGGAGGGTTGAACGATGGCACGCTCAACAAAGGGACTGTATAAGCGGGGTGAGGTGTGGTGGATGACGTATCGGGATGCGATCGGTCTCCAGCGCTTTGAGTCCTGCAAAACCTCGAACAAGAAAGAGGTGGAACGTCGCTTGATCGATCGGCGGAAGGAAGCGATGGAAGGGATTGTCCCAGCGCCTCCCATCAAGCCGCTCGCCTTAGACGAACTCAAGGAACGGTATCTCGCGTTTGTTAGCCATCAGCGTGGTGTGGCCACCAAGCATTATCACTTCGCCCACTTCGCCAGGCTCTTGGGCAATCCCTCAATTCATGCGTTGACGGTGGAAGTGTTGGATCAATACCGGGCTCAGAGGATCGGAGAGAAAGTGGGGCCGGCCACAATCAACCGAGAGATGGCCACGCTCAAGCACGCGCTCAGTAAGGCGGTAGAATGGAAGCTCTTACGCAAGACGGCACGGGAAGAACTGACCGCCATTAAGAAGTATCAAGAGCCCTCGGGCCGGTTACGGTACCTCTCGGGACCAGCGGAAGCGGATCGGCTCCTTACGGCCTGCGAGGACTTTCTGAAGCCGATCGTGCTGACGGCGCTCCATACGGGGATGCGAAAGGAGGAGATGCTGTCTCTCACCTGGGAGGCGGTCGACATGACTCACGGGTTTATCCGGTTAAGACAGACCAAAAACGGGACGGCGCGGGCGCTCCCGTTCAACGAAACGCTCTGGACCCTGTTCAGCGGACTCAGAACCCGCCAGGATACCTCCCTCGTGTTCCACGACGCCCAGGGACGCCGCTACAACGATATCCGGCACCCCTTTGACCGGGCCTGTGAGGCGTCAGGCTTAACTGATTTCCACTTCCATGACCTGCGGCATACCTTCGCCTCCTGGCTCATCATGCGAGGGGTGGCGCTCGCCACCGTCAGCAACCTGCTGGGCCACAGTTCCCCGACGATGACCCTCCGGTATGCCCACCTTTCACCCAAACATCTCACCTCTGCGGTGAGGGTCCTCGATCCCCATTCGGCGTCGTCACTTGACAGTTACTTGACAATTGCGCCGAAACAGACGCCTGAAGAGGTCAAACCATCGGTAGGAAAGGATGGAGTGAAACCGCTGAACTCCCTTGAGAGGAGCGGGGAAAGCCTCTTGGTGCCGAAGGCGGGATTTGAACCCGCACACCCTTGCGGGCGCTAGACCCTGAATCTAGTGCGTCTGCCAGTTTCGCCACTTCGGCACATCGAGGTGGAAGCGGATTATCCTGAATAAGTGAGGTTCCCGTCAAGCAAGCGGCTTCGATCACCGGAGCTCCGACTCGCGTAAGGCCCACAGCCCGGCCGATGCGACGTCACGCCGGTCGCCGCTGATCACGATCTTCTCGTGGACGAGCCCGGCGGCGCCGAGCAACGGGGCTGCCGCGATCCACGGCGCTTCATCAGCGATCAAGACATCGAACCGGATGCGACTGAACAAGGGATCGTTCAGCACTCGCGATGCCGTGGTGACCACGAGCCGCCGATTCTGAATGAAGGCCTGTCGGTTCGTATCTTCTTCGGCCGCGAGCAGTTCCCGGATCTTTTTTGTTCCGCCCAGCCGGACGATGTCTTCTTTGAGCTCGTCAAACTCCGGCCGCATGTCTTTCGGCACAGCGGCTTCCGGTATAAGTTCATCGATCCGCGCCTTGGCGGCATCGAGCTCTTCCCTCAGTTCGACGCATTGACTCTCATACAACTCGAGATATTGATGAAACGATTCGACGTTTTTTCCGACGGCCTGCAGGCTGAGTCGTCGCAAGAGTGGGAGGTTCTCATACTCGGATAGAGTAGCATTCACGTCTTTGATCTTGGCCTGTAGGTCGCTGACCTGCGTCAACAATCTCCATTCCAGTAGACGCACTTCATCGAGATCCTTTTGTTTCTGTCCCTTGTATGCCAGCACGGGCGTCAGTTCGCGGAATCGATCATATTTACCACGGAGCGCGGCCTTGTCTGCGCGAGACTTGGCATAGAACTGGTGCATCTGCGCTTCGAATCCCAGCTCCTGAATCCCGATGCCCTCGACCTGCTGGGTCAATGCCATTTCATAGCGACTCACCCATGTTTTATACATGAGCCCCACGGCCTTCATGGCTCGCGCGATCGTCCCGACGAGTGCATCAGCGGCTTGGTGGTCAGGACAGACCATCAGGATACGCTTATTCGCTCGAATCAGTTCGATTGCCAGCGCAGCCAATCGCTGCCGTCGCATCGAAAGCTCGTCCGTCCAGATGGTTGTGAGAACCGACGATCCGGCGACGGACCCGGAAAGTTCTCCAGTTCCCGTCGTCAATTCGAGGAGGGGAGCCAAACGGTCTGCCGAACCGAATCGATAGGCATCGGGATGGGCAAGCATGTCACGCAATCGCTTGGCCGATGTGGCTAGAAGCCCGGCCCGATCGGGAACCACCGTCGCATCGGCACAGGACTGTCCGATGGCATCGAATATCTGCACGAGGGCCACATTGTCTCGCCCGCCAAGGACAATACCTTCAGTTGGCTCGATGTCGTCTGGGGGGATAATCGTGAGAGGAGTGTCATGCTCAATGGACGAGTCCTGCGGGAGCGTCAGTTCGTAGAGGTGAAGCGTACCGATCGTACGCACAAGTCGGCCTGCTACCTGAGTAATCGGCTGATCAAGCGACGAATCGCTTACCCGTTTCTGTTCGGTTTCAAGCAGGAGCGCCCATGCTTCGAGCAGATCTTGTGCGGTCATAAGATTCTTGGAAGTTTGTCCTCGCATTTGCGGCTGCCATCATACGGTCGGCGTATTACACCTGTCCAGCCTGCCAGTAGGGCATGTGCTAACGGATCACCCTCGAGTCTTATGACCAAGAAGCGAACCTCTTCCACACATTTTCCGCACATTGCGAATTGACTTTTTGCTGGCCCCCCAGTATTCTCTTTTGCTTTCCAACAGAAGGAGTTAGGGGTATGAAGGTCATTTTACAAGAAACGATGGATGGAGTCGGACATCTCGGAGATCTACTCGATGTGAAAGCGGGGTACGCGCGGAATTTTCTGCTCCCACGCAAAAAGGCGGTACTGGCAGACAGTCGCAGCATCAAGGCCTTTGAGCATATCAAGCGTGTAGCCGGCGAGCGGGCGAAAAAAGAAAAGCTGGAGATCGAAACCCACGCCAAGAGCCTCTCGGCCGTGTCCATCACGGTCCAGGCGCAGGTCGGCAAGGACGACAAGATGTTTGGGTCGGTCACGACGAAAGACATTGCAGAAAGATTGGCAGAGCAGGGATTTACGGTGGATCGGCGCAAGATCCAGCTGGACCATCCGATCAAAGAACTCGGCACGTTCACCGTGCCGATTAAGCTTCCTCGGGATGTGACTGCAACCGTATTGATCTACGTCGTAAAGAAACAGGAAGCTGAAACGGCTCCCGTTGAGGCTTAACGAGGGAACGAGCTGTCATGCACGATGTGATCGGTTCATTAGACGCACTCAAAGCCACAGATCCGGACGTCTATGCCGCGATTGTAGCCGAGGAAGAGCGGCAGCGTGAGAAGCTGCTGCTGATTGCTTCGGAGAACTTCGCCAGCCCCGCTGTCCTGGCTGCTCAGGGCTCCATCATGACCAATAAGTATGCCGAAGGGTACCCGGGAAAGAGGTACTACGGTGGCTGTCAGCATGTGGATACCGTGGAGGATCTTGCCATCCAGCGGTGTAAGCAGATTTTTGGAGCGGAGCATGTGAATGTGCAGCCGCACTCAGGGTCACAAGCCAATATGGCGGCCTACCTGTCCGTGTTGAAACCCGGCGACACCATCCTGGGCATGGATCTCGCCCAAGGCGGTCACCTCACCCACGGTAGCAAGGTCAATTTTTCAGGGATCCTGTTTCGTGTGTTTTCCTATGGCGTAGAACGCGAGACCGAAACCATCAACTATGATGCGGTGCAGAAGGTGGCAGAGGAATGCCGGCCACGCCTGCTCGTTGTAGGCGCCAGTGCGTATTCGCGCACCTTCGATTTCCCACGATTCCAACAGATCGCCAAGTCGGTCGGCGCCTATCTGCTGGTCGACATTGCCCACATTGCCGGGCTGATTGCTGCGGGGCTCCATCCGAATCCTGTTCCCTATGCCGACTTTGTCACCACGACCACCCATAAAACCCTGCGCGGACCCCGGGGTGGCGTTGTGATGTGCAAGGCTGAGCATGCCAAAGCGGTCGACAAATTTATTTTCCCAGGAATACAAGGCGGACCGTTGATGCATGTGATTGCGGCAAAGGCTGTCGCGTTCAAGGAAGCTCTCACACCGGCTTTTACACGGTACCAACAGCAGGTCATTGCCAATGCTAAGGTGTTGGCTCAAGGACTCCTCGACCGTGGGTACAAGATTGTATCGGGCGGCACGGATACGCATCTGATGCTGATGAATCTGTCCGACAAGGGCATTACGGGCAAAGAAGCGGATGCGGCCTTGGGTGCTGCCGGCATTATCGTGAACAAGAATGCCGTGCCCTATGATGAGAAACCGCCGGCTGTCGCCAGTGGCATTCGGCTGGGTACTCCCGTTGTGTCTACCCGTGGGATGCGGGAAGCCGAGATGAAAGAGATTGTAGGCTTGGTCGACCGGGTATTGCAGCATCGGCAAGACCCTGCAACCCTCGACGAGATCCGCGCTCAGGCCAAATCGCTCTGCGGCCGTTTCCCAATCTTTCATACCTACTAAACCGCACCAGACGGGGCAGGATCACCGCCTGTGAAATGTCCGTTCTGCGATGAACTCGAAGACAAAGTCGTCGATTCGCGTATGGCGAAGGAAGGCGAGGTGATTCGCCGCCGACGCGAATGTCTCGGCTGCAAACGTCGCTATACCACCTACGAACGCGTCGAAGAAATTCTTCCCATGGTGGTGAAGAAAGACGGCCGCCGTGAATCGTTCGACCGGACAAAAATTCTCGCCGGTCTCAAGAAAGCCTGTGAAAAGCGGCCGATCAGTACCGCCACCATCGAAGCCGTGACGGATCGTATCGAGAAACGTATTCAGGAAATGGGTGAAACCGAAATCGAGAGCCGGATCGTGGGCGAAGAGTTGATGAAAGAGCTTCATCAATTGGATCAGGTCGCCTATGTCCGCTTTGCCTCTGTGTACCGCGAGTTCAAAGACATTGACCAGTTCATGGAGGAGTTGAAAACGTTGGCTCAACAACGCCGCGAGCGGTGAGGCCGCGAGATCTCTCCTCTCTCCTCATCGTCCTCTTCATGCCCCTCTTCCGTTCGTCGGGTTACAGCATGGTGCAATTTCTCATCGGGTAAGCGTTATGATGCCGGCAATCCAATCCAAATCTTCCAGACGGCCACCCAAGAACGGATCGCCTAGCGGTACCCATGTGGCGATCATTGGCGCAGGCCGCGGCGGCACAGCGCTGATGGAGATCTTTGCGACAGACCCGCTCGTAAAAATCGTGTGCGTAGCCGAAATCCAGGTAAAGGCTCCAGGCATCTTACTGGCGAAGCGGCTTGGTATTCCCGTAACCCGCGATTACCGGAAACTCCTGGACCTCGAGCGGGTGGATCTCATCATCGACGTGTCAGGCGATGCCAAGGTCTGGGAGCTGCTCCAGGACTTCCATCGGATGGGTGTCACAATCATCGGCGGAGCCAGCGCCAAATTCATGTGGGAACTCATCGAGGCCCGCATCCGGGCCACGTCGGAGATCGAGAAAACCTTGAATAAATACCAATCGCTCTATCGACTGTATGTCAAGGAAACGGGTGTGGCGGTGACGGAGGAACGGACACGCATTGCGTGCGAGATGCACGACGGCCTCGTGCAGAACCTGGCCGGGGTGAATTTCAAACTAGATCTGAGCTTGCAACTGATTCGAAAAAATCCGAAAGCCAGTCTGGCCACCTTGCGCGAAAGCAAAGCTCAACTGAAGCTGGCCATCCATGAGGCGCGGCAAGTCATCTTCAATCTCCGCCCCCTCCACTATGACAAGATGGAACTGCTCCCAGCTCTTACCAACTATCTCACCTCGTATGAGACCCAGTATCATATCAAGACGCAGTTCCGCGTATCCGGTGATGAACAGATTTTATTCCCGCGTACCAAGATCTTCCTGTTTCGCATTGTGCAGGAAGCTCTCAGCAACGTGGAAAGGCACGCGAAAGCGACTCGGGTCACCGTGGGGCTGGATATCGATCCCGAACGCCTTAGGGTCACCATTGGCGACAACGGCGTGGGATTCGACATGGATACCGTGTTGCGCGATCCTGACAAATGGGATCACTTTGGGATTCGCGGAATCCTGGAGCGGGCTCGACTTGTGGGCGGCGAGGGCAAGATCGAGTCTAAGAAGGGGCGTGGCACGACGATCGTCGTCAACATTCCGCTGGTGAAAAAGGAGACGACACCGCATGGAAAAGATTAAGGTGCTCATCGCGGACGATCATCGCGTCGTACGCGAAGGACTGGCCGCAATCCTCAAGACGAAAGACGATATTCATATCGTAGGCGAAGCCCAGGACGGCACGGAAGCGGTCGAGAAGGTGAGGACATTGGTCCCCGATGTCGTGCTGATGGATGTGAGTATGCCCCGGATGGGCGGAGTCGAAGCGACTAGACAAATCAAGCGAGAGTTCCCTCACATCGGAGTCGTCGCCCTGACCATGTATGATGAGCAACAATACATCTTTGACTTGGTGCGCGCCGGTGCCACCGGATATCTCTTGAAAGATTCCGAGTCCTCTCAGATCGTCGCCGCAATTCGTGCGATCTACAAGGGGGAGTCATTGATCCATCCATCCGTCGCGAGCAAGATTTTGGCGGAGTTCTCCTTGATGTCCCAGAAGAGGGGGAAAAAGCCTGGCTGGGTCGAGCACGATCTGACGGAACGAGAAATCACGGTCTTGCGCTTGGTCGCAGACGGCAAGACGAACAAAGAAATTGCCAATAACTTGGATCTGAGCGAAAAGACGGTCAAGAATCATGTGCGCAACATTTTTCATAAGTTGCAAGTCTATGACCGTACGCAAGCGGCCATCCTAGCTATTCGGAAAGGACTCATCGAGTTAGATCCCCGGCCGTAGCAGTTCGGGGCTACCGCCTCGAAATGTTCTGTCCGCCAGTCAGGGTACGACTCCTCATAATCAACCGATCCCCAAAGGATTCTTTCAGCACTGATTATGAGCCATTGCCGTCAACCCTTGTCACCAATCACGGTGATCGATTTATTAAATATTCCGCTATGCTGGCTCTGCATGATTGGGATGGGAATTACAATTCAATAATCTTTGAAAAGTCACAGGTGTCATGTTTTTGCAACACGACTCCATGTCGCTCAGTAATAAAATAATCATTTATTATCAACGTCATATGACAATATATTCCAAAAATTTATGTTGGCACACGAGTTGCTGATACCCATCGCTGAATACTTATTGAGGTGATTGTGTGAGGGCTCAACAAACCTTAGCGAATGCAGTGAGTTGTGCAGGAATTGGGCTTCATTCTGGTCAGCCTGTCACCCTCACGCTCAGGCCTGCTCCAACAAATACAGGCATCGTCTTCATAAACCGGAACGGTAAGGATGGGGCTTCCCTCGCGGCTTCCATAGAGCATGTGGTGCCTACGGAGCTCTGCACTGCAATCAGCGGCAACGGGTTTCAGGTCAAGACGATCGAGCACATTCTAGCCGCATTGGCCGGACTCGACCTTGATAACGCATATGTGGAGATTGATGCCGGTGAGGCTCCTGTTATGGATGGCAGCGCGGCGCACTTCGTTCGTTTGATTCGTTCAGCCGGGATTGTTCGCCAGAGCCGGCGGCAGCCCTACCTGAAGATCACACAGCCTCTCGAAGTGGTGGATGGAGCTCGTCGAGTTCGCATCGAGCCGTCCTCGACCACCAAGATCACCTACTCCATCCACTATAATCATCCTTTAATTCAGACTCAGACCTACGTCTATGAGCACTCAGCCCATGCATTTGAGCGTGAGATCGCGGATGCCAGGACCTTCGGATTCTTGCAGGAAGTGGAAGCCCTTTGGGCTCGTGGGCTTGGCCAGGGCGGCAACCTGGATAATACGATCGTGCTCTCTCAAGACGGCATGCTCAATGAGTCAGGTCTTCGCTTTGCCAATGAATTCGTGCGACACAAGATCCTGGACCTGATCGGAGACTTTTCGCTGCTCGGCGTCCCCTTTATCGGGCATTTGATTGCCGAGCGTTCCGGGCATGCGATACACACGCGCCTGGTTCAGCAGATTCTCAGCCACCCCGATAGTTGGGTGTTGCTCAACGCTGACGAAACAGTCGCCGCGTCTGAGCCTCGCTCTGCCAAGGCCGCACCGCGATCTGCATCGCTTGTGGCCCTTCAAGTCTCCTAACGCTCACCCCTTTTAAGTGGAAATGTGCACGTCTCGCCCGTACCGGCGGGCATGATGTGTGACATGCGAGTAATTGAAATGTGATGGAACGTCGGGAGCAAGTGGCCTCGCTCCCGACGCTAGAATCCAGGCGGGGACTACTTCTTCTTCTTCTTTGCTGCTTTCTTCGTCGCCAAGACTCTCACCCCCCTTCGTCTATTTTAAGGTATAACTAGTCCAGACACACTACACTGCGTGGATCAGGGATTCTTCCAACGCCTCGAACGTATTCGGACCCACTTTTTTGAACCGCTTGTCCCGTTTCAAGGACGTGGCCACAGATGTCAGCGGCGTTTTCCCCTTGATCTGGAGTCCCCCCTCGAGCAATCGCTGCACAAGCTCTTTTGCGTGCATCGAGCGATTCGCCTCGCGGAGCATTTCGTACGCGGCTTCCGACACACTTTTCCCGGAATACTTGCTCCGCCCCATGAGGATTTCCCTCGACTGGTCGGTGACATCCGTATTCGGTCGCTGACGAGCACCTTTTTCATCGGAATAAAACTGACTGGAGAGACTGGCAAGCTTTGCCTTGTCTGCTTCAACGCGATAGAGCGTTTCTGCCAACTCCAAATATTTCTTGATCGTGGCGATTTCGTCGTCCAGGCGACGACGTTTCTTTTCAAGCTCCTGCAGCCGGTTCTTGTAGGCGCTGATTCGCTGTTCAAGGCCAACCAATATATCGGTGAGTTCTTCCACGAACTTGCCCCCAGATGAAGCATACTTGCTTTATAGCATTGCTTGCGTAGCAAGTCAATAGATAAAGTTACGATCGTGGCTTGCATGGCATAATCGCTTTAAAACGGTATGTGCTTGCTCGCAATGTCATCTGCTCGGTTCAACAAGAATTTTAAGAAACCGGTCAGATCTTGGACGTTAGGAGTGGGACTGCTCAATGTTCGAGGGGCCTCTTCCCGCCAGATAGTACAACAGCCTCGTGCTATGATCCCATCCCATGTCGCTACATGACCAGGACATTCCCCTCGACACACTCATCTCGGTCGCTGCTGACGCGGCCCGCCAAGCCGGAGCCATTCTAGCGGAATGCACGCGCACCGGTTTTCGCATTGAACATAAACAAATCATCAATCTTGTCACCGATGCCGACCACCAGGCGGAACAAAGCATCATTGATGTGATTCACGACGCGTTCCCAACCCATCGTGTCCTTGCCGAGGAACGTGGGATGACCGAACAACCTTCATCCCGCTACACATGGGTGATCGATCCGCTCGATGGCACGACCAACTTCGTCCACGGGTTCCCCGCCTACTGCGTATCCATTGGGGTGGAATGCGACGGACGTGGGATTATTGGGGTCGTCTACGACCCGACTCGAGACGAACTCTTTACCGCACACACCGGGCACGGAGCGTATCTCAATGGTGCTCCCATTTCCGTGTCCACCATCGACCATCTTGATCGTGCGCTTCTGGTAACAGGATTTGCGTACGACATTCGTGAAACCCCCAACAATAACTTGAACCACTTCGTGCGATTCGCGCTGAAGGTGCAGGGATTGCGCAGGACTGGAACGGCGGCGCTGGATCTGTGCTATGTCGCGGCCGGCCGGTTTGACGGATTTTGGGAAGTGACGCTAAACCCTTGGGACATGGCGGCAGGAGTCGTCATTCTCCGCGAAGCCGGTGGCAAAGTGACGGACTTCAAAGGCGCTCCTCACTCGATTTACGGGCGAGAATTGGTTGCAAGTAATGGACATATTCACCAAGCCATGCTCGACCTGCTCCAAGCGGACAGAACTCCTTCGTAAGGCCCCGCCACGCTCGTACCAGACCAGCCTGGCTTGATCTGTCCAGAGTGGCCATAGAGGCTTCTTGGCAGATATACAGACAGACTGACTGACGATGAAGTATGATCTCCAGCTACAGATCGAAGGAGATTGACTGTATGGCTCGTTCAACACCTCCACCGGGAGACTCACGTGAAAATCAACCGCAAGTCGCAGGAGCCGAATCACTCACCAAGGATGTAGAACTGCTGCGGGTGCTCGTGAGCCGAAACGGAACTCAAGTCGAGGCCCAATGGGCAATTCATCCCCAACTGAAACAGGATCTTCTGACGCAAGAGTGGCAAGAGGTGACCAACCTCATGGCCAAGGTGATCGGCATCGTCGGCCCGCGGTTTTCGCAGGTGCTCACACAGGCCGATCCCGAACCGCCCAGCAACGCATGATTGCAAAACAATGTTGAATAATGAGTTGTGCATGAAGACGCGGACCCCGCTTTAGCATGTACATTGAACACTCACCATATGGAGCCGCCAATGGAAACCTATTATCATCCCCACGATCTGAACAAGTTCGCCGAGATGGGTAAGGGGAACAAGGATCTTTGGGAGAAATTCATGGCCTACTACAGCGCTGTCTTCGCCGAAGGAGCGTTGACGGAACGAGAGAAGGCCCTCATCGCCCTCGCTGTCGCCCACGCAGTCCAATGTCCCTACTGCATCGATGCCTACACGCAGGCCTCTCTTGAGAAAGGGTCGAACATTGAAGAAATGACGGAAGCCGTTCACGTCGCCTGCGCTATCCGAGGCGGCGCTTCGCTCGCGCACGGCGTCCAAATGCGCAACGTGACCGACAAGCTATCGATGTGATGAGACCGGTGACTCGTTCAGCTAGAGATAGGGGTTTTCGGGGATGGCCAGAGTGAAGTATTTGCCGCGCTCTTCGTAGAGAATCCATGCAGCCGTCAAAGCAGCGAGCGCCTGATCAATTTCCACATCGCTGTTTTCGCTCCTGCCAGATCGTTGTGCCAGCAGCGTGCGAATTTGATCTACACTCTTGGCCGCTTCGTTGCAGACCTCGATGATTCCTGCCGCAGGCCAATCGTAACGTCGCCGTATCGGCACTTTCGGATTCCGACCATCGTAGACGGTGACATGGTCCATCGCCTTTGAGTAATAGAGAAACGGCCGATCGCTCGAACTGACCCGTCGCTGCCACTCCTGCACCATGTCGACCAATTCTTGGTAGAGGTGCGGGTCCACGTTCCAGCTATCCAGCTCATACTCGAAATCGTAAGCGATCTTCTTCAAGTCCACCTGCCGCGAATCGTAAACATATTCGTATGCGGTCCCAGGACCTGTGATGCGGATGCCATACTCGTGTGGCTTCGTGTAGTAGGGACTGAAGCGTTCCAGCCAGAATTTCCCGGCCCCCTCTGGTGGATGCAGATGGAACAGCGATGGAATGAGGTTGATCTGACGGCGATAGTCCTCGTTCGTCTCTCCCGGAAATCCGAGCAAACAATTCCAGGATACTGCGACATGATAGTACGAGCTCCACTTGAGGCAGATAATATTCTGCATCGGTGTCACGCCCTTGTCCATCGCCTGCAGTTGATTGAAGCTCAGACTCTCCAATCCCGGCTGCATGCACTTGACCCCTCCGGCGGCGAGCGTTCGAATCTGGCTCTTCCGCAGGTTGCTCTTGGTTTCGATAAACACATCGAGGTCACAGTGATCAGCCGCAAACCGACCGAAGAGGTTCTCTACATATTTCATGTCGATGATGTTGTCCACCAATCGAAATCGCATCGTATCGTATCGGCTGGAAAGATAGGCCATCTCCCGAGCCACTTGTTCGGATGATTTAGCTCGAAACTTCATGCTTTGGGCATTCAATCCACAAAACGTACAGTGATGTTTTTCTCCCCACCAACAGCCTCGTGAACCTTCATAAAGAAGGATCCGATCGAGCCCCTTCGCGGCCTCCCCCAGTTCAGCCAGAAGATGATAGTAATCGTCATAATCGGGTGGCCCAGTTTTCGCGAAGTCCGAGAAGAGTGAGTGGTTCGGAGTGAACGCGATCCCCGCTCCCTCTCGATAGGTCACGCCGGTGGGAGCAACACCCATCTTTCCCTCGAGGAGATACCGAACCAATTCCGGAAACACCTCTTCTCCTTCTCCCACCACCACATGATCAATGAAGGGAAAGGCACGGAAGTATTCCAGCCCCATCTCGCCGTCGTAGTTGGCTCCACCGAAGACGATCGTCACGTTGGGATAAAGGTCTTTGATGAGTTTCGCCATCGTCAGGCTCGCGACGTTTTGATCGAAGGTGGAGGTGAAGCCGACAATCTTATACTGCCCCCAGTCGATTGCCGTCAGAGCCCAGGTCAAGAACTGTGGCGCCGCTCTCGTCGCCATGTCTTCAAAAAACGAGGCCGGATGTCCGCTCTCCTTGGCGACTTGCTCAAACACCGGCTTGAATAAGCGGGGATACTCCGCGCGCTTCGGATTGTCGCGGAACAAGAGGTATGAAAAGAGCCATTCGCCAAACAGCGCACGTTTCTCGCAGATCATTTCATAGAGGGGTACGCCGATCTTGAGGGCAAAACGCACGTTCAGATGATGGCAGTCAACGGGGATCCCTTTCGATTTGAGCAGCGTGGAGAGTGTGCCCAGTTGGATCGAAGGGTACTTCGAGTAGCTGAACGGCATATTGACGAGCGCCACCTGGGCCTTGTCGCTCATCTGATGCCTCGTGGGTTCATGACGCAACCATCTGATTTGCAGTTAATTGGCAGCCGCGCGAAATGGCTCAAACTCGCGATCGGCTTTGGCGGCCATGTAAAAATCGCTCTCCGTCAGGCCATTGACCTTGTGCGTCCAGATCTCGACCTTGCACTTGCCCCAGGCAAGATAGAGATCGGGGTGGTGGCCTTCGGCTTCTGCCACGGCACCCACCTTGTTCACGTAGGCCAAGGCCTGGGCGAAATCCTTAAACGTGTACAAACGCTCAAGATGGCCGGCCTGGTTTAGCGACCAGCCGCGGCCGAGTTCCTTTAAGAGCGCCTGCGTCCGATCGGCAGGAAGCGGCGGCACCCCGCCTCGGCAAGGCACGCATGTGTTGTCGGCTAAGCTCATCGTGGCCCTCCCTTCACAAGTGGATTCAGATTAAGGCGTCACGCGGTCGATGGCGTCTGCGTAGATGATGGGAATCCCTCGAGGATCATTTTCATCCGCGACTGCGACTCCACGGATGCGCAGTCGTTCGTTCTCAACAACCGGTTGCATCGCGTTCGGCTTGCAGGCTCCGGCCACTCCGACCTGGATGGATCCGGACTGATCCTGCAGCATGAACAGTTGCGCGTCGTAGATGGGTCCCCCGGCGCAGCGATGCGCCCTGAATCGCGGTGGCAGTTCCGTCACCTCGCTTGCCCGTCCTTCCACGATGACAACTTTAGCCTGATAGTCCTTAGGATGTTCCATAATCTTGGCGATGGGCAGGATCTCGTCGGCCAGCGCCGACGGGTTTAGGCTGAGCCCATACAGTATCAATGACAAGCCAAGAAAAAAATAGGGCATGTGACCTCCTTTATTCGCCTTCGTCCGGCGCACCGCCTGTTTTTGCCAGATCGTCAAGCTTGATCTTCTCTGGATTGAATTTCTCCGCGGCTTTGGTCATCCGCTCCAGCGCGTCATCGAATGACAGGGGAGGAGCGTCCTTTGGGCGGAAGCGGATGGGATTCACGCGCGCGACCACGAAACTTTTCAGATAGGGACTCGTCAATCCTCTTGCTTTGAGCGCCTCGACTTGCTTTACGATCGTATCGTCAAGTGCGAGCACCGTGTGCGCCCGCTCCCGCCGCAGTTCAATTGCCGCGCGCATCGGTTTCTTCAGAAATTCATCTACCCGTCTCAACACCGGATGGTAGGCCCCGCCGCTGAATCTGGGCCTCTCTTCATAGCACAGACCCAGTGTAATGAAAGCTGGCTCCTCGAATTCCAACGCATAGGTCTCTTCCGTCGTATCATCGAGTCGCGCCAGTTCCTTGTACATACGGATAACTTCGAGGGATTTTTCACGCAGATTGTGCGCCTTCTCTGTATTCATCGCGAGGATATGATAAGCCGCAGCCGCTTCCGGCACCACAATTGCGACGATGCTCTTCCCTCCCAGCGTCTTCATCGCCGAGAGCCGATGGTTGCCATTGGGAGTCCAGTATTTCGCAACCTGGACATCCTTTGGCGCACGCACCGCAATGATTGGATCGAGAAACCGTCCAATCTTGCCGATCACGAGTTCTAGTTTACGAACGTGTGTGTCGGAGAGGTTGCGCTGAAAAGGGGTCGGCTCAACGAATTCGATCGGCAAGGCAGCCAGCACCACCCAGCGTCCACCATAGGGCTCCCGATAGATCGCGAGGACCTTCCCGCCATCACCCTCGATCACTCGATGCAGTTCAGAGACATCGTTCGGGGGTGCTGCGGCTTGGAGTTCAGTTGCGGCCAAACCGGTCGACGCAAGAGCAGGTTGGCGACGACGTCGCACGACACCGGCGGCACGAGGAACTTTGCGTGGCTTCCCAGTCATCACGAGGTATGGTAGGGAAGGAGAAGAAGAAAAGAAAGCCCCGATTTTTACCCAGACACACACGCCATGAGCCATCCGCCAATGGCGACGACTTTCGTGCCTGTCAATTGCAATTGCATGCGGCCTGCTATCTCAGCTGGAACGTCGCGGGTTACATCGCTGGCGACATCATTGACCCCCCGCGGACTTTGCCCAAGCAGCGACTGTCTTAAGTGGAATTCCTCTCTATTACTTCTGACGCAGACGTCAAAATCTTTCCCAGCACAAATCCTGATAAACCTAGCAGGATGCTGAAAAATTATTGTAAATCCGAAGAATCTAGGACTGAAGGAGATCACGGAGGGCTCTAGTCAAACCAGCAGGCTGTTCAAAAGGCCGGAGCGAGAGAGGAGCCAAGAGCGTAACTCTGCGGTGCGTTGAGGGTCTGACCGATGGGAAAACGACGCAGGAAGAATTCTTCAACAGCCTGCTAATACGGCACGGGCGACCCTGCACTGAGGTGGGAGGTCGCCCGCGTGTGGCGCTTAGGACGCCAGGTCAGCTATGGATTTGTTTCGGCCCAGATAAAACTGAGGCCCGCGCGACAGGCAGAGTATTGGGCGCTGATCGGGGGAAAGCAAATTGGTCCCAGGCGCTTATGTTCCTCGCGCCAGCGTCGAGTTCTCCTGATGAAACAGGCTAGTGTCCTATTGGTCTTTGGTGCCGTTTCGGCACAGCCAGTGGAGAACCGGCTAGCACGACCGATCAGAAGCCCGCCCTCGAGTCGGCGGGCCTGTGTGGCCAGGTGGAGTCAGGTCATCCATCGCTACCCTCCTCTCTTGGAAAGTTGGCGGGGGAACCCGTTGACAGCCGCGCGCCCTGTCCGGACCCCCTCGAATGAATGGGCCGTAGTTTTCTCTTACGCCCATTAGAAAAACGTGTCAATGGAGAAAAGCATTTTCCTCGCATCGATTTGCTGAGCATAAAACATACCTACTAGGAGTGCCGAATTTCAGCCAAGCGAATTGCGAAAGAAAAATGTCGTAATGGTTGCAGCGGGAGAATGTCACCATCGACGGAGCGAGATCCTCTCACTATCCCATACCCACCTCTCCTCTGCGCGGCACCGTGCAGTGTGCGATGGCCCCCACGACATCCTGCTGGTCCGAGTACAGAAATCCCGTGGCATGCCTCGCTCTTGGGCACTCCCGGCTTGCGCTTTGTCGCACTCCCCGGCATAGTGCGGGGCAGGATCACATTTTCCTGGGAGGAGACGATGATGCGACGACTGGCGGCGGAAGCGCTCGGCACATTCTGGTTGGTGTTTGCCGGGTGCGGGAGCGCGCTCCTGAGCGCGGGCATTCCAGGACTCGGCATTGGGGTGATCGGGATCGCGTTCGCCTTCGGCGTGGCCGTGGTGACCATGGTCTACGCCTTCGGCCATATCTCGGGCTGCCAT
>JBGTCI010000075.1:0-66940 GCA_041748925.1 Nitrospiraceae bacterium | reverse complement strand
GGTCATGGAGTCCAAGCCGTGGGAGTACCCGAACACGCGCTGAAACACGACCTCGGCGCCCACTGCGGCCAACATTGTAAACCAGCCGATCTTGAGAGGTCTGGAATCGTACCAGAGCGACATGTCGTACCCCCGGTCGCTCCCCCCCCATGTTGTTGAACGCGCCATACCTTGACCTCCTTGGTAAATTACAGAACTGAGACCCACCCCTCTGCGTTTATGAAGCTATCTGATTCATCATGCCGACTCAAGTCCCCCACATTAACCATCAGCGGTCTTTCTTATGGTCAAGAAATCCTAACTCCCTTTAACCTATGTGTCAATACAATCCCGCAGCAAAATTCTCCCAGGCATGCCCGGCATATCTCATGCCCACACAGGCTCTGACGAAGAATGGAGGCTCGCGGAGAGACACTTATCATCCATCAACGGAACCGCCACTTTATAAAGAGATCATCCAGCCCAAGGACCCTCCATCGAGAGGGCTGCATCAGGTAGAATTCGAGATTCCTGTACCCAATCTCGCTGATTATTAACGTTCTTGCCGGGACACAAAAAAACAGGCGCCACCGTATGTGTCTCAAGAAATCGGCAATATACGTCGAAGTTGCCTGGCAAAAGCATCGCGAGTCAAGGCTCGCGACATCGAGATTGGCAACCCTGCCTCACGCAAGCCCTTCGCCGTATAATGATGGCAATGGTGGAACAAATGGTACGACGACCGGGCGACACAAAACCGGCTGTTGCCGACAATCCCCACAGGCTCTTCCGATGCAATGGTGGCTCGGAGATAGGACTGCAAGTTCAGATACCCAGCTTGACTGATCTGAAACCTGAAGGCTTCAGCCGGAGGCTTCTGAGTCCGTTCGGCCCAGATCGATTGATGAATCCCGACTTCGACGACGCCTTCCGTCGGCCACAAGAGCGCACGGAGCACTCCCGTAAAACCTTGACGCTTTTCCAAAAACCACGCACGCTCAGCATAGCCCCATTCTTCATAGACACGTGGATCCCCTGGGGCGCCATCGGTCCTGGCGATACCGTGGTCACCGCTGACATTCGACACCGGCGCTTCGACAGGCAACGCGATCATCGAATGCGCAGCGTCGAGGGACACGACAATTGAAATAGAATCCAGGGTTAGAAACGCAGAATCACATCTTGCCAGCATACACAACGCCCGTCTTGTGGACCGAAAGGATCCTGTCACTGGTAGTGGAAGAGGCTGCTACAATGCCGGGAAAGACTCATCCCAAGAAACGCGTGCTCTTCCGAGATAACCTTCTCACACATCCACTAGCAAGGCGAGATGTTCCATTAGTTTGAGCGACGTCTGCCTCCTCATCTGCTTTCAGCGAGGCGGCTGTGTGGTCTCCATTGCACGTATGGAACGACCACTAAATATTCTCTCCTAGCTCGCTCGCTTCTCCTTCAAGGAGACGCTTTGGTAGGTCCCTAACCGCGCGCCCTCTGCGAGCGTAAGGAACCATCATGCTGCCCCTCGTTATGTTTCCATCATTTCCAATCGCGCATCGAATTCATGCCCGCAGGCCGTGCAACGGATGCAATCCGATTCCACCGTAAACTCGTCTGACCTGATTCCCATGCCACCGCAATCCGGACATCGCGCGAGGTGGACCCTCTGATCGTCTACGGTTTCGTATTGCGTGCCACGGAGACAATACACCGGCTTCCCCTCAAGCAACCACGGGTTCCCGGCTTTGTCGAGGACGGGCAACGCCACATAATGATGGTTCACATAGTCTTCAAGTTCCTTCCGGTTGGCAAACCCATCCTTAATTAGCTTTCCCCCCACCACTTCATATAGCCTGTTCTCTTTCACGATCGCCTTGGTTGGCCCCATCTCTCACCTCCCATTCTGATTAGGAGCGACTGGCATATGGCCGACGGAGGCGAGAGTGGAATCCAAACTCCTCAAGCCATCAGCAATGCGTCCTCTCCTCTTTCCAGCTATACCGGCCATACGCTGTGTACTCTGGAGACCAGGCTTTGTGAACAATGAACGACGTATTGTTACGCAATGCCCGAGTAATACCGCAGAATATTGGAGACGGATATCACCCCGATAATCTGTCCATCTTGCGTCACCGCCAGATGTCGGGTGGCTTGCTCCTTCATCATGCGCACGGCGTCGATGATCGGCCTATCACCTTCAATCGCCACCACCGGCGTGCGCATGCACGTTTTGACAACGGTCGCATTGGGATCCAGCCCTTTGGCCGCCACCTCACGGGCCAGGGCCGAATCAGTGATCACACCGACGTATGATTGACTGTTTGTCACGAGCAGAGACCCTAGCTTCCACTGCTGCATGAGCTGTCCGGCCTTTCGCAAACTGTCGTCGTGTGACACACTCCGAATCTCGCTGGACATGTGCTCCGCGATCTGCGGGCCAATGAGCGTGCGCCCGATTTTGGATTTCTTCGGTGCTGCTGAACGATGTGCTTCCAATTCCGACACGCAGCTCTCCAACACGCGGCCGCGCTGCAACAGGCTTTGCCGATCACTATCCATGCCTGTACCTTCCGGCGCCTCGTCCGTCATATTGACCAGTCCTGCCGCCTCACCCAGCTCAGCGTACTCATACGCGTGCAGCAAGTTAGAGGTCTGCCCGAGCAGCTCTTCGATCAGCCGTTCGGTTTCCAGGTCGAATTCTTCCAAGCTGCGCGTCGGCTTGCCCTTGCCCAGGAACGGGGCGAATTCAGCGAGCTGCTTCCGCATCCGCTCGATGCTTCGGTCGAGAGAAACCCGTGGTTTGGGGGGAGTGGTGCGGACGGCCATAGCACCTCCTATGGATGTAGTGAGTGGGGAGCCAATCTTACCCTTCTAGATCGGCGAGGGCAAGAGAGAGAATGTGGCTGGCAAATAGAGAGGATCTGAGTCTCGAGTGGAAAGATCGACTGTCCGGTCGCGATGGGGGGACTAAAATGATAGATAGTGACAGGGACCGAATACCCGGCGGCATCCCACCATGTACAGATTTCCGAACGACTCCACCTGTACGGGCTTGGCCCATCGAACCTCAAAGATACTTACGGACCGGCCCCATCCATAGCGGGAAGTATGCAGTTCGATCAACTGCTTCGCGTTAGGAGCCATGGCTACGAGGAGAAGTATCCCCTCCGTGCTCCGATTGACTGCGAAAGCCTCTCCTTGCCCGATAACGACAGACTTCTCCTCAATGACCTCTAGCACCTCATACGAACACGGGCACCGGTAGTCCATGCGCGCCTCGCACCGGCGAGCAATGGTCGTAGCCGGGGCCACTTGGTCAACATTACTTGTGTCCAGACTCCATTCCTGTTGTGCGATTTCTCCGGAGTGGGAGAGCATTTTTTCAAGAATCTGCGTCACCATGCCGGCCTCCAGTCTCTTCTCTCCTTAACCTACTAGGATTTCATGGAGTAGGAGAGCAAGCACCGTACCGCAGAAGGAGGGAGAACCCATAACGTCTTTTATGGGGCATTTCGAATGTGCGGCCCCCTCAATCCTGAGGAGACACATTCCTACGAAGGGCCACGAGTTCACCCTTGAGATCAGAGACACGCAATCATATGGATTTCATAGGATCCTGCTACTGTAGCTCGAAGCATACTGCCGTCAGGGGATTCCTACATCCCCACTGATGGTAATCCCGATGGATCGCGGAGACACTCTCGTGAGCTCCGAACAGTTCTTGTCGCCACACAGGCAGTCCAAATCAATCCTGAAATCCCAACTGATGTGGTTTCGCAAGGCCGATCATTCGCCACGGTCCGTCCTAACGTAAAATCTAGACCTGATTCATAAAGCTGCCCGCATGTCTGACGCGTCATCACGACAAGGTGGCGTGGCGCGCGACAAACGCGAGGAATGGAACTCGCGCGATGTGTGAGACCCGCCCCTGTCTGCCGCGTTCTTTCCGTCGGTCATGCTGCACGTGTTCGAAAGATTCATGTGCGTAGGCTCCGATGGTGCAAGGAGTCACGTTGCATCTTTCATTGTAACAATGGACTCCCTCTCATACGTCCGCGTTCGCATACAGTCCGATTTCTCGATCATACTCCACGGAAATTTTTTCATTCGTTTCACCCGGATAAGGAAACGTTGGAGTACGCGCTTCCCATGGTTCGGATCTTGCTCAAGCGGGACTGGCATCGCGTTCTTGCCGAAAAATAACGGGTGACCCCCGAAACGCGAACACCTGTAACATCTACATCACGAGGAGGACATAATGTTGCATCGTCGCAAGAAAGTATTGTCAGCCGGTCTAACAGGAGTGCTGTGCTCTACAGCGCTGCTGGGCCTCACATTGGCTCACGCTGATGGGAAAAATAATCTGCACCTTCCCGGTATGAAGGAGCGGCCTCAATCTCAGGACAATTCCTTCACACGCATGTTTCCTGATTTGCCGCCCTACGCCCCGCCAACCGATACCGCACGTGATCAGGCCAAGAAGCTGGGCGAAAAAGGTGGTCCCATCGACGCATTGGATAACCTGACAGATCCCATTAAGTCGATCACGGATCCGGTGCTCAGTCTAAATAATCCCGACAATCCCACCATGACGGCTGGTGTGACCTTCTTCGGTCAGTTCCTGGACCATGATATCACGCTCGACCCGAGATCCCCGTTGCTTGAAAAGAGCAACCCTGGAAAAACGACAAACTTTCGCACCCCAGCGTTCGACCTGGACAGCGTGTATGGTGACGGGCCGGAGGGATCCCCTGAGTTGTATGATGTAAGTTCCGGCGCTATTAAGCTGCGAGTGGACACCATTCCTGGCTCAGAGCTCTTTTCTCGCAAAGGAGCGGTGCGGTACGATCTGCCGCGCGATCCGAATAACACCGCCATCCTCGCAGATAGCCGGAACGACGAACATGTGGTCCTTTCTCAATTCCACATGGCGGTATTGCGTTTTCACAATGCCGTGACCGACCACTTGCGCAAAGATCCCACTCATGCCGATAAATCGGCTGAACAACTCTTCAAGCTAGCCCAACGCCAGGTCCGCTGGCACTATCAGTGGATCATCGTTCACGAATTTCTGCCGCTGATGATTGGGCAAGAACGTCTCGATGACATCATGAAGAATGGAATCCGCTACTACCAAGTAAACGAGGATTCAGACGATCGGCGTGGCAGGCGTTCAAAGGACCCGAAGCTCCCGATCGAATTTTCAGTGGCAGCCTACCGTTTCGGCCATTCACAGATACGTCCGAGCTACCGTTTGAACTTTGGTCCCACCGGGGGGTCTCCGTTCTTCGCCTTTGTCTTCGACGATGGCCAGGACCCCAACGATCCGGACCCGGCCGATATGCGGGGCGGAAAACGTGCGCCGCGTCGATTCGTCGACTGGCAAACGTTCTTCAATTTCGGCGATGGCAATTTCCGGCCCAACAAGCAGATTGACGGCAAGCTCTCCAGCGTGGTGATGCTGCTTCCGGGGTCACGTGGGCCTGCGCCGGGCCTGCCGGCCGACGGGATACAATCATTGGCCTCACGCAATCTGATGCGCCACGTCAATTTCGGAATACCATCCGGCCAGGCTATTGCGCGAAAGATGCGCCTTCCGGTGTTGACACCGACACAACTGGAAGCGCTCGCTCCCTATGGCATGGAGAAGAACACCCCGCTCTGGTATTACATTTTGAAGGAAGCGGAACTCATGGAGAAAGGATTCCGCTTAGGCCCGATGGGAAGCCGCATCGTCGGTGAAGTATTTGTCGGCCTACTGAAGGCCGATGAAACGTCCTATCTGGCCACTCGGCCGAACTGGACACCAGTGTTGCCATCTGCAACACCCGGTGACTTTCGTATTACCGATATGTTGACATTTGCCGGAGTGGTTCCTCCGCTGGAGTAGCGACAACGGAACAAGAGGGTCGGGAGTCTTCATTGCCTGAAAGGGCGAAAAAAGACTCCCGACCCCTCTGCGTTGGTAATCGCCGAGCAAACAGCCAGGGACGCGCATAAGTTGACGAGACGAGGCCGACGCTAGATCTCCTCACTGGATTGCTCGCTCAACCAGGCGTCGAACGCTTGACGAAGTATCCGTTTATGGCGGGGTTGGTACCCGGGGATGCTGGAGTATTCTTCCAACTCCAGCATTTTCTGAATCATACTCGCAGTAAACGACGCGCCTTCGGCCTCGTGATCCTTATGCCACACGGCAAGGCGATGTTCAGCCTCGCCCGTCTTGTCCTCCTCAAAGACATGCCACTCACAGTCTTTTGAATATCGAAGGTAGGCCATGTCGGCTCCTCACACCAGAAGGGGCAGCGCCAAGCGCTTCAAGAATATCTTCATCGGGAGCAGTATGCCCCCGATACGGATCAACGGATCGAGCATGCACGTACACGCCTCAAAGAACTCGAAGGATAACCTGCGCCCTACCTTGCTCTTCCTCATTCTGCCGACTTCAACATCTATGCCAACAGAGAAGTCGGGTGGCCGTGCTCGCGGGTGTTATGGCTCATTCTTCTTGGGCGGATAGCGCTCGAACGCCTTGATGATCGCCTGGTTACCCAGTTCGATATTTTCTTGAGCCGTATCCTCTAAAATCGCAACCATGATCGCACGCCACTGCAGTTCCTTTTTTGCCGGCTCGACCAGATCCACGATGAGCGTCCCCTCCGTATACTCATAGGTCGTGACATTGCTATAACTGGCTCCCCATCCGTATCCCCCGCCGTAGTATCCCCCGCCCCGGCCGTAGTACCCGGCGCTCGGTCCGCTTGTCCCCTGCACTCGTTGCTTGTCTCTCGTGCCAAGCCAGTAGTGGACCAGAAGGTCCGGGCTTTCGTCCATTTTTACTTCTCGGAGACCTTTCTTTGTGAGTTCTCTTGAGACAGCCGTCTCAATCCGTTTCCGCGTCAAAGAATTATCGAGGAGGCCGGTTTTGGTGATGTCCGTCAACCCTGCAAACGCGAACGTGTGGAACCGGGTGAAGTCCGCCGAAGGATCGAAGTCCGTTTTCACATCGATGGTTGTGCAGGCCTGGGCACAGAACAACACCATCGCCACACAGAGAGTGGTACGCCAAATGCCCATCGTTACCTCCTTAAGAGTTGAATAATTCAGGCCGTCCTTTCGACCGCCGCGAGGAAGTCCGTCGAGAACGGCGATACCAGCATCAGCAATCGCTTCCATCTGTCGTGTATGTGTCCAGCACGCCATAGTGATCCGACCCCACGTCGAGTGTAACAGGTCTTGGCGTTCCGAATAACTCCTGCCTGAGACAGGCATTCGGATCGGCCGGCCCCGATCGCATCAGAAAGAGAAAATCGATACGCCTGCTCATGGTAAGGCCTTGCCGATACCCGGCGACGATCTTCTCCCGTTCTGCTTCAGGCATCGCCTGCACAACCGAACTGAGGGCCGATGGAAGCGCAACCTCCTCGTGTTGTGCAATCGGATTGTGCTGAGGATTGTAGGAATGCAATTCCCCGGTATGGCGAGCGAGCACGTACGTGTCCTTCAATCCGACCTCTTGCAGCGCCCGATATTCCGGCGAGTCGGGTTCGAAGTTGAAGTCCCCTCCGACGATGACACCCGCATAATGCCCCTCGGACTGAAGCGTCCGCAATTTCCGCACCAGTGTGCGCAATTCTTCGAGCCTCCGCTCCTGATCCTGTGCCAGAGCGGCTAAGATTTTCCTGGACTCTCCCTGATTCGGAATCCGCCCCTCAAGCTGCGCGACGACGATGCGCTCCGTGAAGTATTCGTCCCGCTCGATTCCGGAATGCAGATGCAGGCTGACGGCCAGAACTTTTCTCCGGGTGGCAGGGTTCTCGATCTCTGCGATTAAGGCATAGCGCAGCTCGCCGAATTGCACGCCCGTGGAATCCTGACATCCCCCGAGCCCGCCACTGAGCTTGAGGCCCTCCAGCTTGCGAATCCGCAAGGGGGCTTTCGCCAGAACAACCAGTCCGTTATTCAATCCCGGAACGACAGCCACATTCCCGATCAGACGAATCCCGCAGGCGTCAACCTGGTGGACTTCGTCATAATCCAGACCGGATTGTTTCAAACCGTCCACATAGACCCGCGCCGTGACCGGCAAAGGATTGACTTCCTGGAGAAGCATCAGATCCGGCGCGGCGGCGGCCATCTGTTCGACCTGAATCGCCAATCGCGCCGCATGCTCCTCCTCGGATTCACCCGGTCGGACCGAGAACCGGCCCACTTCCAACCCGTGCAACGTGTTGTACGTCAGTACCCTGATCCGGCTCATCCGATTCGCGTCCTGTTCGGAGCCACGCATTTCAGGACTTGAACCGGAGCATCCTTCAAAAAAGGACACACAGGTTATAAGCAGAGCCGCAAGGAAGATCAGGCGAACCATTATCGCTCGTGATAGAGGAATACGTCGCATGGCCGTCGCTCCTGTCAGCCGATCAGCTCGAGGCAGTGTCTCTGCATCGAATCGCTCCCGCAAGTGAGCCAATGCATCGGTTTCATAGGATCTCCTTTCAGCGATGACTATGCGGAGGTCTCGCCATCGAAGTGATGGTGCTCATCGGCATCGGCTTCCTTCTTTGTCTTATGTAACGTTCCGTCCTTATGCTCGGGAGGACTGTACAGGCTATAGAGCTTGAGATCTTCGGTCTTGGAAACGTTGATGACATTGTGTCTGGTTCCTGATGGAATCACGACAGCCACGCCATCTCCGACAGCATGGGAGCGACCATCCATCACGACTGATCCTTTTCCCGCTTCGAAACGGATGAACTGGTCGAGATCGTGCATCTCCTCTCCGATCTCTTCACCCGGTTTCAGACTCATCAACACCAGCTGGCAGTGGGTAGCAGTAAAGAGCACCTGTCGAAAGTGTTCATTTTTACGCGTAGCCTCTTCAAGTTGGACGACATAGCCTTTCATAGTGCGTATCCTTTCCGTGTCCGGGCGTATCAAATACTCCCTCAGACCAATGGCCACGATTCCACGCGTCCAGCAGGAAATTGTATCGGGTCCCGCGGGGCACCATTCATCATCTCCAAGGAGTCCTTATTCCTATGTTGTAATGGAGTGGGACCGAGCATCCAGAACGGACGCCCGATCCCAGCATCGGTAACGGCCCGCCTACTTGTGCGTCTGCCTTGGCCCTCTTCTGCGCATCCTTGATGTCGTCGAGCGTCTCTTCCAAGATCGTCGCCGGGTTGAAGCTCGGCGGGAACGATCGTGGTGGAACTCCTTGAACGTCACTGCGATTTGGCAATACGATCGATATTGGGCGTTTCATAGCCCATCAGCCCATCGTTGTAGGCGCTGATGTTACTGATCCCGATATCGTCACCCCAGATGACGAGGATGTTGGGTTTATCTTTGGCCGCGTGTACCGGGTTGGGAAAGACCATCCCCGCCAGGAAGACCATTGCAAGGGCACTGAATACACGAGTGCGTCGGTGTTGTGCCGCCTTATCATTCATACGCACCTCCGGCGCATGAGACAAACATCGCCCCTCAAGAATGAGGGGCGATGCTGCCTGTCACACGTGACGCCGCGCCTATTAGTAGACCAGCGGGATATTCGCCGCGAGATCCGCCTTCAGAACAGCCCGAATCTTATTTTCGATCTGGATGTAGCGAGCGGTTTTCGTCGCTGAGAGCACCTTCCCGATCTTGTCCGCGGAGGTTTTTCTCAGTTTGAGCTCCGCCTCATCCACCGCCATCGCTTCTTTGAGCAGCTTTTTTGCCGTGTCGTTCGGGACCGGCCCCTTGTTGAAGGCTTCGGCGTACTCATTAATCGTTTTGCCGAGGCGAAGGTTCAACTTCTCTAGTTCTTTCTGGTACGCTTCATACAACGGCCAGAACTTTTTGCCTTCGGCATCGGTCAGTTCCATATTGCTGGCAACCAGCAATTTCTTGTCGGCTTTGATCTTCTGAACCAGAATGTCGATGTTGGTGTTGGCACCGGAGCTTGCCTCCTCCTGGGCAAGTACCGGCGCGGCGAACAAGAGGGTTCCGGCCAACAAGAATGGTGTGATTGATTTCATTTTTCGTTCTCCATTTATTATGTGAATGTAGTTACGCAATCTCGTTTCACCGATCGGATCATCGTCTTCTGTCAATCAACTACGGCTGCATCAATCAGGTTTCTCCTTTCCTTCAGTTACAGAACACACTCACGACACTCTTTATTCCTCCGCACGACGGAGAGATGGGACTGCATTTCAATCCCGTTTCTTTTCATGACTGGCAAAGTAAAAAAACGCGCCGACCGTGAGAAAATTGATCCCCACGGCGACCATATTCCAGGCGATGACCGGCCTCGAGTCGATCAAAAAACCGTAATAGACCCAGACGATCTGAAACGTGCCCATGATACTCGCCATGGTCGGATTCATGCCTTGACTGGACTGTCGCTTGAACATCTTGATCAGATCCGGCACGGCTGCGAAGGTGGTTCCGAATCCTGCGACGAAACCGATGATCTCTTCCAATGACATCGAAGACTCCCCTGTGCCGAACCGGACCACGCTTGCTATGGCTCATCAATGATTCTCGGCACCGAGGACGTGATAGCCCCACGGCTCCAGATCCACGTAGAGACCCGCATCCCGCAGTTCGTCGCCGGCTCGCTCAAAGACTGCCGACTGCAGAGGATCGGTCAAGCGCCATGAACGGCCGGCAAGATCGGCCCACGGCAACTTGACCCGGGCCTGAGAACGAACCTCGGAGAGATTGACGACGATGAGGTGGCGATCGGCTGCCTTCTCCCAACACCACGCGATCACGTTCTGCCAGCTGCCGTTGTCCGGCAAGCCGATCCGTTCGCACAGATTCCATTCTCCGTCTCGGAAATCGACGCTTCGAATGGTCTGAAGCAGGCGTCTGTAAAATACGTGCAGATCTCGGTCCGGGACTTCCTCGGGGCGGCGGCGAAGAAACACGGGGAGCCTCACGCGGTATCCCTCGAATTGCCCGTCATGAAACAGCTTCGCCCCCGGAAGTGTTGCAAACGTCACGGCGACCGCCCGTGCTTTCCGGGACACGAACGTCGTCGCGGCTCGCGGCTCGTCGTGGTTTTCGATGAATCGAACCAGTTTTTCCTGGTAAGCCGGGTCGGCGCAGAGGTGAAGTCGCACCTGCTCTGCAGGCTCGTGCTCCAGGCGATCATACAGCCGCTTGTCGTAGCAGGAGTTGAAACCCTGTTGCTGAAGCTCCCACTCGAGATCCCAGTATGCCTCTGCGATGAACAGGACCTCCGGATGTCGATCGCGCACGGTTCGGATAAGTTCGACCCAATATTCCCGCCCCGGTTTCTGGCCTGCGCGGGATCCCCACGTCCGCTCGAAGATGGGATTCATCATGAGCATAGCCATATCGCACCGCATCCCGTCGCACTGCTCGGCGATGTCGAGCACCGATTTGACGGCAGCCTGGCGCAGCGCGGGGCTGAACGCATTGAGTTGAGCCACATCCTGCCAAGGCGGGAAAAACGGATCCCGGCCGTTCGCGACAACAGCGCTGCCCGCCTTGAAGAACTCTCCCGGTTTCGCGACCAGGTCGTCGGCTGTGCCTTGAATGAAATACTGCGGATGATCCATGATCCACGGATGGTCGGGCGCAACGTGGTTCGGAACGAAATCAAGGATCAGTCGCATGCCGCGATCGGCCAACTTCTTTCTGGCAGTTGCCAACCCGTCCGGTCCACCGAGTTGATCGTCCACGACGTAGCGACGGACGCAGTAGGCAGACCCGGCGATGTCCTCCGGTTGATAGTCCGATAGAACCCGTCCGAACTCGGCCTGAAGTCCTACGTTCCCTTTCGCGATTCGGATGCCGGCCGGACTCCGCTCCCACACGCCCATCAGCCAGACCGCATCAAACCCGTATAACGCAAGCGCATCCCACTCCTGCGCCGGCACCGTGCCCAACGTGACGGGTTTCCGCTCCCGTCGGCTTAGCTCCTGGAGCCAAACCAACGTATTGATCTCATAGATGATCGGACGTCGAGGCCAGCCATGCATAGGGTGTTACCTCCGTTTCAAACGATCATCACGACTTCCCGCCGGACTTGTGCTTCCCCTGAACCGGATTGACGAGCCGAACGGTCGCTGCGCCGCGCCCTCCTTCGATCAGCTCTTTCGCATCAATCGCTCCAAAGAGCTGAATGATCCGGCCAACGACGCCCGTCCAGCCGGTCTGATGGCTGGCACCGAGGCCGGCGCCCGAATCGCCGTGGAAATACTCATAGAACAGAATCTGTTCACGCCAGTGAGGGTCCGACTGGAACGTGGTTGCGCCAGCGTACACCGGGCGTACACCCTGTTCATTCCTGATGAAGATCGCGCTCAGACGCCTCGAAATCTCCCGGCTCACTTCGAAGAGGTTCATCTGTTTCCCCGATCCCGTAGGACATTCAACCGTAAACTCGTTCCCATAATAGGTGTATAAGTTGAGCAGCGCGCGAATGATCAGAATGTTGACCGGCATCCAAATGGGGCCCCGCCAATTCGAGTTCCCTCCAAACATTCCGGTGTTCGACTCGCCCGGCAAGTAATCCACACGGTACTCCTCTCCGTGGACCTTGAAGATATACGGGTGGTCCAGGTGGTATTTGGATAAAGAACGAATTCCATAGAGGCTGAGGAATTCCTGCTCATCCAACAATTTCGACAACACCCGCCGCAACTTGCTCTCGTTGAGAATCGAGAGCAGCCGCCGATCCTTGACTCCGAGCTTGGTGGGTGGAGCGATCGTCGCGCTCAGTTCCGGATGATGCCTGAGAAATTTGCGCGCGCGGTCTTGGAGGGCCGGGAAACGCTCCGCAACGTCCTTGTCGAAGACGGTGGAGGCGCAGAGGGGGAGCAGTCCTACCATCGATCTGACGCGAAGACGCGTGGCGGTCCCGTCGGGAAGCCGTAGCAGGTCGTAGAAGAATCCGTCCTCCTCGTCCCACATCTCGTCGTGGTGTTCGCCGACCCGATCCATGGCTGCGCCGATCCAGAGAAAGTGCTGAAGAAATTTCAGGGCCATGTCTTCATAGACCGGATCGTGTTGTGCCAACTCCAAGGCGATGTCCAACATGTTCTGACTGAACAGCGCCATCCAGGCCGTCCCGTCGGCCTGTTCCAAATACCCGCCTGTGGGCAGCGGAGCGCTCCGGTCGAAGACCCCGATGTTGTCAAGGCCGAGGAAGCCCCCCTCGAACACATTCCGTCCGCCGGGATCCTTGCGATTGACCCACCAGGTGAAGTTCAAGACTAACTTGCTGAATGCGAGCTTCAAAAAGGCAATGTCGCCCGTGCCGCGCAACTGTTTGTCACTTTGATAGACCAGCCACGTCGCCCAGGCATGCACCGGCGGATTCACGTCTCCGAAGTTCCATTCGTAGGCCGGGATTTGACCGTTCGGGTGAAGATACATGTCGTGGAGCATCAACTCGAGCTGTTTCTTGGCGAAGTCAGGATCTACGCCCGTCAGGGCGACGCAGTGAAACGCGAGGTCCCAGGCGGCATACCAGGGATACTCCCACTTGTCGGGCATGGAGATCACATCATCGTTCACCATGTGATACCACTGCCGATTGCGAAGATGCAGGGATTTGCTTGGAATCAAGGGATCGGCGCCATGCTCCTCAAGCCACTTGTCCAGATCGAAGTAATAGTACTGCTTCGTCCACAACATGCCGGCCAGAGCCTGCCGCATGACGAGGGCTTCATCATTCCCGATCGACGGCGGCGTGATCGTCGCGTAGAACATGTCGGCTTCGCGCAGTCGTTCGGCCATCACCTGATCGAAGTTCTGCCCAAACACCCCCGGCGACTTCCCGTCCGGCCCCTCCGGCGGCGCCACGGTTCCAAGGCGCAAGCGGAAGATCTTCGTCTCTCCGCCGCCGAGATGAAGCTGGTAATGTGCCGCCGCCTTGGTCCCGGTCCGGTAGGGATTCACGGCGTCCTGCCGGCCATCCACGACGAAGTTGTTGATGCCGTCTTTCACGTACATGCCTAAATTTGGTTTATTGAAGAGACGCTGTGTATTCGTCTCGTTCTCCGTGAACAACAACGGCACTTCTCCCTCGCACACAAAATACCGCTTTCCCAATTCAGGATGCGACGCCAGCAGGACACTCATGTCCTCGGGGCTATCGATTGCTTCAAGACTCGGCTTCGGCATTCCCTGCGTCCATGACCAGGTATTCCGAAACCACAATGTCGGCAGCACATGCAGGTCGACGGCCTCTTTCCCCCGGTTGCATATCGTGAACTTGATCAACAAGTCTTCCGGTGTGTCCTTCGCGTACTCCACAAAGACATCGCAGTAACGGTTGTGCTCGAATACGCCGGTGTCGAGCAACTCGTATTCAAGTTCGTCGCGAGTGCGGCCCCGGTTCGTCCGGACAAGGTCATCGTAGGGATACGCCGAGTGCGGGTACTTGTAGAGATATTTCATGTAGGAATGCGTGGGGGTACTGTCGAGATAAAAATAGTATTCTTTCACGTCCTCGCCATGGTTGCCTTCGCTGTTGGTGAGGCCGAAGAGACGCTCCTTCAGGATGGGGTCCTTGCCGTTCCACAACGCCAACGCGAAGCAAAGCCGCTGTTTGTCATCCGAGACTCCGGCGAGTCCATCCTCGCCCCAGCGATAGGCGCGGGAACGGGCGTGGTCGTGTGTGAAATAGTCCCAGGCATTTCCCGATTCGCTGTAGTCCTCGCGCACCGTTCCCCATTGCCGTTCGCTCAAATAGGGACCCCATTTCTTCCAGGAAAGCCCCTGCTCCCGCGCCTCATCGAGTCGTTTCCGTTCTGCATTATCGCTCATGGCTTACCTCTACGCTGTTCTGTTTGGAAACGGGCCCTGTAGATTGTCGTTCCCGGCATTTACATGTCTCTGAAAGTCGCGATCGTACCGTCACTGATGAGACGAACGGTCATAGAAACACCGAGACCACAACCCCAGCGTTGTGTTGACCCAGGGATAATTTTGTTTTGCAGGTCGCCGCCGACCTGATTGAACGGCTTCACGTACTCGGTATCGAGCCAGTCCTTGTCTCGCCGTGAAGCGTTTCACCGGACGTGGTAGTCCTGTCGGCGAGCAGAAAAAAACCTGAGAGGATCTCGGCGCTATCCACATCGCAAGCCCCCGCTTAGGGTAAGCTACTAGGCTGGGGGGAGGGGAGTCTAGCCGAAATTGGTGGACTAGGCAAGGGTCAACGGGTACAGGGGAACATGTAACATGTTCTTAATATGGCATTGGTATTCCCGGCAGGTGATGGATTGGCAAGCTCCGTAGGAAGGCCTTCAGTGGATCGGCCTCCTCATCTTCGGACAAAGATCCGACTGAGGGCTATCTCCATTGATTGTTCATGGACCCTCCAACATTCCATTTCTTCCTGACGCCGAAGGCTCAAATCAGTGTCTTGAGCAACCCGATCAGTATATCCTTCAGAGGTATTTGAATGGCTATCACAGGAAGCATCGGGATCAACGCCGGAAGCAGAACGGCCAGCAGCGATTGTTTCCCGATCGGCGCCGGGCGGATTTGCTCAACCACTTCGTACATGGCTACCGTATCGATGACCGGCCCCAATTCGGCCGCCTGGAGCAACGGCGCTTCCGGGATCTGTTCGTTTGAAATCCATCGGCGCCGAACCAGTCGACCGTGCTGCCCCACCAGGGCACCATAATCCCTCACACCGCGCCGCTTGAAGTGATGAAGCCTGCGCGCGAACAAGACAAGCGGCCCCAGAAACAGAATCAGCATCACGGAGACATACACCGCGAGTGGAATCGCAAACGAGTACACATCGACTGCGTGATAGAACACGTCGTGCCCCCAGCGGGACGCAAGGACCGCCGACAAGGCGAAGATGATCGGACTGAAGATGATGGGAAAATCTTCCAGGAAGCCCAGGCCCCCCGTGCGATCCGGATGAGTGGGAACGAGGTGGAGATCCAGGCGCGAAATTCTCCATAACAGCACGACACAGACCACGAGACGCCACACCCAGACTAGAAGCAGCGCGGTAATTAGCGGCCGCAAGACGTGCAGAAACCACCAGCCGGCAAATCCAAAACCGGTTCGGCCTGCCACGTCTTCTGTAGCCCAGACCAGTTCGTGTTGGTGCGTCGAATCGCCTGGGTCTATCGTTCCGACGAGCAGCACGATGCCCAAGATCGTCGCCCAGGCAGGCCAGGCATCGCGCAACCGCTCCGTAGACCGCAGAATCTGGACAAACCGCGGCCTCGCGTCGTCCGACACGAGTCCTGAGGTCACGAAATACCGTACGAAGTCCTGCGGGATCAGATTGCCTGCTATCTCGGCGATCACCAATAACGGGATGGCCAGCAGACAACGCACATGGACCCCGAAGTGTTGGAGCAACGGCTCGGCAACGACTCCGGGAAAGGCCCGCCGCCAGTACAAGGCCCAGATCGCGAGGGGAACCCACGTCACCAGCGCAAAGACCAGGCACCGCCGGACGATCCCCTGCCCATTGGCAGGAATGAGCCCGACTGCCCGCTGCAGGCGGAACCAGGGATCATGGCGGACCAAGGAAAAGCTCAGTTCGTCAGTGCTCGAGTGAGTGTCGCTCATATATGCTCTCGCGTGCCGGTGACGCCGGGACGATTCGAGTCGCTCCGCCGCAGAAACGGGACATCGAGCCGAAGCAACCAGTTTCCTTTAGACGGTGGTCCGCTATTCGTCGCCGGCAAGGGGGGGGGCAACAGTATCAAATTGTCTCCAGCGAGGCAACGCTCACGATCCCGGATCCGCTGGCGTGAGACAGCACAGATGGAGAAAGAGAGCGTTGTCGAATTGTGTGGTACAGGGGTACCGGCCGAGGAGACCAAGAGAGAAAGGTCGATCGGAGAGTCAATCTCTTCCTTGAAGGCACCTAGTCCGGTTGTCGCTCAATCACTGTCTTGATGGTGACGAATCGCCAGATCCCGATTCCTAAAATGACAACACCCGCCACAAGCGACACTACACCCAGTGCCTGCATGCTCGGCTGTTCCAGCCACCACACGGCCGGAATGCCGACAATGACAAATCCCAGCGCGGTCCTGACATAAGCCAAGAGCGTTCGCTCATTCGCCAACTCGGTCCGTTGCCGAGCCAGCCGGTCTCGAACAAGTGTGGTCGATTCGTCCGGCATAAGAACTTCCTGATGGGGCACCGAGACGGTACCCCATCAGGGAGGAAAGCTCAACCACACATCAGCCGTGAATCGCATCTTGAGCGACTCGCACGCCTGACGGGGCCGGCCTCATCTTCGAGGACCGACCTTCAGCCTCTCACGTTTCATCTTCGCAGAAGGTGTAACCGGCTCGCTCCATTGCCCGGCGTACGGTACTCATCACGGTAGGAGTATCGGAATACGGCAGCACAGCCACTTCCGGTGCAGCGTTCAGTTTGGCCAAAAGCTGCGCCGCTTCTGCTCCGGCTAATTCGTCGCAGGTTTCGTACAAGCCCCCCGGTCCTTCCTCCAAAATGTTGTGCTCCTGGAGAATGCCACGGATACCCGCAATGACGGCGGCCGTGGGAGTCGGGATGAGCAACGTGCCGAGTGCTCCATGATCGAGCCGGAGCTTCGAGGCGATGCCCAGCGGCTCCCCGCCTCGCAGTCGCTGGGCGGCGGGGATAAGAATCTTTTCCTCCATGCCGATGTGGCGAAGAAGCCCAGCTCGAAATTGCGCATACGCTCCCAGATCGACATGGTCGGCATGCGCCACAGCCTGTTGGAGCAGTGATTCAAGCCGCCGGTGATCTTCCACAAGAAAGTCTGTGATAGGTCCCGCTTGCTCGTGCTCTCGTGGTTTCATCCGTTGCCGCCGATTATGTCCTCCTCGGAGAGGTCGCCGAGACGATAAATCATCGGCGGGGGAAGCTCAACAGACGAGGAAAGGAGGAACGGGAGGACTTATCCCTCCGAGACAGAATGTCAGAATCCCAACCTCGCAGTACTACGACTCTTTTACATAGACCAGGGACAGCATGCTCCCTACGCCTCAATAACGTCTCCCTTGTGTCGTCGTGTCTGATGCATCGAACTATTTGAAATACTTACTGTTCGCCTGTCTTGCGAGGTTTGGCAGATCATTTGCGGTTGAAAGAGGCAATCCTCGCCATGTTGTTCGATACGTATGACCATTTTGTGACCGCTCGGAGGTGCACCATGAAGAAAACTATGATCGCAATCGGGTCCATCTGTCTGCTCTGGACGGCAGTGACCACTGTCTCCCCCAGTGAAGCTGCAACCGCCATTGCAGGTGCAATCGTCGGTATTGATCAAGTCCAGCGGACAGTCACATATCAGACGGAGGACGGACGAACCTGGACGTTACCAGTGACCGATTCCACCATCTTGGATCAGGAGCAGATCGCCAAGGGCGACAGGGTCAGTGTCGAGGTCGAGGTGAGCGATAGCGACCTGACCAAGAGAATCACCAAGATCACCAAGATTCCCGATCAACCTCCGTCCAATTCACCCCAATCCTTCAATGAAGTCAGACCATGATCTGACAGATGAGAACATGCTGGATCGCAGCGTCTAACGCGAATGGCACACCGCGGCGGAACTATAACCGAAGGACACAATTTAAAAGAGGGAATCATGAGAATCTCTCACCGGAATATCGCGGCCATTGTGGCCATGACGATCTGCCTGACAAGCCTAGAGCTTCTCTGGAATCACAACGCCGGCGCAGAGCCGCCCCGAATCGTGAACGGCTCAACTGTGACGGTCCTGTACCAAATTAACGTCCCCGGCGAAGGGCTCGAAATTCGATTGCTCAGTCAATTCGTTCAAGGACGACACGAACTGCCACCGGCGTTGGAGCGGGCGGTCACTGGTATGAAGACCGGCGACAAAATAAATGTCGAACTGACTGCATCGACGGGCTTCGGTCCTTATGACATGAGGAAAAAGAAAACCGTTCCGAAGAGCGAACTCCCCACCGGGACAAAGGAAGGCGATGTCTTTGAAAATCGCGACGGTCAGCAGGCCACTGTAGCCCAGTTGTCAGACGGGTTCGCAGTGGTGGATTACAATCATCCGATGGCAGGAAAGCCTGTCGTAGTGAAAATGAGGATCTTGCGAGTGGACAATCCGATATGACAATCCTCTCAGGAGGACCATCATGATCAGTCTATGATCCTCTATGTCCGCGCCTCTGTGTGTATACGGGAGGATCGTGGGGTAGCCGACGTGCGTCGCTAGCTTGATCCAACGCCGAAGACTTTGGCTGCTTTTTTCATATCCCTCGGCTTCACCCATAGAATGGCGCCGAAGCGACCCTGGCCTGCAGCGAGGCCGGTGACCGCAATCATGTTGATCTTGGCCAAGCGAATTCGATCAGTCAGGTCGGCCAGCGTTCCCAGGCGATCATCGCCATCCACCAGCAAGCACATTTTCGGTCCCTGTATTTTCAACTTATGCGCCTTCGCGATGTCCTTGAACACGGTAACATCTTCCGGCACCACATCCACCTGCGTGCGGCGACTCCGAGGAAACGCATGCACGGCCAAGAGATTCACTCCGGCCTCACGCAGTGGAGCAAGCACACCGGCTAATGTCCCGGGTTTATCCGCAATCTGCACCTTGTAATATTGAGCAGTTCGAATCATATCAGTCATCATACCCTCCTCTCCTCTCCCCGCCCCAATAGCGGGTATTATCCGACAGGAAATGCGTCGCGCGAAACAATGTGTGATGGAATAGTGATCATCGGGACCACCTTCTTGCGCAATGATGGAATGGAAGTTACGTAGATATAGCCTAGGCGACTAACAGGCTGGAATGCAACAAAGTAAAGTTGCGCCAACCTTCGTTTCCCTCATACAATGAATTTCTCGCGAGGCCCGCTATGAAACCTTCCCTTGCGTGGGCTCAATCCTGCTTTTCGAACTCCTGGTTACTGATCTCCCTCTTGTTGATGAATCCCTTTCCAGCATTTGCTGAGTGGGTGGCGGTTGAGAGAGACTACCTGTCGCCGGGACGACAGACCGTCTACGTCGATTCAGACACCATTCGCCGGGAAGGAAGTCTGGTGACGGTGTCGCAATTAATCGATTTCAAGTGGATGCAAGGGAATCAGGGACTACCCCCCTTCGGATTCGGGCCTCACCGCTATCTCTCAACCATGACCCACAAGCAATTCGATTGCGCCACTCAGCGCGTTCGGTTGCTCGCGTTCACGGAATTTTCCGAGCATATGGGGACCGGTACTCCGGCTCGTGGATACGTAGACAGCGATAATTGGCTATCGATTGAACCGGAGAGTATCAGTCAAGCTCTGTGGGAAGTTGCGTGCACCGGTCCGGCACGATGACATGAATGGCATTAGCCACGGAGACATCACGGCGTTCGTGTTGCCATGAATCGTATGAGTCGTGACAACGCCCTACCTACGCCGCTTCGGCGAGAGCGACCTCTTGAGGCTCAACCGCTCAGCGGCGGCGGTGGTAGGGAACACAAAAGAGGTTGGAGCAGTGAGCTACCTTGAGGTCACGATTAGTCTCATCGTAATAGCTGATGAGTGCCAAACCGTCGGCCCCGACAGTCACTGAGCTGTACAGCCCGACACTGCCTACGCTGTCCGGTGTCGCGAGTGCGCTGGAGGTGCAAGACGCGTCGAAGCAATGGGCCACCTTGAGGTCGCTGTTGGTGGCGTCGTAGTAGCTGATGAGTGGTAAACCGTCGGCCCCGATGGTCACTGAGCTGTACTGGCCGACATTGCCTACGCTGTCCGGGGTCGCGAAGGTGGCGGAGGTGCAGGCCGCATCGAAGCAATGCGCCACCTTGAGGTCGCCGTTGCTGGCGTCGTAATAGCTGATGAGGCCTAAACCGTCGATCCCGATGGTCGCTGAGCTGTACTGGCCAACGCTGCCTGCACTATCCACCGCGGTGAGAGTAGCGGCGGTGCAGGCCACGTTGGAGCAGTGGGCCACCTTGAGGTCGCCGTTGCTGGCGTCGTAGTAGCTGATGAGACCTCGGCTGTCGGCTCCCATAATCATCGAAGACTGCATTCCCACGTTATTGGCTGCTCCGTCCACGGTTGTGAGGGTCGCGGTGGTGCAGGCTACGTCGGAGCAATGGGCCACCTTGAGGTCGCCATTGGTGGCGTCGTAGTAGCTGATGAGTGGCAAACCGTCGGCCCCGATGGTCACTGAGCTGTACTGCCCGACACTGCCTACGCTGTCCAGGGTCGCGAAGGTGGCGGAGGTGCAGGCCGCATCGAAGCAATGCGCCACCTTGAGGTCGCCATTGGTGGCGTCGTAATAGCTGATGAGGCCTAAACCGTCGGTCCCGATGGTCATTGCAGTGAACTGACCAACATTGCCCTCACTTTCGAGAGTTGTGCGGGTGGCATTGGTACAGATCGAGTCGGCCGCATCGAAGCAATGCGCCACCTTGAGGTCGCCGTTGGTGGCGTCGTAGTAGCTGATCAGGACTAGGCCGTCAGTCCCAATGGTCACTGAGCTGTATTGACCGACGTTGCCTGTGCGGTCCGGGGTGTTCGTGAAGGTCGCCTCGGTGCAGGCCAAGTCCGGGCAGAGGGCCAACTTGAGGACTTGGTCGGTGCTGTCATAGTAGCTGATGAGGCCGTGGCCGGCGGTAATGGTCACTGAGTTGAACTGACCGACATTGCCCTCGCTTTGAAGAAAAGTAAGGGTTGTGCGCGTGGCGGTGGTGCAGGCCAAGTCGGAGCAGTGGGCCACCTTGAGGTCGCCGTTGGTGGCATCGTAGTAACTGATGAGGCCCAGGCCGTCATTCCCGATGGTGACTGAGGTGAACAGACCGACATTGTCTTCGCTTTGGATGGTTGTGCTGGTGACGGCTGTACAGGCCAAGTTGGAGCAGTGGGCCACCTTGAGGTCGCCGTTGCTGGCGTCGTAGTAGCTGATGAGGGCTAAGCCGTCAGTTCCGATGGTCACTGAGCTGTACTGCCCGACGCTGCCTGCGCTGTCCACCGTGGTGCTGGTGACGGCTGTACAGGCCAAGTTGGAGCAGTGGGCCACCTTGAGGTCGCCGTTGGTGGCGTCGTAGTAGCTGATGAGGGCTAAGCCGTCAGTTCCGGTGGTCGCTGAGCTGTACTGGCCGACATTGCCTGAACCGTCCAGGGTAGTGAGCGCGAATCCCGGACGCTCAAAGGCGCTATCGTCCGCTCCGACACTGAGGGTTAACACGAAGCCTAAGAGAAGCCCGACTTCCAAAACGAGAAAAGTCTTTTTGAACATGCTCATCCTCTCGGGGTGGGGATAAGCTCAATATGGGAGTGAAGATAACTACGGTATAGCCTAGGCGAGCAACCAGCGTAATGCAACCGGTAAAATCCACTTTCGCGAACTGAGTTTCGACTTCTGACGGGCTATCTCAAAGACGGGACAGCGGCATGTACACTACAGGGCCTCCGCTTTGGCGTAGAGACGAGTCGGCGCTTCTGGAAAATACAGAAAGAGTGCCGGACAGAGCCAGCCCTCCCCGTTGTCGTCCCACCGGTACCACATGCCTTCATATTCTTCCCGGACCTTCTTCAACTCGACTTGATAGCCAGGGAACGCGCTGAGGCAAACAAAAGCCGAAACCCCCTTTCTGCGTTGGGTATATTCCAACGATGGTGTCAATCATCTCCGGAATGCCGAACACGAACGGCTCTTGAGAGAGTCCCACTCGTGGATCGTCATAGACCCAAGTTGAAGCGTGCCGGGCTCGATGACACGAATGGCATTAGCCACAGAGACACCACCGCGCTCGTATTGCCACGAATCTTATAAGTCGCGACAGCACGCTACCAGTGCCGCGTCTGCGAGGGTGACGTGCGCCCGAGGCGAATGAGACGATCAACAAATACTCCCGGCTCATTTTCTTCTGTTGCTTGGCGAACTCTAGGAAAGTTCTTCTCGATTGTATTCCCCATAAGATTCGAAATACTTCTCGAAATCTACAAGCCAGGCAGGCATGGTTTGAATCAAATGTAGCAAGAAGATGAAGAAATGCAGAAATGCGTCATCTGCATACACTTTCGTTTCGAGTTTGCGAGGGATTCGCCGGATCATACATTTGTCAATGACACATATGCCGTTGGGTCGTAACTGATCGTCAATTGGTTCAATGACTTCCCGAAAGCAACTTTCGATTGTCTCCACTTCAACGTGCGCGTGTCCAACGAGACCCTTCCGATCGATTTTCCCCACTTTGCCCTAAGGGGAGCAGCCAGACTGTCTTTCACTGCGCGCATTGAGGGAGCACATTCTGATCGTGCGGCCTCAGCGAGCAAGAAGGACGGTCTGGCTGTTCCTCTCTCACCCTTCCGAGCTTGCTCCTTCTCTCTTCTTAAGGGGTGGCCTGGGTTAGTCACCAACTGCGCACGTCGAACGATATAAATGATCCCTCCGAGCTCGCTCGTTCTCTCTCAGGGATGGGGGCTGATTGATCTCCTACTGCGCGCGTCGGACGAGGCCCTTCTGAGGGCGCGCGTTCCGCGAGCACAGGAGATCAACAGCCTCCATCCCCTCCCCTTTAATTCGAGATCACCCTCGGCGCCTGCAGCCGGCTGATACAGTCCTGCCAGAGTGTGCTTGGGTCCTGGTCAAAAATGCTGAACGAATCTGCCGGCAAGATCCCCCACGCGCCCACAACCAGCTCAGCTTCCAGTTGCCTCGGAGCCCATCCGGCAGATCCGGCAAACGCCCGAAATGTTTCGGTGGGTTTGGCTTGTGTAATCATGCGCTCCAGGAGGCGAAGTGTTCCTCCTACATAGACCCCGTCGAAGACCGATCGTGCATCTGCGGAAGGCTCCATGAGTCGAAACAGCACGAGAAGATTGGATCGGTCTACCGGCCCACCCGAAAACACCCGGTGGGTGGTCCCTTTGAGTGCGGTGAGTTCCGGCAGCACATCGGATAAGAGGACCTTCATAGAGCGATTCAGAATGAGTCCGAGTGTTCTATTAGGCCCGTGCTCGACTATGAGCACGACGGCTTTGTGGAAGTTCGGATCATCCAGCGATGGGCTGGCCACTAAGAGCACGCCTTTCTTGACCGACAATTGAGCGAATTCCATGCCTGCCAGAGCGGGAACCGCATGCAGGACGGTCAGGAGTGCTCCGAACAGGAAACCCGTGATGATTCTCCGTGCGCCAGCGGAACCCCATGCACGCGAGCACTCAGCAGCCAACGTGAGGGCGCTTCCCGACTCAAGAACTCTCAAGGTTTGTCCCTCACATTCTGGAGGGGTGTTTCCACCACGTCCTGATCGACGGGTATTGGTACAGCCTACATTGTGTGGGGCGCAGTAAGGCGGGTTCGTAACAATGATCACTCGAGAGGCGTCAATGTGGCGGGTGGCCGGCTGAACTGCCTCCGTTTCTCCATGTCCTGATCGATCACCTTCAAGGCATCCAACTGGGCCTCTAACTCCGCAATGCGCTTGTCTCGATCTCTGACTTGTCGTTGAAGGGACTGCACGACGCTTGCATCGACGGCAGCTCGATCGCTTTTCTTGCCTGCTGAGCTGACAGGCAGGATTCCGCACGAGGCCAGGGCAACGGCCAAACACAGAGAACCTCCCAGGCTGATCCAGGGCCTTTTCCACATCCCGCTCATGGTCTAGGTGTGCCACTTGACGCCACATCCCGCAAGCAGATTCAGGATTCTGACCAGTCCTGATCGAGATCAATCTCCGCGCATTACGCTGGTGGTTTCGGGGCTGGTCCACTGCCACAAGGAACCTTAAATGACGGTTCCAACAAGAGCTGTTTGTCTTCGAGCATCTGCATGATGACCTTGGCGGCTTGGAAGAGATCGTTTTGTTCTCCGTCGGAAATCCAAAACTTCGTCTTGATTCGCGTCACACGTTCGGCCAATTCATCATTCGCTTCGGATACATCGGCATAGGCCAGGTGCCGCAGTGAGATATGCCGGACTTCGCAGCTGCATTGCCGGAGATCGTTCACCGGGAGCCGGCCCTTCGGCTCTCGATCTTGCTTCTCGACCGGAATGCCCATTCTCTCGAGCAGGGAACGGCGGGATTCGATCAACATGGCATCCGTAGCATCGAGCGCATTGGTGTCGACGAAATAGTCGATGGTGGACCGGCTGGACTGCTTCGCGTCGAGCTCGGTATGGTCGCTCGATGGCGTCGCGTCGATGACGAAAATGACGCATCCCCTGGGAAACAGTCGATCGAGCGTCGTGCCTAACACGTTCCGATTCATGTATTGCATGATCGCCTGCACACCCAGATTATCGATGGGACCGCCGTCATACAGGTGCACGTACTGCGTCGGCTCCATATACCATTGCAGGGTCACGTCCTGGAATGCGCCGGGAAATGCGGATGACGCATTCACGGCATTGGCGACGGGATAGGGAGCGAGGACAGAATGGAGCGTGGCAAAGCGTTCATCCGTAAACGTGAACCGGGTGTGGTCGTTATGGACGGTTGCGTTGATTAAGATTTTCGGATGCGGCTGAAGGTCGGCGAAGGTGGCGTCGTGGTAGAGGCGGTTGTTGAAGACTTGCACCATAATATCCGAGCGGGTGAAGTCGGACAGCCAATAGCGAAAGATATTTTGCGGGAGAAACCACCGGCGAATCCAACTGCTCTGAAAATCGTAGCCCAAGGCCTCGCGGACCGCCGGTTCGGTAAATGCCCCGGCCTTATCTCCGAGTCCGTAGTACACAGCCGGGAGCGCTCCACCAGACACGCCTGAAATCACATCGACTTGCTCCAGCAAACCCCGCTGTCGGAGTTCCAGCATGACGGCGGCGCCGAAGTTGGCCGCTCGACTTCCGCCGCCAGAGATGGCCAGCGCGACAAGCCGGTCGTCTTTCGATTCGAGTTCGGTCAAATTCCATGAGCCGGCTGTGTCGGGAACAGGTTTACCTGGGGGCCACTGCTGATTCCATCCTGGCCGCCAGTGGCCCGGCAGAATAGAGCATCCGCCAACCACGAAGAGCAAGCACACAACCCCTGTGAGGGTGAGGACGTTAGAGCCGCGAAAGATTTTTCTGCGCATGTTCATCCTTGATTGACACGGGTGGGCTTACAGCATGGAGAGCCTCTCAGGGAAGCTAATTGTATGTGGCATCGGGAAACCGCGCAACAGAAATTGCGTGGACTAGGCGAGAAAATAAAGACCACGACTGCTTGTGCCGCTATGCTAACAGCCTACGGAAGATCCAGTTAATACACAATACGTTATTGGAATCTTACAGAATGGTGTCTACGTCAATATGGCCTCAGGATGCTCAAAAAGGTCGTCCAGCAAGGCCGCAGACGGAGCAAGAACCGGAGGCGTACCCTCGGGGTACGTTGAGGATTCTTGCGAGTTGAGAACGCCACTGGCGGACTTTTTCAGCATCCTGCTAGAGTCTGACGCCGACTTCATCCAAGTGTCGGAGCAGGTCGGCAGGGTCTTGATAGACCCGATAGGCTCCTGCCCGTTCCAACTCTTCCCGGCCATAGCCCCCGGAAAGCAGTCCCACCGAAAGGGCGAACGCGCGGCGCGCGGCCAGCAAATCCCAGACACTGTCTCCAACGATGACGCAGCGGCTCATTAGAACGTTCAGCCGCTTCCCTGCTGCGACGAACAGATCGGGGTCAGGCTTCGCGAAGCGGACGTCGTCGCGCGTGATGACCGGTACGTTCCGATGGAGCCTGAGCAGCTTGAGCGCATGCCGCGCATTGTGCTTTCGTCCGCTCGTCGCGATGGCGTGAGGCACTCGATGCTCCGCTAACGTGTCCAACAGTTCTTGCGCGCCGGGAAGCACGCGCAGAGACGGAACCTGATTGGCGAAGGCCTCGGTGTGCACCAGTTGAATGCGCTCCGCATCCTTCCGCGAGACCTGCCGTCCCGTTTCCCGAGCCAAGGCGTTGAGCATCAAGCCCCCGCTCATACCGATCTGGCGGTGAATGCGCCAGACCGGCAGTTCGATACCGGCGGCTTGCGTCGCTTCGCGCCAGGCCAGCACATGCTGGTAGACGCTGTCGACCAAGGTGCCGTCCAGATCGAAGAGAAAGGCCAGCGAGTCGGAGCTCCGGGGTTTCGCCATCGCCACACTAGCCTTCCAGCTTGGCTTGCATAGTAATCGTCGTGTTGAGTAGACGCGAGATCGGGCAGCCGGTTTTGGCCGCCTGTGTCGCCTTGTCCCATGCGGCCTGATCCGCCTTGGGCACCCTGCCTTTGACGTCCAGCAGGATATTCGTCACGGTCCAGCCGGCTTCGAGCTTGTCGAACGTGACAGTGGCCGTGGTTTCCAGTTTTTCCGGAGTCAAACCGGCACTCCCCAATTGAGCGGACAGTGCCATGGTGAAGCAGCCGGCATGCGCGGCTGCGATCAATTCTTCCGGGTTGGTGCCCTTTCCGCTTTCGAACCTCGTGGAAAACGAATATTGCGTCTGCGACAGGACGCCGCTATCGGTGGAGACGGTGCCTTTTCCGGTCTTCAAGTCGCCCTGCCAGATGGCTGATCCTTTGCGTTGCATAGTTCCTCCTTGTGGTTAGGAATGAGTTGACGTCGGTATGTGACCCGCGACAGGCTTGTGCAACCGGTCAGGTGCGCGGCTTGCCGTCCAAGGCTCGGTCCAAATTGAAGGCGGCGCTGATCAAGGCGATATGGGTGAAAGCCTGCGGAAAGTTGCCGAGCGCTTCGCCGCTTCCCCCTATCTCCTCGGCGTACAACCCCAGATGATTGGCGTGTCCCAGCATCCGTTCAAACAGCAGCCGGGCTTCCGTCAGTTTCGCAGAATCGACTCGTCCTGCCCGGATGAGCGCTTCCACCAGCCAAAACGAACACATGGTAAACGTGCCCTCTCCCCCTTTGAGTCCGTCTTCTCCAGTCTCGCTGTCGTAACGATACACGAGGCCATCGGAGACCAATCCTCCCTCCTTTGGCGAGCGATTGATGGCCTGCAGCGTGCTCAGCATGCGCGGATCGCTGGGAGCCATAAAAAATACCATCGGCATGATGAGATTCGACGCGTCCAGCGAATCGCTGTCATAGTGCTGCACAAAGGCCTGGCGTTTCTGACTCCACCCCTTGGCCATGATCTCTTCGTAGATCTGATCCCGGACCTGCTGCCACCGGTCTCGATCGGCTGGAAACGACCGTTTATCTGCCAGACGAATTCCCCGATCCATCGCCACCCAGCACATCAGTTTCGAATAGACGAAATGACGCCGGCCTCCTCGCACTTCCCAGATACCTTCGTCCGGCTGTTGCCAATTGTCACAGAGCCAATTCAGGCGGTGCCGGATACGAGTCCAGGCGTCAAAGCTGATGGGCATGACGTGTTTGTTGTACAGATAGAGCGAATCGAGGAGCTCCCCGAATATATCGAGCTGTAGTTGTGCATAGGCGCCGTTGCCGATCCTGACGGGCCGGGAGCCGCGATAGCCGTCCAGATGATCGAGCGTCTGCTCCTTGAGATCGTGGCGGCCGTCGATTCCATAGACGATCTGCAATGTGCCATCGGCGTCGACTTCACCGGCGCGCGCATCCAGCCATTGCACAAACGCGTGCGCTTCATCCGTAAAGCCGATTCTCAACAAACCGTACAGCGTGAAGGCGGCGTCTCGGATCCAGGTGTAGCGATAGTCCCAATTCCGTCCGCCACCGATCGACTCAGGCAAGCTGCAGGTCGGCGAGGCGATAATCGCTCCCGTCGGCTCAAAGGTCATGAGTTTCAGCGTCAGCGCCGATCGGTAGACAATTTCGCGCCACCGACCGGTATAGGTGCATTTGGACAGCCATCGATGCCAGTAATCGACCGTGCGTTCGAAGACCTCCTGCACTTCAGCGTGTGAGGGGGCCCGGCGGCACTCCTCTCCGGGTTTCAAGGGGCGCAGGAGGAACACCGCCTCCTGGCCTTCCTGCAACGCGAATGTCGCATGGACGGTCTCGCCGTCGCAGGAGAGCGGAATGTCACTCGCCAATGCCAGGTTCAGAACGGCCGACTCAAAGATGGCGCCATGTGGTCCGATCGATGCGCGATGCGGCGCACGCGCATAATCAAAGGCCGGACGGCATTTCATCCGAAAGGCCAGCGTCCCTCGCGTGACTCTGACGCGCCGAATCAATTGATCCTGCCATGGCGATTCTCGAGGCAAGCCTACCGGCAAGAAATCTATCACTTCTCCGACGCCGTCCGGCGAGAGAAAGCGGGTGACCAACACGTTGGTTTCCGGCCAATAGAACTGTTTCGTCGGGATGCCTTCCCCCTGAGGCGCAATCTCGAACCGGCCTCCCTTCTGGTCGTCCAAGATGGCGGCGAACACGCTCGGTGAATCGAAGGAGGGAGCACAGAACCAATCGATCGAGCCGTTCATGCCGACGAGCGCCGCCGTCCGCATGTTGCCGATGATGCCGTAGTTTTCAATGGGTTGGTATGCCATGTCTAAGCAGGTCGACCGTTCAATCCGACGCGCAGTGCGGGACTCTTCCTCGCATGCGCTCCATCACTGCTATCCTGGACTTTCGTCGAACCGAAGATCAACTCCAAATTTCCGCCACTGTCACGTCACTACCCCAGCCCTCTTAATGATTCTTCTACTTGCTCGTACCTCCTTCAAGGGGGTGGTCTGGATCTATCCCTTACTGCGCGCATTGACCGAGCACGGCCCTTGATCTGACAATCTAATTGGTCTTCTGTGCGCGGTCAGCGAGCACAAGGGATAGACCAGACCGCCCACTCTCCCTCTCCAAGCTTGCTTGTTCTCTCTCAGGGATGGGAGCTGATTGGTCTTCTACTGCGCGCGACAAACGTAAATGGTCTCTCCAAGCTTGCTCGTTCCTCTTTAAGCGGGAGTGGCCAGGTTGCCCTTCACTGCGCGCATTGAGGGAGCACATTCTGATCGTGCGGCCTCAGCGAGCAAGAAGGGCACCTGGCCGCTCCCGCTCCCCCTCTTCCGAAGTACTTCCTAGGGGTCTTCCACCAGCCAGAGCATCCGGTACATTGGGCTTATATATAAAATGGTGTCGTGGACTCGATGAGGGAGCCGGTCGTAGGCATAGTAGGAAAAGGGGTTGCTCAACAAGGGAGGTTCCGCGTGAGACCAAAAATTCTTATCATCGATGATTCCGTCGATAGCTGGAACTTGTTGAGCACGATCGCCAAAATACATGACTTCTATCCCGTGTGGGCCGCCGATGGGATGCAGGCCATGGCTGCGGCCCGATTCCACCACCCCCAAGCCATTCTCTTAGACCTCGGATTGCCGGACGTGGATGGACTCCTCGTCCTCGAACGGTTAAAGAGCGACCACTCACTGAGGGATATTCCCGTAATCGTGGTCACCGTCCGTGATCGAAGAGAAGCGGAAGAGAAGGCACGGCAGTTGGGCGCGGTCGACTATGTGTCAAAACCCGTCCAGGCTGACGCGCTGATGGCGAGCCTTCAGACCGTACTCGCACCACACGATGCGGTCCCGGCGGGCGTGACCCCATAAACTGGATCGGGGTATTCACACTGCGCGAGTACAGATGATCATTAGGCTCGATCCTCTCCTCGCTTCTCCGCCGAGAGTGGCGTGGCGATGGATTCGAGCGATCGCCCTTCGGCTTTGACGCCTAACCACAGTTCCACGAGCGCGCCCGCGAGCATCAGCCCCGCTCCCAGTAGATAGCCATAGAACAGTCTCTCGGCGGATGATTCGATGAGTTTGCCGTACAGCCACGGAGCGACGATTCCTGCCCCCTGCGCCACAACGAAGAAGCTTGCAATGGCCATCGCACGGATCTCCAGGGGAAAGATCTCACTCACGGTCAGATAGGCGGCGCTGGCGCCTGCCGAGGCGAAGAAGAAGACGGCCGACCAGGCCAGCGTTTGGGTGACGGCTGTAAACGCGCCTTGCCAGAACAAATACCCCGTGACGGCCAGCAGAGAACCGGCGAGGGCATAGGTGACGCTGATCATCGTCTTCCGTCCGACGGTATCGAAGTAGCGGCCAAGCACGAGAGGACCCAGGAAATTGCCGAGCGCAAATGGAAGAATATAGAAGCCGATGCTCCCGGCCGGCACGTCGTAGAACTTCGTGAGCACGAAGGGGTAGGTGAACGAAATTGCATTGTACGTAAACGACTGCGTGGTCAACAGCACGATGCCCAGAGCCGTGCGCCTAGGATATGTGTGCAAGAGCTGGCGAACCACGGTGCCGAAGGTCGCATGTGAACGGGAATGGACGGCCATCGAACCTTCGGGCTTCGGCAGTGAGGCCAGCCCTTCCTCGCGAGAGATTTGTTGTTCGATCTTAGAGACGACGGCTTCCGCTTCCTCAATCCGCCGATGGGTCATGAGCCACCGGGGGCTCTCCGGGACGAGCCGCCGGATGAGGACGATGCCGATCCCAAGGACGGCTCCCAATCCGAAGCACAGACGCCATCCCAAATATTCCGGAATGAGTTCAGGGTTCAGCAGAACAATGGTGAGGAGCGCGCCGGCTGCCGTCCCCAACCACCAACTGCCGTTGATCGCCAGGCTGGTCTGCCCACGCCGACGCGCAGGGATGAGTTCGTCGATGGCGGAATTAATTGCCGCATATTCTCCGCCGATACCCGCGCCGGTCAGGAAGCGGAAGAACATGAAACTCCACAGGTCCCAAGACAACGCCGTCAAGACCGTGGCGGTCAGATAGAGCAGGAGCGTGATCATGAACCATTTCTTCCGCCCCTGCCGGTCGGTGAGATAAGAGAACACGACGGCCCCGAGCACCGAACCGGCCAAATATGCCGATGCGGCGAGCCCGACCTCAGATTCCGTCAAATGCAACGTGGTGGTATGGGTGAGGACGGGACCGAGGGCTGCGACGATAGACACTTCGAGTCCGTCCAGGACCCACGTGATGCCGAGCGCCGTCACTACCAGCCAGTGCCATCGCGACCAAGGCAGCCGATCCATTCGCTGCGGAATGTCGGTGGTGATGGGAGAGCCCGATGCGGCAGGCATTTCCTATCGTACCATCGATCGATATCCGGCACGACTCGCAAATTCCAAGAGGACTGCCTAGCTTGCTCCCCCCACCCTGCGTGTCCGATGGAAGACGAGAGGCATGCTCTGGTATCTTCACGCGTACGAGATGGAGGATGCGAGCCTGGAGCGCCGTTCATGATTCACATCAGACCAGCGACCGAAGCCGATTTCGAAGCCCTGCTTCACGTGCAGCAGGTAGCCTTCGGAGAATATGCCGCCGTCTACAAAGTCAGCGGCTGGACGACGGAAACGCTCGATAGCCTCAGGGAAGATGCCAGAGAGAAACATATCTTCGTGGCGGAGGCGGATGGTGGGGTGGTGGGATCCGTGCGTTTTTGGACGGTGGCCGGGGTGTGCGTGATCCGATTGCTATCCGTGAGTCCCTCGCACCAGGGCCAGGGGGTGGGGAAAGCACTGATTCGGGAAATCGAATCGGTTGCGACCGATGCCCATAAGTTCTTCGCCTGCACCATGCTCCGCACTGCCCGGAACATCCACCTGTTCATGAGCCTCGGCTACAAAGCGGAATCGATTCTTCCCGACCACTACGATCATCTGGATCTACTCTGCTTCGCCAAATATCGCTAAGCAGGGTGCTGAAAAAGTCACCTTCTCACCCGCCCGACCCTGGCGCGCCGAGACGCGCCTTTTCCCATGCATCGTTCTCAGTCGCTCGTCTCCCTGCAACGTGCCCCCCAGTGATTGAGCTGTCTTGGCAGTTCGGGGCGGGCGGGTGGAAAACGGCTTTCGGTCGCCGACCTCCCTGCGGACTTGCTGGACGAACTTTTTGAGCATCCTGCGTGACGTACTTCGGTTGCCCTACCTGTTAGAGCCCGCTGATGAAAGACCCCTTCCCCTGTTCCGCGAGAAGGAGGACGACCAGGCTGCCCTCTCTACTCTCCTACCAATCAGCTCCTAACCGATCGAAGACGATCTGATGCACCACGGCATACTTGCCCAGCGTAGCCACATACAGCGCGGTTTCAGCCACATCAAACGGGTCGATCTTCTCGCTGCGGATGATTTCTTCCGGCGAAGCATCGACCAGTTCATCCGCCACACCGCCGGGACAAATGGCGGTCACCTTAATGTGATGCGGGCGGCTTTCGTCGGCCAGCGACTTCGTCAAGGCCATGATGCCGTGCTTCGATGCGCCGTATGTGCCTGTACCCGCCCAGGCCTGCACACCGGCGACACTCGACATGTTGATGATGAGTCCCCCGCCTTGTTGCTTCATCTGTTTGAACCCCGCCCGACAACAGAAGAACATGCCTCGCAGGTTCACGTTCATCACCGCGTCGAACGCGTTCGTCGTCGTCTCGGCTAACCGCCCGCCCGCAATGACTCCCGCATTGTTCACGAGAATATCCAACCGTCCATAGCGTGCGACCGTCTCCTCGATCAGTCGTTCCACCTGACGTTCATCGGCCACGTCGGTTTGAATGGCCCAGGCTGTGCCGCCGGCCTTGAAAATCTGTGCAACGGTCTGCTCACAGAGCGCCATCCGTCTGGCCGTGACGACAACGCTCGCGCCTTCGGCTCCGAACCGCAGCGCGATAGCCTTGCCGATGCCGCTGCTGCTGCCCGTCACAATCGCGACTTTGTTTCTTAGGCGATGCATAGGATCACATTAGTCGTCCGGTGAACTTGTATCGTCGTAGTACTTTTCGCGGTAGATGGGGCAGAGGCCTTTTTTCTGGAGCAACGATGTGGCGTCGGCGATCATGGCACTGTTCCCGCAGAGATAGACGGCGAGATTCTTCACGGAGTCAATCCGCTCTTCAATCAGCCGCAGCACGCGTCCGGATTCCCCGGACCAGCCATGCTCTGGGCGGGACAGCGTTGTGATAGCCGTAAGGGCTGGCATCCGCCTGGTCAGTTCGGACAGCTCCTCCTGATAATACAAATCACCCTGGCTGCGCAGTCCCCAGAGTAGGGTCGCCGGTCTCGAATCTGGACGTTCCGCATGCGTGAGCAGCATGGACCTGATCGGCGCGATGCCGGTACCGCTGGCGATGAACAGCAATTCGCGCCCCGGGTCATCTCGCAGATAGAAATGCCCCGCCGGCCCCTTGAAGTGCGTCTTGTCCCCGACCTTAAGATCGAACAGAAAGCCGGAGCCTGGTCCGCCCGGCACCAGATTAAACAACAGCGTGACAACGTCCGACTGGCTGGGCTGCGAGGCGATCGAATAGGCTCTCGTCACAAGACGGCCAGTTTGCGGGTGTGGCATTTCGAATGAAATAAACTGGCCGGGTTTGAATGTGATCGTTTTCGGCTCGCGCAGGCGTAGCTGAAGCTGGCGTACGTCGTGCGTGAGATTCTCGATTGACTCAACTTGTGCGGTAAACGTCTCGATCGGCATGACGGGAGGATTCTAGCAGGATGCTGAAAAGATCCGCCAGCGTAAGAAGCCCGTCATCTGGTGTATTTGGTTTGTCTCGTTTATTTGGTTGAAGAAGACCAACTCGATGAGCAAAACAGACAAGCACTTGTTGCAATCGCTCTACGGTTTCACCGTGGAGCGATCGGGAACAGACTGATCAAGCAGGTAAGATGTCTGATTAGAGACGGTGCTACGGGAAATGCGCGTCGCGGCTAGCCTGCAGTATTCATGACGGTTTGGCGACGTTGCAGAAGCGCGCATGAATAATGCGGGCTAGATCGCCTCACTCTGCGCCGCACCGACGTTCTGGCGACAGCCGACGAGGTAGAGAGTCTCTTCTGGACCTTCTTGCAGTGGTTTCGTCCAACAAACTTCTAGGGAACGGATCGTCCGCCCGTGCGTCGAATGGCTGGTTTGAATTTCCAAAAGCTGACCTTTAGACGGAGCGACACCGAGCAGTAGTCGCATTCCGGTTGGACTATCGTTCACCGCCGTGCCATGGCCCGCTTCGAGTATTGTGCCATCACGATCCACCGAGCGCATCAAACCATAGGTGCAGGGACTAATCCTCGGCCTTCGTGCCTCTCGCCGACGTTCATCCCGAAGAGACCTTCCACCCCGCCGTACAGTTTCCTCACGAGGAGGCTCCGCAATCTGCACGTCCATTTTCCGCAACAGTGCCTTGATGTACGATCGTACATATTCCACGATCTGCTTCATTGGACCCTCTGCACTGTCATGCGGACCTTTGTCTTCCCCCGGCAATTGAGTCTTCATTATATATCGTCATCGTTATTGTATAGAAGCTAAAAGCAGGCCATAAAACTCGGTGGCCTACATTCCTCACTTCCGTACATGCCCAGCATTATGGAGCCGTTCCGTGAGACGGATCATAGGACCCCTGTTATTGACCGATCGTTCCAGTATATGCTACCTTGCGTACCGAGCCGGAAATGCAGGAGAGTCCGAATGCCCCGCCCGAAAGAATTCAACCCGGAGGTCGCGATCGAGAAGGCTATGCAAGTCTTCTGGCACAAGGGCTATGAAGCCACGTCGATGGAGGATTTGCTGAATGCAATGGACCTGAATCGCGGCTCGCTCTACGACACCTTCGGCGATAAACGCCAACTGTTCCTGAAAGTGATCGACCGGTACTGCACCACCTTCGCCGATGCGAAGTATTCCCTCCTCGACCAACCAGGCCCCGCACTCCCGACCTTGCGCCGATTCATCAGTGGCATGATCGAAAGCAGCTTGGCCGATCCGCAGCGCCGGGGTTGTCTTATCTCCAACACGGTCATGGAACTGTCGCCACATGAGAATGAGATCGCAGGCACGCTCCGCCAGGCCTTAAAGATGGTTGAAGACACATTCTTCAAGGTCTTGGCCCGCGCGGAACGGCAGGGTGAATTGAAGCATGATAAAGATCCGCGCGCGCTGGCGCGCTTTCTCACGACAATGATGCAAGGAGCCATTGTGATGATTAAGGCAGGAACCCCGGCTGATGTCGTGAAACAGACAGCAGAGACCGGGCTCTTGATCTTGGACTGAGCTGATCTCTTTTTTTGACCTATTATGGAACGTTCGTTCAATACGTAAAGTGATGGAGGCCATTCGGGACAGGAGGTGCCGTATGCCATGTCAACGTTGTGCTGGGCTGATGGTTCGAGAACGGTATGACAATCTTGAATTGGACTCTGCGGGATATGAAATCTCCGGCTGGCGCTGTCTCAACTGCGGCGCGATCTGCGATGCTTTGATCGAGACTCATCATCGAGCTGCCCACAAGACCGAACCGGATCAGTTGTGGCGGCAACGGCTGAAGGAACTGGTGATGGTTGCATAAGAGACATCGTGCTATTCAGTGGGTCACAGAAATATGAATCGAACAGACTTACTGAGCCGACCACCAAATAGTGCGTATGCGACCTTTCATGGTTCGACAAGCTCACCACGAACGGTAACCCTGAAGTCCGTTCACCCTGAGCCTGTCGAAGGACAGAAACGCACTATGTGCTGGCTTCAGCAGTAACAGGATTATTTTAATCTGCTAATCAAGGAGGATCTCATCATGACGACCATGGAAGTCGGCAAGGAACTTGTCGCCTTGTGCAAGCAGGGCAAGAATTAGGAGGCGATCGATCGCTTTTACTCACCGGATATCGAAAGCGTCGAACCCTGCGCCATGCCGGGCATGGCACAGACCCAACGGGGGACCGCGAAGATCAAGGGGAAAAATCAATGGTGGGTTGACAATCATGAAATTCACGGCGGTACGGTTGATGGGCCCTATCCCCACGGCGACCGCTTCGTCCTGCATTTCAAGTATGACGTCACGCCGAAACACACGGGGAAACGCATGACGATGGACGAGACAGGTCTCTATACGGTTCAAAATGGGAAAGTCGTCAAGGAGGAGTTCTTTTATTCGATGTAAACGCCGGACGCTGCACAACATCGGCGTCGGTGTACTGTGTCCCTGTGCAGTAGAGTTCCTATCATTCACCCAATCATCAAGGAGGAGAAGACCATGGCGACGAAACCATACAAGCAACTCGGATGTCTGGATGTCCAACCGGCAGGCGGCTGCGGATTCCAGGTGCGGGCTGAGACGGAGGCGGAACTGATGCAGTTGGTAGCCACCCACGCCAAGCAGTGCCATAAACTGGATTCAATCCCGCAAGAAATGGCGGCCCAGGTGAAGGCGGCGATCAAGACTGTACCCGTCACGGTCTAAGAGAAACCGTTACCTAGGTGAGGCCGCACCGTGTGGACATCCGCACACGGGGAGCCTTTCTTTGTCTGTCTGGTCAGGAACGAGTTCGCCATGGTGAACATGATCCCTCAGAATATATCGTTCACCGCGTGGTCGAATGAACAATTCAATATCTATCTCGACTCGGCATTTACGATGACAAGGAGGTTCCCATGCAACGCATGATTGGATTATTCGCTCTTTCTTTGCTGCTGGTCGGGCTCTCCGGCTGTAGCTATGTGTTCTATCCCCGAGCAGGCGACTACGCCACACAGGCAAAGGGCGCCAGCGGCGTCGAGACGATGATCAACCTTACGACGATGATGGAGACTACGGCAAGCAAAGCCAAAGGCGGGAAAGGCGTCGATACCGCCTTCGATGATTTGCACAATCAGTTCCACGCGCTCAATGATGCGTTCTGCGGTGTGACGGACGCGCAGGCCAAGACACCGGCCTACGATTTGGCCGTAACACACAAGAAGGAATTGACGGCGATCTTCAAGCGGCTCTGGAAATTCAAAAGCGATCAACCGCAGCGAGACCTGCATCTTGATCTTTTGGGCGCCGAGTTGAAGGAACTGCGCGACACATTGCAGACGATCAAGTAACCTGCCGAAAGGATCGAGATGATGGGACAGACACCGGAGCAGATGATCGAAGGCCAACGGCAGGACTGGAACCGCGTTGCCGGGGGCTGGGAGAAGTGGGATCGATTCTTCGACGAGCAGATGGCGTTTTTGAATCACCGGCTCGTGGGCGATGCCAGACTGCGAACCGGGATGCGCGTGCTCGATCTCGGTTCAGGCACCGGCTATCCCGCACTGCTCGATGCACAAACCGTTGGACCGAGTGGAAGCGTGATCGGGCTGGATCTCGCCGAGCAGATGCTCGCCGTCGCGCGACGCAAGGCGACGGCGTTGGGCCTTGCGAACGTGACGTTCCGTACGAGTGACGTGACTGCGCTTCCATTCGACGCGAACTCGTTCGATGCCGTCACAAGCCGCTTCTGCCTGATGTTTTTGCCGGAGATTCCAAAGGCCGCCGCTGAGATCGCGCGTGTGCTGAGGCCCGGAAGTTGGGTCGCGGCTGCCGTCTGGTCTGCGCCGGAGAAGAATCCCTCGATCGGCCTCTCGATGGAGGCGGTGAAGAAGGTGGTCGAACTGCCCCCACCAGACCCCGCTGCCCCCGGCATCTTTCGACTAGCCAAGCCCGGCGATCTCGCCGGGGTACTGCGGCAGGCTGGATTGGTCGATGTGACAGACCAGGAATTTCTCGCGGAATGGTCGTATGCGTCCGCCGAGGAGTACTACACAAGCCTTGTGGAAATTGCGGCGCCGATACAGAATCTCATGGCCACACTCTCGGCGCCCCAAATACAAGAGGTGAAGCGCCTCATCATCCAAGCTGGAACCCAATACCAGCGTGGCAACAGAGTCACCTTTCCCCTCGCCGTCAGAATGGTCGCGGCACGCAAACCTCTGTGAGACGACCGTGGCGCCGAAGCATGATGGATTCAAGGACTTCGTGCTGGATCAACTCAGCGAACTACCCGGCCTGACCCACCGGGCAATGTTCGGCGGGTACGGGCTGTATCAACGTGAAATCTTCTTCGGCATCGTCCATAAGGGCCGCCTCTACTTCAAGACTGATCGGATCACCGCACCTCGCTACCGCGACCGGGGCATGAAATCCTTTACGCCCACCGCCTCTCAGACACTCAAGAACTATTATGAGGTTCCGGTCGAGGTCCTGGAAGTTCCTGATGACCTCACCGCTTGGGCTGCGCAGGCCGCAGAACGATGAAGGTTCCGCCCCATCACAGACAGGATCAATCGATTCTTCGAACTCTTTCTCCGTAGGCCACACCCTCCACTTCTCTTTCCTGCTGTTGGACCCTTCTTCATATCACCTGTGAGCCGTTTCTTGTCAGCTTCAGAATCACCTGATATTGCAGAAGGTCCGAATCCTTTGCCCGGGCGATGCCGGCCCATGGCAAGGCATCGCCCTTGCTCTCTCCCAAGACTGTCACAAGCCGGTAGGCATAGGGAGGAGTGCCATGCGACCAAGTACGCCAATTCCCCAGCCGCCGACAGCTGGTTCACAACCCTGTTGTTCTTTTCTCCGATGGTCCTCTGCTTTTGCGTGACAGCAATTGGTACACCCTCTACCGTGATCTGGGCATCGACGCCGCCTCAGATACCGCTCTTCGCGGAAGCCCCAACCACAGCGCCTCCAGCCATCGCCCAGGCGGTGCCGATGCCCCAGGTGCTCAAACGATGGGTGAGGCGGCAGCGCGTCATGACACTCAACCCTGCTGCACTGGATGTCATGATTCGACCCGGCAGCGAGGCTCGACCCGACGTGACTCTGAACCTCTTCGATGGCGGGCCTCGAACGCTGGACCTTGACCAGTCTCGCGAGTATCCGAAACACACGAAGGTCTGGCGCGGACGGCTGCGAGGAGAAGCAGGAAGCGACGTGACCCTGGTGACTCACGGCACGGTCATGGTCGGAACGATTCTGTCGAACCACGGCCTGTACAAAATCGAGACGATCGGCGGACGCCTTCACCGTCTCATAGAAATAGACGAAGAATCCCTTCCCCGGATCACCATCCCATCGTCGTGCCCGATGATGATCCCATGGCGGCCCCTCCCGCGGGAGCAAGCGGACAACAGTCCGATCCCACTGCGGCAGCCGCAGGCGACTCCGTCGTCGACTTGTTGGTCGTCTACACATCGGCGGCCAAGACCCAGGAGGGCGGCCAGGCTGCGATGGACGCGTTGATCGCGTTGGGTGTCGATTCGGCAAATCAAGCGTACAGTAACAGTCAAATCGCTTTGCAACTCAGGCTCGTTCATACGGCCGAAGTGACCTATACGGAATCGGGCGCCATCGCCACCGATCTGACCCGCTTGCTTCACACCTCCGACGGAATCATGGATCAGGTTCATCAATTGCGAGACCAGCACAAGGCAGATCTCGTTGCGTTGATCGTGGACAACGGCGGAAACTCTTGCGGCATTGCATACGTGATGACGAACGGTCCTCGTGCCGGGTTCGCCAGTTCCGCGTTCAGTGTGACCGCTCGTGATTGCATTGCGAACAACACCCTCGCCCACGAAATGGGACATAACATGGGCAATGCGCACGACCGTGCCACTGGCGGAACGGAAGTGTTTGCCTATTCGTACGGATATCGTGACGAAATCGGACGCTTCCGGACTGTGATGGCCTATGCCTGTCCGACTGTGTCTTGCCCACGCGTGAAGTATTTCTCCAACCCGAACATCATGATCAACGGCCGGCCGGTATCGATCATACCCTTAGTCCATCGAACTCCGCGGACAATGCGCGTTCCATGAACGAGGTGCGCCAGATCGTCGCCGCGTGGCGCACGGGGACCGCGGATCTCACGCCTCCGGCCGCGCCGGCAAACTTGCGAATCATTTCTCCTTGACCGGCATGGCTCAGGAACGTTCGGCTCCGCTCCCTTACTTTCATGATCGCACCAGGCCGCACCCCTCTATATAATGAGGCGCCCCAACGTGAAACCATTCGCATGAGGACGACCCTGTGGCTCGCCAATTCACCTGCATATTCCTCGCCGCAATGCTGGGCATTGTCTTCGGCCAGATCGTATGGGCCGATGAGCGCCCGACACCGAAGAGTTTGTGGCAGACGGTCCTCACTCCTCCCTCCGCCAATCAACCGCCGCCGCTACGAAGACCATGGGTGCTCCGCGATCGGGAAATTGCTCTCGACCTTCCGCTACTTCAAATTTTGAAGGATGCCGGGGCCAGACCTCATCCCAGAATCACCGTTGAGCTCTATGATGGTATCAACCCCGAGTTGGATATCTCCTCGACAATTTCCCGCAGCAACGATAGTGCGACCATCCGTGGTACGTTCAAACCGCCTTCGAAGGGAGACTTTACTTTTATCGTCAACGGCTCGCTCCTTATAGGAACCATGCAGCTAGGCGATCGCCTCTATAAGACCGAACACATCGCGAACGGCCGGCTGCGGCTGCTCGAAATCGACCTGGGGAAAATGCCGCCGGATTGACCCTTCCTATTTTTGCGATTCCCCGCGCTCTGTGCCACACTTCTCCATGCTTAGCCTGCATGATTCATGAACACTTCTGCTACAATCGCGGACAGAGAAGTGAAGATTCACTTTGGAAGTTTTTCTTCGCGCCAAGATCATGTTAATGGCGCTCGACCTCGCAAGCGCGGTGACGACGTGCCTCTCGGCGGGCAGGCTCGCCGCTCACTCCCTCGACAAGTCTTGAAGTTGGGAATTACTAAAGTGCTCTTCCGTTCGCCAAGACTCATTAGAGGGCGAACGACCCACACGAAGTGCGGTTTGTACCTCCTCGGAAGCTCACGGCTCCGCGTGCCCGTCTCGCAACGCGACTGCGCGATTTCGCAACGAACCGTCACGAAACATGCAGGCTAGACAACCGACCATCTGGACCCTTGGCCATTCGACCAGACAGATCGATGCGTTCATCGATCTCTTGCGGGCTCATGAAATTCGGCTCCTCGTGGATGTCCGAACGATTCCACGCTCACGGCACAACCCACAATTCAACGCAACCCTGCTAGCCGAAAACCTGAAAGGGGCAGGTTGCGTCTATCTTCACATGCCGGCACTTGGAGGCCTTCGAAAGCCCAGGAAGGATTCGATCAACACGGGATGGCGCAACGCCAGTTTTCGGGGGTACGCGGACTATATGCAGACGGTAGATTTTTTGAGTGCGCTGGAAGAGTTAATGCTCCACGGCCGGCAAGGCCCAAGCGCGATGATGTGTGCCGAAGCCGTCCCTTGGCGCTGCCACCGGTCGTTGATTGCCGATGCGCTGGTGAGTCGTGGCTGGGACAGCCTGCATATTATGTCTCCCGAAAAAGCTACCCCTCACGTCCTCACGTCATTTGCCCATTTCGAGGAGGGAAAGCTGATCTATCCGAAACCAACCGATCCTCCATCATTGTTCTAGCCGAGTGCGACGATGCACCCCTTCTTGGCCGACCTGGTTCTGGTTGTTCACCTGGCGTTCGTAGTCTTCGTCCTGTGCGGCGGGTTGCTTACACTGAAGTGGCGGTGGATCGCCTGGCTGCACCTGCCGGCTGCCCTGTGGGGCGCAGTCGTCGAGTTCACAGGCTGGATCTGCCCGCTTACGCCGCTGGAAAATTGGTTGCGCGCGCAGGGTGGCGAGACTCCCTATAGTTCAGACTTCATCACACAGTATCTGCTGCCGGTCCTCTATCCTGTCGATCTGACTCGAGGGATTCAGTTGCTGTTGGGCACAGTGGTGGTGGTCCTCAATGCCGCCGTCTATTGGTGGCTCTGGCGGGGAACCCAGGGGAAACCGGAGTTGACGAATCGCCGACAAAGTTGATACATGGAAAGGACTGCATACTTTCATTCGACCATGAGGCGGCTATGCCAATGGATGAGATTACCCAAAAGGTCAGTGATCGCTATGCTCGGGCTGCATCTACGGGCGAACAGATGTGTTGCCCGACCAGCTACGACATGGCCGATCTCCAATCCTTTATCCCTGAAGAAGTGCTCAAGATTTCGTATGGCTGCGGGACGCCGGCCGGGTTAAAAACTGTCTCCCAAGGGGAAACCGTGCTGGATATCGGTTCAGGCGGCGGGATCGATTGCTTCGCAGCCTCCCGCCTTGTCGGCCCGACAGGTCACGTCATCGGGATCGACATGACTGACACGATGCTGGCTATCGCCCGAAAGAATGCCACCATCGTCGCAGCCAATCTTGGCCATCCAGCTTCTAATGTCGAATTCAGAAAAGGCGTGGCGGACGCGATACCGGTGATCGACGGTTCCGTCGATCTGATCATCTCCAATTGTGTGATCAACCTGGCGCCGGACAAACGGAAGGTCTTCAGAGAAATGTTTCGCGTCGCCAAACCGGGTGGACGATTTACGATCTCCGACATCGTGGCCGATCAGACTGTTCCGCAATACTTGGCGCATGACACTGAAAAGTGGGGCAACTGCCTCTCCGGAGCACTGACGCTCACCGACTATATTGCGGGGATGGCGGGCGCCGGCTTTCTGGGCATTCATCTGCTCAACTCCTCGCCTTGGCAGGTAATCGACAGCATTCACTTTTTTTCCGTCACGTTGACGGGGTATAAACTTCCCGCGAGCGCGCTTGTGTCGGAGATTCGTTATGCCACGCTCCGTGGGCCGTTTAGCCGAGTGGTCGATGAACTGGGCACGACCTATCTTCGAGGTATTCCCCAGCCGATCACGCCGGACGTTGTACGTTTGTTGAGCCAGGCTCCGTTGGCATCTCACTTTATTCTGTCCCCTACCCCGCTATGGTTGGATCGAGCCGATGACCGATGGACCGCGGTCTATCCGGCAGACGCGCCCTGCCACTGGCAAGGACATTTCGCGATGCTTGCCGGCCCCTTCGTCGAAGCCGCCGACGACGATCACCATGTCTATCGCAGAGGCGAACCGATGGAGGTCTGTTCCAAGACACTGACAGTATTACACACCGACGGCTACACGCCTCATTTTGCAATTATCAATCGCGCGGGGCAGAACATCAGCGGTAACGCCGTCACCTGTTCCTCCGACACGGGAAGCTGCTGCTGATGAAAGCCCCTTCAAGCAGCAAGATGCTGACTCCACGCCAATGCGCCACGGTTCTCAAAGCCTTGGGCGATGAAACGCGGTTGCGTATCTTGGAGTCCTTGCTCATCGGTGGGAAATGCGTGACGGATCTTGTGCAGGAATTAGAGTGCTCTCAACCTCATGCTTCCCATCATCTCAGAATTCTGCGCGACGCTGGACTGGTCGAAGGACATCGGGACGGCAAACAAGTGTGTTACAGGGTCTCTCCCACGATCCAACGAGCACTGGCGAACAGACAAGGACAGGCCCTGGATTTCGGCTGCTGTGAGTTGCGGTTTCCAGAATCGGCGTTGATGACAATAGGTCATGTGCGCTGAAGGTGGTCGGTTCCCGAGTATATTTCTCCTTTCCTGACACACACAGATATGGCATTAACCCTGCTGGGACAACATCACCCGCTCGCCTCCCCCACGCAGCAATTGAAGCTGCTTAGGGAGGTCACAAGCTGCCTCCCCTTTGAAACGCAACTCGATCACATCGGCCTGCTTCCGCTTCGCGCTACCGGGATCACAGTTTTTCAGATCAATGTCGGCAAGCTCTGCAATCAGACCTGTCGGCACTGTCATGTCGATGCGGGGCCTGACCGGACGGAACACATGTCTCGAGAAACAGCGGAGCAATGCATCCGCGCGCTTGCTCAGACCGACATTCCAACAGTCGATATCACGGGGGGAGCACCGGAACTCAATCCCAACTTTCGCTGGCTGGTTGATCAAAGCCGGGCACTGGGTCGCCACGTGATGGATCGATGTAACTTGTCTGTCTTGCTCCTCCCGTCCCAAGCGGACTTGGCAGAGTTTCTTGCCGCTCATCGTGTGGAAATCGTCGCATCGCTGCCCTACTACCGCGCCGGCCAGACTGATGCGCAGCGAGGCGAAGGCGTGTTTGAGAAATCGATCCAGGCGCTTCGGCTCCTCAATCGGCTCGGTTACGGCCAGCCAGGCAGCGGGTTGTCGTTGAATCTCGTGTGCAATCCGGTAGGAGCGTTTCTCCCTGCCAAGCAAGAGGCGATCGAGGCGCAGTTTCGAAAGGAACTCCGGGCTCGCCATGGTATCGAGTTCAACCATCTCTACACGATCACCAACATGCCCATCAGCCGATTTCTTGAATTTCTCGTAGAGAGCGGCAACTACGAACAGTATATGGAACGATTGGCCAACGCCTTCAATCCCGCTGCCGCAGCCGGTGTCATGTGCCGCTACACGATCTCCGTGAGTTGGGACGGCACCCTTTACGACTGCGACTTCAATCAAATGCTCGATCTGCCGGTGGATCATGGCGCCCCCGCCCATATCCGCGACTTTGATCCGGTGCAACTCGATCGGCGCCAGATCACCACGCGCAACCATTGCTACGGCTGTACCGCCGGATCTGGGTCGTCTTGCGGCGGATCCGTCGCGCCCTAAGGGTACGATGGACATCTCCCTGCTCGCCTTTGCCTTCGTATTCGCTCTCGCCTTCGCAAATGGAGCCAACGACGTTTCGAAAGCGATCGCAACCTTGGTTGGCAGCGGGATCACCGATTATCGGTCAGCTATCGCCTGGGGAACTGCCTGGACCATAGTCGGCGCTGCATTGGCTGCCTTTGTTGCCAGTGCGATGATCAAGACCTTCAGCCATGGCCTCGTCCAAATCGGCACCATCATCGGACCGGACGTCACCGTAGCCGTCTTGACCGGAGCCATGGCGTGGGTCCTCTTCGCTTCGCGTACGGGCCTGCCTGTCTCAACAACCCACGCGCTCACTGGAGCGATCGTCGGCACCGGATTGGTGGCCTTCGCGGGAGAAGGATTGATCTGGCCGGCGATCGGGAAAAAGATTGCCCTTCCCTTGTTGTTCAGTCCGTTCCTCGCGCTCACCGTCTCTCTACTCATTCATCCAGCTGTTCGCGCGCTTGCGAGGAAGTGGGAAGGAGCCTGCTTGTGCGTGATGCCGGCTTCACGGGCGCTAGTGGCAATCGATCCTCGCGGGGAAACGAGGACGTTGTTTCAGGCCGCACACTTCGGACAGCCGGTGATTGCAGTGCCTTCTCAATGCGACCGTTCCGGCTTAAAAGGGCTGGTCGTGGGACTCGATACGATTCATTGGATCTCCAGCGGCCTTGCGTCATTTGCCCGTGGCACCAATGACGCGCCGAAAATCGTCGCCATGCTCCTGCTCGGGAATACCACCGCCGCATGGCCCAGCACCTCATCCCAGCTCGCCGCCTTGGGAGGGGTCGCAGTAGCGATGGGACTGGGCAGTTACTTCGGGGGATTGCGGGTGACTGAAGTCTTAGCAGAAAAGGTCACGCGCATGGACCATGCAGAAGGATTATCTGCAAACCTGACAACCTCGTCATTGGTTCTTCTCTCTGGTTCCCTTGGCCTACCGGTCTCTACAACCCACGTCAGCAGCTCAGCGATAATCGGAATCGGCCTTCTCAAAGGCCTGAACAGCGTGCGCTGGGCGACGGTTCGCAACATGGCCCTGGCCTGGGTGGTGACGCTGCCGGCGTCGGCTCTCCTCGCTTGTCTCGCTTACCTCTTCCTCACCAGAGCTCTCTAGTGGAATGGTTGCCGGGCACAGCAGGCACGATGAGAGCAACACGAATCCGCCGCTCGCTTATGAATGCAGTGACGCTGGCAAGGTGATCCTGCCGACACCCCGAGGGCACTAACCCACGAAGCGATACCGTGAGCTCATTGCGGCCTCCGGGCCTGCCGGGCTAAAAGACATTGGCCAATTCACACACACAACGCTCGCCATCTTTGAGCCAATCGAGAATATCCCATCGCGTCTTACCTGGAAACGCATAGCACAGTTCAGCTGTTTTGGCTGCGCCTCCCTCACATTGGAGACTTAATGGAGCAACCGGATATATATATTGGTGATTGCGTCGCTTCTAGGCAGTCTGCTATGTTGGGCCTCGTCAGCGATTCTTCGCAATTCACTTCGGCTTGGATATATCGCATGGTGTGGGACCCCAAAGATCCTTGGAGTAGGAAGAGCGACCCTCTTGAGGATGCCCTCAAGCAGGCCCAATCGCAATTCAAGAATCTGATGCCCTCGTTCAACAGCCTGATGCCCTCGAGCGGTTTCAGAAATATTGCCTTCGCAGCGCTGCTCATCTTTGTCGCATGGAATAGCGCCTTTATCGTCGCCCCGGATGAAGAGGGCGTCGTTAAGCGATTCGGCGTCCCGGTCCGAACCCTGGGACCAGGTCCCCACGTGAAAATTCCCTTTGTCGAAACCGTTCTGCAGCCGAAAGTCCAAAAGCTTCATCGTATCGAGGTCGGTTTCCGCACAGACCGGCAAGGCCGCCAGCAGATGCTGGCGCAAGAAGCCCTGATGCTCACCGGCGACATGAATATCCTGGCCATCCAATTTATCGTGCAATACAAGATTAAGGAGTCTGCGAACTTTCTCTTTAATGTTGCAGAAATCGATGAGACGATCGGCAAAGCGGCCGAAGCCTCAATGCGGGAAGTGGTCGGCAAGGGCAAAATCGACGAGGCATTGACGACCGGCAAGGCCCAGATCCAGCAGGATGCCCAGATACTCCTGCAATCCCTCCTGGACCAGTATCAGGGCGGCGTCCAGATCGCAGCCGTCCAACTCCAGGACGTGAGTCCTCCCGAAGCCGTGGCGGCTGCATTCAAGGACGTAACGAATGCGAAGGAAGATCGAGAGAAACTGATCAACCAGTCGCAAAGCTATCGCAACGACATTCTCCCCAAAGCCCAAGGCGAAGCCGCTCAGGTAGTCAATCAGTCCAAGGGCTATGCTCAGGCACGACTGAATCGCGCCCAAGGTGAGGCCAACCGTTTTCTGGCGACCTTGAAAGAATACAATCAAGCTAAAGACATCATCAGCAAGCGTATCTATATAGAAACAATGGAAGAAATATTTCCGAACTTCGAGAAAATCATCATCGACGGTAAGATGGGCGATCGTATGCTGCCGTACCTCCCGCTTGATCGTCTCAAACCCAGGGCTGGCACCGCCATTGAGGGCCAGAACCCATGACCAAGCAGGGATTCATCATTGCACTGCTGGTAGTGGTCGGCGGGTTGTTTCTCCTGGGCGCCTCACCCCTCTTCACCGTGGACATCACCCAAAGCGCGATCGTGGTCCAACTGGGAAAGCCCGTTCGTAATATCACTGAGCCGGGGCTCTATGTAAAAGTGCCGTTTATTCAGGAAGTCACCTATTTCGATAATCGCCTGCTGGACTACGACTCCCAAGCGCAAGATGTGATCACACAAGACAAGAAGACCCTCCTGCTGGACAACTACGCCAAATGGCGGATTGTCGACCCACTCAAGGTCTATCAGAATTTTCAGACCCAACGGGGAGCCCGGCAACGGCTGAACGACATTATCTATTCCGAGCTCCGGGTCGAACTCGGACGCCATGACCTTCTGGAAATCGTCGCGGATCACCGCGCCGATCTCATGAAAATTGTGACCCAGCGGTCACATGAAAAAGCCTCCGCGTATGGGATTGAGATTCAGGACGTGAGAATCAAACGTGCCGACCTCCCTGAGCAGAACGAGAAGGCCGTGTTCGCCCGGATGCAAGCTGAGCGGGAACGGCAGGCGAAGCAATACCGCGCAGAAGGCGCTGAGGAAGCGCAGAAAATCCGTTCAGAAGCGGAAAAGGATCGCGAGATTATTCTGGCTCAGGCGTATAAGGAATCGGAAGAACTTCGTGGCGCGGGGGATGCGAAGGCCTTTAGGGTCTATGCTGAAGCCTACCGGCAGGATGTTCAATTTTTTGCCTTCACCCGCTCGATGGAGGCATACAAGAAAACCTTCAAAGATAAGTCCACCCTCGTGATGAGCCCAGACTCGGAATTCTTGCATTACCTTAAGCAGCGCTAGCCTTCAGGACAATCCAACAATCTCTCCCGTGCCTGGATCGATTCCAATGCGTTCGCCTGCCGGCTTCTTAGGCAACCCGGGCATGAGTTGAATCCCTGAACAGACCGCCGTCAGGAATCCTGCCCCTGCAAGTATTCGCACCTCTTTGATCGGCAACGTAAACCCGGACGGGCGCCCCTTCAACGCGGGATCGTGTGACAGTGATAACGGTGTCTTCGCCATACAGATAGGCAACCGATCAAGTCCAAGCTTCTGCGCCAGCTCAATGTCTCGTTCGGCTTGTGCGTCAAACGACACAGCCGAGGCTCCATACATCTGCATGGCAATAGTTTGGATTTTCTTCTTGATTGGCCAGGCGATGTCATAGAGATGCCTGAACGCAGACGATTGCTCTGTGGCTCTGACCACAGCTTTTGCCAACGCGTCAGCCCCTTTGCCGCCATCGGCCCAATGAGTTGAGACCGCGGCATCCACCGCACCAACCTCTTTGGACCGCTCGCGAACCCATTCCAGCTCAGCCACCGGATCATCGATGAACGCATTAACCGCCACCACCACGGGCACCCCATGAGCTTTCACGTTCGCAATATGCTGCTCTAAGTTCGCAAATCCTTTTACCAATGCCTCCTGATTTGGTCCGGTAAGCCCTGCCGGAAGCGGAGTTCCAATCTTGACTGTTCCTCCGCCACCGTGAAGCTTGAGCGCACGAAGTGTCGCGACCACGACAGCCGCCGCCGGCTTAAATCCTGAGAGGCGGCACTTAATGTTGAAAAATTTCTCTGCCCCGAGATCACTCCCGAATCCAGCCTCTGTCACGACATAGTCTGCACAACGCAATGCGATGGCATCGGAAAGAATCGAACAATTCCCGTGGGCGATATTACCGAACGGACCGGTATGTACGAAGGCTGCGGTTCCCTCCAGCGTCTGAACCAAGTTCGGCAGCAACGCTTCTCTAAGCAGGACTGCCATGGACCCGGCACATCCAAACTCTTCTGCCCGCACCGCCCTACCATCCGGTGTTAACCCAACGATGACCTGCCCGAGTCTGTGTCGAAGGTCGGTTTGACTCGATGCCAAAGCGAGCATCGCCATGATTTCAGAAGCTTCGGTAATCACAAACTGACCCGTACGACTAGCAGCCCCTTCTCCCAGCGAGATCTGCCGTAATGCCCGATCGCTGACTCCTAATGTTCGTGGCCAAGTGATCCGATTCGAATCTACTTGAAGCGCATTCCCATGAAACAGGTGGTTATCGACAAATGCTGACAGGAGATTGTGACTGGCGGATACAGCATGGGCGTCGCCGGTCAAGTGGAGATTGATGTCTTCCATCGGAAGGACTTGAGCTCTTCCCCCTCCTGTTCCTCCCCCTTTGATCCCGAACACCGGCCCCAATGAAGGCTGTCGAAGCGTGACAGCCGTTCGATGGCCGAGGCGGGAAAGACCCATAGCAAGCCCGATAGACGTTGTCGTCTTGCCTTCCCCAAGCGGCGTCGGATTGATGGCGGTCACGAGTACGTACCTGCCGAGTGGTGCAGCATGAAGCCGCTTGAGTACGTCAAGCGAAACCTTCGCCTTCAGCTTTCCGTACGGAACTAGCTCGCTGGTCTGGATACCAAGCTGATCTGCAACATCCTGAATTGGATGCGCCTTCACTGATCGGTTGATCTCAATATCTGTCATAGGATTGAGGAGAGCGTACACTCGTAACTAAGGGGCGGTAGTATAGCATAGGAGTCGAGTCGGTGTGTTTTGTTGGATGTGAAAGGGAGGAATGAGTTCAGTGCGGCCTCGTCAGAAACCAAGTCGGTTGATGACGAGCTGGCGAGTGAAGCGGGAGGCTTAACGAGTTATTCGAGGATGTACTTTACTGGGTCTAGTGCTTGGCCGTGAACCTTGACCATGTAGTGCAAGTGGGGTCCCGTAGCTAGTCCGCTACTGCCGACTAAGCCGACGACTTCTCCACGCTTCACGCGCTGCCCCTCTTTGACCAATGCCTTAGCTAGGTGGCCATAAAGAGTTTCAATACCAAATCCGTGGTCGAGTTTCACAAGAATTCCCAGTTTAGGGTCGAAGCCGACGGCTGTCACCCGTCCTTGGGCCGGAGCCTGAACCGGCGCATTGGCAGCCGCTCCAATATCCAACCCGTCATGCCAAGCAGGCTTTTCTGTAAATGGAGAAACCCTTGGCCCGAACCCAGAAGTCACCCACCCCTTTACCGGCCAAATGGAAGGAGTTGCTGCCCATCGAGAAGATTTCTTTTCGGCAGCCAAGGACAATTCTTGAAGCGACTCTTCCTGGATTGTAGCTTCTTTCGACAGCCAATCTATACCATCCTTAATTGAAGCGATCCTCTCTTGCTCGGTGAGACCACTCGAACCAGCAGATGGGCTCGCTTGGCCAGCCAAAGCACTCTGGCCAGTTTCCGCTGAGTTGAAATGCTGAGCACCTACGTCACCTTGAGAGATCTTTTCAGCGGCAGGAAGAGCATTACCATATGGAAGGGGAGTATCCTCACCACCTCGACCATTAGCTACATCCCCCGGTTTCGGGTTCTCGATCCCCAACATGACACGAAGCCGTTGATTGACCTCCTTCATGCTCGTTAGACGCTTCTTCAAATCGTCGACAGCGCTAGAAAACTCTCCAGTTTGCTCCCGTGCACTTATGGCTTCCTCACGGAATGCTGAAAGCTCCCAGACTTCACCGGTCCTAATCACGTAGTGTGAAAGGGCAAGAATATCGACTAAAACAAAAATAGCTCCGACAATCAATAGCTTACTGACAAGCTTGCGACGGAAATTAAATCGAAGTGGTTTGGCTGTTGAGCCACGAAATATCACGACGGTATAGGCATCGCTGTCTTCTGCGCCGTTCATTTGCCCCATGACCTTCACCCCCTGCTGATTGGGCTGCTTCGCTTTCGATAATACTCCTGACGAGTGTATCGATCCAAATCGCTCCCGTCAACCCCTCACTTCGGGGACTCCCCCCTTGCTAAAATTTAACTGTGGGTTTCACCACGCACCCACCCAATATACCTATCATGCCCGTCCTTAACCGGTAACGCAATAATTTCAGGAATCTCATAGGTATGTATCGCCTTGATTGCTTTTTCGAGAGCACGATACCGAGACTTGGTGGATTTCAATATGAGAAGAGCCTCTCCTGCCTTGACTACTTTACCCTTCCACCGATAAATCGATTGAATCCTCGAGATGATATTTGCACAGGCAGCCAGCCTTGCATTCACCATTGCTTCACCAATCCTTACCGCTTCTCGCTGATTTACTGCCGTAACCAAGATAACAAGAACTTGCTCCCCTGGTTTCTTCATAATAGGGCGCCATCATTGCAGTCAGATGGCCTTTCCGTTCTGCTCATGATCCCTGTCATTTTCTTCTTCCATAGAACAAAGCAATTTCTGGGCCTATTACGTATAGAACAACATGATTATGACAAATTATCAATATCTTATCATTTTACCCTCCCTCTTCAGTATCTGAATTGGGTTGACAGAAAATCTCATAAAGACGAGACTTGACAAAAATGTACGTTTTTTGTCAGGGCATCATTTCAAGGGAAAGAATGGTGCGATCTTATCAGTTATCTGCTCTCCATTTCCGTCTGAGAATCGGCCAGAACGAGGGCGCCATTAGGCTCATTGACAAGCTTTTCACCCCTCACATATCATGATGACTTCAAGCAAGGAGGGTACTCGATGGGCTTTGCCATTTCCCCGAAAGAACTGAAGGCACGCCTTGATAAAGGCGACAAATTGGTCCTGGTTGATGTGAGAGAGGAATGGGAATATTCCCTCGCAAAACTGGATGGCTCAATCCTAATTCCCCTCGGAACAATCCCTCAATCGCTCGCTCGATTGAACCGCGACTCAGAGATTATTGCCATCTGCCATCATGGCATGAGAAGCGCCGACGCGACAAATTTCTTGCTTCAACAGGGATTCCCTAATGTGAAGAATCTGGTAGGAGGAATCGACGCCTGGTCGACCCAGGTGGATGGAACCGTCCCTCGATATTAACTCCAACCCCACCAAGACCCGTGGTACATGTACTCTCCCCCCTCCCTGAACGGCACAGTCAGTTCTAGCTCATCCGCTCGCGAAAATAATCGACGGTTCGCTTGAGACCTTCACTGAGTTCGGTTTTGGGCTCCCAAGACAATTCTTGACGGAGCTTGCTCGAATCAATCACGCTCCGTACTTGTTCAGCATTTTTGGCTGGCCCATGAACTTCCTTGCATGTCGAATTCGTGTGGGCGATTAAAATCCTGAGCAGGTCGTTGATTGAGGTTTCTTCTCCCGTTCCAACATTATACGTTCCTTGTGTTTCCTGACCCATAACCGCAAGGTTTGCCTCAACGACATCTTCGACATAGACGAAGTCTCGCGTTTGCCGTCCATTCCCATCGACGATCGCTTGCTCGCTATTCAGCAACTTCTGAATAAAGATCGCGACCACGCCAGCCTCTCCATCAGGATCCTGACGTGGACCATAGACATTGGCATAGCGCAGGCTCACTATTTGAAGTCCACTCACCCGTTGATAGTAGGAGAGATACTGCTCCCCACACAGCTTGCTAATGCCGTAAGGTGACAGAGGCCTCGTGGCATGGGACTCGGGGACAGGATAGATTTCTTGCTCGCCGTAGATGGCCCCACCGGAAGAAGAGAATACCACCTTCCGCACACCGTGCTTAATCGCTTGCTGCAACACGTTCAGCATCCCAAGGACATTCACCTGGGCATCGAAGATTGGATCTTCCACAGATTTTCGCACGTCCATCTGTGCTGCAAGATGCATGACAATATTGGGCCTTTCGTTGCGAAACACCCGTTCAAGCCGCCAACTCTGAATATCCAGCTTGAAAAAACGAGCGGCGCGATTGAGATTTCGCCGCTTCCCTGTGGACAGATTGTCCACCACAACAACCTCATGCCCTTCCTGGATAAGACGATCGACCAAATGCGATCCGATAAAACCGGCACCTCCGGTCACGAGTACTTTCATGCATGCCCCCATCGCCTACGAACACGTGCCATCATCTGCTCACCACCCACTCGCTCAAGTTGTTATCTCGCGGGAAAAACCAACAAGAATCTCCCGATTCCCTTTTCGCCCTATCACGGGTGAATCGAGCACGCCTTTCAACTGAAGCCCCAAATGAGAGGCGCAGGCAATAACCTTCTCAGTCACCGCTTCGCGCTGGGCATCATCTCGCACGACCCCGCCTCGTCCGACTTGACCCTTACCGACTTCAAATTGTGGCTTCACTAACACCACAACCACTGCACAGCTGTTGAGTAGATTGACGACCGCGGGCAATACCAGAGTTAAAGAAATAAAAGAAACGTCGATCACCGCCAAGTCGATCGGCTCAGGAACCGCTGCACGGTCAACATACCGAATGTTGGTCCGTTCGAGCAAGACAACACGCGAATCTTTGCGAAGTCTCCACTCAAATTGTCCATACCCCACGTCGATGGCATAAATGCGGGTGGCTCCTCGCTGTAACAAACAGTCGGTAAACCCACCTGTCGAACACCCAACATCCAAACCAATTGTTCCTCTCGGATCAATATGCAAGGCATCAAGAGCTGCAGCCAATTTGTCACCCGATCGACTGACAAACAACGCAGGCTGCACAATCTCGATCCGCGCATCCAGCGGCACCAGCTTTGCTGGCTTATCCACCATAATCCCATCAACCGATACTCCGCCTGCCAAGACAGTTCTGGCTGCCGCCTCCCGACTGGGCACCAGACCCTGAGCCGCAAGCACACGATCCAACCGTTCCTTGTGAACACGAGGAAAGGTAGCCATATCGACTAAAGAAACCACTCACCAGGGCATGGATGGAAATAGAAACCTATACTGGAGAACCTAGGAGGACGGTTCATCGGCTGCGTCGTCTGGAGAGAAGGCATGGATTCGTTTCTTACCGTTCTTATCTTGCACAAGCACTTCGACTTTATGCTCGGCTTCCTCTAAAATCTTGAGACAATTCTTTGAAAGGCGAATACCCTCTTCAAAGATCTTGAGCGACTCATCCAACGGAAGATCGCTTTTTTCCAACTCACCAACAATGGCTTCCAACCGCGCCATTGCCTGTTCAAATTTCACCGCTGCCACGACACACCTCGTCATTATTTATAGGTGAAGGCTCATTATACTCGACCACACAACGATTTCAAACTGAGGAATCATTACACACACGCGTGACCATGCAGCCCAGACGCCCACTTGCCAATTGAGCCTCCAACTCCTGACCAACCTCCACGTCGTTTGCCCGCCGGAGTATTTGACCAGCCGGAACCGTTTGAAGAATACTGTAGCCACGTCCCAGAATCGCCAAGGGACTCAGCGTATTAAGCTGCGCCAGTGTCGCGTGGATCCTGTGACGATGCTGCGCCAACACCACCCCCATCTGCCCTTCAAGGCGCTTAGAGAGTTGCGGAACTGTCGCCAGACCTTGCTTGATCGCGAGAATAGGATTCAGACTGGATAGATCCTGCTGCACCCCGTGAACCCGTTCACGCCAAGCCGTGAGCAGTTCTTGGACCATCTCACGCAATTTGCCCACCATCTCATCTGTCCGCTGCGTCGTTTCCTGGATACGGAAACGTACATCCGTCACCCCTCGAATGCCGGCATCAAGCCGTTGCCGCTCGAACGCACAATGCCGGAGCATCACCTGTCCTAGACGAACCTTGAGTTCCCGCAGTCGTTCCACGATCTCAGCCAACACTGGAACCACTGCCTCCGCTGCCGCCGACGGCGTCGGCGCTCGGAGATCGGCAACAAAATCGGCAAGCGTCACATCGATTTCATGTCCGACAGCCGACACGACTGGAACACTTGATGCTGCAATGGCTCGCACCACGATCTCTTCATTGAAACTCCAGAGATCTTCCAACGAGCCTCCGCCTCGGCCGACAATGATGACATCCACAGTACCCAGGTCGTTCATGACAGTTAGCGCCCCAGCAATTTGACGCCCGGCACTCTCCCCTTGGACTTGAACCGGGGCGATAAGAATATGGAGCGTCGGCCAGCGTCGCCGAAGAACGGCCAAGATATCCCGAATGGCTGCGCCGGTCAGCGATGTGATGACCCCCACGGTTCGAGGAAATGCCGGGATCGGCTTTTTTCTGTCCTGATCGAACAACCCCTCCGCTGCTAATCGCGCTTTTAATTGTTCAAATGCCAACTGCAGCGCGCCGATTCCCTTCGGCTCCACCGTATCGATCACGATCTGATATTCTCCGCGCGGTTCGTAGACCGTGAGCCGGCCCCGCACAATCACCTGTAGCCCTTCTTGCAAAGCAAACCGCAACCTCACCGCGCTGGACCGGAACAGCACCGCGCGAATTTGGCTCGTCTTGTCCTTGAGCGTGCAATAGACGTGTCCCGATCCGGGAGCACGGAGATTGGAAAGTTCACCTTCTAAGCAGACGTCAGAGAATTGTTCTTCGATCGAGGCGCGAAGCAGTCCCGTCAACTCCGAAACCGTCAAAATCCGTTTCGGAAGAACAACCTGACCAGGGAAAGCGGGGAAACTGGAAGCGCTCGTGGTGGGTCTCCTTTAGTCGATAATGCGAATTCGTTCGATCGACAGTGCCTTACCAAGACGCGCATCAACTTCGAGCAGCACCGCACAAAAGACAGAGGGACCCGAGGCCACTTCAAAGCGCCGTGGCATCCCGGTTAAAAACTTTTCGATGGCCAACTCTTTCTTCACCCCGATTACGGAATGAAGTGGGCCGGTCATCCCTATATCCGTCACATAGGCAGTCCCCTTCGGGAGAATCTGATCATCGGCCGTTTGCACATGCGTGTGGGTACCGACCACGGCGACGACCTCTCCGTCAAGATAGTGCCCCATCGCCATTTTCTCTGATGTAGCCTCCGCATGCATGTCAACAATCACGGCAACCGTTCGCTTCTTCAGCGCGGCCAATTCTTTTTTGGCTACCTGAAACGGACAGTCCAAAGTCGGCATGTATGCACGCCCCATCAGCTGGAGCACGCCGAGCTGTTCTCCGCCGGCCGACTCGACCACCACACTTCCGTTACCCGGCACCCCACTCGGATAATTCGCCGGGCGAAGGAGTCGTGGCTCTCGGGGAAAGTAGTCGAGAATTTCCTTCTTATCCCACGCATGATTCCCAGTCGTAATCACCGCAAGGCCGAGATCGAACAACTCTTCTGCCAACTCCGGCGTGATGCCAAATCCACCGGCCGCGTTCTCTCCATTCCCGATCACGATATCGACTTGCCGCTGAGCCACCAGCCTAGGAACAGCCCTGGCCAACGCTCGACGCCCGGGCTCACCAAATATATCGCCAATGAAGAGGATCTTCACTTGGCATACTCCACATACCGGCTCTCTCGAATCACAGTCACTCTGATCGTGCCGGGATAGGTCAGTTCCTGCTCAATCTTCTTTGCCAAGTCCCGAGACAACTGGAACGACTCGGCATCAGTGATGTCTTCTTGTCGAACGATGACGCGGATTTCTCGACCCGCTTGGATCGCATAGGCCTTCTGCACACCCTTGATCGTCGTGGCAAGTGACTCCAGTTTCTCCAGCCGTTTCACGTAGGTCTCCAAGGCTTCCCGTCTAGCTCCAGGCCTGGCTGCAGACAACGCTTCAGCCGCAGCAACTAAAACCGATTCTGGGCAGATCGGCGCGACTTGTTCGTGGTGTCCCGCAATGGCATTCACAATTTTCTCGCTCTCGCCGTACTTCTTGGCAATCTCAGCACCCAACATGGCATGCGGGCCCTCTTCTTCGTGACTGACGGCTTTCCCGATGTCGTGCAGGAGCGCGCCCCGCCTCGCCAACTTCACATCGAGACCAAGCTCCGAGGCCATGATGCCGCAGATGTACGCGGCTTCACGAGAATGATAGAGATTATTTTGTCCATAGCTAGTCCGGTACTTGAGCCGACCAAGCACCTTGATCAACTCCGGATGAAAATCTGACAGCCCCAATTCGAAGATGATTTTCTCGGCCTCGTCATACATGAGCTTATCGATATCAACTTTGACTTTCTCAACGATTTCCTCGATTCGTGTAGGATGGATACGTCCGTCATGCATCAACCGTTCGAGCGAGACCTTGGCGATCTCGCGACGCAACGGATCAAAGCCTGACACAATGACGGCTTCAGGCGTCTCATCGATAATCAGGTCGATACCGGTTGCGGCCTCGATTGCACGAATGTTGCGCCCTTCCCGCCCAATGATCCGTCCCTTCATCGCGTCGTTCGGAATCGGCACGACAGAAATCGTGGATTCGGACACGTAATCACGCACCACTCGTTGAATCGAATTGGTAATGATCTCGCGCGCTTCCCGTTCCGCATTCTCCCGCGCTTCCTCTAACGTCCGCTTGGCATGCCCAACGGCTTCGAGCCGAGCTTGGCTCTCCATTTCTTGAATCAGCTGCTTCTTTGCCTCCTCGGCCGTAATCCCCGCAATATGTTCTAGTGCCTCACGATGCTCCTTTTCTACTCGAGCACAAGCGGCTTCCTTAGCCAGCAGCGTCTCTTCTCTCTTCGACAACTCCAGATCTCGCTTGTGGGCCTCGCTATCCCGTTTGTCTATCGTACTGATCCGATGTTCGAGGGCCTCATCTCGTTGGATTGCACGCTTTTCTGCGACAGCGAGCTCGGCCATTTTGGCCTTCTGCTCCTTCTCGAGTTCCATTTTCGATTGCAACAGAAGATCTTTCGCTTCTAGCTTTGATTCTTTAACAATGTTCTCCGCCTCTCGCTGAGCGTTGAGGATAGCCTGGCGGGATTGCTCCTCTTCCTGTGCCTTTTTCGTGACGCTCGATGAGCGGCGAATCAGCTCAAAGATGCCGATTCCGAGCAGCCCTCCAACGAGTCCTGCCAACAGATAGGCAACAATTGAGGTTGACATGTGGACTCCCCCCTTAACAGTCACGAGTCGAGAAGAGATTTCTTCCCAGCCTCGTTTGATACAAGGTTATTCGACGGTCTTATGCGAAGGGGGCGCGGTAGAAAGATGCGGGACTAGAAAAGGACGGCCGAAAACGCGGTCTACAGGCCTATTCCGAGTACGGACTCCACGGGGATGGATGCTTTGCTGGATTGAGATGACGGGTATGTCCTATGCGGGATAGATCCCACGAGGTCCATCTGCGTCGGTACACGCTCATCCGCGTGAGAGGATTCAGCGTACGAACCGGAAGCAACCGTGGGCTGTTTCCGTAAACCGCACTCTTGGACGGCAGCATGATCTCTATGATCTCACCCAACATCTCTAAGAAATTATACATGAGGTGGACGAACCCTTGTACACATTCTACTAACTGCCTCAATTTCGCCAGCATCAAAAACCCACATCCATTCCGTGATGACTACTTCGTATCCCCGGATCACTAAACCGGTTCGAGCATGACCTAATCATATCCCTAATCGTAGAATCTACTACGTCCCGATACACACGAACCACGATAGCAAAGGGGGCCACCCTTTGCAAGTTGAATCTAGCGACAGAGCGAGGTCGGTACCTGCTCCTCTATCGAATCCATCAGCGACTTCATCCGGCGCTCGACATCCGCTTCACCTTGAGCCCGCTTCCGTTCGAGCTCAAACAACTGGTGAGCCAAATTGAGTGCGGTCAGCACGGCGAGTTTGGAAGGGGTCGTCGTATTCATTCCTTCCGCGAGATGGCGCATCTGGCCATCAACAAAACTCGCGAGGCGCCGGATATCTCCTTCGTCCGCTTCGCCACGAATCGCGTACCGTTGGCCGTAGATTTCCACGTCAATGGTCTTAGTCAAAGGCCACCTCCTTGCGTTCTTCAAGGCACTCCAACAACTCGATGTCACCGAGGACTTTTTCTATCCGAGACTTGATATCGACACGTTCTTGTTCCCACCGTCGATTCGAATCATCCTTCTCCACCAGTCGTCGTCGAACGATCTTTAATTCTTCTTCGAGCGCCGCATTCTTTTTCTTCAGCTCTTGAACGAGCTTGACCAGATCCCTAATACGAGTTTCGAACGCGTCCAACCGATCGAGTGCCATTCCCCCACTCTCTTCCTTCACAAACCCCTACAGGTTGTGGCGCACTATAGAAACTTGTCTAGATCTTGTCAAGAAATAGCCATCAGGAGGCCTTGGCTAACCGTAGATATTCCCGGTAGCTTCGGAGTACCCGTTTTACATACTGCCGCGTCTCCTGATACGGGATCAATTCGATGAACTCATCCTGGTTTCGTCCAGGGTGCAGCGCAATCCAACTTTTAACAACTATCGGCCCTGCATTGTATGCGGCAATGGTGAATGCAACATTCCCGGAAAATTGCTCAAGCAACTGTTCGACGTAGCGGACTCCGATCTGAATATTGGTCTCTTGATCGAAAAGATCATCTCGACTTACTGGAGGAAGCCCAAGCCGCTGCGCCACATTGTTCGCAGTTCCCGGCATCACCTGCATCAGGCCAATTGCACCGACCCGCGATACCGCTTGCCAATCGTACTGACTCTCCTCACGAATGATCGCCGCCACCAAATAGGGGTCGACACCGCTCACACCTTGGCTTTTGATCATGGGAAGCAGGCCGGTTGGATAAGCTACTTTCCACAACGATGGGTCGACGATGCCGCCGGTTCGCTCCAACTTATCGCGGAACCTGGCTCTCGCGAGTCGGAGTGCATGGTGGTAGGCACCTACCCCGTTCAACATCGTCGCAAGCTCCATGAGGACATCGGGGTCTCGGCTATAGCGTTCGGTCAACCCGGCCAACTCGCGCGCAGCATCCGATTCCAACCCCAGCGTCTTGAGCTCAATAGCTCGACGGTACGCCGGCTGCTGCTCGATTTCTGCCCTCGTAGGCACCGCGCGTGTCGCCTCACCATTCGCCGGCGTGCCGCCGTTGACCGGGACGGTCGCAGAAATCTGTTTGGATATAGAGGGCTCCGACAACGGAATATCGATCCGTTCTCGAGCCAGCTGGCAATAATAGGTATAGACGTATTGCTGGCAGAGTTGCACATACGCATCACGGGCGTGAGGCTGCTGGCTCAATTCGGCCGCGCGTCCCATCCAATAGAGTGCTTGTGGCTCAAAATCGCTGTCGCGCTGATCGCCGAGTTGACGCAGCTCGTCACCAACCTCACGATAACGCGCCACACGGTAATGCACCCAGCCCACGCGCCACCGCGCTTCGGCTCGCTGAGCCACCGGCTCTCCAACCTTTGCCACTTGCCGGTACCGTTCGATCGCCTCGTCAAAGCGGTACTGATCTTCCAACCACATCCCGGCGAACAAGGTGATCTGGCCCTTCTGCTCCGCAGAGAGCGAGGATGTCGCCAGCGTGCGGGCAAGATCTAACAACTTATCCCCCTGTCCTTGCCGAAGATAGACGCGGGCAAGCCAGACCGACGCGTCGCGGGACTCCGTTCCCCCATCTTTCACCAACGCACGGAACGTCTCTCGGGCTTCGTCATACTGTTTCAGCCGTACCTGCGCAATGCCGAGCTTCAGCTTCGCCTCGGCGCGGCGGGGCGACTGTGGATCAGCCATAAGAAACTTTCGGAGCTCCTCGATCGCTTCTGCATGGAAGGATTGTCCAAGATACGCCTGCGCCCGGGCAAGCCGCTCGCTCGGCTGAACAACCCACGGCTCGCCCCCAAGATTTGAGGTCAGTAGTGCCTCTGCTTCTTTCGCCTCTGCGCTATATGCAAAACGAACCCAGAGCTGCATCAATGTTTCGCGGCCTTCCCGTATGTTGTTGTCTCGCAGTTGGCAGGCGCTTCTTCGAAGAAGCGCTCGTGGAGTCCCTGGTTCCTTATCATTCAGTTCCACCGCCTTTGCAAACCACGCCGTCGCTTCCAGACAACTCGACACCTGATACCACGCTTCCCCTGCCCGATAGGCCGCCTTGGTCAGCAAATAGGAGTCAGGCACCGCCTGCGGAATGCTTTCGAACATGTCCGCCGCCTCTTTGGCATTTCCGAGATTCAACAGCGCCTCCCCCGTCCATAGTCGGATATAGTCATCCAAGGTTGGAAAATCTCGCTGTGCCGCGCGGAGAAATTGAATCGCCACGGCAGGGTTCCGTTCAAGGAGCAACACCCCAGACAACAGTCCTGCGCGCTTAGCCCAGAGGGTTGCGGGAAATCGCTCCATCACCCGTTGCAGCCGATCAATCTTGAGCGACAACACTTGCTCCTTATTGAGGGTCTTGCCCAGCCGTTCCTTCGGCATTGCGGCGACCTGAAAACAATCTTCCGCCCTCTCGCACGCGCCGTTGTCACTCGACATCGTGGGAGAGGAAGGACCGGCGGACGCCTGGTCGGAGAGCAATGCAAACCCACAAAGGCCGATCGACGCGGCGAAGAGCAGGCTTCGTATGGCCCATGGATGGAAGTAGTGGTGCACTCGTCGTCTCCCTCTCGATCTGTAACATATATAGCAGTGTGCCTCCCTTGTTGCCAGCAAAGCCATGTAAGTTCTGCGCCTTGTTCCACTTTTTACGGCTGTGGTAGGCTGCCCTCATGCGGCATGAAAAAGACGGTCTCCCTGCACACACAGTTCCCACGAACCTCCTGACCCTTGATGAAGCAGGGATGGGCCGGCTCGTGCAGCAATTCAGATGGCCCCGCTACCGAACCGGTCAGATTTTGCGCTGGCTCTATCAACGTCGAGCGAAAGACATCAACCAGATGACAGACCTCAGCCAATCGGAACGAACAGCGCTGGCTTCACTGGCAACGATTCCACGCCCCGCAGACTGCACGGTCTTCCGTTCGATCGATCATACGAGAAAGTTGGTGCTCACACTCAATGATGGGCTCACCGTCGAAACCGTGCTGATTCCCGATGAAGACCGCCTGACCCTCTGTGTCTCAACACAGGTCGGCTGTACTCTGGATTGCGGATTCTGTCTGACCGGCACAATGGGATTGAAACGCAACTTGAAGCCGTTTGAAATCATGGAACAGGTGCTGACCGCCCAAGATCACCTCGATGCTGGCGAGCGGATCACCAACCTCGTCTTCATGGGAATGGGCGAACCCTTGGCCAACATGGAGGCCTTGTCAGAGGCCATTCGGCGACTCACCAACAAGCCCTGGGGGCTCGGATGGTCGCCGAGACGCATTACAGTCTCGACTGCCGGCCTGGCAGCGCGATTGAAAGATATTGCGAAACTCGGCGTCAACCTGGCCATCTCGCTGAATGCCACGACTGACGACCAGCGCGCCAGCCTGATGCCGGCCGTCAATGGGATCGCCTCGCTTAAAACATTGCTCGCCGCCTGCCGCCGATACCCTTTACCGCCGACCCGACGACTCACCTTCGAGTACGTGCTGCTGGCCGGGGTGAACGATCAAGCCGACGATGCTCGTCGGCTCGCCAAGCTCGTCCGCGGGATCGCGTGCAAAATCAATTTAATTCCGTTCAATGAGTTTCCTGGGAATCCCTTTCGCCGCCCATCGGAACGCGACATTTCCGCCTTTCAAGCCATTGTGCGACAGGCAGGCCTCGATGTGTTCGTCCGTAAGAGCCGGGGGCGCGACGTCCTCGGCGCTTGCGGCCAATTGGGTAATCTCTCACCCGACTACGCAGCACGCGCCTTGACACAAATCGGATCCCGTTGCTAGCATGCATTGTGCGCACCGCCCAAACATGACCTGGTCATTTTCACGATACATCATGCGATTGTCATGGTTCGCTACCGCGAGTAGCCTTGTCTTCGCCTTCACATTGCCCGCCTTCGCATCGGAACCTCGTGAGTTCATCCTCTCCAATGGGATGAAAGTCCTCTTAGTCGAAGTACCTAAGGCTCCGGTTGCCACTGTCCAAGTTTGGTACAAAGTCGGCTCACGCAACGAAGTCATGGGCCGCGCGGGCCTCTCCCACATGCTTGAACATATGATGTTCAAGGGCACCACGAAATATCCTAAGGGCACCTTCTCCCGTCTCATTCGCAAGAACGGGGGGATGGATAATGCCTTCACGAGCCAGGACTTCACCGCCTACTTCGAAAACCTCGCGGCTGACCGCGTCGAGCTGGCCTTGGAACTCGAAGCCGATCGCATGCAAGGGCTCGTGCTCGACATGCCTGAATTGACGACAGAGCGAGAAGTTGTGAAGGAAGAACGTCGACTTCGCTCGGAGGACGACCCACAAGGCGCGCTCGTCGAGGCGCTCTTTGCCCAGGCCTATCTCAGCCATCCATACCATTGGCCGGTGATCGGCTGGTTCGGCGACCTCGATGCGATGACGCTCGATGACTTGCAACGACATTACGACACCTATTACTCGCCCAATAACGCCACCCTCGTCGTGGTGGGCGACATCAAAGCCGACGATCTTCTTCCCACAATCAAACAGCTCTTCGAACCGATCCCGCGAGGACCGGAGCCCAAGCCGCTCGCCACCATGGAGCCGGAGCAAAAAGGTGAACGCCGCTTCCTCCTCAAGCGAGATGCGCAAGTCCCGTTCGTCATGATGGGCTATCGCGTGCCGAATTTTACGAGCGAAGATTCGTACGCGCTCGACATTCTGGATTCGATTCTGTCGCATGGGAAAAGCTCGCGCCTGTACCAGAGCCTCGTATACGAACAAAAATCGTCGCTTGCCGTCGGAGCTGAATACAGCTTGTTGCAGACCGATCCGGGCCTTTTCTACTTCTATGCCCTCGTGAGCCCTGGCCAGAAACCGGAAATGGTCGAGGATGCTCTCCATCGAGAGATTAAACGTCTCCAGGCTGATCCGCCCACAGAGCAAGAACTCCAACGGGCAAAGAACCAAGTCGAAGCCACCCATGTCTTCGAGCAGGATTCCAACTTCCGGCGTGCCATGTTGCTCGGACAGGCTGAATCCGTCGGTGCCGGGTGGCGGAAGATCGACCAATTTGTTGAACGGATCCGGGCGGTGACGACCAAAGATATCCAGCGTGTCACCCGGCAATACCTGACGGAAGACAATCGGACAGTCGGGACACTGATTCCCGTACCTGCCAAACAACCAGAGCCCCACCCCGCGCCCGCGCAACAGGGGAGGCCCTAATGATGCCGACGACGAGACGACAGCCTGTCGCGGCTCGCCGACAGGCGACTCTCATTCTCGTGATGGGACTCTGCGCCTTGCTCTTAGCAAGCGGCCCCAGTGTGGCGGCAGAGATTGCACCGACGAAATTCGTGACGACAAATGGCATGACGGTGCTCGTCCTTGAACAACATTTCCTTCCCATCGTTGAAATCCACGCGCTGATCAAGACCGGCTCTGCGCAAGATCCTCCTGATAAAGCAGGACTTGCGAACCTCGTCGCCAGTCTCCTGGACGAAGGGACAACTACACGTACGTCAAAACAGCAGGCGGAACAAATCGACTTCGTCGGCGGGGCGCTGGAAGCCAATGCCTCAGAGGATTTCACCACCGCCTCCGCTCGCGTACTCAAGAAAGACATTGACCTCGGCTTTACCCTGCTCGCAGACATGCTGCAACACCCGGCGTTTCACAAGCAGGAATTCGAACGGATTCGCACCCAACTGCTGGGCGAGATGGCAAGCGACAACGACGACCCGGGGCATATTGCCATGAAAGCGTTCAATCAGCTCGTCTTCCACGGACACCCCTACCGTTGGCCCGTCAATGGAACTGAGGAAACGCTCAACAAAATCACCCTGGCCGACGTGCAGTCCTTCTATGGACGGGAATACGCCCCTTCCCAAGTCATTCTGACCATCGTCGGAGACGTCACACTTGAACAGGCCACTGCGCTGGTGCAGACCCATTTTGACACCTGGAAAAAAGGGACGACGGCAGCACGGAATACGAAAAAACCTTCGCCGGTCGAACGGAGAACGGTCCAACTCATCGAGAAAGATCTCACTCAATCCACCATCGTACTTGGCCATGGAGGCCTCCCCCGCGCGCACCCGGATTTTCATTCAGTCACGGTGATGAATTACATTCTGGGAGCTGGTGGATTTTCCTCTCGCTTGATGGATTCGATTCGCGACAAGCAGGGTCTGGCCTATGGGATCATGAGCCACTTCGACGCCCGGCTGATGCCTGGATCATTCTGGGTCAACCTCCAAACCAAGACGGAGACAACGAACCAAGCCATCACCGGGGTTTTATCCGAAATCAAGTCTATCCGTGACGTACCGGTCTCCGATCAGGAGTTGGCCGAAGCCAAATCGTTCTTGATCGGCAGTTTTCCGCTGCGGTTTGACTCCACCGCGAAACTCGCGCACGTGCTCGCCCAAGTGGAATTCTATGGCCTGGGACTCGAATATTTCACGGACTATCCAAAATGGATAGACCGGGTCACGAAGGAAGACGTCCAGCGCGTTGCCAAACAATACCTGGATCCTAAGCGATACGCCTTAGTGGTGGTAGGCAACATTGCCAAAGCGAAGGTCAAACATTAGCAGGATGCTGAAGACGTCCGCCAATGTCGTTCTCGCATCACTCAGAGGCGCAGGGGTAAAGGCAAGAATCCATGATGACCGAATCTCTCAACGATCGACTCACTACACTCCGCCAGGTGATTGCAGACATGCAGTCCGTCCTGGTCGCTTTCTCCGGCGGAATCGACAGCACCGTTGTCCTGAAAATCGCCCATGAGCAACTCGGTGAACACGCGCTGGCCGTCACCGCTGTCTCACCGACATTTCCCACGATGGAACTTGAAGGCGCGAAGCAGATCGCCACAGAGATCGGCGCGCGGCATGAACTGGTCCACACCGATCAACTCGAGATTCCAGCCTTCGTACAGAACGATGCAGCCCGCTGCTTCCATTGCAAGACCGATCTCTATCAATTGATGGACGGACTGCGCGAACCGCGCGCGAGCCTGTGGATTGCGGATGGAACGAACCTCGATGATCTCGGGGACGATCGGCCTGGAATCAAAGCCGCACGCGAGTGGGGCATTCGAAGCCCGCTGGTCGAAGCTTCCCTTTCGAAGTCCGATGTGCGAGCACTCGCTCAGACTTTGGGTCTTTCAAATTGGGATAAGCCGGCAGCCGCCTGCCTCTCTTCCAGAATCCCTCGCGGCACGCCCATCACGATTGACAGTCTCCGTCGCGTGGAGCAGGCTGAAGACATTTTGCACGCTGAGGGATTTCGCCATGTGCGTGTACGAGAGCACGGAGAGGTGGCACGAATCGAGGTCGGGGCGGGGGAGTTTTCTCGACTGAACCAGCCGGATCTGCGTGCGCACATCAGCGCCCGCCTCCGCAAGGCCGGATTTCGCTTCGTCTGTGTGGATTTGGAAGGATACAGACCGGGAGGGATCAGCCTGGGCTGATC
>JBGTCI010000074.1:0-47034 GCA_041748925.1 Nitrospiraceae bacterium | reverse complement strand
AAATAATGGGAATGTCCCGACAACCCTCTATTGATTTCATTCGTCGTGCGGTTTCAAATCCATCCATTCCAGGCATCTGAATGTCCAAAAGAACGAGCGCGATCTCGTGCTTTTTCAGGAGTTCAATCGCTTCGTAACCGGAATGCGCCATAATCAGGTTGTATCCACGATCGGATAAGACAGCTTCGAGTGCAAGTAAATTACTGGGGTGATCGTCAACCAGTAATAAATTGGTCGCGCGAGTGGTTACTTTACAATCTGGATTGGACATTCGGCATCTCGGTGGCTAAAGCGCTTCCTATAACCGCGCAGCAAAAATCCTTGGAGGTTCGAAGACTGTCTTGCAGAGTCCTCCCGTCTATGTATTCCCGACGAGTAGCAGGCCGGTCCCCAGCCTCCATACCAGACTGCTAGCCCCACGAAGCCAAAAATGGTGGCCACCGGGTAGGACGGCCCCAAGACTGGATCCAACAGCAACCGTAGAAGCACAGCACCGACCACACACAAAGCCGCTACACCATAGCGGCGGATTGCAGAAGGCGAGTCCTCCGCTAGAGGTTCTTGCACTTTTTGTACGGTATCTATCAGTCTGGCTGGTTGGCCCGGCAAGGTGGGCTGGCCCGACGGAGTCCCTAAACTGAATCCCATCTTAGGTATATTGATGTCCATTAGATCACCGCTGGAAAGTTAAAACGGGGTGAAGTATACACGGATTCAAAGTCGAGCCCCCTAGTAATCCCCCTAGTCTGGCTGTTTGAGAAAGATCCTGCGTTGAGCGACCTGTATATCGTCAGCCGCAACTCGTGAAGGACGATCACATCCTCGCAATTCCTAACTCGTGCGTAAACTTCCCTAGCCGATGCCGAGAATCATTGGCGACCGCTCCAACACCCAGCGGGTGCTGGTGGGACATGAACGCGAGATAAGAGGGAACCGTCCCTATAAAGAGGCGGTTCGGTCCATATCGCTCAATTCCGAGGAATTGAGCAATTGTGAACAGACTGCTGTCCGGCTTCTCGATATTCTGTCGCTCATACCCTCAGTCCCTGAGACCAGAGGTGACATCATGACCTGCCGAGTGGCTCGGTCATCCCAAGACCTTCTCCGTATAGATCTGGCCTTCTGCTGTGAATGTGGCTCAGCGGAGCTGGAGGTGTGCTTCACCTCGAAAGCCCTGGGGCCGCACCTCTGCCAGAAATGCGCCCAGTCCATGGTCGAGTGCGGAACCTGGAAGGAAACCCGGACACGATCGCTGATGGAGCAGTCTGTCGCCTGAGCCGACGCCGTCTCCCACGTGAGGTCCAACTATGAGCGACAAACAACATAAAAGGAGGATCTATGATCTGTCATCGCTGCAGGGGATTGCTCGTCCAAGAATCCTTAGGTGATCTGAGAGAGGAAGCCGGCTGCATGAGCCCAGCCACACGATGTATCAATTGCGGATATATCGAGGATTCCGTGGTTCGTGCCAATCGCCTCCGCCCGCCTGCTGCAAAACGGGTGGCACTTCGTGGAATGGTCAGGCAGGGCGGAGTGGTATTCACTACTCCCTCTGAAAGGATTCGCTCTGTAATGTGACCTATTTTCTCCCAGGAGGGATTCGCCATGGGTACTCGTATTCATGTCAGCGGGCTGTCCTACTTTTGCACCGATGCCACACTCCGTCAGGCCTTCACCCCGTTTGGAACGGTGGTGGTCGCGCAAGTTGTGAGGGATGAGTGTGGCCATGCTCTCGGCACGGGGGTCGTACACATGGCGCGTTCCGAGGACGTAGAACGGGTCTTCAATGAGCATCAGCGCTTTGAATTATCGGGCTCGCGTGTGGACCTCTGGGAACCCGCAGAGCTGGAAGAGACGAGCCGGAAGGCGCTCAAGCCCATGACGGTACTCAGGTGTCGTCTCCTCGTCGAGACGCCTGTGCCCTTTTCCAAGCACCCCAAACACTAACGTCCCCGCAGCCGTTACCAACAATCCTTCGCTACGTTTGACATTCGGCTTCCTCGCATTTTGGGTCTACGCTCGCGTTACGCGCACGATGCTCCTATCTCCCGATCTGAGCACTTTTGACCAGACCGTACACCGATCTTCAAAGCAGAATGTCGCGAACCCCCTGTGAGACATAACCCGGCTCAGTCTGAAGCCGGAAGGGCACATCCCTAGGATTATACCCATGGACGGTATCGACATGAAATCTGTAGCAGATGTGGATCGTGAACCGCAGAGTATGCCGTCCAGTTCAGCACATAGAAGCATTCCTGCCCGTGGCTGAGTTGCTGAAAGAATGAAGGAGTCACTATGTCGTGTCGTTCGAACATCTTTGCAGGCCATCGTGCGATCGGCGGATGCGTCGCGGTCATCATGACGATTGCCGCTCTCGTGTCCACCCCTGTACACGCCGCTCCGGTCGCGGTGCGGTTTTCGGAAGGCGTGACCCATGGCTTTCTCCTCGTACGATCGCTTGGCGGGGAGATCCTGGGCCAAGGCGAGTTGACCCAGGTAGTCAAAGAGGACGATCTGGTCGAAAGCCAGTTGGTGTTCAGGTTCAAGGACGGCTCCCTGCATGATGAGAAAGTGGCCTTCTCGCAACAGCGTGTGTTTACGATGATCAGCTATCGCCTGGTCCAACGTGGCCCGTCGTTTCCTGAACAAATCGATATCTCCGTAGATCGAGGCAAAGCGGAATATACGGTGCGTTCACAAGCGGGGCAGGATGGGAAAGAGGAGGTACTGAGCGGAAAGGTGGATCTCTCCAAGGATGTCTACAACGGCATGTTGATTACCGTGTCGAAGAATCTACAGAAGGGCGTCGACGAAACGGTGAGCGTGATCGCGTTCACGCCGACACCTCAGGTCGTCACGGTGCAGCTTCATGCCATAGATGAGCACCCCGTTCAGATCGGCGAGGCGTCGAGTAAGGCGACGCAGTACGCCTTTACCCCCCATATCGGCATGATTCGAGAGTTAGTCGGTAAGGCCACCGGGAAGCTCCCGGCCGAGTTTCACTATAAATGTTGGATTCTGGTCGATGAGGCGCCGAGTTTCGTGCAATTCGAAGGGCCCTTGCAACTCATGGGGCCGATCGTGCGCATCGGACTCGTGAGCCCTCGCTTGCCAGCGCAGCCAGAAGACGAGAAGATTTCGTCACGATAACAGTGGCTCGATTACTTTCTGATCGGTTCCGGAAGCGTGATGGGCGTACGTCTCGAGCGACCTAGCAGGAAGTGAAAAACTGTAAGAGCACTCCCTCTGTCACATGAAGGAGACTGTCAAATTATGCTCATTCTTGGCACACCAGATTCCGTGCGCGCCCGCCGGTTCTCCATGTGGAGCACCGTAAAGATCGCGACGAGTGGGGTGGCCCTCGTGTTCTGTTTCGTCTTGGGGATGGTGCATGCCACCATCGCGGCTGATGATTCCTACATTGCCGGTTATGCCGCCGCTGTGCTCGAGCACGAATTCAATGTGCCTGGAGCCCTCTTACAGGTGCAGGAGGGCGTGGTGCTGGTGACCGCCGACTCGCTCGGCAAGGTCGACCGGCAAAAAGTCATCGCAGCGCTGGAGAAAATTCCCGGTGTCGTGCGCGCGGAAGTCCGGGAGGGCCCGCCGCCTTCCACAGTTCCGGCGGGTCCTCCACAGGCCGCTCTCCAGCAAGAGGTTCCCAAGCCTGAGTCAAAATTCCTGCCTCGCGGTCTCCTCGTGGCGCCGTTCCATGCCGACCCGCGATGGCCGCATTTCTCCATGGCGTCTCGTCACCTGTCATTGGGCCAGGAGCCGGGCCATACCGGGTCGGCCAATTTCGGGGAAACCTTTGCCCTCTATCGGAACGCGGCGCCATTGGATGGGCAATGGGAAATCGCTATTCAGGCCGGCGTGTTTAGTATCTTCAATATGAAGGCCGCATCGACGGACCTCGTCAACGCCGACTATACGGTCGGGTTGCTCACCAGCTATCGAACCGGGCCGTTCTCCGGCTTTCTCCGCTTCCACCACCAGAGTTCACACCTGGGTGATGAATTTATTCTCAACAGCGGGACTTCGATCAATCGAATCAATGTGAGCTTCGAAGAGGTGGATCTGAAAATCTCCTATGAGCTGGCCTCCTGGTTCAGGATCTACGGCGGTGGGGGCATGCTGGTGGGGCGAGATCCGAAAGATTTAGCACGCGGCACGAGCCAAGTGGGAGCAGAACTCACCAGTCCTTGGACCTTTTGGGACGGCAAGGTTCGTCCGGTGGCGTACACCGATTTTCAGGCCAATGCGCGAAGTAACTGGAGGGTCGGCAGTTCCGTCATGGCGGGCTTGCAATTCGAGAACGCGAGGATCGGAGATCGCAAAGTGCAGGTGTTGGCGGAGTATTTCGGCGGCCCCTCGCCCAACGGACAATTCTTTATGCAAAACACCGAATGGTTCGGAGTCGGCGTCCATCTCTATTACTGATCTACTCCCACGTGCACTCAGCATCGTCGTGATGCCGACTTCGCCCGCTGCCCACAATGTTAAGCGGGGCCTAAGACTAGGGACTCTTCCAGTATTGTGGGATTGTCTCACACAGTATTCTAGATCATACGAATTCCATGAAGATGAGTGGCGTATGTGTTGGCTCAAGATAATGAAAAGGGATTGAGCGATGGGCAAGGTCGAAAAAAAGCCATTACCAGGTACGGTCACGCCGTCAATAGATTCCATCACTGATCGTCTACCGAGACGGAAGCGGTCTGGTATCTACCTCGAATCCACCGAAGCGGAGCAACTGGGAGTCCTTCCACAAGAATGTATCCGCGTCAAAGACGCCATGAGCCGTTCCCCGACGATCGTCACTCCCTTGACCGGGATCGGGGAAGCGGTGCAGCTGATGAAGTCGTTAGGCGTCGGCGCGGTCATAGTCTGTGATGGTAGTACGCTGATAGGGACGCTCTCCGACCGAGATATTGCGCTGGCGGGCGCATCCCCATCAGAACCCATTCACAAGGTCATCACCCCCGATTCGGTCTATTGTTATGAGAACGACCTGCTCCTCGACGTCCATGCGATGATGGGCGCGCATGGTTTAACCGCTCTTCCCGTCCGGGATTTCAGCGGACTTTTCTCAGGAATAGTGATGAGGACTGTATGATCTTTCTTTTGCTGGCGCCGTTGATAGTGGCCGTTTGGCTTTCGGCAGCCTGGTCAGCAGATGTCACGCCCGTACCTTCCGCACCTCCTGATAATTCTCAAGCACCTGGCACGCCCCCTCCTTCACGTGTAGATCCAGGCATTGAACGACGCCCTCAGACGACTCCTGATCCTCGTTCGGCAGTCGTCCCCCCGAAAGTCGATCCCAAAATGGCAATCGATCCAGAAACCGCCCCTCCTGCTATGGAGAACATCAAACCAGGCGATTCCACCGAACCCCTTCGCAAGCCTTCGACTCGCTGAGATACGCTTGAAGAGGAACACGCTCTCGGCGATTTCGCAACGAACCGTCATGAATATTGTGGGGTAGGGCGAACGTATTCAGGAATGGTCTGGGCTGGAAAGGCGGACGACATTGAAGAGGGAACTGTGCACATGCAAGCCGGCGTTGTACTCAATGAATCCGAGCTTCTTGAACTTCGTCATAAAAAAACTCACGCGGGATCGTGTGGTACCGACAATTTCGGCCAGGGTTTCCTGACTGATCTTGGGAAGCAGCTGGTCAGATTTACCTTCATGGCCCACGTGGGACAACAACAGCAGCGTCCGCGCCAGGCGCTTCTCGGCAGAATTAAACAGCTGATCGACCAAGTCCTCTTGGACTCGAATGTTGCGAGACAGGAGATAGGTCAGAAATAGCTCTGAGAAGGTGGGATCGCTGCGGAGCGCATCCATCATTGCCGGTTTGTCGATGCGTAGGATACTGGATTCTCCGAGGGAGGTCGCCGTGGCCATGTAGATCAGCTGCCCGGCGAGACACCCTTCTCCAAAAAATCCACCCTGCTCCAGTATCGCGACCACGGCTTCTTTCCCTTGTCGAGACACGACCGAGAGCTTCACTTGGCCCTCCTGGATATAGAACACGGCATTGGCCGCATCCCCTTGCGCAAAGAGTATTTGATGTTTCTGGCATTGCAGAGTCGATTTGCCGTCGCGGACGCGCTCGAAACAAGTGTTGTGATCAAAAGACACAGCTCGTGTGCGTACCACTGAAATCCCTGCCAGTGATTTCGATGATGCGGTGTACGGTTTATCTTCTGATGGTGAGCAGGTTCTGGTCATGGCATGAACTCCTTTACTGAGAGAAAACTCGTGTCACAAGTACGGGACGGAAGGGCGAGAGTCGATGGCCGGAGCGCCGACGGGCAGGATCATGATGGCGTTCCGATCGTCCGGAGGTATTGTCTCGCTGTACCCATGGCCTGTGTGAAACATTTCGGACAATAGGTGTGCGTGAGAAGCACATCGGCTGAATGTCCGCCATTCGTTTTTTGATACGCCTGCGGTGTGACCCAGCGCTCTCGGTCTGGGAACGATCCGGTCTTGTCTCGAATGAGGTGACAGACACAACACACCGAGAGTAGTGTCGGCGCGATGGAGGTGTCTTTCTTCGGATCGGAGGTCGCCTCACGAGTTGTCTGAGCGAACACATTGTCAAAAGCCATAGGCCCCTCTGTCATTAGTCCGTGTAGCCGAGCAGCAACGCCACGATGTGCTGAGCCCCGCTTACTTAAATTATAATTCAATGCTTACTTGAGGAACTGGGAAATCCCCTAGACATCATCCTAGTGAGATTGTCAGGATTGTTCCCACCACTAGGGTTCTTCCTAGTAGCCCATCTCTAGAATCCTCCCTTGCGGGAATCGATCTGAGTCGGGGAGCAATATCTGAACTGCTGCCCCTCCACGAGTAGGGGCAGGATCTCTCGCTCCGGACGGTCAGTTTGTCCAAGCTTCCGCCGAACCAGCGCGCGCTTCGTTGATTCCGAATGGGCAAGCGCGAAGTTGCGGCCCCACATCCTTCGATCTGAGCAATTTTGACCAGACGGGCTTCCATCTTGTTGATAGAGTTAACGAAAGATTTTGCGCGGTTGGACCGATCGATGGCGTGTCTCGGTGTAATCGCACCTCTGATACGTGTGATACGTGGGCTGGTACGTTTCCCCTTGTATCGAGACATGGCGAACGATAGATTCTGGGCTCACGGTCCGGTATGAATCTGTCGCTGAGCAGGTTTCGTCAGGACCACCTGTCGCACGTTGCAGTCGCTGCTCATCCCCGTCTACTCGCTGACGCGCGAGCTTCTGTGTCGTATCGGACTTCCGATACACACGTAAGCCTTTGAGACACTCGTCTCGAACCGAGTGTTACTCTCAGCAAGAAGTGCCGAGAGGGCCATCCAAGCTGCCATCCTGGGTGCAAACTGGTTCGCAAATCTCACCCCTAAGAAAGAGACCTCATAGGTGAAGGTAAGCAGCAAGATCAATCTCGGAGGCTTGCTCCATTTCAGGGCACGCTTCCCTGAAAACGACTTGGCAGAACAGTATGCCAGCGGCGAGCCACCGTTGCGTTCGGAGCTCTTCAGCGTTGATCAAATGGAGCAACACGGCAAGATCCTGGCCGGCCTGCATCGGTTGAGTCCGGAACAGGCTCCGGACCAACTTCTGAGCAGGCTGGCGGAGAACGAAGACGTCCTGATCGGAGTCCGCGATCTGTTGGCGGAGGCGGTGAAGGCGACCCGGCGGATTACGCCGGCCGGCGAATGGCTGCTCGATAACTTCTATCTCATCGAAGAGCAGATTCGCATGGCTAAGAGACATTTACCCAAGGGGTACAGCCGGGAACTGCCTCGTTTGTTGAATGGTTCATCGATTGGGCTTCCGCGTGTCTATGACATTGCGACCGAAACGATCTCGCACGGCGATGGGCGAGTCGACCCGGGAAGCCTCAGTACTTTCGTGGCCGCGTATCAGACGATCACCGGCCTCACGTTAGGGGAATTGTGGGCCATCCCGATCATGCTTCGCCTGGCGCTCATCGAGAATCTCCGGCGTGCTGCGACACGAATCGCCGCCCAGAGAATTGATCGCAATCGCGCCGACTACTGGGCGGATCAGATGATGGATATCGCCGAGAAGGACCCGAAGAATCTGATTCTGGTGATCGCGGACATGGCACGCTCGAGCCCGCCGATGGCCAGCGCATTTGTAGCGGAGTTCGCGCGCCGATTGCAGGGACAGAGCCTCGCGTTGGCTTTGCCGCTCACCTGGATCGAGCAGCAGCTCTCCGAATCCGGTCTGACGATCGAGCAGTCGATCCAATCGGAAAACCAACAGCAGGCCATCGATCAGGTCTCCATCAGCAATAGCATCGGCAGTCTCCGATTTCTGGGTGCGATGGACTGGCGCACGTTCGTTGAGAGGATGAGTGTGGTCGAACAGATGCTGTGTGAAGATCCCGCGGCAGCCTACGGGAAGATGGATTTTGCCTCCCGTGATCGCTACCGTCATGCGGTCGAGATGATGGCGAGGAGCAGCCGGCTCTCGGAATGCGAAGTGGCGCGCCACGCGATTCGCCTGGCTCAGCAGGGCGCAAGCAGGAACGGCGGTGACGATCGAGAGGCCCATGTAGGTTTCTACCTGATCGACAAAGGAATACCGCAGCTCGAACGAGCAGCGGAGGTGCATTTCTCCACATCTGATGCGCTTCAGGGAACGAGCGGTCGGTTTCCGCTGTCCCTCTATGTCGGCACGATTGCCTTGATGACGGGGATCTTCACCGGCGCCTTACTGGCACAGGCCTATGCCGAGGATGAGGAGGGTTGGCTACTCGCACTCGTCGGTCTCCTGTCTCTACTCTGTACAAGTCAGCTGGCAGTTGCACTGGTGAACTGGCTTGCGACCGTGCTGGTGACGCCGCATGCGCTGCCGCGAATGGATTTCTCCAAAGGTATCCCACAGGAATCGCGTGCGCTGGTCGTGATCCCGACGATGCTGACCAGCACCGACAACATCGAGGAATTGATCGAGGCCCTCGAAGTCCGGTTTCTGGCCAATCGAGACGAGCACCTCTCCTTCGGTCTGTTAACCGATTTTCGAGATGCGGACGAGGAAACACTTCCAGAGGACGAGCCACTCTTGAGGCTGGCCCAGAAGGGGATCGAAGAGCTGAATAGAAAGTACAGAGAATCGGCTCCCGATGCGTTCTTTCTGTTCCATCGCCCTCGACGATGGAATGCCGGGGAGCGGGTCTGGATGGGGTACGAGAGGAAACGGGGGAAGCTTGCGGATTTGAATGCGCTGCTCAGAGGCGGCTCACGCGATCGCTTCTCACTCGTTGTCGGTGAGACGGCTGTGCTGTCGGCCGTCCAGTACGTGATCACCCTCGACACGGACACACAACTGCCGCGCGACGCAGCGCGTCAGTTTGTGGGCACGATGGCGCACCCGTTGAACCGTGCGCGATATGACGAACACAGGCAGCGGGTCTGCGACGGATACGGCATCCTGCAGCCACGTGTCGCCGTGAGCCTGCCGGGCACGAACCGGTCGCGCTATGCGCGACTGAACGGGAGTGATCCGGGCATCGATCCCTATACGCGCGCCATCTCTGATGTATACCAGGACCTGTTCGGTGAAGGCTCATTCATCGGCAAGGGGATCTATGAGGTGGATGCGTTCGAGCGCGCCCTCGCCGGGCGCTTTCCCGAGAACCGGATTCTCAGCCACGATCTTTTAGAAGGGTGCTACGCACGGGCGGGACTGTTGAGCGATGTGCAGGTATACGAGGAGTATCCCACGTGCTACAGCGTCGATGTGAGCCGCCGGCATCGTTGGATCCGTGGGGATTGGCAGCTTGCAGGGTGGTTATTTCCGCGCGTTCCAGGCTCAGCCGCCAGGCGGCAGAAGAATCCGCTCTCTGGGCTATCTCGGTGGAAACTCTTCGACAACCTTCGGCGTAGTCTGGTCCCATCGGCATTGACCCTCCTGTTGCTGCTAGGCTGGACGGTGTTGTCACCAGTCTGGTTGTGGACCTTGGCTGTGCTCGGAATCCTCCTCCTTCCTCCTGTACTTGCTGCGATCCTGAATCTATTTCAGAAACCGGAGGATGTGTTGCTGCGGCAGCATGTCGACGCCGCATTGCATTCAGCAGGCAGGTACGTGGTTCAAACAGTCTTCACGATCGCGTGTCTTCCCTACGAGGCGTTTTTCAGTGTGGATGCGATTGTGCGCACGATCTGGAGAGTGTTGATTTCGCATACACGATTGCTCGAATGGAGTCCCTCAAGCGACAGGGATCGTGATCGACGCACAGACCTCGCCGGTTACTGTCGGACGATGTGGATCGGACCGGTGCTTGCTACCGCCGCTGTCATCTATCTGACGCGTTCGGAGCCGCTCGCATTCGTCGTGGCGATGCCTGTTCTGGCTCTCTGGTTCGCTTCCCCTGCTATCGCGTGGTGGATTAGCCGGCCACTCACCCGGCGTACAGCAACGCTGACGACCCATCAGACCCTCTTTCTTCGGACGGTTGCCCGAAAGACCTGGGCGTTCTTCGAGCAGTTCGTCGGACCGGACGATCACTGGCTGCCACCGGATAACTATCAGGAGCATCCCGTTGAGAGGGTCGCGCATCGCACGTCGCCGACGAATATGGGGCTCGCGCTGCTCGCAAATTTGTCGGCGTACGACTTCGGCTACATTTCGGCCGGACGACTCATCGAGCGCACGACGAATGCGCTCCATACGATGAACGGATTGGAACGGCACCGGGGCCACTTCTACAACTGGTACGACACGCAGTCGTTGAAACCGCTGCCGCCAACCTATGTGTCGACGGTGGACAGCGGGAACCTCGCGGGCCATCTGCTGACATTGCAGCCTGGTCTGCTTGCCCTTCCCGATCAGAAAGTTCTGGGGCTGCGATTCTTTGAAGGGCTTCGCGACACACTCTGTGCCCTCGAAGATGCGACAGGGGAAACTCCTTCGGCCCAGCTCGCTCAATTTCAGACATATCTGGAGTCTGACTACGAGTTCCAGCCCATTACGCTTACGGCGGCGCGGCTCTGTCTTGACCGACTGACCACATCCGCTGAAGAGGTGCTCGCGAGCTTAAAGGTTGTCCCCGAGGGCCGAGCGACTTGGTGGGCGCGCGCACTCGCGCGGCAATGCCGTGACGCTCTCGATGACCTCATGCTCCTCGCTCCGTGGGTATTGTTGTCCGGCTCACAGAATAGGCTTCGTGAGTTCGACCGTCTCGACGAGATCCTTACCTTGCGTGAACTGGCAACACTTGACGTGACGTGTCTGCCGGTAATTGAGCAGCGGTTGGCCGCAGAGGCGACGCCCGGGGAGAGTTCATGGTTTGGTGACCTTCAAGAACTCATGGTAAAGGCAAGCCGGCGCGCTAAAGAACGAATCGCGGCCGTCGAAGGACTGGCGCGTCAATCAAGTCGCTTGGCCGAGATGGAATATGATTTCCTGTTCGACAAGAGCTGTCATCTGCTGGCAATCGGCTTCAACGTCGGCGAGCGCCGGCGCGACTCGAGTTACTACGATCTCCTGGCTTCGGAAGCGAGATTGTGTTGTTTCGTGGCGATTGCACAAGGACAACTGCCGCAAGAAAGCTGGTTCGCGCTCGGGCGCCTCCTCACGACCGCCGGTGGCGGGCCGGTACTCATCTCGTGGAGCGGGTCGATGTTCGAGTACCTCATGCCGCTGTTGGTGATGCCGACATACGACCACACGCTGCTCGACCAGACCTGCAAGGCGGCGGTGGAGAGGCAGATCGAGTATGGAAGGCAGCTCGGCGTCCCATGGGGCGTGTCGGAATCCGGCTACAACACAATCGACGTACATCTGAACTATCAATACCGCGCATTCGGCGTGCCCGGCCTGGGACTCAAACGCGGGCTTGCCGATGATGTGGTCATCGCGCCCTATGCCTCGACGCTCGCGCTGATGGTGGCGCCCGAGGAGGCGTGTGTGAATCTGCAGCGGCTCGCAGCAGCAGGGCTTGAAGGACCGTTCGGTTTATATGAAGCGATCGACTATACGCCGTCCCGTCTTCCGCGCGGACAATCGAGTGCAGTGGTTCAGTCTTATATGGCCCATCACCAGGGCATGAGCCTCTTGTCTCTGGCCTATCTGCTCCTGGATCGTCCAATGCAGAAACGATTCGAGTCGGATCCGTTGTTCCAGGCGACTACGCTGTTGCTCCAGGAGCGGATCCCAAAGGCCACGGCATTCTACTCACACAGCGCCGAGCTGTCAGACGTCCAGACCACTGCCGCTGAATGGGAGACCCCGGTGCGCCGGTTCGACAGCCCTCACACGCCGATTCCGGAAGTGCAGTTGTTGTCGAACGGTCGATATCACGTGATGATCACGAACGCGGGGGGTGGGTACAGTCGTTGGAAGGATCTCGCCGTGACACGCTGGCGCGAAGACAGTACCTGCGACAACTGGGGCACGTTCTGTTACCTCCGCGACGTGACGAGCGGGGAGTTCTGGTCCACGGCCTATCAGCCGACGCTCAAGCAATCGAAGAATTACGAAGTCATTTTTTCTGAGGGACGGGCTGAGTTTCGCCGCCGCGAACAGAACATCGAGACGCATACCGAAATCGTGGTGTCGCCGGAAGACGACATCGAACTGCGCCGAATCCGCATCACCAATGACTCGCGGACCAGCCGGACGATCGAGATTACAAGTTATGCGGAAGTCGTACTCGCATCGTCTGCTGCGGATGCATTGCATCCGGCATTCAGTAATCTCTTTGTTCAGACCGAAATCATTCGTGAGCGGCACGCGATTCTTTGTACGCGCCGGCCCCGCTCCCTCGACGAGCACTCGCCGTGGATGTGCCATCTCATGGCCGTGCATGGATCTAACATCGGAGTCATGTCCTACGAGACGGCCCGCCTACAGTTCATTGGCCGCGGTCGCACTCCCGCTGATCCACATGCCATGAGTCATTCCGGGACGCTCTCGGGCAGCGAAGGCTCTGTGCTCGATCCGATTGTCGCCATCCGGTGTCGCATCACGCTCGATCCGGAAGAATCGACCACGATTGATATGGTGTCCGGCATCGGCGACACCCGAGACGTCTGCCTGGGGCTGATCGAGAAATACCACGATCGGCGCCTTGCCGATCGTGTCTTTGATTTGGCATGGACCCATAGCCAGGTGGTCATGCGGCAGTTGAATGCCACCGAAGCCGATGCACAACTCTATGGGCGGCTGGCCAACTCTGTTCTCTATGCGAATCCCTCTCTACGGGCTGACGCCGGCGATCTGATCAAGAACCGCCGTGGGCAATCCGGGCTCTGGGGCTACGCGATTTCAGGCGACTTGCCGATCGTACTGCTGCAGATCGGAGATCCGGCCAATATCGATCTAGTGCGACAACTCGTACAGGCCCACGCGTATTGGCGCTCCAAAGGATTGGCTGTGGACCTGGTGATCTGGAACGAAGATCACGCAGGGTACCGGCAACTACTCCAGGAGCAAATCATGGGGTTGATTGCCGCGGGCCTCGAAGCACACGTGATGGATCGACCGGGAGGCATCTTCGTCCGTCCTATTGACCAGATTTCGAACGAGGACCGCATTCTGCTCCAATCGGTCGCTCGCGCTATCCTCACCGACAGGCGGGGATCACTGGCGGACCAAATCACCCGTCGTGGCCATTCGGACGTCACTGTGCCGCGCCTGATTCCGACCCGAGCCCGCCGCGCTGAGCCTGTTCCATCCGCTGCGTTGCCGCGCACCGATCTCACTTTTTTCAACGGGCTGGGAGGATTCACGCCTGATGGCCGTGAGTATGTCATTACGACTTCGCACGGGCATGTGACGCCGGCGCCGTGGGTCAATGTCCTGGCGAATCCGAACTTTGGCACCGTCGTCTCGGAGAACGGTCAAGCCTATACCTGGAGTGAGAACGCCCACGAATTCCGTCTCACTCCGTGGCACAACGACCCGGTGAGCGATGCGAGTGGAGAAGGCTTGTATCTCCGTGACGAAGAGCGGGGCCATTACTGGTCCCCCACGCCGCTGCCCAGCCGCGGGGCGACACCGTACGTCAGCCGGCACGGCTTCGGCTATAGCGTCTTTGAGCATACCGAGCGCGGCATCCGCTCGGAACTGTGGGTGTATGTGGCGCTGGATGCGCCGATCAAGTTCATGGTGCTCAAGGTGCGGAACGAGTCGGGGCGATCGCGTAAGCTCTCCGCCACGGGTTACGTGGAATGGGTGCTGGGAGATCTGCGGCCAAAGTCGGCGATGCATGTCGTGACCGAGCAGGACTCCAAGAGCGGCGCCCTTTTCGCACGAAATCCCTATCATACGGAGTTCGCCGGCCGGACTGCCTTCTTTGACGTGGACGAGACGACTCGGACCATCGGTGGCGACCGGACTGAATTTATTGGGCGCAATGGCACGCTTCGCAGTCCAGCCGCGATGACCCGGGTGCGGCTGTCTGGCAAAGTGGGGGCAGGGCTCGATCCCTGCGGGGCCATTCACGTTCCATTCGAGTTGGCCGGTGGGCAAGAGCGCGAGATCATCTTCAGGCTCGGGGTTGGGCGGGACGCCGAAGATGCCCGGAATCTGGTGCGCCGCTTTCGGGGACCTGCCGCAGCCCGCAGCGCGCTCGAAATGGTCTGGCAGTACTGGAAGCACACACTTGGCGCTGTGTATGTGGAGACGCCGGACCAATCTCTCAACGTGCTGACGAACGGCTGGCTCTTGTACCAAACGCTGGCGTGCCGTCTGTGGGCGCGGAGCGGATACTATCAATCGGGGGGCGCCTTCGGTTTCCGCGATCAACTGCAAGATTCGATGGCGCTCATCCACAGCGAGCCGCAGCTTGTGCGCAAGCACCTTCTGCTCTGCGCCGCCAGACAATTTCAGGAAGGCGATGTCCAGCACTGGTGGCATCCCCCCGCAGGCCGAGGGGTGCGTACACGCTGTTCGGACGATTATCTTTGGCTGCCCCTGGCGACATGCCGCTACGTGCTGAGCACAGGGGACAGTGGGGTCTTGGATGAGCCCATCCACTTCGTCGAGGGCCGCCCGCTCAATCAGGAGGAGGACTCGTATTACGATCTGCCAGGCCGGTCTGAAAAAGGGGCCAGTGTGTATGAACACTGCGTGCGAGCCATTCTGAAGGGCCTCACACGCGGGGAGCATGGCCTGCCGCTCATCGGCTCCGGTGACTGGAACGACGGGATGGACATGGTCGGCAAACAGGGCAGAGGCGAGAGCATCTGGTTGGGATTTTTCCTGTATGACGTACTCATGCAATTCACGAAGGTTGCACGCCTGCGCGGTGACCTGTCCTTCGCTGAACGTTGCCAGAGCGAAGCGGCGCAAATCCGCCAGAATATCGAGCAGCAGGGCTGGGATGGAGAGTGGTATCGCCGTGCCTACTTTGACGATGGCTCGCCCCTTGGGTCGGCAAGTAATCCCGAATGCCAGATCGATTCGATTGCGCAAAGCTGGTCGGTGCTTTCCGGAGCGGGGGATGCCTCGCGCTCACGTATGGCGATGAGCGCGCTGGATCGGCGTCTCGTTCGCCGGGACCATGCACTGATCCAACTGCTGGATCCGCCGTTCGACAAATCACATTTGAATCCTGGCTATATCAAAGGGTACGTCCCGGGGGTTCGAGAGAATGGAGGGCAGTATACGCATGCGGCCATCTGGGCGGGGATGGCGTTCGCCGCATTGGGAGACAGACGGCGCGCGTGGGAGTTGTTGGCCATGATCAACCCGGTCAACCATGCGAAATCTCAGGAGGGGACCGCGACCTACAAGGTAGAACCGTATGTGGTCGCGGCAGATGTCTACGCGGTTTCGCCGCACACCGGCCGCGGTGGATGGACGTGGTACACGGGCTCGGCAGGCTGGATGTACCGGCTTATCGTCGAATCACTTCTCGGGTTGAAGCTGGAAGTAGACACGCTACACGTTGCTCCGTGCCTCCCCGCGGATTGGAAGGGGTTCACGGTGCACTACCGGTACCGGGAAACTCTATACCATATCAGCGTCTTACAAGTCAGCGACGGGAATGGCGAGAAGAGGGTGATTGTCGATGGCGTCGAGCAGCAGCATAAAGTAGTTTCTCTTGTGGACGACCGTCAGGAGCACGTGGTTGAAGTAACAATACAGGCCGCCGCAACTAACTTGGTGTGACGACTTTTGCCAAAGTCAGAAAGTGTCGTGTAGAGAATTCGTGTATTCATTTGAATGGGCCCATGCAGAATTATTGAAGTATCCCCAGCCGCGCGTAATACCGCTTGACCGGGCTCTCCACGGCGTCTAGCATAGAGTCGTGCGGTATCGAGCCTCGCTGACTGTCCTATGCTGCGCGCGCGTTGCCGCGCGAGTGATTCTCCAGTCTCCGCTGCTCCTCTGCCAGAGTGTTTCCGAAGTGCTGTGATCATTGGCCGTGACCACCCGGACGAGCGCGGATCGGTTCCTTAGAGGACTTGCGAGCCCGCGGACATGAAGAGGACTGTTCGGTGGAGGCCCTCAACTTATGAAGGAGAGTTCGATGACACCCGAAGAGCAAATTGCGAAGATGAAGAAAGCGATCACTCAGGCCATTAAAGTGATGGGAGATCGATTTGGATCGACGGAAACAGATGTTGAGAAAGCGATTGATGAGCTGAAGGCGTCTATGCAGACGGCGCCGGCCCCAGCGCCTCAGCCTCCCCAGAACACAGTCGCAGCGACTGCGTGAGCCAAGTGCCTGCGAGCACAGATTGAACAACACGAGCGGGCTTTGAGGGAGGTATTCGCCGGCTTTCGCGCAATCTGAGACGATGCAAGAGGCTCTGCGGTGCATTCGTCAAGCATCCGTTCACGCTATGGGTAACCAGCATCAAGGGGGGATCGTATGAAGAACGCCACGCAAGTTTATGTACTGATGCTGAACGCACCATTAAGAAAAACCGTTCGACTCTGGACGGGAACGAGTATCCATTCCTTGCGGCACTGCTCCAGTAAGAAAATTGACCGTACGCTGGCGGAGATGCAGCAGCATGTGGGTGATTTGCAGCGCGCCATCAGCGTGGGGACGGGTGGATCGTATTCCATCAATCGTTCTCGATAGTGCGCGATCGCAGTAGGCGTGTCGTTGTCGGCGGAACACACTTAACAAGAAAGCGTACAGACATCATGCCGGACGATGCCAAAGATAAGAAAGTTCATGCTGCAGCCAAGCCGATAGGCGCTCCATTACGGAAACCAGTCGATAGTGATCTTACGTGCAGCGAATCCCAGATTGAGGACATTCTCTCTGAAGGTGAGTCCAGCAGGCCAATGAGCAAGAGCGACAAGGGCTTGCATACAAAGCGCCAGCCGAAGTCCTCGCAGTAAGTAGCCTAGGGTGTTCGGTTTGCTTTCTTGACCTGCCGAATTCTGATGATTGCCTTCCCTCTTCGGCCCACAGAAGCATCATGCGAAAAGTTCCTGCCTGGTTTGTCTTGCTGTCCCCCGTGATCATCATCGGTGCTTCGCGAAACGGCCGGCGGCCATTGGCAGAGCGGCGGAGTCTACGATATCGGCCGCACGATAGAAGAGGTGTTACATGACTGAACAAAGGACCGCAGTCAGGCCTCGTTGGCCTCTTCCGGCCCACGACTATTGGTCCACCCCCTTCGCTGAGTCGTTGCTGCAGCATCTGAATCTTTGCCCTGGAGCATCCATTCTCGATATCGCCTGTGGCCATGGGATTCCTGCTTTCTACCTGGCAGAGCAGGTGGGGTCCACGGGGCAGGTCCTGGCCATCGATCTCAGCGGGCGTCAGATTGAGAGCGCGCGAGTGATTCAAGGAGCGCAACTCCCGTGGTTGCGATTTGAATGCCTGGATATGCGTGCGCTGCCGCCGCGTCTGCCATGTTTTGACCGCATCACCGGCAATCTTTCCGTCATGTTTTTTCGTCCAAACCGTTTCGAAGTCGTTCAAGGATTGGTGGAACATCTCAAGTCAGGCGGCCAACTGGTGCTGACATTTCCTTCGCTTGGTACGTTCGATTCACTCTGGCGTCGGATCGATCAGGAGATGGCGGTTCGTGGTCTATTGGCGGAGCGTCGTCGGCTGGAGGTCTATCTTGCCGAACGCCCGTCAGCAGTAGATGCGCGTGGATGGCTGGTGCGGCTTGATCTCGCACGCATTGTCGTGACTGAGTATCCGTTGGAGGTGGCGACTGGTGCCGGTCAGGCATTTCTCCACCATCCGCTCCTCCGAGGCGGTTTTCTCGATGATGCCTATGAGTGTTTCGAGGATCAGAGGTTGGCGGATGAGGTTATGACAAGGGTCTCGGAAGATGTGGGGAGCTTCACGCCGCTAATTGCGCAACGATGTGTGTTGTCAGGGTGGAAGCTGTAGCGCGTGAAGCGCGAGATAGGCGAGACATGCGCGACGTGGAACAGAGGGATTCCCACTTCGTCCCGCTCGTTTCACTTGTTTCGCACGGCTATCCTGCAGGAGTGTATTGCTGTTAGATCGCACGAGCAGGCCATTAATGTTCTGCAGAAATGATCAACGATCCGGCGACATCCGGATTAGAACCGATATCCAAGTTCTAGGATGAACAGGTCCACGCCGAGACTGGATGGTCCGTACAGGCCGGCATCAGAGAAGTGTTGGCCGCGAATGCCGGTATAGGCATGAGCAAATGGGTTGATGCGGACTCCCATGGTCGCGACGAATTGAACCGGCCCCCCGAAGTCTTGTTCGCCGAACTTGTGCCTGCTCAAGTAGGCTAGCCCACCTCCGGCGTCGAAGCTAACCAGTTCTTTCCAGCCATTCAGCGCAAGACCCGGCACCACCGTCATCATCAGACCGCTGTCGCCTGCCCCGTCCAGTCCCCCCGCGCTGGCGGTCAGCCTTGTCGCAAGACTCCATGTGTCGCCACCGAGCGGCCTGGACCAGGGGAGCGAGAACACTGCCGAGACGTCAGCCATGCGGAAGGATTCTGTTTGTCTTTTTCCCAATAGAGGCGTGTCTCTACTGAGGCCGATGCGAGGACCGATGCTCAGGAGGGTAATGTCCTCTGCAAGGCCGGGCGTGTAGAATGCCGTGGAAAGCGAGAGGGTAAGGATCAGATGCAAGAGGTATGGACGTAGGTTGCAGCGCATGCGCGGTCTCTGTGGGTGATCAGAATTAGGGGACAGGGTTCGACGACTTCTCCAATTATTCAGGTCTATTCATACCGCATGCTTGCTGCGCGTGAGGCCGAAGCGAAGGAGGTAGCCGCAACAGCGCTTGGGCGGATGACCTGCCATATCCTATAGCCATAGGCACGCGATTGTAATTGGTCTGAAGTCGCGACCAGAGGGGTCGCTACGGCGAATTGAATGTGAGGTGTGAGGCGCGTGGTAGGCTGTGAAGGGGCGCTTCAAGCGAAGCGCCCCTTCACAGCTAGTTGGCGCTGTGTTAGAAGCGACCGCGTCCGCCGCGATCGCCACCACCACCGCCGCCGAAACGACCACCGCCACCACCACCACCGCCGGTGCGGGGCTCTTGTGGCTTGGCTTCATTGACAGTCAGTGGACGTCCGTCCATCTGTGAACCGTTCAACGCGGTAATCGCGGCCTTGGCTTCTTCTGGTGTGGCCATCTCGACGAAGCCGAAGCCTCGTGATTGCCCGGTGAACTTGTCCGTGATCACACGCGCAGACTCGACGGTGCCGTGCGCGGCGAAGAGGGTGGTGAGCTGTGATTCAGTTGCCGCGTAGGGCAACCCGCCGACATAAAGTTTTGAACCCATGGGGGTTCCTCCTTCTGAAATTGATATTGTTTGAGACGCGAGAAAGAATATACGAGGGGAAGGAACGGGCCGAAGACGCGAACAGTGCAGCGACTTGGGTCGAGCTTCCGATCAGATTCTCGGTAACAACAATATCGGTGATGGGCCGTTCAATTTGCTGTTTCATGCGAGGCCCGCCGCGTGAAACAGAGACATCTTAGCAGAGGTGGATATGAAAAGCTATAGACCCTAGGTTCATACATTTGCGGCGCCTGCACGCGATCCTACACATCCGCATTGCCGGTGGGACCGGGGCCGGGCCAGATAAGATAGGGTGGTTTCTTCATCGTCTCAGCTGAATGCGGGTAGAGACGTTGTGCATAGCTGTATGCGTCTTCTTGCGCATTCAAGCAAGTCGCTGCGGCTAGATGGTTGGAGATGACGTGGAAGTTCCCTCGATCATCCGCTGCGATGGTCGCCATGTAGAGGGCACAGGAAAAGCTCCCTTCCTTTGAGCAGGCAGTGCTGATCAAGAGGTGCGATCCATCTGGGAAGGTCATGATCGGGTCCAAGTTCGTACGGCTCATGCCTACTCCTTTTCCATTGCGCGTGTTGATGTCATACGACCTGGTTTGCGTAGGGGGTGACATAGAGCCTGAGGAGGTGTCCATCCCATTCAGTTCCCTCAAGGGCGACCACGGCGTTCAAGGCCTGTTCGCCGGATCCCATTTCGACGAATCCGTATCCGGCGGACTTTCCGGTATGTTTGAATCGGACCACGTATGCTCTGGCAACCAGACCGTAGGTGGTGAAGATGCCGCGTAGCTCGCAGTCAGAAACCTGGTCCGGGAGTCCACCGACATACAGAACCCGTTTCCCCATCGAGATTCCCTTCGTAACGTGTCAGTTGGTTCGAGCGAACCAATCTTCGATGTATGCACAGCCCGCATCATCGAGCGTTTGAATGCGAAGAACCTACAGTGGCGGACTTAGGCTAACTCAAACCGACGAATTTCAATTTACCCGACAATCTGACCATCCTTCGTAGCCAGATGGTGCTATCTAGACCGAGTCGAGTGCGGTACAAACCAGTACTATTCAACGGTCTCACTGAAGAGACTTGTGTGCGTAGCAGGGCGGAAACTAGGGCATCGATCGCGCAGGGTCTAGAGGGAGGGAAAGAAGGCGCGAGGGATAGAGTAGTGACCGGACTTCATGTGGCGCTACCATAGCACAGTTTCGCTAGGATAGCGAAGGCATCAGTCTGTCATGATCTGACAAGGCAATACCTTGAACGTAGGAATCAGCGTTTCTCCTCGCCAGTAGCGTAGCCTTTGCTTTTTCAAGAGAGTTGACGCCGGAAGGGGCTTACTGTACGATGATCTTCACATCGTTGTCGCAGTAGTCCGGCGGCGCGGCTGTATATATCATAACGGACTTCGCGATCGCATCGCGACCAGGTCCTGTCGGAGTTGATGCCTTCCTGGTTTCTCTCCCCTCGGTTCTCTGATCCCGTCTTCATGCGATCACACTGAAAGGATAGTGCATTGCATACCTCTGTTCACACGAGTTTTCATACCCTGGGCCTCTCTGAACCGCTCTTGCGGGATTTGACGGCAGCGGGCTTGCTGGTTCCCACTCCCATTCAAGCTCAGGCCATTCCACCCGCCCTTGAGGGCAGGGACGTCATCGGTTGTGCGCAAACCGGTACCGGAAAAACGGCCGCGTTTGTTGTCCCCATGATCGAACGGCTCGCGGTTTTCCCAAAAGGTCAGCCCCAAGCCTTGATCCTCGCACCGACACGAGAATTAGCGTTACAGATTTTTGGTGCAATTGAGAAGCTCGGTCGCAGCCACCGCATCTCAGCCACGGTTATCGTTGGGGGGAGCGATATGCAGGCACAAATTAGAGGATTACGCCAACGGCCCGATATTCTGGTTGCCACACCGGGTCGGTTGCTGGACCACATGTGGAACGGGACGATCAATTTGGCTCCGATTAAAATCCTGGTGCTCGATGAAGCCGACCGTATGCTCGATATGGGATTTGCTCCACAGATTAATCAGATTCTTGACGCGTTGCCTGTGGAGCGACAGACGTTACTCTTTTCCGCTACGATTCAGACGGATGTCACCCATCTGGTTCAAACTAGCCTGAACGGCGCCGTTCGCGTGATGGTGACACCTTCCTCGACGACGGCTGACGGTGTGACCCAAGCGTTGCATCATACGACTCCTCAAGAGAAGACGAAGTTGTTAGTGGCGTTGTTGGAAGCGGAACGCGGGACTGTCCTCGTATTCGCTCGGACAAAGAGCCGGGTCGATCGACTTGGCCAGGCGCTTGAACAGGCTGGTCATCGCGTCGCGGTCATCCACGGAGACCGAAGTCTGCCCCAGCGCCTCCGTGCTCTCGATGGATTTAAGCGAGGACAGGTCAAAATTCTCGTCGCGACGGACATTGCAGCCCGAGGGATTGATGTGGCAAATATCGGCCACGTGGTGAATTACGATTTGCCGAATTGTCCGGAGGACTATATTCATCGTATTGGACGGACGGCCAGGATGAAGATGACAGGGCAAGCTACCAGTTTCGTGACCTTCGAGGAACGTGACCAGCTGTGCGCGATCGAAACGTTGTTGGGGCATGCTGTGCCGTTGGCAGAGGGAAGCCCTCGCCCCAATGACCGTCCGCATGTTCGGGGTGGGGCTGAACGTTCCAGAGGTGATCGTCAGCGGTGGGGCCGTCCAGGCGAGGACCGAAGCCAGCATCAGCCGAGTTCTCCACAACACCGGAGGGGAGCCAGGCTTCTCAGGACGGAGTCTAACAGCTAGGGTGACTGTCGGCGACGGGTATCGACTGACAGGTACAAAGATATGAAGGATCAGAGGGTATCATTGTGACAAAGCCAAAGGCTGAGGGGCTGCACACGGGGAAGAGATGGGTGAGAATTCCTGATGGCACGAAGGTCAGGTTTCGAGAGGACGGCCGCGAAGGCATTATCGACGGATTGACGGAATTGGTAGTCGGCTCTGGCCGAAATCCGGATAGCCGGACGCAGTATCGCATTAATATCGGAGATCCTGACCGGACACTTGCCATTGAGGACGATTTGTTGGTCCTGACTGATGCGGATGGTGTCGTGCTCATGGTGAAACAAAAGGGCGAGTATCGCCGTGTGGTCACCCAACAACTGCAAGCAGTCTTTGGCGGTGACCGTTTTGTGAGAGCGACATAAGGGCGGGAGTGAAGTACATAGGAGGCTCGCTATCCCTAATAGAGTGGCTCTTGCGGGCCCCACTGAAGCCCTGCCAGATCGGGATCTTCCCCCTCTATATTCTGAGGGCGAACGGGCTTCTCGGTCTTGCGCTGTTCTCGGCGGGCGTCTTTCTCACGCCGCTGAACTTGTTTCGCTTTCTCTCGGTCTCGTTTTGCGATGGTTGTTTTTCCTGCTCGTCCGATGGCGCCCTCCTTTGCGTCGCGGCTCGAATTCAGCTCCCGAACGCCTGCTGTTTATAGGGTCCTACCTCTCTACGATGATGATTACGACGACTCCGTGGCCTCACGGCGTCTTTTGCTGCTTGAATCGGGAACATGGTTAGCGGTCTTGGATTCCCGTTCGGCCGTGCGGGAACGAGTGCCCTGGCCGAACCCACGGCTCGCCATGCTCGACACTTGCCGACGGATATCTTCCATTGAGGTCGTCTGGTTGGTGTCAATAGGACCAGGAAGGCCGAGCACCTCCCATCGGATTTTTGGTTTGCGCGTCGCTCGTGCTCTGTTTTTTCTCGTCTTGTCGGCTCGCCAGCCAGTGGATAGCTTCATACCTGCTCCTTTATAGAACTCGGCATCTCCAACGTGGGAAAACACTCGAAGGAGATGAAGGGGTCGGATGGATCCTGCCCAATTCACGTCGTCCATCTTCCTGCCGGACGTTTCAGTGCAGTAAGTGATGGAACGTATGAGCACGTCTACTGCCGAAAATCGCGCTAATCAATGTGATTTGAACCGCGCGAAGGCTACTGCCAGCTCATTCAACGGTATAAAGTACCATGGGCCATGGCGAGAGTCAAATAGGGTATTTAGCTAATTATATACTTTTTATGTAAAGATGGCCATCGGTCTGTGTTGATGACGACGCTGGCGAGCGGTTGTTCGCATGTAGTGTGTCGCATGCGCAGGATACATTGGTCGTCGGAAACGGAACCCGTCAAAATTCAGCGGCCTTATTCATTAGTATGCCAAACGCTGATCGAGTCATTGACAATGATCCGAGGATCGATGAGGAATGTTCCGGTTAGCCCGTGAGTGTTGCGTTTAGGCAGCGTTCGTGGTTGGCTTGGTGGATGAGTTCTTCTTCGTATGACGATTCAATTGGTGTGATTGTGAAATTGTATTTGCGAAAAGTGCGTTCTGATGTACGCTGGAAACATGGTAGGGGCGCTCGTATGGTACAGACCTCGCATCGATCCTCTGTTCTAAATAGATTTCGCCAACATCCTCGTGTCCGTGTCTCTGCTCCTTTTGTCTGTGCCCTATCTTATTGCCAATCACGTCGTTGGTTGCGGAGGCCTGGGATCGGCTTGGGCCTGGTCTATGATCTTTCGATACGTGGCGCCCGTGTCAGCACGCAGGCTGAGATCAAACCAGGGGATGAAATCACGTTGAGCCTGCGTCTTCCCAAGCAAATCAAGCCTGCCGATATCGCTGTCGCGACCGTGAAGTGGGCGAAGGATCAATTCTTTGGCCTGGCTTTCACGGAACTATCTTCTGCTGCACAGAATCGCCTGAAAAAGTACGTGGCGGTCGTTTCAACGACTGCCGCGTAGACCCCGCCCATTCGTCGCCACGTCCCGTCATTCTCACGTCGTGTCGTGCTTGAAGGGGAGTGCTCGTCTATTCGTGTGTATGCATCGGTTTGCAACAGTGGTTGGCTGTTGATCCCGCCGGGCCGGGGTTGTACCCGATTTTTTATTGGATGGTGCGAACACTATGAGTCCGGCCTCACTGAACCTGGGGGTTCAGCTTTGGATTAGTCTCTGTTAGGTGGGTCAGACTGCGGCAATGAAACTCGATTCTGAATTGACCTGTGTTCTTTGAGCCGATTACTTGATGGCCACTGCTTTGACTTCCTTGAACGTGGTCTGGCCAAGTAGGACTTTCTGAACTCCATCCTGCAGGAGCGAGGTCATTCCCTCTTCAAGGGCAGTGGACAGCATCTCTTCAGTTCTCGCCTTCATCTGAATCATGCGTTTGATTTTGTCCGATCCCAGAAGCAACTCATGGATGGCTACGCGTCCCTTAAACCCAGTGCGATTGCAGGTTTCACATCCTTTTCCACGGGTCAGGCGGAAGGTATTGTCTTGTGGGATGCCGAGCTTATCCCAATGTTCAGGTCCATAACCCTGGCGGATTTCCTCGTATTCTATGGCCGTTCCAACGTACTGTTCCTTGCAATCCTTGCAAATCCGGCGTGTTAGGCGCTGGGCAAGGACTCCCAACATGGCATCGGCAAAACTGAACGGATCGCAGCCCATATCGAGAAGCCGGGTGACGGTTTCCACCGCGCTGTTTGTGTGGAGTGTGCTCATAACGAGGTGTCCGGTCAATGAGGCTTCAATGCCGATATCAGCCGTTTCTTTGTCTCGCATTTCACCGACCATGATCACGTCTGGGTCGGCCCGAAGAAACGCGCGCATGGCAGCGGCAAACGTGAAGTCGATTTTTGGCAGAACTTGAACCTGCCGGAGCCCATACTGTGTAATTTCGACCGGGTCTTCCGCCGTCCAGATCTTCAAGTCAGGGGTGTTGATGAATCCGAGGACAGAGTGGAGGGTTGTCGTTTTTCCTGAGCCGGTTGGTCCGACGCAGAGAATGATGCCATAGGGTTTTGCGGCGATCACCTTGATGGCTGCGAGATTCCTGTCCGAGAAACCCATCTTGTCGAGGGGCAGCGGTTCGCTGGCCGCGAGCAGACGCATGACCACGTCTTCGTTGAATCCGGCAGTGGGAATCGTCGCGACGCGCAATTCGATTTCCTTGTTCTCGGACAGCTTAAATTTGATCTTGCCGTCCTGGGGTTTCCGCCGTTCCGCGATGTCGAGGCTGGCCATAATCTTTAGACGCGACACGATGGCGCGCCGATAGCTTTGCGGAATCTTCATGTATTCGAAACAGTCGCCGTCGACCCTGAAGCGAACAAGCGTTTCGCGCTTTTCGCCGTAGGGTTCAACGTGAATATCGGAGGCGCCTTGCCGATAGGCATCGGCGATGATCTGGTTGGCTAAGCGAACGATGGCATTGTCATTTTCGTCGAGCCCCCCTCCGGCATCTTCCACCGCCGCTTCTTGGGCTTCATTGACAAGTTCGCCGAGAATGTCGGAGACGTTTTCATCTAACTTTCGTGTACTTCCGGTGTCTCCCTGTCCTGTGGCGGAGCCGAGGAACTGGGCGATATCACGGCGGAGGCTGATCGCAAAGCGAATGTTCAGGCCGGGGAACGTCCGTTTAATATCCGCCACGCGATCGAGATCGCCGGGGTCATCCGTCAAAATCTCAATGGCGGTTCGGTCCCGCTTGAGGGGCATCCAGTGGTTTTTCTTGAGGTAGTCTACATTCAGGTTTCTCAGGAGTTCGACATCGACAATTGTTCGATCGCTGTACTCGATGTAGGGACATTTGTAAAACAGGGCGAGCGACTTGCCGATATCGAGTTTCGGTACCTTGTACCTCTCAATCAGGATGCTCTCGAAGTCCGACATGCCTTTCCGTGACTCGGCAATCGCCTGGTCCAATTCGTTCTGAGTAATGCGGTTGTTCGTGACCAGACGATCGAACTTGGTTGGGTTTTTCTTCGAGATCTTGCGGAGATTAAAGAAGGCGATGCCGAGGGCCTTTGCAATCTCCGCGACGGACTCTTCATCTTTTCTTGTAAACCGTGGGCCGCTCTTTTTGTTGAGGAGTTGGAAGACACCCATCAAATACTTGTTGTCCGCCACGATCGGGTAGGTCAGGACCTGCTTGGTTTTGAACCCAGTCCGTTTGTCATAGGATGTGTCGTGGACGAGTGAGGGATGGACGCCTTGCAGCTCGGCGATGTTATAGGCGTCGGCAATGCTCACTGGGCGGAGATACTTTGCGCAGAACCCAGCCAAGCTTTGTTCGGTAATGGGAATGCGGATTTCCTCGACGCTGTCGATGTGGGGGATTTTGGAGAAAATTTCTTTCTTCTCCGGATCGAACGCGAAGATGGTGAGGTCTTCGGCATCGAATATGCTGAGGACTTCCTTGCGCAGATCGAGGAGAATATGGTCTAGATCGCTGGCTGCATGGATTTGGTCCGTGATGCGCTTGACGTTCTCGGCGAACGCCACTTTCTGCTGAAGTTCCTGAAGGTTTTGCGGGATGGGATTGGCTTGCATTACATGGGCTCCTGGCCATCGACTACGAAGGCCATTGCCGGATCCGTATGCTCAACGAAGAGCGTGCATGATCCACGTGGCCACCGTACCTTGAAGCAGCGATTGAAGCTCAGTCTAGCTGATCACGATTGGAAGGCAAGGAAAAGGCGGTTTCAGACTGAGATGGTTACGAGCGTGACGATAGGGATGAAGTCGTTGACATGCGGTAGGGTGTTCAACCTGCTTGTGTGTGAATCAGGTGAGCGGTGACTTGCGCCGGAGGCAGCTTGAGTTTGACCCCGTCCTTTCGAGTTTTGACCTCCACCACTCCTTCTGCGAGGCCTTTGTCCCCGACAACGACTTGGAAAGGAGCTCCCATCAGGTCCGCATCGTTGAATTTCACGCCCGCTCGTTCGTCTCGATCATCCCAGAGTACTTCGAGCCCTGCCGCCTGCAGTTCATTGTAGAGCTGCGCGGTGACCTGAGCGGTCTGCGCTGATTGGGTGAGCGGGAGGAGATGCACATGGAACGGCGCGATTGGGAAGGGCCAGATAATGCCCTTCGCGTCGTGGTTCTGTTCAATCGCAGACGCGGCGGTGCGTCCGACGCCGATGCCGTAGCATCCCATGACGGCGAGACATTCTTTGCCATGAAGATCGAGGAAGGAGGCCTTCATGGCTTCACTGTATTTGGTGCCGAGCATGAAGACATGTCCGACCTCGATGCCTTTCGTCGTCTTCAGTGTCCCGTCTTTTCTCGGTGACGGATCTCCTGAGCGGGCGCTGCGGAGATCCGCAAACTGCTCGACGTGAAAGTCACGATCCCAATTCGCGTCGACATAGTGCGTATCGATCTGATTGGCGCCGATGACGACGTTGCGCAAGACTTTGACCGCGTGGTCGGCAATAATCCGAACGTGTTTCAGACCAACGGGACCGGAAAATCCTACCGGTGCGCCGGTGACTTGCTCGACGACGGCGGAAGTGGCGAGTTCAAGTTCAGTCACTCGCAGGAGCCGTTGAATCTTGATCTCATTCGCCTCATGGTCTCCCCGGATCAATACGGCGACCGTGTCTTTCCCTGTCGAATAGAGCAGCGTTTTCACGAGGTGCGTAGGGGAGACGTTCAAGAATCTTGTGACCTCTTCGACTGTCCGGCAGAGAGGCGTGTGGACGGTGCGCAGAGGACGAGGGGTTTCGGTGTCCACATCAGTAGGAGGCAGCACCTCGGCTTGTTCGACGTTGGCGGCGTAGGTGCCGGTATCGCTGTACACGATGGTGTTCTCGCCTGTTTCGGCGAGTACCATGAACTCATGAGATGAGCTACCACCGATTAGGCCGGTGTCGGCTTCCACGGCTCGGAAGGTAAGGCCGCATCGCGTAAAGATGCGAGTATAGGCATCGTACATCTTCTGGTAGCTGAGCCTGGCGCTTGCTTCGTCCTGATCAAAACTGTAGGCGTCTTTCATAATGAACTCACGTCCTCGCATGAGTCCGAAGCGGGGACGGATTTCATCTCGAAACTTTGTTTGGATCTGATAGAAGTTCAGCGGCATCTGCCGATAGGAGCGGACTTCACGTCTGAATAGGTCGGTGATCACTTCCTCATGGGTCGGTCCCAAGCAGAACTCGCGCTCGTGGCGATCCTTGAAGCGGATCAATTCCTTGCCGTAGAAATTCCATCGGCCGGTTTCTCGCCACAACTCTGCGGGAGAGGCAACGGGCATGAGCAGTTCTTGGGCTCCAGCCCGGTTCATCTCCTCACGAATGATCTGTTCGACCTTTCGAATGATCCGGAGACCGAGGGGGAGATATGTGTAGATACCAGCCGCCACCTTGCGAATCAGACCGGCTCGGAGCATGAGCGTATGGCTGACGGTTTCCGCTTCGCCAGGATCTTCTCGCAATGTAGGGATTAAGACTTGGGAGGTCCGCATGATTCTGTGAGAAAGATCAAAAAACCATCAGGTCCGAACGTCATCATGTCTGATGTGCCGGTGAGCGAAGAAATGTTGTGCGGATATGACGGCGTTCAACATTCGGACTTTCTGGCGCATTATCTACCGCAAGAAGATCCGTTCAAGGTCGTTCCAAAACGCAAAGATCATGACGCCCACTAAGAGCACGAGGCCGGCTTGTTGCGCGATTTCTCTCTGGCGTTCGCCAAGGGGTTTCCGGAGGATGCCTTCAATCAAGAAGAACAACAGATGGCCGCCGTCGAGAATGGGAATGGGGAGCAAATTGAGGACGCCCAGATTGATGCTCAGAATGGCGATGAGAAAGACCACACTTGAGGCCCCCTGCGCAGCGGCTTCTCCGGAAATATTGGCGATCGTCAGCGGGCCACCGATGTTCTTACTGGAGATGTCCCCCACGATCATCTTATAGAGGCCGATGACGGTCAGCTCGGTCCAGCCCCACGTGGCACCCAAGCCGTCATAGAGCGACAGCAAAGGGGTACTGGAGCGCATAATCGAACGGCCTGGTCCTGAGATGCCGATCTTGCCAACTTCGACCGACTGGCCGTTGACCGTTGCTTTTTCAGCAGAGGGCGTCACGGTCAGCGAGACGCGATGCCCCTCTCGCAAGACCTCCACCTGGAGCGCGTGGTCGGGATTTTCTTTTACGATACCGGTCATCTGGGACCAAGTATGGATCGTCTGGCCGTCGATGGTGGCCACATGGTCTCCGGCTTGAAGCCCGGCTTTTGCTGCCGGAGAACTTTGCATGACTGACGTGACGAGGGGCGGTGTTTCTTCAACACCCAGGTAGTATCCGGGCTCTTGTGCTGAGGCTTGAGGTCCGGGGGTCTTTGTGGGCGTGATCGTCAGTGTTTTGATCTGCTCGCCTCGTTTGATCTCCAGCATCAGCGGCTGCCCGTTGCTTTTCGCCACGGCGTCGAAAAGCTCATTTTTAGTCGAGATGTCCTGCCCGTTGACACGACTGACACGATCTCCGATTCGGATACCTGCGGTATCGGCTGGAGAGCCGGGAGCCATCGCTTCGATATCGGGGGTGAGATCCTGGAACGTGGGCACAAAGAGCGGCGCTCCGGTCGCGAGCCATCCGGCAAAAATAAAATACGCCAGAATGAAGTTAAACCCAGGTCCTGCGGCGACAATCAAGACTTTGCCCCACAACCCTTTGTGTGCAAACGACCGCGCACGATCTTCTTGTGTGGTCGCCTCGGTCTCATCTTCGCCGAATAGCTTTACATAGCCACCGAGAGGAATGGCCGAGAGGAGATATTCCGTTTCGCCCATTTTTCGGCCGAAGAGCTTCGGTCCGAATCCAAGAGAAAACTTGAGGACTCTGACGCCGACCCAGCGAGCGGCCAAGAAATGCCCAAGTTCATGGAACGCGACTAATACGCCCAGAACGATCAGGAACCACCAAGTTTTCTGCAAGAGCAACCAGACGGTATCGGGGGACCAGGTAAATGCCGTGAACACAGTATAAGCTCCTTCGTATAGACCTAGCGTGTCAACGCCACAACCAAAGATTCGGCTTTCTCTCGGCCCCAACGATCCGCTTCCAGCGCGTCTTCCAACGTCTCGACGTCTTTGGTGGTGTGAGTTTCCATCGTGCTGTGAATGATTTCCGCAATGTCGGTGAACCGGATACCTCCGTTCAAGAATGCCTCGACCGCGATTTCATTTGCCGCATTCATGGTGGCCGGCATCGTGCCGCCGATCCGTAGGGATTCATAGCCGAGACTCAAGCAAGGGAACCGGTCGTGATCCGGCTTGCAAAACGTCAACGTCCCGATCTCCGTCAGATCCAACGAGGGCAGATCCAGCGGCATACGCCCCGGATATCTCATTGCATAGGAAATAGGTGTTCGCATATCCGGCAATCCCAATTGCGCGATCATTGAACGATCTGCATATTCTACCAGAGAATGAATAATGCTTTCCCGATGGATCATGACTTCGATCTGGGACTCCGGAATATCGAAGAGCCATCGGGCTTCAATGACTTCGAGCCCTTTGTTCATGAGGGTGGCGGAATCAATCGTAATTTTGGCGCCCATCTTCCAATTGGGATGTTGAAGTGCCCGCTCAGTTGTCACGTCCTGAAGCTCCTCCCGGCCCAGGGTCCAAAGTGCTCCTCCTGACGCCGTCAAGATCAGTCGGCGGACATCCTCTTTGCGATGGCCTTCTAACGATTGGAAGATCGCACTGTGTTCGCTATCGACTGGGAAGATACGAACGCCATGTCGTCGCGCTTCGTCCTGCATCAGTTTACCCGCCATGACCATCGGTTCTTTATTGGCCAAGGCGATTTGCTTTCCGCTTCGGATCGCCGCAAGGGTGGGCACGAGACCGGCTCCACCGACGATGGCGGAAATGACAAGTTCCGTTTCAGGCGCAGAAGCGACCTGAATCAATCCTTCTTCTCCAGCCAAAATTTCGACAGGCAGTTCAGTACAACGCTGCCGGAGCCTGGCGGCAGCGGAAACATCCGATAGGGCCACCAGACGGGGTTTGAAGCGGCGGATCTGCTCCTCGAGTTTCTCATCGTTGCTGCCGGCAGTCAGTCCTGCCACCCGGAACTCTTCGGGGAACCGGTCCACAATATCTAAGGTGCTGGTGCCGATCGATCCAGTTGACCCGAGGATGACGATCGTTTTCATAGGGACTCCTTCACTCGATGACTCGTAGCCGACTCACCATCGTGACATAGTAGTAGAAGACGGGGGCGGTGAACAAGAGACTGTCCAGACGGTCGAGCATGCCTCCGTGGCCCGGCAGTATCCCGCCGGAGTCCTTCATGCCAACGCTGCGTTTCATGGCCGATTCGGTTAGGTCGCCCCAAAGACCCGTGATCGTCAGCAGGGTAGCCAAGATCAGACAGTCGAGATTGGACAATTCAGGGAGAAACCACCAACGAGCTGCATACGCGACGAGTATGGCACCAAACCAACCGCCGACCAAGCCCTCCACAGTTTTTTTGGGACTAATCGTGGGGGCCAGCCGATGTCGCCCGTACAGTGTGCCGACATAATAGGCGCCGGTATCGGATGCCCAGGTGACCAGCAGGAGAAAAAAGATCAGCCATTCACCCTGAGGCAGGAGCCTGGTCATTGAGAGTGCGCCGAGTGTGAGGCCTAGGTAGAGTACGCCGAATAAGGTCAGGGCGCCATCCCTCAGGCTCTGTTCCAGGGGAGCGCGGCTCAGTAGCGGGACAGAAATAATGCCGACCAGTGTCGCAAGGAGGGTTGGAACGAGGATGTCCGGCCAGTGTGTTTCGAGAATCAGAGCGGCGAATCCTATCAGGCCGATCCCTACCAGCCAGGAGTGGCTGCGGCCACCGAAACATAATCGGTAGAACTCGAAGAGTGCGAGCCCTCCCGCCAGTACCACGACACCGGAAAATGCGAGGGGTGGGAGGTAGCGAATGACGGCATACACGAGTGGAGCGAGGACCAGAATGGTATAGATTCGACGAGGATCGAATCGGGGCGCCGCCGTGGGCGCGGGCTCAGCCTGCTGTTGGCCGGTGGTTTTATATTCCTGCATGGGGAGGTTGAGCTCGGCCACTATGACGAAATGGCACTGAGGACGCGACCGAATCGACGCTCACGTCTCTGGTATTCCAGCAAGGCCAGCAAGAGTTCACGGCGACGGAAGTCGGGCCACAGCGTCGGGGTGAAATAGAGCTCGGTGTAGGCGAGTTGCCAAAGGAGAAAATTACTGATTCTTGTTTCGCCGCTGGTTCGAATGAGTAAGTCGGGGTCGGGCAAGTCATGGGTGTAGAGATATTGTTGGATACGGGACTCATCCACATCGTCCGGTTGCAGCTTTCCGTCTTGCGCTTCGTGAAGGAGATCACGCACCGCGTCCACGATCTCAGCGCGGCCACCGTAACTGAGGGCGACGGTGAGATGCAGCTTGTCGAGATGGGCTGTTTCCTGTTCGGCGGCCCGAACCCATTGGAGGGCGGAGGCCGGGAGGGAGTCGAGCCGTCCGATCGTACGTAACCGGACACCCTGCTCAATGAGTTTGGATCGTTCCGTTGAAAGGTAGTATTCAAGCAGGCCCATAAGTGACGAGATTTCCTGAACAGGGCGTTTCCAATTCTCTTGTGAAAACGCGTAAATTGTCAGGGCGTGGATGCCCCGTTCCAAACAGACCGTGATCATTTCCCGGACGGACTTGATCCCTTCCCGGTGACCGGCAATGCGGGGGAGGCTACGCAATTCTGCCCAGCGGCCATTGCCATCCATAATGATGGCGATGTGCTTGGGTAAGAGGTCGGGTTCAAGTTTTGTGACAAGCTCTTCTATGGATAGCTGATCCACTGCCGACGAGTCCTTTGTGTCCATAAAGAGTGGGGTTGGTATAGATCCCTTCTCACAGGATGCTGCGGTAGGTGGCCAAAGTCTACTGGTGAGTGTGACGAATGTCAAACAAATTTTCATAAAAGTCCTGTAAAAGCGATGAGTTGGATGAATCGTCGTTGCGCCTGTGGAAAGCGATCGGCTATACTCCTCCCTCAGTCCGCAAGCTAACCGTCGTGAGGATTCGTATACCATGGGTGAACTTGTTCAGTTAACGTCCTTTGGTTTGACCGAAGGCGAGGTCCTTGGGGCGCTCGGTCGAGTCAAAGTTCGCGATGTCGACTATGCCGATCTCTACTTTGAATGCTGTGTGTCCGAGTCCGTCTCGATGGAGGAATCCCTCGTCAAGCGTGCGACGAAGAGTGTGTCGCAGGGCGTGGGAGTGCGAGCGACGGCGGGGGAAAAAACCGGTTTTGCCTATTCCGACGAGCTGACGAAGAAGGATCTCGAACTGGCCGCTGATACAGCCCGCTACATTGCCAATTCACCGAGTGGGACCGGAGCGGTTCCGGTGCCCGTAGGCCAACGCCCGACACGAGATCTCTACCCGATCGAACGGGCACAAGCCGAAGTTGCCACAGCGGCCCGCGTATCCCTCTTGAATGCCATCGATGCCGAAGCGCGCCGGTACGACCCGCGTATCAAGAATGTCATGGCCTCGTTTAACACGGAATATAAGGTGGTGATGGTCGCCACCTCGGACGGCACGCTGATCGGAGATGTGCAACCGCTTTCGAGACTGCAGGTCACCTGTATCGCCGAGGAGAACGGTCAACGCCAAGCCGGCTCGTTCGGCGGTGGTGGCCGTGTCGGGTTTGAGTTCTATCACGAAGGCGACCGGTATCTGAGTTATGCACGAGAGGCGGCACGTGCCGCGATTCTCAACCTGTCCGCCATCGAAGCCCCGGCGGGTGTCATGCCGGTCGTGCTGGGCGGAGGCTGGCCGGGGATTTTGCTGCATGAAGCCATTGGCCATGGTCTGGAAGCGGACTTCAACCGCAAGAAAACCTCAGCATTCTCTCACCTTCTCGGTAAACGGGTGGCGTCGGACGTCTGTACGATTGTCGATGATGGAACGTTGCCGGGCCGGCGGGGTTCGCTCAACATGGATGATGAAGGGACTCCGACCGGTCGTACGGTGCTGATCGAGCGCGGGATTTTGCGCGGCTACATCACCGATAAACTCAATGCGCGTCTGATGGGCATTCCCGTGACCGGCAACGGGCGGCGAGAGAGTTACCAAAGTGTGGTGCTGCCAAGAATGACGAATACGTTTATGTTAGCCGGAGCCTCCGACCCGGAGGAGATCATCCGCTCAGTCGATCGCGGGTTGTACGCCGTATCGTTCGGTGGCGGGCAGGTGGATATCACCAACGGGAAGTTCGTATTTTCCGCCAGCGAAGCCTACTTGATCGAAGGGGGGAAGGTGACGAGGCCTGTCAAGGGTGCGACATTGATCGGCAGCGGACCAGAGATTCTCACCAAAGTTTCGATGGTGGGGCACGACCTCAAGCTCGACGAGGGCATTGGTACTTGTGGCAAGGAAGGGCAGTCTGTTCCGGTAGGTGTCGGTCTGCCTACGATTCGAATCGACGAAATCACCGTGGGCGGGACGCAGGAATGAATCAGCACCTACAGCAGCGCGATGGATATAGCCAGCTCGCGATGGATCTCTTGGCCAAGGCGAAGCGCAGTGGGGCGACTGAAGCGGACATCATTGTTGCCGACGGCGAAACCTTTTCTGTGCAAGTCCGGCTGGGTGCCGTCGATCGCCTGACGAAAGCGCGGGAGAAGCATCTCGGCTTGCGTGTGTTCGTCGGGAAACGTTCTGCCAGCACCTCCACCTCAGACTTTTCAGCGGACTCCTTGAATCGATTGGTTGACGAGACCTGCACGCTGGCGAAGGCAGTCGTGGAAGATCAGGTGTCCGGCTTGCCGGCGGAAGATCAGATGGCGGGGGAGAAGCCGGAGTTGGATCTCTACGATCCCACCAGACTGAATACGGAACAGCAGATCGATTTGGCCAAACGGGTCGAGGCTGCCGCCATGTCTACGGATGAGCGCGTAACGAATTCTGAAGGGGGTGACTTCGACTCCTCCTCGGGGCGCGTCGTGTTGGGCAACAGTCACGGTTTCCTGGGAGAGTACCAGAGTTCGAGTTTCTCAATGTCGGCATCGCCCGTCGCCACGGACCCGGAGACCGGGGCCATGCAACGCGACTCCTGGTACGCCGTGCAACGGAAATTCGCCAAGCTGGATTCTCCGGAGGCGGTGGGGCTGGAAGCGGCGCGGCGGACGGTTCGAAAGCTGGGAGCGAAGAAGGTGGCCACTCAACGAGTTCCTGTCATATTCGATCCCGAGACGGCTGGAAGTCTCATGGGGAATCTCTGCAGCGCGGTGTCGGGGTATTCACTCTACAAAGGAGCGTCGTTCTTGGCCGGCCAACTGGATAAACCGCTGGCCCCTGAATATGTCACGGTCTATGACGATGGACGAGTGGTCGGAGGACTGGGTTCTCGACCGTTCGACGGCGAAGGTCTGCCGACCAGGAAGACGACAGTGGTGGAGCGAGGGGTATTGAAGAGCTACCTGCTCGATACCTATTCAGGAAGAAAGCTCGGCTTGGCCTCGACCGGCAACGCCTCGCGCAGCGTCGGGGAGAATCCATCGGTTGGTCCCACGAATTTCTATCTCGCGCCTGGGACGAAGACGGCGCAAGACATTATCAAGACCGTGAAGCAGGGTCTGTATGTCACAGACCTCATCGGTTTCGGCATCAACATGGTCACCGGTGATTACTCACGAGGGGCTTCCGGGTTTTGGATCGAAGGCGGCGAGTTGGCCTATCCCGTCGAGGAGATTACGATTGCAGGCAATCTGAAAGCCATGTTTGCAGGCCTGGAGATGATCGGCAGCGATCTCGTGTTCCGCGGACGCATCGCCAGTCCGACTGTGAAGATTACAGAGATGATGGTGGCAGGCAGCTAGCCGCGAACCGCGGCATAAAACAGTTTTGAGTTTTTAATTTTGAGTTGTGAGTTCGGGGCGACGAACTAATAAACTAAAAACTAAGAACTTACAACTCGCACTTTGTGCGCGGAGGTGCCTTATGGCCGAGTCAATCAGAGAAACGCTGGTCCAGTATCCGAGCGGGAACGTGGCCATTCGCGCTTATGTGGCAGCTCCACAGACGAAGGAGAAACGTCCAACCATCATCGTGGTCCAGGAATGGTTTGGGCTATCCGACCATATCAAGGACATTGCGAAGCGCTACGCGGCAGAGGGGTATGTGGCCATAGCTCCGGATCTCTACTCCCGTTTGGGTAATGCGCTGACAACAGACTCAGGGGAAGCAGGCAAGTTGATGAATAGCCTCAAACAAGACGATGGTCTGGCGGATTTGAATGCGACAGTGACGTATCTCAAGACCGTCCCGGAAGTCGATGCGAAACGAATTGGTGTCACTGGGTTCTGCATGGGTGGGTCCTATGCCTTGATGTTGCCCTGCGTCAACGCCGACATCAAAGCCGCTGCGCCATTTTATGGACAGGTACCCAATCCTGACACCCCACTGCAGAAACTCGCAGGTCCGATTCTCTATATCTATGGCGAAGACGATGGCTGGATTACTAAGGCGGACGTGCAGCGGCTTGCGGCGGCGCTGAAGAAGTACAATAAGCCCGGAGAGATTAAGACCTATCCCGGCGCGCCCCATGCTTTCTTTCGTGACAACGATCCGAGCGTGTATCGTCCGGAGGCGGCGAAGGATGCGTGGGCGCGCGCGAAAGCGTTTTTTAAGCAGCACCTGGCAGCGTAAAGGGAGTCACAAGCGCCATGTCGCTCGATGCCGATGTAGGAAAGACCATGCTTCAGTTAGTCACGTCGCGTTACGACGACCGGCATTGGCGCAAGAAGATCGAGAAGACGCTCAGTCTCCCGCAGTCAGGGGTAGGCGACGCTATCCAGCAACAGATCTTCATGTATCTCAAGATTGGCCTCAAGGCCTACAAATCTCGTCGGGCCGATCCTGATTCCTGGATTGTCGGAGGATACGCCACGAAAGAAATCGTCGAACGAGCGAAGTTCCAGCCTCAGCTGGTCGGCCCCGACATCACGAAGAACGATGTCGTGTTTCTCGGCAGCGATCCCGGGAAAGAGATCGACGAAGCCTGGTGGGACGAGATGCTCGTGTCGTGGTTCGATGTGCCGGAGGAAGAAAAACCAATCGTGATGGAAGGTGAGTCGGCGACGGATCCGGATTCCGCCTCTTCTGCGAAGGCGGGAAAGTCGTAAGGTCGTTTCGCGAATACTGGTTCCTGCAGTGAGATGCTGTCCTTCCGCGGGTCTATCAAAACAGTTCCATCTGTGCTGGTTGAGGCGGGTCGATCTGGAGCGGGGGAGCGACTGTTGCGGTGTCCGTGGGGTTGACCGGTTTCGCCTGGCGATCCAGAAACTCTCTTAGCTTCTTGAAGTCCTCACGAAGCGGTTCGAGCATGCTGGCTTGGTGCAAGGCTGCGGCGGGGTGTAGCAAGGGGAAGAGGACGAAGTCTTTCAAGTAGAAGGCCTGGCCGCGAACTTTTGTAATTCCTACTTTCCGTTCCAGCAATGTTTGCGTCGCCCAATTTCCTAACGTGCAGACCAGTTTCGGGTGGATCATCGAGATCTGTTGCATCAGAAACGGTTTGCACGTCTCAACTTCATCCGGTTCCGGATCGCGGTTATTTGGGGGGCGGCATTTGATCACATTGGCGATATAGATATCGCTGCGTGACAATCCCGCCGATTGCAGGAGATCGTTCAAGAGTTTTCCTGCCGCCCCGACGAACGGTTCCCCCTGCTGGTCTTCATAGAAACCAGGCGCTTCCCCTACAAACATCACAGTCGCGTGCGGATTTCCGACGCCGAACACCACCTGGCTACGGCCCAGCTTGGCTAGCTTGCAGCGCTGGCAGTTGTGCAGAGACGTGCTGAGTTCGAGCAGGGACATGATAGGAAGTGGAGCAGTTGAAAAGTTGAACGGATTTTAGGCGGGCAGACTTTTCTTGTCAATGGATGAGAAACGTGGGAACAATAGTTGCACGCATTGCCAAGTGTGAGAGGGGTCAAAGGAGGGAAAGCATGTCATTCATGAAACGGCTTGTATTCGGCGTCTTCCTCTTCATGATGAGCGTAGGCATGGCCTGGGCTGGTGAGCGAGGATATCAACTTGTTGCTGGCATGGACAGCAAGCTCTGCGCAAAAGTGCTGGAAGCTTTTCGTGAGGATGTGGATGATCGATGGCGGTTGCGGTACCAGCAAGAGATCTTTCGGCAGATTGTCTGGAAGCCAGTAGAACTGAAGGGGCAAGGGCCAAAGGCGAGGCACTGTTCGGGTCTCAATCAGGCGACGTTTGATTTGGATAATGATGGGCAACCGGATTTGGTCATCAAGTCGACGTTCTGTATGAAGGGGAGTCCGAGCGACAGTTTCTACAAGTTTCCTACCGATAGTGCGGTACTTGAGCAAGCCAATTGGCAGGACCTGTCGCCACTGCTGGCGACGCCTGATAAATTCGAACGGACTGGCGGGGCCTATCCCTTGACGCAGATTCCTATTGCGGAAACAGGAGTGAGCCCGACACCATTGACTGGGATCTTTGCCGTCCAGCCCTTCATGCTGGACGGGAGCGCATACGTCAGTCTGACGGATGGGCGTGCTGAATGGATCGTGATCGCAAAGTATCTACGTGGCGAACAGTTCGAAGATCAGTGCTATTTGCGAATGGCAGGTCGGTAAAGTATTCCTCAGGTCAACCAAACAGGTCTCTGTACTTACCCGCTCGCGCCCCGAGTTTTCGCCGCTCCGCGCTTCACCCTCGTGTCACATTCACGCCTCACGTTGCACGGTTTCCGGGAATGGAGATCACTGGCTGTAGCCGTGTGGTTCATTCACCGATCGTGCTGTGCACTCGCACTCCGAGCAGATCGTCAAGCGAACATATCACCGCGCGATCTCTTCAGCGCAACGGTTGCCGCTGACGATGGCGCTTTCGAGGTTGGGAGGCCACCCTGTATCGGTCCAACTACCAGCCAGCAGCAAGTTCTCAATCGGACTCCGTTGGATGGGTCGATGTAATTTGGTTCCAGGCTTGAGTGAAAGGATGGCATGAGAAACTGTTCGATGGCGAGTCGAGACAACCTTGCGTTCAAGCGTGAGGAGCCCCCATGATTTGAGTAGGTCAGGGATCGCGACATCAAGAGGTGAGTCCGGTTGCACCTGCGCGAACTGACTGTCGGTCGTAATGAGAGAAAAATCTGTGCGGTCAGGCGTGGCGGCTGTCACAAGTACCGAGTGAATGTATGTATCGCTCAGCAGGACGAGGCGAGGGGTGGCACAGGGTTGCTCGGCCTGCACATGAAGGGTTGTACGGTCGATCGTTTGCAATTCCACGAGATGTTGAAAGTAGGCATAGCGGGTCAGCCATCGTTCTGGTAACAGGGGGGTGAGGTAATGCAGGGGCAGGGCTGCCACATACCAATCGGCTTGCAACAGTGAGCCATCCCGCAGCAGGACGCCCGAGATGCGGTCTTGTTCGTATCGGAGCTGTACAGCTTCGGTATTGCGCAAGATGGTGGCACCAACTTGGGTCAATACCTCGGTGATCGGCTGTACAAAACAGGTCTGAACCGAGTCTTGCATGATAGAGATCCGACTATCCGGGCGAGTACTGAGGAATAAAGGTTTCATCGATCGTACGAAGGCATCGGCGGACATTGTGGAGAGATCATTCCCGGTCAGCCATTGCGCGAGAGGATTCCAGACGACACGGCGGGTCTGCTCGCGTTGCCCGATTGAAGCAAGCCATTCGTCTGCGATGCGTTGCTCCAGGTCGGCAGGCAACTGCGCATCGCCTTCCCACACCTGTTCCATCCATGATGCCAACAGCCATCGTTCCTTCCAGGGGATGCCTGCAAATCTCAGGAGGTTTGCCCACGTATGAAGAGGAGCGGGAAAGGAGGTGCGCGGGTAATGAGCGAGGGAGCCGTCAGGGAGACGAAATTCTAGTGGGATGGCAATGTCTGAAGGCTGCTGCGTACTGGAATGCAGCGAGTGCAGCAAGGCGTGTGTCGCGTGATGGCAGCCGAGAATGGTGAAGGGTTCGGGGTCGCTGTGAGAGCCTTCGCCTGTGAGGGCACTTTCAGAAGGGGGGAGGCCATCGACGATCGTGACTCGATCGCCGCGGTGGGCGAGACGGTAGGCGGCAGTGAGACCGGCCGGGCCTCCTCCTAGAATCGCGACGGACTGAGAGCTAGTGGATGTCACAAGGATCGAGAGCGGAACCACACTCCGGCGGCCACGGCCATCCGCCGACTCGCGGCGAGACGGGCGCGGGGGCCGAATATCCGATGCCTGGGTTCCTCAATCTTTTTCAGAATTCTGAAATACACGGCGCGCATAATTTCAGCGACCGTCAGCGACTGCTGGTCGCTTGCAGGCAGGTCTTCGAACGCCGCCTGCGCCTTCACGTAGTACTCATGGGCTCTCGCGGTTTCGAAATGAAACAGTTCGCGGAGTGCGTCGTTCTCCTGACGCTGGAGGATAGTCTGATCGGTGCACCCAAACTTCTCGAGGTCTTCTTGTGGAAGATAGATGCGGTCTTGGGCTGCGTCGGTTCCGATGTCCCGTAAAATGTTCGTCAGTTGAAATGCGATACCGAGGTTGACGGCATAGTCTTGTGCTCTGGGCGATGTGGGGCCGAAGACATGAAGGCAGATCAGGCCCACGACCGATGCGACACGATAACAGTAGAGTGAGAGATCCTGAAACGAGGCGTACCGTGACGCCGTGAGGTCCATTTCGACTCCTTTGATCAGTTCATCAAAATAGGCCTGCGGGATTGAGAGCTGTTTCACATGCTCGGCCAAACTCATGGTCACCGGAAAGGTCGGCGTGCCACGGTAGGCCGCGTCGAGTTCGGCCCGCCATAGCCGCAATTCCTCCTGGGGGTTGCTTCCTGCCGGGGGTTCGTCCACCGCGTTGTCGACTTCTTTGCAGAACGCATAGACCGTGTACATTGCGGCGCGCCGCTTTCTCGGAAGAAAGAGGAAGGAATAATAGAAATTACTCCCGCTCTTCTTCGTGAGAGCGGTGCAGTAGGCTTGCGCGTCGGCAACGGAGTGTGAAGTCATGGGTGTTGGTGAATCGGCAGTGGTCCAAGGCGACAGGCCATGGATTCATGAATCTGTTCGTGACCAAACGGGTGCAGAATGGCCGCCAAGAGTTCGATGCCATCGATCAATCGAGGGCCTGGCCGGCTGAAATAGGAAGAGGCATCGACCAGGTACGTGTGCTCTGTCAACGCAGGAGAAAGGCGCCATTGACCCGGTTGCTGCCTCATCTGACACAGCTCTGTGTGCGTTCGTTCAACGGAAAACCCACAGGGCATGATGATGAGAATGTCCGGAGCCGCGCCAAGGACCTCGTCCCACGTCACAACCCGCGAGGGGCTCCCAGGTTGTGCAAGGACATCTTGGCCACCGGCGAGCTGAACCATTTCAGGAACCCAATGGCCTGCGACGTACAGTGGAGAGAGCCATTCGATACAGACCACACGAGGGCGATGCGAGATGTCCTGGACTCGAGTCCGGATGGCGTCTAGCCGATCACGCAATTGCGTGGCGAGACGGTGGCCCTCCCTCGATCGACCGGCGGCGTCCCCGATCCGAATGACGTCGTCGATCACGTCATGGACCGTACCGGGGTTCAACGTGAGGACGGTTGGTTGCCGAGGCATGGAGCAAAGGGCGTCGCGTAGTTGGGCAGGGGTGACAGCGCAGACATGACAGAGGTCTTGGGATACGATCAGATCGGGTTGCGCCTGCCGTAGCAAATGGTCTTTCAGGCGATAGAGTCGTTGTCCTGACGCCACAAGCTGACCAATTTGTCCGTCGATCTCGGCACTCGCCAGCCCATGAGGAGCAATCATCGGTTCAACCATGACGGGCACGCGCTTGACCGATGGCGGGTAGTCGCACTCGTGGCTGATCCCGACCAAGGCATCGCTCAAGCCGAGCAAGGCAATCACTTCGGTCGCACTGGGAAGCAGAGAGCAGATTTTCATACCACTCGGTTCTTATGCGGCCGGCCATAAGCGTTCCCGGAGTTCGCTGAGGCGAACCTGTGAAAGGCTCTTGGCGACCGCATGGGCTTCATGCAGATCTTGGACTGTGTGTGTGTTCGCCATGGCGAGAACTTTCATCCCGGCGGTTTTCGCGCTGCGAATACCAGGGATCGAGTCCTCGATCACCAAGCAGGATCCGGCGGTGATGACCTGCTCTCGGCATTGTCGATTCAACGCGTTGAGGGCATGGAGAAAGGGTTGCGGATCGGGCTTTCCTTTGGTCACGTCTTCTGCGCTGGTGATGTGAAGAAATTCTTTTCGAAGTCCTGCCTGTTCAAGGATGACGTCGATCTCGTGGCGGAGCGCGCCGGACGCGATGGCCAAGGGGTAGGCTGCGGCGGCCTCGCGCACGAACTCCCTCACCCCCGGGAAAATGGTCAGATGATTCTTCACCGATTCTAAGTAGGCATGGGATTTTCGTTGCATCAGTTGTACGAGGGCAGCTGGGTCTGTGGGGCGCTGGTGCGCAGTGAGCGCTGCGATAAAACAGCCCCGATCATCGTACCCCAAGTAGTTGGCGTAGTAGTCGGATTCAGCCAGGCTAATGCCGATCTCAGCCAGCGTGTGACGAAAGCCGGCGAAATGGAAGGGTTCGGTGTCCGCGATCACCCCATCAAAGTCAAAGATCAACGCTGTGAGTGTGGCCATGGAATCGTCTCGATACTGTGGGTTTGGCTACGGATATAAAACGGGCGGATTATAGCACAGGGAGATCGTCTGAACAGGCGAGAATGTGTCTGCTCAGTAGAGTACTCGTGTGAGAGAAAATGTGGAGGGTCAGAACTTCAAGCGAAGACGCTTCTCCGTCACCCAACCCTTTACGCCTTCGTCGGTGCGCACCTGATACATCCAGCCGCTGGGCTGGAGATCACCGTCCATGATGGTCAGTGAGGTCCCTGGACGAACGATTGGCCCGGGCCTGCTGCTCGATGCATCTGCGAACATCGGAAGGTTGCCGCCGGGAGCCATTTCGTCTGCCGTAACGGTCACTCTCTGTCCTTCACTGAACATGGGGTCGAGTGGAGGTGCAACTGGTGCAGCGGGTCTCGCTGCCGTTTGCGGCGGTGAAACGACTGCTGGGCCAGTAGGGGCACCGGCAGTAGCGGGAGAGGTTGCTGGGGCCACAGGGGTTAAGGCTTGGTTACTCGGGCTGGGAACGGCCTCGGGAGCGGGTGTCGGTGGTGCGATGGGCGCCGGGGCCACTGGCTTCGGCTTCATGGTGGTCATCGGCGGCGGAGGGGTGCTCTCACCTAGGTAGGGGCTCAGCCATTCTGTTAACATCTCCGGTTCCATCGAAACATAGGCAATGCCGCCGACTAGAGCCAGCAGAAGTACCCAGAGGATCGGGCGTCCTCCACCGGATTTCTTGCGGGGATTCAGCGGGCCCCGCGCTTTCGTGGCGATCGTTTGATCAAGCTCCTCTTCCGTGAATTCCAAATCCGGTTCCGGTTGTCGGGCGAAGAGGAGTGTCCAATCAAAAGGACTCCGGACGGATGTCAGGTTTCCAACGAGCGCAGTCATCGAACACCTCCATACATACTGAGCGGTCCGTTCCCACGTGGCCTATTCTGTGAAAAGACCTATCACCATCGCCGAGTGGTGTCAATTTTGTTAAGGAATTTCGCGTACGAGCGGCAAGCTTCAGCAGGGATGCGAAGGGCTGCAGGGAAAACTTGTCCTTCCCGCGGCCGAAGCCGTGGAGAGAGCGGCAGGCGTGAGGAAGTGGTCATAGTTTTAACGGACATCGCTGGCAGTATATACCGGCAGCCGCCTGATTGATCGACGATGTGGGAGTGAGATGATGCGGCTTGCATCTTGGCGGTCCGGTTCGGCAGAATGAACTTCCACTAAACGACGACCATGAAATCCTATCGCGAAGAGCTCTGGTTCGAGACGAAGACGCGGCGCGCGTATCTCAACATCACACCGCAGATTGAGGCGGCGGTCAAGAAGAGCGGAGTTCAAGAAGGGCTCGTGCTGGTGAATGCCATGCACATCACGGCCAGCGTCTATATTAATGACGACGAACCGGGCTTACTGAAGGACTATGACCGGTTCTTAGACACACTCGTTCCTCAGAGCGCGACCTATCAGCACAATGAAACGGGAGAAGATAACGGCGACGCTCACATCAAGCGCCAGCTCATGGGGCGAGACGTCGTGGTGGCGATTACCGAAGGGCGGTTGGACTTCGGTCCGTGGGAACAGATTTTCTACGGGGAGTTCGACGGGCAAAGACGAAAACGTGTGTTGGTGAAGGTGATCGGATCGTGAGTCTGACATCGTCCGAACGGTGGCGTGGATTCTGTGGAGATAAACTGTTGGAGCGCTTGCTACCACGGGAAAAGTTTGGCAACATGGGGAACAGTGCTGCGTGGTTGTGCGGTAGGAGTCTGTCGATATGTTGAGTTGGTCTCGTCCCGACCCTCTCACACGAGATCTCGTACACTTGATCAATGCTCGGCGCCACGACCATGGCGATACCGAGGCGGCGATCGATACGCTGCAAGCCTTCTTGGAGCAGGGACGGGAGTATGATCTCTTAACCGTGTTGGCGGCGCTGGACGAGGACATGGCGGAATGGCTCTTCGATCTTCTTGCGGAGGCGTCCTGTTCCGTGCTCATCGATGGGCCGGCCGATGAAAAATTATCTTACGCCACGATGGCGGCTTTGGAACTTCCTCTCCAAGCCAATTTGACGCATCCTCTCAAGTTGAAGATCGATCCGGTTGCGACAGCAGAACTATTGCATCGACATCTCCGGCTCTCAGCCGGGACAGTGGTACGTGTGGAGTCGCGTCTATTGACCGATTCGACTCTGGAACCGCTCAGCCTCCAGGGCTTGAATGATCATTTGAGCACGGTTGCGGATTCCCAGCGAGCCACTTCAATTGCCGCTCGGCTCCATCCGCCCGTTGAGAGTACCGCCTTTCTCTTCTTTGAGTTAATCGGTGTGCCGAATTCCGGATTGCCCGATTCGCTGGAGGACCGGCATCGGCGGGCTCTCCTTGAAGGCCTCGTGGAACAATGTCCGGAGTTGGCGCTGGCTCCCGATATGATCGAAGCACCGGTCTATGCTGCCTATGCCATGTTCGATGCGCAAAATGCCGTGCGGCTCCATAGGCTGGCAGATGAGACCGCGGCAGTCTGGCGCGACCTGGACCCGCTCGTTCGTGCCCGCACGATTGTGCACCTCCATACGCAATGCGGGAACGGTGTGTACATGCCGGTCTGGACCGATCTGTTTGATCCAGAACTTCCTGAAGACCACGGTCCCGTGTGGACCTCTCCTGATGTGTGGATCTTCACGGCCGATTTGCCCATCGAATGGCCTGGAGAAATGCTCACCAATAGGCTGCTCGCCGAGGGCTGCACCAGGTTCGTGACTCTCATCGTCGAAACTCCAGAAAACTAGCTCACAACTCAAGCGAGACGGGCGAGACTAGCGGGAAAAGCGCGACTGGCAGGGACAGGGCTCACACGTCACGCAAGTCTCGTTCCTCTCGCTTGTCGCGCGCCATCATGTCGGGCATGCTTCTGGTAGAAACAGGACAATTTATCGATTTTTTTGAGGGCTTATCTTATGCTGGGTCTGGTCAGAGATAGGGGGCAATCATGGCTCAGCAGCAGTCTTCAAGCGGTACCATTGCCGGCATAATCACCATCCTTGGCCTTGGGCTCGTGTGGGTAACAGTGGCCACCAATTTTCCGTCACAAGTAGAGTTGTCTTCGTCTGCGTTGCCTGCTGAGGCTCGTCAGGCGGCAGGGCCTTTGCCTTCCCTGTCTGCGCCACCTACGCTGGACTTAACCATTCCTACCTCTCCTCCGCTGCCTTCAGAGGCAGCCGTGATGAGGCCTGGCGATGATCGATCCCGCGACTCAAGTGTTGAAGCTCCAGTTGTGACACAGTTGAATCCTCCTTCGCTGCAAGCTACCAGGTTGAAGTGCGAAGCGGACATAGAACAATTGTGCCCCGACTCTCCGGACGGTTCAGGCCGTACGCGCTGTCTGCAACAGCGCGCCAAACAACTTCCTCCTCTTTGTCAACGCCAATTGCACGAGCGGTTCGTGAAATGGAAGGAAGATCGAAGTCGGTTGATGGCGGCGTGCGACGATGATGCCAAACAGTTCTGCAGAGCAGTCAAACCTGGGAGCGGGCAGATCCTCCAGTGTCTACAATCGCATGCGCAGGAGGTCTCCGACCGATGCTATCAGACCCTTCCGAAGGACACGTTCTTCTTTAAATAGTCGTAGGGGCGTTAGCGAGGGGGGCTCTTGGTTCCGGAGAGCATCCAGAACGTCAGCTTTACGCCCGCCACCTGGATCTGATCCCCATCCTTTAGGTCCTGTTGTCCTACAACATCGGTACCATTGACTCGTAGAGACTTCGCACCCTGAGAAGGGCTGATGGAGTAGCTGTGGCCTCGTC
>JBGTCI010000073.1:0-18142 GCA_041748925.1 Nitrospiraceae bacterium | reverse complement strand
AACGCGCGCGTATTTCATCAAGGCCCGGACACATCTGTGGTCCACCAAGAGGCCGGATATATAGACGCAGCCCTGTTTTTCTCCAGTGCATCACGTGACACGCCGTCGTTGCCGCGAAGGCTGGGTCCATATATAATTTTGCGCTAAAAGCTGTTCAAATCAATGTGATCCTCTGCAATCAGTAGAGCCGCTGGAGTATTCCTAAGCCTCTATATTTCAATAAAAAACGGGGATACCATATGAACGCCGAGCCTTGTATTATTTCCACATAAGCCATTCGTAAACCGCAGGTCAGAGATCTAAGCTACTAGCGCAATTCCCTGAATTTCGAAGCGCAAAAGGGATACCAACGATGGTTGGTTCCCCTGCCCTCCACCAAAAAATATTACTTACCTAGGTATTTAACAACCCATCCGCCATTACTTGGCGAAGCAATGCGGGATTCTGCGATCGCATTCGGGATCGCCGACGCCGAAGGCTTGACCCGCGACATATACTTCCGCTTGGACAGTGCGAGCCAACAGTGTTAGACAAAGCACCCCGATAGCCACGGAAGACCATCCCGCCATAGACCAGAAGCGTTTCATGTGTCCCCCTGAATTGTCGTGAATTAGCCAGTCCTCACCATCAGTTTAGGAGTATGAAGTGTGCTCTCCAATCCTAGCGCGGGAACTCATGCTGTCAAGGCGAGGGTCACCGAGGGGTTAAATCGTGACTGAATCTAGCCCCGCAACCAGCTTTGGTCGTTCTCAGCGGGACACGAATCGTGGGGTAAATAAAGCAGGTTGTGGGTGCCCTCCACCCCCTTCCTAACCTTCTTGCAGCGATAGACGGCTAAACTTGATCGGCGAGACATGAATACTCTGGAGTGCCAGAAATTTCAAACGCACACGTCCCTCTCAGGACGATCCCCCGACACAGTAAGTTTTCTTCAGCTCCTCCGTTGCCCTGTCATTCGCACGCGTTTGAGCCTTACTCCACATCGGTGTTCGCGCTACTCCCTATTCATGAACGAGTATGGTTTACGAGTCCATAATCAATCTGATCTACGGACACGCACGGTCGGGCAAGTCAGAACTTCGAGAGGTTGGGGGTCGGAATAGATGTGAAGGGCATGGGTGAGGAGTTATTCAACGTCCAGACGGTAGCCATTCCAGCTAGCGACCTTCTTTCCGGACTGCCAATGGATCAGCTCAAAAGGTATACCTCCACCTGTTCCATTAACTAAAAAACAATTCACTGTCTCCGCAAACCCTTGTTTCGTGTCTATGGAAACTGAGAAATAAGTGGGACCAACAAGGGCCTTGATGCTTGCTCCCTTTGCACTGAGATCATAAAGCATTTCGTTTTCCTTGGACTTCTCCAGTTTTGCTTTACAGTTCTCATATCGCTCCTTAACCAATTTCTCATCCGCTGCTATCTGTTCTGTGGATCGCTGAGCCGTGGAAGTCTTTGTGTTGGACACGCCATTGATTAAGGCACCCACTGCAATAAGGATGATGAAGACTAAGACTGTCCCGCCGAAGAACTTCAAGAATCCTGATTTTTTCTTGATCACTGCCCCGCACTTAGGACATGCAGCAGCATCAGTGCTCACGTCGTTTCCACACTCTTTACATTTCTTCAGTGCCATTGGAAGCGCATTGTAAGAGGGTTGCTAACTAGGGCGCAAGCCTAGGCGGACCGTGGGGAAGTGTTAAGAGCGTGGCCTTGTGGAAGGGTATGAACGAAGGCGCAAGGACCGGATCGTTCATTTGTCAAACGGCAGACGGCCTCCATAACCGTCAAGACCGGTCCCATCTAGCACAGGAGTCAGCTTCGAGATACTAGGAAAAGCGACGCCATCTAGCTGCAGCTTATATTCGACCTGCAACTTGACTAGGGGTTATTTCTTCGGTCCCTAGGAGAGTCCCTACTCAAAGTTTTCCTTCATCTAAATTACTGTCAAAAATCAGACTAGGGACTAACACGGGTATACCCTCCACGCCGGCCCCGCAAATAGAGGAGAACGTCATGGCACCACTGGAATCGTCTTCCATCCTGAGATGGACCGGGTCGCTCGTGGTCGTGATGCTCCTCGCCGGGTGCGGCGGTGGCGGCGATTCAGGGGGAGGGAGCGGAGGGAGTCCCCCGCTTTCGCCCAGCGCGGATGTCGATGTGAACGAAACGGTGTCGGTCGGCACTGCCGTGGCTCTGGATGGCAGCGCCAGCCAGTCACCCGCTGGGGCCCCCGTCTCGTATCAATGGACGTTGACAGAGAAGCCGGCGGGGAGTACGGCGTCCCTGAGCCACCCCACCTCCGTGCGGCCCACCTTCATGCCGGATGTCGCAGGATCCTATACCGTGACCCTCGTCACCCACGCGAACGGCGTGGCGAGCCAGCCGGCCGCCGTGAAGATCACCTGTGTGACGGGGAATGTGGCGCCCCGTGCGGAGGCCGGGCCGGATCGCGGCGCGGTCCCTGATCGAGCCATCACGTTGGACGGCACAGCGAGCCGTGATCCGAACAACACGCCCGTGACCTACAGCTGGCGCATCGCCCAACAACCACCGGAGAGCAACCCGACCTTCACGAATCGCACGACGGCGACGCCGACGTTTACCGCGGATAGGCCTGGCCTCTACACCGTCGCCTTGACCGTGAGCGATGGCAGTCTCACCAGCCCGGTCGACCAGATGACGATCACTGTGGCGACCGGCAATCAGCCGCCGATGGCCAACGCCGGGCCGGATCAAACCGTGACGGCTGGACAGCGCGTGACGTTGAACGGGACGGGCAGCAGCGACCCCAATGGCGATCCGCTCACCTATAGCTGGTGCTTAAAAGGCAGGCCGGTCGGCAGTACTGCCACGCTGAGCAGCGCGAACACGCCGCAGCCCACGTTTACTCCCGACATCGCCGGGTCCTATGTCTTCTGCCTGACCGTCAACGACGGGAAGGCCGGTAGTGCGTCTGATAGCGTCGTGGTGGAGGCGCAACTCCCGAGCTCGGTGGGCGGTGTACTGCAGGCCTATGTGAAGGCATCCAATCCCCGAGGGGGGAGCCGTGGACGCGGCTCGAGGCCCGGAGATGAATTTGGCTTAGATATTGCCATGAGTGACAACACGCTCGTCGTCGGTGCGCCGAACGAATACGGTTGTGCCACCGGGATCAACGGCGACCATACGAATGAGACAGATAGCGGCTGCCCCTTCGCTGGGGCGGTATATGTCTTCACTCGGGCAAACGGGAGCTGGAGTCAGCAAGCCTATATCAAGAGTCCAACAATCACGGAACACGGAAATCATGTCTATTTTGGTTCGCGAGTTGCGCTGAGCGGCGATACGCTCGCGGTGAGTGCGTGGGGTGAAAACAGCTGTGCTAGAGGGATTAACGGCAACCAAGCGAACCACGGCTGTGATGGCGCGGGGGCTGTCTACGTGTTCACGCGGGCGAATGGGGTCTGGAGTCAGCAGGCCTATTTGAAAGCGATAAACACGGACAATGAGTTCAATCGCTGGTTTGGCTCCAATCTGGCCCTCGATGGCGAGACGCTCGCCGTGGTGTCGGGTCTCGATAGGAGCTGCGCCATGGGCATCAACGGAGATCCGTATGGAATTTGCGGATATCCCACGGGCGACACCGGCGCAGCGTATGTGTTTGTGCGGTCCAACGAGGTGTGGGCTCAACAGGCCTACATCAAACGCGCCATACATGACCCAAGTGGCGTCTCCGTTTTTGGACAGAGTGTGGCGGTCAATGGCGACACGTTAGCGGTTGCTGCTTTGCCGGATGTCAATGTGTACAGCCGGAGCAACGGAACCTGGACGCAGGAGGCGGTGATCCATCAGGGCACGATTGACGAGACATATTATGGTTTTAACATGGCACTTTCTGGCGATACCCTCGCCCTTACGGCGGCGGTTGCTGCGATTCCCACCGCCGTCGATGTGTTTGTACGATCGGCTGGGACTTGGAGTCGGCAAGCTCATCTCCTAGAACATGAACCAAATGATGGGTTTGGAATGAGTCTCGCCGTAGAAGGCGATACGCTGGTCGTGGGCGCCACATCTGAAAACAGCTGCGCCAGGGGCATTAATGGTAATCAAGCGGACAACAATTGCCCGCTGGCAGGGGCCGCCTATGTGTTCAATCGGAATGCGGGTGTGTGGAGTCAGCAGGCTTATGTTAAGGCCTCTAATACGGACCCTTACGATAAATTTGGCGGGAAAATAGACCATTATGGCGGGCGGACAATTGCCCTGAGCAATGGCACGCTGGCAATCGGTGCATCGGGAGAAAGCAGTTGTGCCAGTGGCATCAATGCAAACCAGATGGACAACGGTTGTCTCGATGCTGGAGCGGTCTACATATATGAAGGGCGCTAACCAGAGGACCTAGCGGCTCTTTGTAAGTCGATGCGACCGGGTCTTCTGATTTTGTCATCCCTAGTTCCAGCCAATCCAGAACGCCCACGAGGAGCTTGTCATGGCTTCCCTATTTCTGGTTACGGTTTTGGTTGCGGTTCGGTAGCAGTTTTGGTGACGATCAGTGATAGGTCTTGGTCGCAGATGGTCATAGTGCTCCACCAAAACAAGCTTGTCGTTCCTCTTGACCTTATACTATCGTCCGATGAAGAACACCCTCAGGCTACCCGCGCAACCCCTTGAATCTTAAAGTTCAGGGCTTGGGTTAACGACGGTAGCAATGCCTGCCCTCCACCAAATCATTCATCGCTCGATGGGATTGTCAGCGAAAGTAATCAATGGGTTAGCGCACCCCATTCCCATACCTCTGCTCTCCAAACTCCACCAGTTTCCCCAGTTCTTCACCCGTTCTCACGGCTGTGACACGTGATGCGGCGGCTTGGAGGTCACCGGCGCTGACGATGTTGTACCGGTCGAAGATACTGCGGGTTTTGTGCCCGCTGATCGCCATCACCACGTGTTCAGGGATGCCGCTACGAACATAGTTCCGGACGCTGCTGCGCCGCAGGTCATGAAAGAGCTGACCGGGCACCTTGGCAACTTTGGTCGCCGTCCGCCAGGACCGATAGAACTTTTTGATGGGCCGGCCGTTCAAGTGGAACAAAACGGAAATCAATCGCTCCTGGGCTCGCTCTAACGTCAGGGTGTATTGACGCCAGTCCCGAAGGGCCTCTAGCGCCTCCGGCGGCAGAAAGATCACTCGACCGGCTTTGTTCTTGGTCGTGCCGGGATCTAACGACGCTTCGCCCGTGGCGAGATTCACTTGCCGCCACTCCAGGCGCAGCAGTTCCGAGCCAGCATCCCTAACGACCTGCCGACTCAGGAATTTTGAGGCTAACTAACCGAAACCACACTCACGCGGGACAAATTGTCCTCCGTATGATTTTCAATACATGATTACATCTTAGAAGAATAGTGTGCTTGATCTAGCGAGCTTTGATAACGGAATTTTTTCGGCATGAGGATTGCTGGACCGTGGTCATCGATACATGTCACAGAAAGGATTGCCATGAAGGTCATGCTTCCCATACGGGATTGTCAAGTTCCTAAAATGAACCGGCGGTTAGGGGCTCGGAAGATAGTCAATGTCAACATACTCGTAGCGGACAAGATCGGACTAGCATGGGGGCTAGTCAAAAATATTTCTCCCAGAGGATGCCAGCTTTCTCTCGCCAGATCACTCAAACATGCACAGTACATTACGCTCAAGGTGTATCCGGATGATGTGCCGGCCATTCAAATAAATCTAGGGAAAGTACAGTGGGTTAAAGAGAAAGTGGCCGGAGTAGAATTCCTCTCTATGCCTCAGCAGCACAGGCTTGGACTGTTTCGATTCTATGAGCAGGTCGAATCTCCAAGCACACGGAGCATGCCTGTTTAAGTATCTTTTATTGCGACTCCCTGCTACCAGGACGGGACAAACTACCCCCATCTCCCCACTCGAGAGTATCCCGCTTTGTGGTCTCTAGTGGGGTTAGGTTATCTGAGGGTGGGTTATCGGAAATTCGTAAACCGCAGGGCGATTTCCACTTGAGCAGGGTGTTGCTTCGAGAGAATCCGCAGATTGAACCAGAAAATCTATGTCACGCCGCCTTTAATTTGGCTTTGACTCTCTCGCAGGAATCTCCACACAGTTCTCGCCGCGGCCCGTACACGTTGATACCTGAGCGCACCCGTTCTTGGATCATCGACCCTTCGAACTCCGCAAAGACGCCCATCACCCCGAAGAGCGCCTTGCCGGCCGGCGTGGTGGTGTCGATCCCTTGCTGGTGAATGAAGAGGTCAACTTTCTTAGCGTGAATCTCAGAAAGGAAATTGACCAGGTGGGAGAGGGACCTGCCTAAGCGATCGACCACCCAGACCATCACCACATCGAACTCTCTCCGAACGGCGCCCTTCCAGAGTGCATCGAACGCCGGCCATGCTCTCGACCTTTGGCTCCACTGGTCCCATGTCGACGAACTCTTGGACGATCTGCAGAACACCCTATCCACACCGACTGTGGGGTTTTTCCCAAGACGGGTGCTCCCTTTATTACTCATACGTGAGGTTAACGACGCACTAGACTTACTACGGAAGTTAGTTTTTTCCCCTTTCCCTTCATCGCCTGCCTGGTACTCCGATTGCATGGAGGTTCCAAGGTATTTACTTATGTAGTTGGCATAACCGGAGGAGGGAACGATGGGAGCAAAACTGGTGTGGACGTGTCTCGTCGTCTCCCTGTTGGGTTTCACAACACCTTCGCTTGCGGCATCGACGAAAGCACAGGACCCTTCGCGGCACTTGTATGATCGCGTGATGGAAGAATATACGCATGGTGACTATGAAGCGGCACTGGCCGGCTTCAGACTGTTTATTGAAGTACACCGCCAATCCCCATTAGCCGCGAATGCACAATACTGGATCGGAGAATGCCAGTACCGCCTAGGCCGCTATCACGATGCCCTCACTTCCTTCTACAACGTCCGCTCCTATAACCCCAAGAGCTCCAAACTTGCTGCCTCCGCGTTTAAGATTGGCCAAACCTACTCAAGGCTTGGCGATTATCACAGAGCGCGCCTGATGTTTGACCAGGTTCTCGACCAATATTCGGAAGGCGCCGAAGCTCACCTGGCCCGCAAGGCACTGAACATTATGCCCCCTCAACCGTGACCTATCGCTTCACCGCAAGAGTTTACAACCTCGGGTTCGGCATCATTTCTGATGGGGAGTTTCACCGCCGTTGGCATGTGGATCGTCCTGCCTCAAGAAGAGCTATGGCGATGTATCGCTGCTGCAAGGTTTGCGACTTCCACCAATACCCCGACCTCAAGCCACGATGTCCGGGCAGCAGTCCTGAACAGCGGCAATCATAACCATTGCGGAACAGATACGGCAGGCGCAGCCACGGTCGATATGTCCTGTGCGGACGCGGGCAGTTTCAGCAACGCCATTCTCGGGGTGTACTTGAAGCTCTCCGTGGATGCCCGCGGCATGAAGGCACCGTAAACAGGTGCAGTTTTAATATGTTCGCATCGACGACCGGCCTGCAGCCGATCGTTCTTTGAGACATGTGGGACAATGCAAACTTCGGTACATCAGTTCACTGTTGAAAGCCGACCAGTGAGGCGCGACGAGCCACACAAGTGGCGATTAGTACCTCAATGAAGCACGTAGCCAGTAAGCTGTGAGGAGATTTCACTGAAAGCGGGGCTTCCAGTGGGGTGGGGGTCTGTTCGGAGAGGGTCATTAGTATTAACGAAATATCATCGCAATGACGGTGCCGACCGCGACGATGCACCCCAATACCATCAGGGCCTCGAAGAGTGAGCGCCGTTCAGTCATGGTTTTTATCCCCCTCATGTCAAAGATAGCGCCGATAGGGCATTCCGTAAACCTCGGGAGGCCCTAGAAGTGAATCTGGCGGCCCCGAGATTCGATACTGTGGCGCAGGGGATTATCAAGAATCATGGCAAAGAGGGGAGACCGGGGCTTGCGCACTGCTGAATAATGGACCAGGCATGCTCCTGCGTGCCATGTCCATCATTGCTGCGACGATAGTCCACGCGAGTCGTCCCAGGGGAGATGGGTTGGAAGGTCATTTCGAAGAGCGTAGAACGGTTATAGCTTGCATGGACACGAACAATCCGTCGATCGTGACCCCATTCCGAGCCCACGACCGGCTGCCCGAATGTCCAGGGATCCGTCTTGATGCGGGCTTTCACGCAGGCGGCCAGATAGTCATAGGGCACAGGAAAGCTACCACTTTGCAGCGGCTCGGTACCGCGAACCTCTACGAGGCTGGCTCCCCCGCCTGTACAGGATGACAACAGCACGATGAATAGTAGGAGAGAGAGGGGATGCACGAATCAAAGTTTAACACAACCATCGCTGTGTCCAACCATTCGCAGGGCACAGGGCACCTCGTGGTTGGGCCTTCAGCGTAGTCCTTGGTTGGGCTGGACGTCACGGACGGCATGGTTGGCGAAAAAGTTACGGTAAGTCATTTACTTCATCATAGGGAAGGCGAGGGTTTTGTCGGCCGGCATGGTCGCGTCAATGACGTAAGACATGACCAGACCGGACTTTTTGCATTGGAAACAGTGTCCGGTTTCCCCAATGAGCATGTGAGGCGCTCTAGCCTGGCGGCGGACCTCTACAAATATTTTGGCCTCAGGAGAGCTATCCTCAAGTGCCTGGTCACCGATACATGCGATGCAGAACGCTTCCGTATAGTTCATACAGGACCGAATGAGACGCAGACCGCCAATGGTCGGAAACATATGCGTAAAAACGATTATACGCAATAACCCGAATGTAGGGGATCTCTTTGCGGCTACTCGGCTTGATGATGGGGTATTCCGGTCCGGTTCTTGCCGAGGGTGACAAGAAGCCCTCGACTGTGAAAGACGTGAAATCTCTGTCCGAAGGAGAGCAGGTAAAGTTGGCGCTCAGTGGTGCGCCACCGCACCTCGTGAATGAGTGGGGGTGATGATATACGGAGCGGACGGCAAACTCACCGAAACGAAGAAAAGCACCAATGGGTTTACCTGCATTCCCACGGTGATGAACCTGCCGGACCCGGACCCCATGTGCATGGATGCGGCCGTTCACCAATGGATGATGGATCTCATGGAACACGCTCCCAAACCGACCAACACGGTTCCTGGCATTGCCTATATGGCTCGCGGCGGTTTGCATTTTGAGAAGGATGAGAAGGTCGTGATGAGCGCGCCTAGAGTCAAAGCACAGATTACTTAATTACCGTCACCGAAATGATTGGTTGAGATGAGCAATCGCACCCGACAGCGCATGATCGAGGGCGGACCGCAGCGCGGGTTGTAATTCATAGTCGCTTGCGTAGTCACCCCACTCGCCAGACAGGGGAATGGGCATGATGATGACAGTGTCGTGGTATAACACTTCGCCGCTTTCCACTGATATGATTTTGCTCGATACAATGAGAGGCGGCATCCTCCCATAGAAGCGAGCCAGCATCCGATCCCGCAAACTCGGCATATCGACTCGAAAGCAGAGCACGCTATCCGCGCCGAGCCACTTCCCGATTCGCATGGCGCTGTCGTCTGCAATGCGCCCGGAGACCTGCAATCGCTGCTCATCTGTCAACAGCTCGAGGTTGCGTCGATCGACGATCTTGATCCACGGTCGCTGCTTCTTGAGTTCGAAGGCCGCTTGCTCAAGGCGGCTGTACCCATAAGACACGTCCTGTTCCCACGTGCGGGGATACCAGACGGCTAAGCGCCGGACATGTTGCGGGACTGGAAACCCACTTATCGCCAAATCTAGTCGGACTTGATCGACGGCGACGTGTCCCGTGGGCCCACACGCTGTGAGCATCGAAAGACTGCACATCGCGACAGTGGCAGCGAGGTGCCCCAACCGCGTTTTGCGTAGTCTGGCGGTCTTAGGCTGCCATCCCCCTTGAGCGATCATATTATGCGCATGATAGTGGGGTAATGGGATGCGTGGATATTCCTCAAGAGTTGGGCCTCTTACCCGAATGGGGGTGATGCAAGACACAGGAGCGCTATCTCAGGGCCTGTGCCGCCGGTGCCCGCTCGGACCATCGTATGGACCGATTCACGAATAGCCGATGTGAGGCTATGAGCTGATCATTGCACCGTCAGTGGCCTCATCCCTTGTGCAATAGGTGACTTGTGGGCATACTGCACACGCATTCGGGTAGAGAGAACGCATGACCAACTCTCACGCGGCTGGATTACGATTGAAGTGGGACCAGCGGGTTGATCCTTTACCCTGCGAGCATATCTTCCTGGAACCAGCACACACGGAGAAAGGCCATTTCATAACGGGCCTCTACTTCTGCATTGAATGCGGCCAAGCGTTGGAGCGTCCCCCGACCGCAATGCCACCACCCGACCCCACCATCCCCTACGGTTCTTGAAGCCCTCTCATTTCACGGGAGGGACTGGAGAACCTAATAAGGTCGCCTATACGCACGAATCTTGGTCCACTCGTCCTTCTGAAGACGGTACGGTCGTGATTGAGGCTTCCGTACCACGAGGCGCTTGAAGAGTAGAGCGAGTGCCGTGATGGAAATGGTTGTGAGGAGTTTCGTCATCATAGGTCTTGCCTAATAAATCAGACTGCCAATTCCCTTGACCACTTGAACAGACAGGCCGTATTTTCACAGGCCCACATGGGCCGAGGCGGTTCTTTTACTTTGCGGTGAGAGTGAGGGATCGCCCAGATCACAACAGGTCCGACCGCGTCGGGCAGATCCCCCGGCAGTGCAGGGTTTTTCGCCTCGTCGACTGAGGTTCTCCCCAGTCACAGAGGCTCACGGATTGATATAAAGTAGTTCGAACATGCTCGAACACTCACTTCCACTGCTCCCTTAGGTGACCTATGACCACGATCCTGAGAATCAGTAGTGCCATGCTGGCCCTGCTCTGTCTAGTAGCCAGTCCATCCCTGGAGGCTGCGGGACGCGATGGGGGACAGATAGTCGGAGAGAGAGCCGCGACCGGAGTGATCACCAGTCTGACAGGTGGCCCGTTGCTGGGATCGCTCAATGGCACAACCCGAGAGCTTGCGCTTGGCAACACGGTGGGCCTCGCCGAGGAATTGCACACCGGCCCAGATGGCACCCTGGAAATCCTGTGGGCCCGGCGCACGCTGATACTCATACGCCCACAGTCAACGGTCCTGATCCACGAGCCGAAGGCGGGACAGACGGAGATTGCCCTGAGCGGGGGGAGTGTGCGCGTGGCGCTCGCCTATCACGGGGATCCGAACGATATGGTGACCGTGCAGACTCCGTCCTCCCATGTCTACACACGCGGAGGAATTCTTGAAGTGGATGTTGTTGCTCCGCCCCCATCTGTCCTCTCCCGCATGGCGTCGGTATTTTCACAAGCCGAGGCTCCTCTGAGCCCCGCGTCAGTAGAAACGGTTCGGGTGCTGGAGGGAGAGTCGGGAATCGAACCCGTCACATCGTCCGGACAGTCGCACATGGTTGAGGCTGGGTTCCAAGCTCGCATTGCCGGCGGCATGGTCGAGCAGATGGCCGCACTTCCCAAACAGGCCGCCAAAGGCGTAGGACTGACGGACACGGACCGGCGGCAGGGGACACCGGCTCCGCTCACACAGCGCCTCGTCAACGTCCATGTCACTCATGCCGTAGAGGTTGCGCGGCTGATGAGCACCCCGGATCCGGTGGGTGATCAGTCAGCGACGGCCAGCGGCTCGAATCTTAATGGAACAATCGTGTCCACCAGTTTGAGTGGGTCCACCCTTCCTCCCGCACCATCGGGCACCACGAACGGCCTAGCCCCTGGGCGTCCACCCTCCCCGAGCAGCCCCGTGGTGCCCGCCCCGTCTCCAGGCGTGACCTCCCCGGTTCCGACGTTGCCTCCCGTGGTGACCCCTCCGGTGGCGGGACCGGTTCCCAACACGAGAGGATCCACTCGCCAGGTCCTCAAAGAAGGGTTCGACGACGAGGACAAGCGCGGGGGAAAGCATAAATCCAAGGGCAATGACCGCGACCAGGAGTACAGCAGCCCCGTGACCTCACCGATTCCCCTGCTCCCAGCCGTTCACGCCGCAACGAACCCGACACGGGCTTCCGGGCAGTCGAGGGGAGTCACCCATCGAGACGTCCTCAAGGACGCATTCGACGACGATGATAAGGGAGGCGGAAGGCAGAAACACAAGGGCACTGATCGTGACCAGGAGTACAGCGGCCCCGTCACGTCGCCGCTTCCTACCCTGCCCGCCGTGCAGGTCACCACGATGACGAGAGGGGGTCCGGGCCACTCGGGCGGAGTCAACAATCGAGATATCCTCAAGGACGCGTTCGACGACGATGATAAGGGCGGTGGAAGGCACAAATACAAAGGCACTGATCGGGACCAGGATTTCAGCGACCCCGTCACGTCGCCGCTTCCCACCCTGCCCGCCGTGCAAGTTCCGACGATCACGACACTGGCTCCCGGCCAGTCAGGCGGAAACAATAGCCGAGACTTGCTCAAGGAGATCCTAGACGACGATGATCGAGGTGGGGGGAGGCATAAAAACAGGGGGAGAGACCGAGACCGGGATGATTAAGATCGATCAGAGCAATTCGGATGTGCAACCGGAATAGCGTGCCGGTTATCGATGAAGGTTTTCGATGAAGGGGGAGTTCGTGCAGGTCGCCATCTCATGACGGCAGTCAATAATATGGTGGAAACGTGAACTTGAACGAATCATGGCCTTTCTGGCTCAACAGAAGCCGCTAGTTGATTGGTTTGGCATCTAGGACGACAGAGCAACTCCTTGAATTTCAAAGCGTATAAGGGGTATCAACGACGGGTTGGATCGGCTGCCCTCCACCAAGTACCTGGCGAGTACAGTCGGGGACATCAAAGGATAGTAGCAATGATGCCTGCGATGACACAGTTGGGCGGGTAGCAATGCGTGATTTAATGAAGGAGAGATCAGACAGAGCCGAGGGAAGGCCGCGCTAATGTTCCAATTCATAGCGTACCGCGTCCAGCAACTTCGGCAGGCTAAAAGGCTTGCGAAAGGTCCGCCGTGCTCCGAGTAGTTTCGCCACATCCAAGACATTGTCTTCTCCGCCTTCGCCTGAGATCGCAATCACCTTCGCATGGAGAAATTGACGGGTCAGTGCCAGAGTCAATTCCAACCCATTCAGCTCAGGCATGGCAATGTCTGTGATAATCAAATCCGTCGGTTTGAGGCGGTATAAGTCTAGCCCGATGCGGCCGTTGGCGGCCTCCATCACCTTGTACCCGGCCGCTTCAAGCGTGGTGCGTAGAAGTGCACGGATGGGCTCCTCGTCATCGATGATCAGTATCGTCGCCATCGTATAAAACGCTCCCGACGGTTCCTTCCTGGTCGGCTGCCTTCCTGTGAATCGGGTGCCCCCCCACCATCATGCACCCACGGCGGCTTTGTGCAAGTGGCGGTTAGCCTCTCTCAGAGCATCTGCCGCATACCCGCAGTTCAGGCACCGCCAGCCCTTCATCCACATGAACCCTTGCGTCCCTTCAAAGTCAAAAAACTGGTCTTCCGCCATCAAGCCTTGGCATCGTTTGCATTTCATGATGTGGCCTCCTTGTGCAGCAGCAGCCTACGGACCGGTGCGCTCTGAAAAGAATAGCAGTGCGGGGCTTGGGGGGAAAGACTCGAAGGCAGTACTCCGAAAGGGGGGGGGGACCTACGCTTCCCGCAACTCGTCAAACACGGCGACACACATTGGTCCGCACACGCATCGCTCGCGCAAGAAATCGCTCAGCACGTCCTCTTCAATGCGATACGATTCGGTTGCTGCTATGACGAGATCCGGCGTGTTCAACCGACCGTTGCGTTGCCATGCAAGACAGCCCGCCAGTGCCCAATTCAGGATGCCTGCGAGTTCCATGAGCAATTTGTCGGTCAGCGACTAGCCGCCCGCGCTCGATTCCAGTTCCTGGTTCGGATGCGCACAGGCCGCAACATCCGCACTTCACGCGTATCGCCTCCGCGTCAGCTCTCGTCATCACGTCCCCTCCGTCGTCCGCTCACGGCATGCGAGACGCAGGGATTTCACTCACCGCTGAGCCGCCAGCCGCCGGAGTGGGAGTCGCGGTGATCGAGAGAAAAGAGGGAGACCGAATGGCCAGGTTTGTCTTGCACAAGCATCAGCGACTCAAGAAATTGGTATGCGGTACCGTGTAGACGTAACAGTCGGTGAGGGCATCATCAAAGATTTGTCGTTGAACGGAAGTTCGATGGACCGGGAATGTACCCGCGACTGGATTTTTCTTTCCAAGCATTTAAGATGGTCCCGCCCTTATGGTGTGCATGCTGTACATCTAATTGAGGTCCCATGGGGCCTCGGGCGCGAGATGCGCTCGCCTTACTTGCACCGACAGATCGGGGTCCAACGATGGTGGTGAAGGGCGGGCGATCCAACCGTCGTTGGTAACTCTTCTCCGCTTTGAAATTCAAGGAGTTGCCATGGCGGCCTAGATGCTCGACCAGCGGTTTAAGAATTTCCGATAACCCAACTACAGACTCCCTACACAAAGCAGGATACTCAGGAAAATGTGTGCAGGTGGGGCTGGTTTGTCCTGTCCTGGTAGCAGCGTGGTAGCACATGCAGATGATGAAATCAGAAAATAATGGATCGTTGCTTCCTCCTCTGACATGATGGGTTGTCGATCGTGACCGTGCCGTCCTTCGCTGATGATTGATCCAGGTTGTAGGGATGAACTAGGACGGTCGGGGTGCCTCTCAGGAGTGGATGCGCCAGAAAGACAATGAGGTAGCAGGTTAATAGCGGATGTAGGCTCACATGACGAAGATTCTAGTCATAGACGATGATGCCCGCGACCGGGACCTCCTAGTTGCCGTCCTAGAGGAAAGAGGATATGAAGTTTTTTTGGCAGACAATGGTAGGGCAGGCCTGACATTATGTCACCGGCGAACTCCTGATGCTGTCGTGTTGGACCTCAACATGCCTGGAATGGACGGTCGCAGCATACTGAGGCAATTGCGGATACTATACCCCACCCTACCGGTCGTAGTTTTTAGTGGACTCAAAACAGATGAGATTGAACAAGAGATGCTGAACCAGGGGGCCACGGCCTGCATTCAGAAGGCATTTTCGCTGCATCAACTGGGGTCGGCATTGCAGGAGGTCCTACCCTCCCCCACACAAGCTGACAGCTGAAGGGCCAGACTCCTGGTAGCAGCGTGGTAGTAGTGGAGGGGTGTCGGGCGATTATGCGGGATTACTGCAGCTCGCTGTAGGTCAAATACTGGTGGAGGGCAGGAGTGCCTACCGTCGTTAACGACGCACTCTTATCCACCTAGACTTCGGCGATACAGCCAAAAGTGGTATTGGCCTTCGCCTCCACGTTCGCTTCGCCCCATGCAAGATCCCCCCTAACATCCTGAAATCAGACCCTTATGTACCTATACGTGTGGGGGGTCTACCATATAGGCGTTCTAGTGGTATTCTTCCTAGGTAGGGAAGTGACCCAATGCCCTTAAACAGGGGTAGGGAACGCATTAAATGCGGCACAGAATCAGTCAGGCATGGTTGCTACTGGGACTGCTGACACTCTTTGGCTGCGTGAACAACCCACTTCCTGCCCCTCCTCCGGCGCTCCCTTGTCCAGCTACAGTCCAAGTAGACAACAACAGGGTTCAAGCGACGACGCAGGCCTTGCAAAAACGCCTCCAGGAGAAGGAACGGACCGTTGCAGAACGAGACCAACAGATTGAGGTGCTATCGAGTCAACTGGATGCGTTGAAGCGCATCGACCAAGACGCGCACCACAGGAAACGGCACGCGCGTCCCGCAGTGACCGCCAAGCCTTAGCATTGGCGTCGGTGAGGCTAGGGTCCTTTGCAGAGCGACGCGAGGGGGCCAATCTCGTCCGAAGATAATTTCTGATATTGTTCCACTCCACATCTCGACTCACCATGCCGATCGGGTGAGTCTTTCCCGAGCCCTTTGCGTCATCGTTCGTGCCTCCTTTACACCACGCCTCTCTGCGAGTCCCCAAACCCGGCTGATTCGCCAAGCCGTCCTTCCCGTTGCAATGTGCTGTTGCCCAGTACCGAATATCTAGCTGCAGGCCTCGCGTCGCGTCTCGGATGGTCAATACGTCGTCTCTTTTCGCTGCGACGCTGCTGGACATCCTGGCTTGTGGTTCCTTGTGCAGTTAGGCTGTCTGAGGTTGGACTATTTGAAATTCGTAAACCGCAGGTCAGAGATCTAAGCTACTAGCGCAATTCCTTGAATTTCAAAGCGGAAAAGGGACACCAACGATGGTTGGTTCCCCTGGGGCAAGGAAATCCCCTATGCCGACAAGGGTTCCTCCCAGTATAGGTATCTCCTTCCCCCTGTTAAGAAACAAATAGTGTCATGGGCAAAGTCCTTTCTGCAGGGGCAGCAGGTAGATGTACAGGCCAAGTTTGACAACATGGATATTGTTCCTATTGTTATCCGCCTGTGGCGGCTCTGATGGTCCATCGACACCCGCGCTGCCATCTGACCCATCCACGCCCCTGGACCTCACGACCTTTGGCTCTAGTCAAGGGTTGACCGGCAACGTGATCGACGCGAGCCCGGACGATAATCAAAATATTTGGGCCGCGACGCCGGATGCCCTCTATGTTCTCCAGCCAGGCCAGGCGACGTTCAAGCGATTTACCGCAGCCGATGGTCTCCATATTCAGCCGTTCACGGATCCCAACGGGCAACCAGCCGTTACAAATATTACGGCAATGGCGGGTGGGCATGCCAACGAAGTCTTCGTCGGGTACCGCGGATTCGAAGGAGAGATTCCGCCACCGGCGCCTCCGTCCTGCTGCGTACCCAACGCGGATTTTAGCGACCCCCGCTGGGCGTTAGGCCAAGCCGACAAGGTGACGCTCAATCCCGATGGCACGATTCAGATTCATCGGTATCTTTTTCTCTGCGACGTGAGTCTCAATTGTTGGGAGGAACGGTCAGCCCGGCGCATGACGTTCGCACATCAAGGCGTGGCCGCGGGGCATCTCTTCATTGGCTTTGATCATGGGGTCGCCCACGTGTTCAATGACATCTTCGGCGATCACATTCATGTGATAACCTCGTATCATTTTCCTGATATCTCGCGGCCGGTTCATAAACAGGGTGAACAATATGGGCTATTCGTGTTGCCAACGGGAGACTTGCTCACCGGTGGAGCGTATGGCGTCGGTCTGCAGCAATGGAACGCGGATCCCCGCGCGTGGGTGAGGGGGCGGTTCCTCTGGGCATTTACCACATATGGGACGGCTGAGCCGTTTAATCTTGGCCCTCACTCACTGGATGTGCCGGCCGGGTATCGAGAAGATCAACGCGGCGTCGCTATGACCTCAGACGGCACCGCATGGTTCGCCAGTTTGACGCAGGGGCTGGCCAGTTACAACGATAGGACGGCGGGCGGAAATTTTGATCGCATTCAAACCTATACCACTGTGCCGGGCCTTCCATCGTCGGGGCTCATGGATATCGCGGCCGATCCGGATGGAACGCTGTGGATCGTGGATCGCAACGGACGGCTGCTCCGATTCACTCCATCAACCCAGGCTGTCCAGGTGTGGCCAGGCATATCCGGAGCGCTCCGCGTCGTGATGGATACGAGCGTCACGCCGAGAGCGGTCTATGTATCTATGGGAACCAATGGCCTTGCGGTTATCAGAGACAAATAACGCCGCTCAGCAGTTGTATCGTGATCAGCTCCTAGGCGGCCAAAGCAACTCCTTGAATTTCAAAGCGGAAAAGGGATACCAACGATGGTTGGATCGGCTGCCCTCCACCACCGTCGTTGGTAACCTTAAAACGTGTTAGTAAGCGGCTCGAATGTCCCGGTTGCCGTAAAGCGATATCCTGCCTTTCCTCCTTCTCTAATCGGTTCACAGAGGATGTGACCATCCAAGAGCTTTCTGAGCATTTGGCGAGCCTGTGGTACGTGGCGAGCGAAGAGAGCAGGAATGTCGCCCAACGGCTTCGGAGGTCTTCGGAGAGACGTTTGGCGTCCAGGGAAATCACTTGAGCGAAGGCATCGAGACTCGACAGTTCCTGAACGACCACTTTCTTCCGTGCTTCCTCTTTGTGAAGCGATTCGATCACGGAATCCGTCGATTTACCATTGGCGATAATTTCCACGAGATGATGTAAGCGGGTCTG
>JBGTCI010000072.1:0-26005 GCA_041748925.1 Nitrospiraceae bacterium | reverse complement strand
CAGACCCGCTTACATCATCTCGTGGAAATTATCGCCAATGGTAAATCGACGGATTCCGTGATCGAATCGCTTCACAAAGAGGAAGCACGGAAGAAAGTGGTCGTTCAGGAACTGTCGAGTCTCGATGCCTTCGCTCAAGTGGTTTCTCTGGACGCGAAGCGACTCGCTAAAGACTTCCGAAGCCGTTTGGACGACATTCCTGCTCTTTTCGCTCGTCACGTTCCACAGGCCCGCCAGATGCTCAAAAAGCTCCTGGATGGGCACATTGTCTGTGAGCCGATTAAGGAAGGCGAGAAGGCAGGATATCGCTTTACTGCAACCGGGACATTCGACCGCTTATTGACAGGTCTTAAGGTTATCAACGATGGTGGTGGAGGGCAGGGGAGTTGAACCCCCGACCCCTACGTTGCGAACGTAGTGCTCTCCCAACTGAGCTAGCCCCCCACTCGACCGGCCTTGGTCGCATTATACACAACCGTTTCTCGAGTCTCTACCAGACGCTCGATTGGCCACAGCGTTATGACGAACTGATGACTGATTCACCTTCTGGTTTTCCAGCCTCGATGAATACGCGGCGGCCCTCCACCCGTAACCGTCCCTCCGTAAAGAGCTGGACTGCTCGCGGGTAGATCTTGTGTTCTTGCTCAAGAATCCTGGCGGCCAGTGTATCTGGAGTATCGCCATCGAGAATCGGAACTGCCGCTTGAAGAATGATGGGTCCTTCGTCGACGCCTTCCGTCACAAAGTGAACCGTGCATCCGGCAAGTTTGCAGCCCCATTCGATCGCCATTCTTTGCACGTCCAACCCTGGAAACGAGGGCAGCAGGGACGGATGAATATTCATCATGCGATTCGCAAAGGCCTCTACCAGGATACTGGTCACGATCTTCATGTATCCGGCCAGTAATACCAATTCCACATCGTGCCGTCGAAGTACTTCAAGGAGCTCGCGATCGTAGGCTTCACGACTATCCGGTCTGCCTGCATAGGGCTTGGGATCGATGAATAAACTGGAGAGTCCGTGTCGGCGGGCCCGCTCTAATGCCGGGGCTTCTTTCTTGTTGCTGATGACGGCGACAATCTGTGCGTGAACCTTTCCTGTTTCGATTGCGTCGATGATCGCCTGAAGATTGGATCCGCGCCCGGATGCCAAGACAGCGACTCGGAGCGTATCCGGGCGCTTAGTCGACATACTCCACCAATGGTCCCTCGCTGGATGACGACACGATGGTCCCGATCCGGCTTGCCGGATCGCCCAAGGCTGTGGCCCGCGCAATGACAGACTGGGCGGCTGATTCCGGCACCACGAGAATCAAACCGATTCCCATGTTGAAGACACGATACATTTCCTCACGCTCGACCTGCCCAAGCCGGGCAATTGCCTGGAAAATAGGAGGCACTGACCAGGCACTCCGCCGCACCTGCGCCCGCACGCCAGAAGGAAACACCCGCGGAAGGTTCTCGGTGATGCCGCCGCCGGTGATATGGGCGATACCGTTGATGGGATACTCCTGGATCAATGCGAGGACCTGTTTGGCATAGATTCTTGTCGGCGTCAGCAACACATCCCCCAGCGGATGATCGAGCTCAGGAAGACGACTGGTGACGTTGAGATGTGCCTGATCCAGCAGGACGCGCCGCGCCAGTGAATAGCCGTTGCTATGAAGCCCGCTCGAAGCCAATCCAATCAGGGCATCACCCGGCACGATATTGCGGCCATCGATGATCTTCGGACGATCGACCACTCCGACGGCGAATCCTGCCAGGTCATACTCGCCTTCCGCATAGAAGGACGGCATCTCGGCGGTTTCTCCTCCGATCAAGGCGCAGCCGGCCTGACGGCAGCCTTCGGCGATCCCCTTGACTACAGACTGAGCTTTGGGAACAGCTAGCTTTCCCGTTGCGAAATAATCCAGGAAGAACAGCGGTTCGGCTCCGCTGACCACAATGTCGTTCACGCACATGGCCACCAGATCGATCCCGACGGTATCATGGCGATCCGTGAGGAAGGCGATCTTCAGTTTCGTTCCGACTCCATCGGTGCCGGAGACAAGGACCGGTTCGGCATAGCGATGGGCCTGCAACTGAAACAATCCACCGAACCCGCCAAGATCCGTCAGGACTTCCGGGCGGAACGTGGATCGCACCAGTGGCGAAATACGGTCGACGAACTCGTCGCCCGCATCGATATCGACTCCAGCATCTCGATAGGTTGTCATAGGGTGCGCATCTTAGCGGAGCGCTGGCAGATCGGTCAACGAAGAGAATCAACAGAGCTTTTTCTTGCAAACTATCGTGTGTCCCGTATCATTGGAGAAGCCGCATGGGGTTATCCATCTTCCATAGCAGAGCATGGCGGAGGACAGGCAGTCGTGATTTTCTGCGTAGGCACGTAACCCGTGCGCCAGTGACCGGTGCGTCACAAGAGAGACCTTTATGAAAATTCTCCTGGTTGACGACTCCCCCGACGCACGATTGCTTCTCCATAGGATTCTGAGAAACGCAGGATATCGCGATACTCACTCTGCCTCCTCAGCCTCCGATGCGTTCAAATGCCTCGACATGGAACATGGCGGCGCTGGAGTGGATGGGATCGACTTGATTGTGATGGACGTGAAGATGCCGGAGATCGACGGAATCGAGGCCTGCCGTCGCATCAAGGCAGTCGAGGCTTTCCGCGACATCCCGATCATCATGATGACCGCCCGCAGGGAACCGGAGATCTTGCGAGCCGCGTTCGACGCCGGTGCGACAGATTACATCAAAAAACCGTTTGAGGAAGTGGAACTGCTCGCACGGATCAAGGCGGCGTTGAAGCTGAAGAAAGAAATCGAGGCGAGGAAGAATTGGGAGCAGGAACTGACCAAAACGATTAGTGACCTAGACGCTGCCTTCCACGAGGCGGTCACTCTGCAGCAATTCATTCCCGTCTGTCCCGCTTGCAAGAAAGCGCTGGCAGACCAGACCTCACAGTCCGCTCTCGAAGCCTATCTTCACACCCCGATGCCAAGTTCCACTACACGGTGTGTTCCAGCTGTTCGACCCGCCAGACGTAGCGCTTGCATTTTTAGAGTCGAGGAGACCTGCCGAAGTCCCTTCCTCTGCGCATTCATCGAGCGCAGGGTGCGAGGGTACCGGAGTGTTGTTCTCATCCTTCCGGACGCATCTCTACGTCCAGCAGTTTGATTTTCCGATGGAGATGACTCCGTTCGATTTTCAAATCTTCAGCCGTACGAGAGATGTTCCAGTGATGTTCACGCAACTTTCGCGCGATATACTCCTTTTCAAATGCATTGCGGGCGTCCCTGAGCGAGTCATACGGCTGTGTGAAGAGTGGACTGACTGTGGGAGCGGTAGACTGGGGTGCGGACCCACCCGGGCGCGCCTGCAACGAGAGCCCCGCTTGCGTCGGATCAATGACAGGTCCTGGCACCATGATCATCAATCGTTCGATCAGGTTTCGCAATTCTCGAATGTTTCCCGGCCAGTCGTATTGTTGAAACACCGCCATCGCCTCCGGCGATACCTCTTTCATCCGCAATCCCTGTTCTTCCGCATGGACCTTCATGAAGTGGCGAATGAGCAGCGGGAGGTCTTCCCGACGTTCCCTGAGCGGCGGTACGATGATCGGCACCACGTTGAGCCGATAGAAGAGGTCTTCGCGAAACGTACCTTTTTCGATTTCCTTGATCAAATCCTTGTTGGACGCGGCTAAGACCCGAACGTCCACTTTGAGCAGCTTCGTCCCACCGACACGAGTGAATTGCTGTTCTTGTAACGCTCGCAATACCTTCGCCTGGGTGCTCAAGCTCATGTCGGCGATTTCGTCCAGGAACAGGGTGCCGCTGTCCGCCTGCTCGAACTGCCCGCGTTTCATCGAGGTCGCACCGGTAAAGGAGCCCTTTTCATGTCCGAACAGTTCACTCTCGATCAAGGTTTCCGGGATGGCCGCACAGTTGACCGCCACAAACGGTCGGTTGGCCCGCGCGCTCTGCAGATGGATCGCCCGCGCAACAAGCTCCTTTCCCGTTCCGTTTTCCCCTCCGATCAACACGCGGCTATTGGTCGGTCCGGCGGTCTCGATCAACTGCCGCAACTGTTGCATCACAGGCGACTCTCCCACCAGCTCGAACTTCCGCTGAACGGTGGTCCGGAGTGTCCGATTCTCTTGTTCCAACCGGTATTGATCCAAGGCATGCTTGACGCGTAGCGTGACATTCTCGAGCGACAAGGGTTTTTCTATGTAGTCATACGCTCCCAGCTTGATGGCCTTGACCGCTGTTTCGATCGAGCCGTGCCCGGACATCATCATCACTTGTGCCGTCGGCACCAGTTCGCGAACCCGGCGCAAGGTTTCCATACCATCCATTTCCGGCATCCAGATATCGAGGATCATAAGATCGGGTGGATCCATTGTGCAGACGCGCAACGCCTCAGCGCCGTTCTTGGCCACCATGACATCATATCCTTCATCCTTCAGAATGCTGCTCAAGGAGGTGAGAATCGACTCTTCATCATCTACCACTAAGATCGATGCAGACATAGTGCTCCGTTAGGCGTTACACGTAAGGCGTCAGGTGTCCAGGAGCAGTAACAGTCGCCGCCGCCGTATCCCTTACCCCTGACGTGTTTAGACCGGCAATTCGAACGTGAATATGGCCCCTTTCGGCTGATTTTGGCTGGCGTGAATCTGGCCTTCGTGATCGGTAATGATGCGACGCACGATTGCCAGTCCCAGCCCAGTTCCCGTCTTCTTCCTCGTAAAGTATGGCACAAACAGTTTTTCCTGGTCTTCCGGCGCGATGCCCATCCCTTCATCCGCCACACTCACCACGGCCCGCCGACGCTTCGTATCATACTTCGTCGAAAGCCACACTCGCCCTTTTTGATGCATCGCCTGAATCGCGTTGTCCAGCAGGTTGACCATGACCCGCTTGAGCTGTTCGCGGTCGAAATTGAGCGACGGAAGGTCTTCGTCCAGTTCAACGATCAGTTCTACATCCTTGTGTGCTCCTCGATAGAGCGCCGTGACCTCGTTGATCACATCATGGAGCGACTGATGCGCCATTTGCGGAGTCGGCAGCCGCGCAAACTTCGAAAATTCGTCGACCATATGTTTGAGACTGGTCACCTCGTTGACGATCACGTTGGTGGCTTCGTCGAAGATCGTCTCAAAATCCGGCGACTTATCGAAAAACTTCTTCCGCAAACGTTGCGCGGACAATTGGATGGGGGTCAACGGGTTCTTAATCTCGTGCGCGACCCGCCGCGCGACTTCTTGCCACGCCGCGACTTTTTGCGCCTTGATCAACTCCGAAAGATCTTCGAATACCAGCACAATACCGAGGTCCTTATTTGCTTCATCCTTCATACGCGACCCATGAAGTCCGATGGTCAAGAATCTCCCGTCGATCTCCATCGGGCCCTCCAGCGCCAACGTATCGCGGTGATCGGCCAACATCCGATCGTAGACCGTTTGGAATAGATCGAGTTTGAACTCTTTGAATACCTCATTCGCCGGTCTGCCACGAAATCGATCCGCCGCAAGTCCGAGGATCCGTTCACCGGACGGATTGAAATTCGTGATCAGTCCATTCTTATCGATGGAAAGCAAGCCAGCGGCGATCGTCTCAACTACCGTTTCGATGTAGGCACGGCGGCGATCGAGTTCAAGATTGCTGTGGCGCAACGAGATATTGGCTTCTTCGATCTCGGACTTATTCCCCTGCAGGTCCGACGTCATACGGTTAAACGAATCGATGAGTGTGCCGATTTCATCGGTTGCCTTGGCCTCGATTCGGACCGAGAGGTCTCCTTGGGCAATAGCCTCCGTTGCTTCGGCCAAACGTTGAATCGGCACTGTGATGCTCCCTGCGACATAAAACCCAAACCAGGTCGCTCCGAACAAGATGAGCACCGTAATGACGGCCACGAAGAGATAGACCCCGGCCTTGATCGGATTTTTCATCGCCTTGGTCTGCCTATACTCGTCGTACTGATGGCCGATCCCTTCCATTTTCGCCAGCAACGATTCAGGCACATAGGCCTCCACCACCACCACGCCGCCGATCTCGCCGCCTCGCCCGCTTGCTGCGATAGGGGCGGCAGCCCGGACCAAGCGCCCGGTTTCGGCCTCCTGTACCGCGTTGACTTCCTGCTTTCCGTTAATCACTTGGAGTACCAGCTGGCCGATCGGCAGATCGAGAGCCGATGAGGGCACATCGAGATCCAGCGCCTTGGTCAGGGTTTCCATTTTGGCTGAAAATACCTCAATTCCTGCTACGCCGAATTCCGCCCGCTTGCGTGCCATGGCGGCTACCAGCAGGTCGCGCTGTTCTGCCAGCAGCATGTCTTCCCGATAGATTTCATGGCTGATGGCTCTGGCGCTATTGACCGCCAGGGTAATGTGGCCGGCGTGCTGCATCCGCGCCACGTCATACGAGTCCCGCATGACCTGCTCGATCTGATCGCTGAACCACACATCGACCGCCTTGTTCACCAGCCCACTGGCGACCAGCGCGAGGAGCACCGTCGGGATGAGCGAAAACCCGATGAAAGCCGCCACCAACTTTGTCCGAAATCCCGCCCCGAACAGTCGATGCCGCCGCTCGAAATACGCTTTGATGAGGTTGCGGGAGAGCAGGAGCAACAGGACCACAAACCCAATCAGATCGAGGTTCAGCAGCAGGAGCACAAATGCGTAGCTGGTTGTCGGCAGAAGGGAATCTGAGTCTTCAGCACCGGGCACCACGACCTGGGAGTAATAGAAGGTCAGCGCGAGACAGGGGAGCAGTAGAACGAGGATGATCCAGACCGGCCGAAAATGCATCGTCCGCCGTTCCGGTTCCGGGGTAGGTTCGGATAACCGTGAAGACCGACCGGCGCCAGCGAGAGACGGCGCGGTCATGGTTATAGATCTACGGTCTGTCTTCGTCACGGGAATGGAGCTTGTGTCCTTCTTGATATCATTCACTTCCGGCATCCCCGATTGTCGGCACCACGACGTATGGAGGTCAGAACACTCACACTCACCGAATCAGGGGAGCGTCTCCCCACGTCGCAACAACCATGGCGGCAGATGGACACGTCTGGGGTCGATAGGCGGCAGGGGGTACGACTACTTGGCAGCCAAACTCACGTACTTCATCCGAAGGGCGTAGAGCATATCCCGCAGCACCGCCTGTTCTTCCGTCGTGAGATTGCCCGTAGTCTTGTTTTCCAAGACCGAGAGTAAATCGATAATGTCCTTCGCCTGCGGTAGATTCAGCGGCATCGGGGGCTGATGGGGGTCCAACTGTTCTCCCATCAACATCATCGATGAGCTGCCCAGTGAAATGACGAAGGATGAAAAGGTGACGGGAATTCCTGAACCCTGGTGCTGATCGGAGGGCGCTGCCTCCTGGTGAGGTTCTATCCCCGACGCAGTAGGCGAAGTGACGGAAGGACGGTCGGGCCCACTCCCACCCCGCCGATCCCGAACGACAAATCCTTCTTCCTGTTCTGCGGCCACAGGCCTTTCCCCCGCTCCAGATGCAGCGATGGTACCCTACCATAGGCTCTGAAACGGCGCAAGCTGCGTCGAGCAGGATGCTGAAAAAGTCCACCAGCTTTGTTCTCGCATAGTTCAGATCCTTAACGTACCCCAGAGGGTACGCCTCCGTTCTTCACTCGCTGCGGCCGCGCTGGACGGCCTTTTTGAGCATCCTGCGCGTTGTCCTCCTGTTGTGCTATACGTGTGGGCAATTGAGGTTTCACCGTGCCACAATAGTTTTTCCACCGCCCGCTCGCCGATTGAAGCTTGTCGAGAACCGGGTATAATGAGCGCCCAACTCTGTGTCAAACCCTGAGGGAACTATGTCGGAACGATTTCATGCACTCGTGAATTTGATGGCTGCATTGCGCGCGCCGGACGGATGTCCCTGGGACCGCAAGCAAACGCATGAGTCGCTGAAACCCTACCTTCTCGAAGAAACCTACGAAGTGCTGGAAATTCTCGACCGGCAGGACCGCGCCAAACTTCCCGAGGAACTGGGGGACGTGCTGCTGCAAGTGCTCTTTCATAGTCAGATCGCTTCAGAGGCCGGCAGCTTTACCATTGAGGACGTGCTTGAGCAACTGGCCGACAAACTGATTCGACGGCATCCCCACGTATTTGGAAATGGGGCGGCAAATCCGACTTCGATGAATGCCGATCAAGTAGTCGCGCGATGGGAAGATATCAAACGGACGGAGCGTCAGGCTTCCGGCCAGCCGGACTCGGCGCTCGACGGGGTGCCGCAGACGCTGCCGGCGCTCCTGAGAGCCTACCAGCTTCAAGCGCGTGCCGCACGCGTCGGTTTCGATTGGACTCATGACGCGAAAGGCTTCGATCAGGTTCTCGGCAAGATCGAGGAAGAAATCCAGGAGCTTCGTATGGCGATCCGAGCCCCCGCGTCGGACCAGACAGATCCCGACGTCGGCGCCGCAACAGCTCGACAAGCGCAGATCGTCGCGGAGTTCGGCGACGTGGTGTTTTCACTGGTGAATCTGGCCCGGTTCATTCACGTGAACCCGGAGGACGCGCTGCGTCAGGCTGCCAACCGATTCGTCGAGCGATTTCATTTCATCGAAGCCCAAGCGACCGCGTCGGGCTATACGATTGGAGCGCTTTCGTTTGAAGAAATGGATCGACTGTGGAACGAAGCCAAGAAGCAGGGAACGCCGTCATGAGCGATAAGCCACACCCCTACGAAGAAGGCAAGCGTGCCGGCATTCACCCCTTGATCGTCATCTTCGGAGTGTTGTTAGGACTCTGGCTTTTTGTATTTCTCATCGTGCCCAGCTCGAAGAACAAACAAGCCGCGGGAACGGAGGGACCGACCGGACCCACTATCGAAGATCCCGAAGCGGCGCCTGTGCTCTTCAAAGTCCAGGCAACCATCCTGGACATGAATGCCATCAGTCTCACGGTCCCTCCGGAAGCGACCGACAGTCAAGTTGTCGGACTCCTGAAGCGGTTTAAACAGGATCGGCTTGCCGGCACCCTGACCGAACTCCTGCCCGCGACCACGCCCGGCCACAAACTGGGGGACCATGCCGTCGCCGACATCTACATTGTGTCCGATGCCAAGTACGCGCAACCCGACGTGATTCGCATCCTGACCCGCGGCGCGCACGCACCGGGTAACCTATACCCCCAGGCTGTTCCATTCGAAACGGCGATGGAAGCCATCCGCGGGCACTATCGAATCGATCTCAACGATACGGGTAACCCCGACAATGCCTCTCTCGGCTTTGCCGACGAGTCGGGGGTGCATTCGCGTCAGTATCGAAAAATCTTCTAACAAGCAGGCTGCTGAAAAAAGCCCCCAACTTCGTTCTCGGTTCGACAAAATCCTCAACGGGGACCCGGCCGCCTCACCACTCGGCGGCGCGCACAGACGTGGTGCTCCTTATTCGTCGCACCGTGCGTGGTACGCCTCCGGTTTTGTCTCACGTGCGGCCGCGCTGGACGGCCTTTTTGAGCAGCCTGCCGCGACAACCGCGAGAGACTGGTCACGTGGGCTAAGGATTCAGTCCGTCCACGTCGCGCCTTTCTCGCTTGTCTCGCGCGTCACACAGTTACTACAGTCCAACCAGTGTTTTGATTTCTGCCCGCAACGTTTCTCGTTGTTCAGCTACCCAGGAGTCGAGTCGGGGGAACAGATGAACCAAGGGACCGGTGAAGGGCCCCACGACGGTATCGCGACGTTCCGCCAACATGCCGTCTGAGTCGGCGATGCGGATTTTTTCATCGGCGATATGCCGCGACAGGAATTTCGAAATCATGAGTTGCTGACCCGGTGTCCCTGCGACAGCCCCAAGGATCTTGCTGCGAAGCACATCCAATTCTTCTGGAATGGCCACCTTCACACGTATAGCCTGTGCGGTCGGCCAGGACGCCCGTTGGATTGAATAGTCGTAGGAAAACACCTGCTCGCGCGGTTCGCGGTAGGGACCAGTCACATCTGTAATTTTCATCCGGGTATCCATTGCAATCTCCAGCAGGGCTGCAGAAAAACTCAGTTTATAAGCGAACACCGTTTGAGTCTTGCACGCCGATACCATGTCCACATAGTCGCAGGGTGCTCAAAAAGGCGACCTTCTCATCCGCCCAACCCCGGCGCGCCAAGACGCGCCGTTCCGCGGGCAAGGCCGCAGCCGATGAAAGCACCGGAGGCGTAGCCTCTGGGCTACGTTGAGGATGCTTTCGAGGTGAGAACGCCGCTAGCGGGCTTTTCAGCATCCTGCTAGGAGCGTTCTCCCGATAGATAGCGCACGACTCGCTCGGCCGCAACCGCCCCGTCGCGGATACAGTCAGGGATCCCGACGCCGCGATAGCCGGCGCCCGTGAGGATCAGTCCCCCATAGCGACTGAGTGCCGCCTCGATTTGGTTCAGCCGTTCGAGATGTCCCAGCGTGTATTGCGGCATAGCCCTTATCCAGCGGTTCACTGCCACAAACCCAGGCTCTGCGGTCACACCGCACATGCTGGCCAATTCTGCCCTGACCCGTGCCATCAATGCCTGATCATCCAATTGAAGAATGGCTTCTCGTCCGACTCCGCCGACATAACAACGGACCAGCATCTGATCCGGCGGAGCGCGGTGTGGCCACTTGAGTGATGTCCATGTTGCCGCGATAAGATCGCGCCCTTCTGCCCGCGGGACGACAAACCCGAAACCTTCAGCGGCGCCGGTCACCGATGCACGCGGATAGGCCATCGCAATCGTGGCCGTAGAGGCATAGGGAATTAATTCCAATAGTCCGCCGGCAATAGGCGTCAGAGGGCGAACCAGCTCCGCCGATACATAGGCCGGGGTTGCCAACACGAGGCTGTCCACGGACAGGGCCGAGCCGTCGTTGAGAATGACATCGTACATCCAACGGCCGAGCTGATGGGATCGTACACGCAGGGCGTCGACCGCACAGCCTCCCTTGAGCACGATGCCTTGGTCTGTCAATCGCTGAACGAGCGCGGCGACCAAATCCGACAGTCCGTTCTTCAGGCTGACGAACATCGTGCGCTTCGGGCCGGAGTGCATGGTGGAAGGACCGGCCTTCCGGGAGGCCATCATTCCGCGAATCACGCTCCCGTATTGTTGCTCCAATTCGACAAACCGTGGGAAGGTTGCCTGCACGCTCATCTGCTCCGCGTCTCCCGCATAGATGCCGGCCATCAAGGGCTCCAGCATCCGCTCGAACGCCTGTCGACCCAGGCGCCGCCGGAAGAACGATGCCAGCGATTCATCTTCCTGTGACCGTTTCACCGGCACGGCGAGATCCAGCCCCATCCGCGCGAGCCCTGCCCAACTCAAGAGTCCACTTCGGAGGAATGGCCCCAGTTGACTGGGAACAATGACGACGAGTCCTTCTGGCAGTTCATGCAAATGTCCACGCGAGTAAACGCAGGCCCTTTTCCCAGTCTCGTTGGTGTTGATGAGCTGATCCGTCAGCCCCAATTTGGCACAGAGTTCGAGGCCTGCCGGTTTCTGGGACAGGAAGGAATCGGGTCCGGCCTCCGTTACGAGATCGCCGATCCGATGGGTGACGATTTTACCTCCCCAGTCGGGAGCGCGATCGACCACGGTACAGCGGATCGGGATACCGGCCGCCGCAGCTTGCTCGTGAAGGGCATAGGCAGTCGAGAGACCTGAGATCCCTCCACCGATGACGGCAACAGTGCGGAGGGTGCTCACGACGTAGGACGGAGGGAGGGTTCGTGTGCAGTGAGTACGGAGGCCAGCGTGTCGATAAGTGCAGCCGAATCGTTCAGCATCGTGATGCGTTCGAGTTGGAGGCCCCGACCAGCCGCGAATCGTTTCAGTTCGATATCGATGTCGTAGAGCGTTTCCACATGGTCGCAGAGAAAGCCGATCGGCGCAACCAGGACCTGCCGATGCCTCTCGCGAGCCAGCCCTTCCACCGCCGACTCCACCGTTGGCCCCAGCCATTTTTCTCCCGACCGGCCCTGGCTTTGATAAGCGAAGCGCGTGGGCTTGCCGCCCAGTAGTGCCGTCACCGCCTCAACCGTGCCTCTCACCTCGTCGGGGTACGGATCGTTCATCGCAACGATACGCTCCGGAAGACTGTGGGCTGTAAAGAGCACCGGGACCGTGGTCCGCACGTCGGCAGGAAACTTCAGGAGCGCCTGGTGGATATTCTCGGCGATTGCGGCAATCAGTCCGGGATGTCGATGCCAACTGCCGACGTAGCTGACCGGGCAGGTACTCTGTAGCGCAGACCGCGCCTCTTCAACTTTCTTCCGATAGGCTCCGGTGCTGAGGGAAGACTGTTGAGGGGCCAGGCAGAGGCCGATGACCTGTTCGGGAGAGTCGCCCAGCAATTCGGCATAGGTCTCCTTGATAAAGGGATGCCAATGCCGTAACCCGACGTAGACCCGGTGTTGCGTGTCACCTGCCTCATTCAACCGTTGCTGGAGCTTCTTTGCCAGATCCTTGGTAATTCCGATTGCCGGGGACTTCCCGCCCGTGGCTCGATACCGTTCCCGAATCTCTTCGACCAGTTCAGTCGGCGTGGGACGGCCGCCTCGCACATCCAGGAGAAACGGTTCTACATTCTCCAGGCTATCCGGCCCACCCATCGCCATCAACAGTATTGCGGTCGGCCTTTGCGATCCCGGCATGCTCCCTCGTCGTGATGCGCGACGCGCAATCCGCTAAGACGAACGAGGCGTCGTTCACGTGTCACGTCTTCCCAGGAGTCTGTCCGAGTAATGCCATTCTGCTACGGCAAAGGATCTGCTGGCATCTGCGTCGTTCTCGGCCCGGAAAAATCCTCAACGTATTCCAGCGAATACGCCTCCGGTTTTTCTGCGCCTGCGGCCTCGCATCTACCAGCAGCTCCCTTGCCTCGCAACGAAGGATTACTCGGACAGACTCCTAGCGCTGGCTCAACTTATGTACCATGTCGATTGTCGCGGCCACGTGATCTACAGGCGTCGTTGGCAAAATCCCATGGCCTAGATTGAAGATATGCCCCGGGCGCCCGCCGGCTCTGCGCAGGATATCCTCCACGCGTCGTTCGATTTCATGCAATGGCGCAAACAGCGTTAATGGATCGAGATTTCCCTGCACCGCCACGTCATGCCCCACCGTCGCCCAGGCCTCGTCGAGATGAATGCGCCAGTCGACCCCGATGACATCGCCGCCCGCTTCTCGCATCTGACGCAGCATTGCCGAAGTCCCCGTGCCGAAATGAATCATCGGCACGCCTTCCCGTTTCAGTCCTTCAAAAATCAATTGGACATGCGGCATCACATATTCGACATAGTCGCCGACCGAGAGGCAGCCTACCCAGCTATCGAACAACTGAATGGCCTGCGCGCCGGCCTTGATCTGCCGCCGCAGATAGCCGGTGATGACCCGCGCGAACTTATCCATGAGTTGGTGCCATGCCTTCGGCTCGCCATACATCAACTGTTTCGTGAGCAGATAGTTCCGCGAACTACCGCCCTCGATCGCATAACTGGCGAGTGTGAACGGCGCCCCGGCGAATCCAATCAGCGGCACCCGGCCGTTCAAGGCGCGCCGGGCCTGACGGATGGCTTCGGCCACGTAATCGAGTTCACCGCCGTCAATGACGTTAAGCCGTTCAACAGCCGCCTGGTCTCGCACCGGATTATGGATCACCGGTCCCTCGCCTGCCGCAAACTCCAGGCTGAGCCCCATCGGTTCAAGCGGCAACAAGATGTCGGCAAAAATGATGGCGGCATCGAGAGGGAAACGATCGATCGGCTGGAGTGTGACCTGCGCCGCCAACTCGGGCGTCTTGCACAATTCGAGGATCGAATGCTTCGCGCGGAGGGTACGATACTCTGCCATATACCGGCCCGCCTGTCGCATAAACCAGACCGGGGTACAATCGACCGGCTCACGCCGGCAGGCTTTCAGGAAGCGTTCGTTCATCATGGCGGCATTTTAGAGACGAGGGGGCGAAAGTGTCAATTCGCAATGACCGGGCGCCCGTCGATGTGCAATCGTGAAGTGGCATCTGTATAAACAGTGGGCAGCCCCTCGGTTACGCTTCGGTTGACAGGGTGTGAATCTCTCTACTAGACTGCCGACTTCCGCTGGGAGTCGGCAGTCAACGCGATTAATGCGGTATACAGGGAGGCCCGAATCCGGATGGCAAAGAAAACGGTCAGCGAATCGGACGAAACCAGACTGAAAAAGAAGGTGGCGGCGAAATTGACCGACCACAAGAATCCTAAAGAGGATGAAGCCCTTCGGTCGCTGAGGAAGCGGCTGCGACGGACACAACGGAAACGGCGCACGTTGGCACTGCGCAAGAGAAATTCTGCGAGCAAGAAAACGGCTGCGCCCGCCGCGAAGTAGTCGTCCTGTCGGAGCAGTTGACGGGCAAGTGAATCGTTACGGTAGTACGAATGGAATCATCACGACCTACAGAAGAGGGCTCGCCTCTCCCCGTTTCAGAGACGGGGACCGATGCATTGACCGATCAGGTGGCGGCGGAGTTCGCTGGAGAACACCCGGTACCAGTTGAGCCGATAGCGGAATTGACCGAGCAAGTCGTTCTTGAAGAAGAGAAGGTCAAGGATGAGATCGAGATCCAGATCGATCTGCTCAAGGACCCCGATTGGGTGGTCCGCCGCGAGGCCGCCATTACGCTCGGGGAAATGGGTGATGAGCGTTGCGTGGAACCGTTGGGGCATGCCTTGCGCGACGGTGACTGGCAAGTTCGGGAAGTCGCGATCGAGGGGTTAGGGCAGATCGGTTCTCCCGCCGTCGAGCTGTTGATCAAGCTGCTCCGTGACTGGGATGTTCGAAAGTATGCGATTGCCGCCTTAGGGAAGATTCGCGACGAGCGTGTGCTTGATCCGTTGATGATTCAGCTGAAAAATGACGAGTTCAAAGATGATGCGGTCAACGCCTTGGTCGAGCTGGGTGAGCCGGCATTGCCACGATTGGTCAAAGCGCTGAAAGATAAAGATGAGAATGTTCGTAAGCAAGCGGTGCTGGCCTTAGGGCGGATCAAACATGCCGAGGCGATCGACCCTCTTATCGACATGCTCTCCGACAGCGATTGGTTTACCCGCTTGACATCTGCGGCAGCACTCGAGGCGATCGGCGATGACCGGGGCCGCGATGCGATCAAGCCGTTGATGAAGGATCCTGATATGGTAGTACGGATGCGGGTAGAGCGGATTCTTGCAAAGTGGAAGAAACAGCCGGCAGGACGCTGAAAAAGTCCGCCAGCTTAGTTCTCACCTTGAAAGCATCCTCAACGTAGCCTAGAGGCTACGCCTCCGGTCCTTCCATCGGCTGCGGCCTTGCTGACAGCCTTTTTGAGCATCCTGCAACCACAGAAGCCGTGAAACATGAAACGTAGGACTGGGGAGAGACCTTCCTTCAAAACATTTCACTTTTCACTTCTAACGTTTCACGAATCCATTATTTATTCAGCTGCCTATCCACTTCCCGCTGAATTTCGTCGAGCTTCTTGATCGACACCGGTGTCCCCATCGACAACTCCAGTCGTACTTCCCGAAGCGTTCCGGTCAGTGCCCGCATGGCGAGGATCGACTCATCTTGCTTCGCGTTCTTTGTGGCATTGTCCAGTATGTCAGCTGCCTCGCCGAGTTGCTTGGCGGCTTCCCCATAGTTTTTATCGAACAGTTCTGATTTCGCTTGCACCACCCGAGACTTAGTGTCGATCAGTCCCTGCCGTCTGCGGAGGTCTCTCTCGATTCCCATCGTGGTATCGAGGATGTTGCGCGACGTGTCTTTGACCGAATGTTGAAGATCTGAGACCGTTTGCTGCAGCGTGCCGACTGGACGTTGGCCGAAGTAAAACCCGAGGCCGAACGACGCGGCAATCAAGGCTAGAACAGCGATAAATTTCCACATCGCATGATCCTTTCAGCCTCCGACTAACGAACTCTTGGGGCTATTGTGGGTCGGTGGAGTTGTTGGAGCAGACTTCCTGCCGCAGCAAGACGAACGACGACATCGGAGTCTTGTAAGGTTTTTTTGAGTAACGGTGTCACCGGGGCACCGCTCATGCCCAGAGCTTTCGCCGCTGAGAGACGCGGTTGTGGTTGCTGGTCCTGTAGGAGTGTCTGTAAGATTTCCACTGCGTGCTTGTCGGAGGTAGCCGCCAGTGCATGGGCAGTCGCTGCCCGGATAGAAGGATCCGGGTGTTTTGCCAAGTCCGCGGCGAGCAAGACAGCCGATGTATCTCCCAGTCGAAGCAGCCCGTCCACTACGCTAGTCCGTACCTGCATATTCGCATCGCGCGTGAGCGCCCGCAATAATGGGGTACTTTCGCGAATCCCGAGCCGCCCAAGACTCGTGGCTGCGACCGCACGTACGCGCGCGCTTTCATCCCCTAAGGCATGGATGAGTGGTGCGACGCCACCAGCTTGTCCGAAGTCTCCCAATGCACCGGCGGCGAACGCGCGAACCGGCGGCTCAGGATCGTACACTCCCTGGCTTAGAACCGCCAGGCTCGATGGGCGTTTCAGCTTCCCCAATGCTCCCAAGGCTGCCATCCGGACATCTGGATCCGGAAGTGTCGCGGCTCCGGTGATGTCGGTCAGCATATCCAATTTGCCGAGTCTGTACAGCGCGGCATAGGCGAACACGGCTTCAGGTCCGTCGTCCGTTCGTGCGACTTCGATGAGGTAGGGCTTGATGTCGGTGACGTGAGCCTCGCTGAGCGCGTTCATTGCGGCAATGCGCACGGCCGGCATCGCGTCCTTCAGAGCTCGTCGCAAAGGGCCGGACTTTCCTGCGAGTCCGGCTTTACCGATGGCGTCCGCAGCACGAGCCCGCACCAACACGGATGCATCGAGTAGTCCGTCTTCCAGAACGGCCTGTGTTTCCGCGAGGCCGAGCTCAGCCAGGATCGTGTAGGCCATGATCCGCACATGCTCTTGCGTGTCGCGAACATGACTGGTCAGAAAGCTGAGCGCCAAGGGTCGTAAGAGGGTTGGGTCGTCCGGTTGATCTGCGGGGATCAGCCGTTGATAGAGAGTGAGGGCTTCTTCTGGTCGCCCAAGCTTGAGGGAGCTCTCGAGGGCGAGACGGATGAGCAGTTTCGATGCTGTGGTCTCCGGGGGAAGCGAGTACCACAGTTTCAGAACCTGATCGTATTCGGCGTGGTTGAATGCGTTCGTGGCCTCACGTTCGAGAGCGGCGTCGGTCGGCGTGTCTGCTTCTGCTGGGGGTAGGCTTACGAGAATTGAGACAAGGGTGAGCAGCGGGAGCACTTGTAGGTGTGCTGTGACAGCGCAGCAATTCCCTTTGAAACTTTTCACGTCTAACGTTTCACGTTTCACGAATCGCCGGACGGCCCGTTACCATGTCGCAGGCGCGAGGACCATGGCGGGCGCATACATTGTATCGACGTATTCTTTGACCATTCGTTTGGTGCAGAAGCGAGGGGCATTGGTCCGAAGACTTTCCTTCATGAGCTGCGACCAGCCTCGGGGTATCCCGTCCAGGTCTCGTTGATAGTAGAGGGGAATGGCCTCTTGTTCCAGCATGCGGTAGAGCTGTTGTGCGTCATGCTCGTCCTGGGCCTGAACGTCCTGGTTTCCGACCAAGGGCTCAATGCCCCATCCATTGGCTCCGTTGTAGCCTTCCTTCCACCAACCATCAAGGACGCTGAGGTTGATGACGCCGTTGAGCGCGGCCTTTTGCCCGCTCGTTCCGCTCGCCTCCAAGGGAAACCGCGGGGTGTTGAGCCATATGTCGACCCCTTGAACAAGGAACTTCGCCATGTGCATATCATAGTTTTCCAGGAACGCGATGTGGCCGCCGAGTTTATGGTCGTTGCAAAAGCTCAGCACTTCATGAATGAAATAGCGGCCAGGTTCATCGGCCGGGTGAGCCTTGCCCGCAAAGATCAATTGGACGGGGCGCCACTGGTTATGGAGCAACCGCTTCAGTCGTTCGAGGTCGCGGAACAACAGAGTCGCCCGCTTGTAGGTGGCGAACCGCCTGGCGAAGCCGATGGTGAGTGCTTCGGGGTCGAGCAGCGTGCCGCGCGTTAAGACCTGCGAAGCTTGGAGCTCCCCCTGTATCCAGCCGCTCCTGGCACGTTCCCGTATAAAGCTCATGAGCTTGCGCTTCATGATTTGGTGTACGGCCCAGAGTTCCTGGTCGGGAATATCCAGGACTCGTTGCCACATCGCCGTGTCGTCGCATTTTTCCGCCCATTCCGGGCCGAGATACTTTCCATAGAGTTGGTTGAGTTCCGGCGCGATCCAAGTCGGCGCATGGATGCCGTTGGTCACGCTGCGGATCGGGATTTGCTCGATCGGTAGGCCGGGCCACATATGGCGCCACATTTCTCGCGAGACCTGCCCGTGTTCACGACTGACTCCGTTCACATGGGCGGCCAGCCGGATGGCGAGTGCTGTCATATTGAAGCCTTGCCCCTGGGATTCCGGGGTATCCCCCAGGCGGAGGAAGTCTTCCCGCGAGAGGCCCAACTGCTCCCAATAACCCGCGAAATATTGGTCCATCAAATGATGGGGGAATACGTCGTGACCAGCTGGCACGGGTGTATGGGTGGTAAACACCGTGCTTTGGCGTACTGTCTCAGAGGCGTCCGCGTGAGTCGATCCCTTCTGGACCAATTCGCGAACGCGTTCCAACGTGAGGAAGGCGGAGTGTCCCTCATTGGCATGCCAGACCGTCGGCGCGATGCCCAATGCGCGAAGCATGCGGACACCGCCGATACCCAAGAGGAACTCTTGACAGAGGCGCATTTCTTGATCGCCACCATACAATCGAGCTGAAAGGGCCCGATTCTCCGGACTGTTCTCGGGGACATCTGTATCGATGAGGTAGAGGGTCACCCGTCCGACGAGCACTTTCCAAACCGCTGCAGCCACGGCCCGGCTACCGATCTCGACGGTAATCCTGCAGGCTTCTCCTGATGGAGTGAGGGCGGGATGAATCGGCGATTCTGCTTGGTTGAACGGGGCATAGGCCGCTTCCTGCCACCCCTCGGGTGTGATCCGCTGCCGAAAGTATCCCTGCGGGTACATGAATCCCACCCCCACCAGAGGCACACCGAGATCGCTGGCTTCCTTGCAATGGTCTCCGGCAAGAATGCCCAGACCACCGCTGTAGATAGGAATAGATCTATGCAAGCCAAATTCCGCAGAGAAGTAGGCGATGGTGGGAGCTTTCAAATCGCCGTGCCGCGCTCGAAACCAACTGTGTCCATTCTGACGATACTCGTCGAATGTCTTGAGGGCGGCAGAATACAAACGCATATACGAGGGATCTTCGGCGAGATACATGAGTCGGTCAGGCCTGACATCGGCCAATAATTTGACGGGATTGTGTTTGGTCAGCACCCACAGGGTTGGATCAATGTGTTCAAAGAGCCGACGGGTTTCCGGAGTCCAGCTCCAGCAAATATTCTGCGCCAATTCCTTGAGACGTGAGAGACCGGAGGGAATGGCGTGTGATGCGGCGTCTGCTGTCTGTGGAATATCCACTGCACCTCCTCGTTACTGGTGTCGGCGTTAGTGTGAACGGCAGCCTAAGTGCGATTGGTGAGAGCGGTCAGGCGTGACCGGCTTTATGCCAGGATGTCCACTCGTCGGAGAATGCCACGGAGGCATACCGTTCGCCAAGGATTTTTGCAACTCGGTTCATCAGTTTGTTGAGCTGTTGGACATCCTCAGGCGGGAGATCTTGTCGGAATCGAGGGTGCAGCCCCCACCGAGTCTCCACTTCTTCTCCGGCGACGGTCGCCATCACGCTCACCAGCTTGATTTCGGTCCCCGTCGGACCTTGGGGCTCAGGTGTCGCAATGGGAGGAGGTGGTGCGGACGTTGTATCAGTCGCGTGGGCGCCTGTATTGACCGCGGCGGCTGGCGGTACATCTCCGGCCAAGATTGCCTTGATGGCGGGAATCACGGCGCTCGCGCAGAGCGTTGCGGCGGAGGATACTTGTGCGTTTCCTGCGATGCCCATTGCGTCGGCGACCCGTCCGCCAAAGTCTTTCAACATTTCGTCTTTCACGGAATTGTTTTCAGTGACGAGGAACCGGTACCGCTCATACGTCTGTCGACTTTCCGCAACCGCTGCACCGACGGTGAGGATGATTTCCGTTTGGTCGGCGCCGGAACCGAATGCCGGTTCGAGCGCGTTCTTCAACTGTAGTGCGACGGCGTCCTCGAGACTGTCCATAAATTGAGGCTGTTCTTTGATCGACAGGTACAGCGCGGAGAGCCGGTCGGTGAGATTAAACATGACCTTGAGAAATTCAAGGTAGACGCCCCACTCATCGTGCCGTTTCAGCTTCAAGGCCCGCTCAGGGGCGTTCCGCTTCATGACGGTCACGGACTCGCCCGCAACGGCCAGTATGAGTTCGGCAAGCTGGCGAAGCTGCGATGGGTGTTCTTGGTTAGGCGTTGCCATAGGATCTCCAATTGAGTGGTGCGATTATAACGGAGACAAGCCCAGCGATCAAAGTGCTTGTTTTCGCAATCGCTTGTCCGTTCGTGTCCTCGCGGGTACGATTGCATGTGGCAGGATGCTGAATTGTGATCTGAGGAGATTGTGATGAAGAAATCTAAAGGCGGGGCGCTATTCGTTGTCGGGTTGCTTTCGGTAGTCGGGCTATTCGGCTGTAACCAGGAGACGCCGATAGAGAAGACGAAGGCTGCGGCGGCGTCCGGCAATGCGGCGACGCAGGCCGCGGGCCAGGCCGCGGTGGATGCGATAAAGATTCCGTTGGATAAGGCCCGTCAGGTGGAAAGTACATTGGAGAAGTCGGCTGAGCAGACAGCCACTAAGATAAAGGAATTGACGCCGTAGGGTACGGGCTGCTCAGGAGAGGATGGGAATAAAAAGATGTCAGCATTGTTCGAATTGACGGCTGTGAGTTCTGGCGAATAGTGGTTCCTGACACCTTTATCCCCCCAAGCAATGAAACTCGTGAGCGCTCCACCCACGTTCATATTCGGCCACACTTCAGCCACAGGTTGAAGACTTCCAGAATGAAAACAGGAAGTTTAGGAGCGGCTGCGAATAGGCAATTCGCAGGTCCCACAATCACGACAACATGAGATCATTTTCCGTAAAACCATTGACCTCCTTAATACCATCTCTCACGCGTTCGACGACGCATATCACGTTTCGCGGAAACTGGTTGCCGACAGGGTCATTTACCCAGCGCATAAAACCATCAATGTCTTCAGATCCAAGAATCAGCTGAATCCGACTCTCGGTTTCTTTGATGGTGATTGGCATCTCGTTTCCTTATCCCAGATATGGCCGACTGAATTGTTTCTGAATTTTATGATTCCTTTGGCATTGATATCATTCCGCAATTTCTTAGCATCGCTTCTTACATCATCCGGCATGAATAATTTATAGTGGTCATAGTATTCAGTCCACTTTGTCAGAGTAAGAATGACGAACCACAAGGCCATTCGCCTTACCCCAACTTCGATTATTTCCTTTGTCGGCTTTGCTGAAAACAGACGCTGAAATATCTCGTATGTCCGGCTACCAGTGAGCAAATCAAGATGAATATCGTTAGCTAGCCGGAAAGCCTCACGCATTTTCTTTCTGCTAAGGTGTGGGACATAGATAGGAGTTTTCATATTTTTTCTTCTCCTCTCATTCAGTGCCTTCCAACGATTCGGATATAGCCAACGCCGAGAATGAACTGGTCAAACGAAATCTTCTAGGGGGCAAAAAAAGTTCAGTTGCGCTATGGCTAAACTGTGGCAGAACTATCGTGTCCCAATGATCCTTCCAAGCTCGCTTATTGTCTCTTCAGGGATGGGGGCTGATTGATCTTCCACTGCGCGCGTCCAACGAGGGCCTTCTGAGGCCGCGCGTTGCGCGAGCACAGAAGATCATCAGGCTCCATCCCCCCTCTCTTTGAAAGGGCGGCGACGAGTATGTTATACAGCGTTTCCCCTGGATGACCGGACTGCCCAACAATTCCTTCACGGCTTTCTATGGAACGAGAAACGAAAACCTATGTGCTCAGACGGCCGGTTGAGGAGGCTGTTCCTAGGAAGCTCTCCATCGACTATGCAGCTGCACTGAACTCGCAGCAATTGGCGGCTGTGACTGCAAAGGATGGCCCTTCGTTGGTCATTGCCGGAGCGGGAAGCGGGAAGACTCGCACGCTCATCTATCGTGTGGCCTACTTGATCGATTCCGGTGTGGATCCGGAGAATATCTTGCTTCTGACTTTTACGCGCAAGTCGGCCCAAGAAATGGTGGATCGAGCCGGTGCGTTAATCGGTTCCGGCAGCGAACGGGTCCGTGGCGGTACGTTTCACTCTGTGGCGAATATGTTGCTCCGGCGCTATGGCCGGTCCATCGGTCTTGAGCCGGGCTTCACGATTCTCGATCGGAGCGACGCCGAGGACTTGATTGCCTTGATTCGTACGCAGTTGGGTTTGAACGAAAAGGACAAGCGGTTCCCGCGCAAGGGCACGATTGCCGAAATGTTCAGCAAATCGGAAAATACGTTGCGGTCGCTCGACGAAATTGTTGTCGAGGAGTTTGATCACTTTTCTGACCATCTGGAGGCGTTGGGTCAATTGCAGCGAGCCTACGAGACAGCGAAGCGTCAGAAACAGCTCGTGGATTACGACGATCTGTTGGTGCTTTTGCGCCGCCTGTTGATGCAGGACGAGGCTATTCGGCGGGCTATTTCATCCCTGTATCGCTATATCTTAGTGGACGAGTATCAAGATACGAATCGACTGCAGGCCGATATCATTCGTCATCTGGCGGCGACCCACCACAATGTCATGGTCGTCGGAGACGATTCGCAATCGATCTATGGGTTCCGAGGGGCGACATTCAAAAATATCATGGAGTTTCCATCACTGTTTCCCGGCACGACGATCTATAAGCTTGAAGAAAACTATCGCAGCACGCAGCCGATTCTGAATCTTGCCAACAGTATCATCGAGGTGGCTGCAGAAAAGTATACGAAGCATCTCTTTACGCGCCGGCTCGATGGGCCGTTGCCTACGCTCGTCGAAGCTGCGGGAGAGAACGCGCAGTCGCGGTTCATCGCGCAGAAAATCTTGGAGCTGCGCGAAGAAGGCATTCCGCTCGACGAGATGGCGGTACTGTTTCGATCCAGCTTCCACTCCTTCGATCTTGAAATCGCACTGTCGCGTGCCGGGTTGGCGTTCGTTAAGCGAGGCGGAATGAAGTTCATCGAAACGGCGCATGTGAAGGATCTCCTGGCGCACTTGCGGGTCGTGGCGAACCCTCTGGATACCGTCAGCTGGCATCGAGTGTTGATGTTGGTTGAGGGGGTGGGACCGAAGAAAGCTCAGGATCTGCTGGCGGCGATCGTGAAGGCGGACAATCCGTATCGCGTCCTGCGCGAGGTATCGGGTAAGTCAGGGAAAGGACTTAAGGACCTCGCTCTTACCATAGAGAGTCTGTCCGGCTCAGACGATCTACGACCGGCTGAGCAAGTGAATCATATCTATGAATACTATCTCCCGATCTTAAAGACGCAGTTCGACGATTATCCAAAACGGATCAGAGATCTGGATCATCTCCATACCATTGCCGAAGGATATCCTGAACTCGACCAATTGTTGGCCGACCTCGCGCTGGAACCGCCCGATGGCAGCGCGATTGATGTGGGCGCTCCGGACCGAGATGATGAACGGCTGGTGTTGTCGACGATCCATTCGGCGAAAGGGCTGGAGTGGCAATGTGTGTTTGTCATCTGGATCGTGGATGGCCGATTTCCTTCCGTGTACTCATTCGTGAAGGATGAGGACCTGGAAGAAGAGCGGCGTCTCTTTTATGTCGCTGTGACACGGGCGAAGCGGCATCTCCTCCTGACCTATCCGATCAATGTCTTCGACAAGGGCAGCGGCATGCTGCTCTCGAAGCCGACTCGATTTCTCGACCACGTTTCCCCCGCCATGTTCGAGACGTTGGCGCTGGTCGAAGAGGGGGGGCATTCAGATTGGTATCCTCGCGACGATCGGTACGCGTAACCCGCTGCTTGCTCGTGCTCCATACACTGTGAGTGAGTTACCCCATGCGATGTGCCGCGGCGTGGATCTTCGTAGTCGGACTGGTTACGTTGGGCGTCTTGCCTGCTTCGACTGTAGGGGCCGGCGAGGACCGGAAGCCTTCCAGCGAGCGGATGTGGCGTCAGATGGTCGACGAGGCGGAAGGGTTAGGTCTTCCGACGAAGTTTCTCAAAGTGATCCCACCGAGCTTCGTTCAGTTTGAGTTTGACGATTTGCACAGCTATGCCGCCGAGTATCATCTTGGAGAACATCGGCTAGTGCTCAATCGCGTACTGTCCTTTAATGGAGCCGGGGCGACGTTGCGCCTGCTCAGGCGACTCACCCATGTCGAGATCGAAACGCTCTATCACGAACTGTTCCACGCCTATATCGACTATCTCGTGACGGCGGCTGAGAAAGCCCCCGAGATTGCGTTGGACCCTGTACTCGCGTTTGCGAGGGTGCAGCAGGGCTGTCACTATGGCTCCGTGTTGATTAACCCGGTCGCGCAGAGGAAGGGCGAAACTGAGGAGCGATTTTTAACCGAACGTGAATCCTGGGAAGCACTCAACGAAACATGGGCAGTGTTTGTTGGATGGCTGGTGTGGAACCAGTTGGAATTGACTAGCGGCATGGGACGAACAATTCAGAAATCAGGGAAAAGTCAAGATGAATGGGTGCGTCGTCTTAGGAGCGCCGACCGAGAAGGAATGCTCCGTGGGTATTACGAACCGAAAGATCCGAGTGAACGGGCTGTCGCTCGAAAACGATATTTGGCCCCCGCCTCACGTTTGTCTGAGCCAGAAGCGATAATGCTTTTGAGGAACGTCGCTGAATTCCCTCCTCACCTTTTAGCCCGTGCGAAGGAATTACTTTCCGGGTCTGGTCAAGGAATTGAACGGCACGATCAATGCTGATAAGCATGCATACATCTCTTGCAAGTCATTGAGATGTATATGATTGTCACAAGAAATACCGTATCTTGTTCGATCAAGGCGGTACCGGGTCGGGCGAGTCTAGATTTGGATGAGATTTGATAGAGGCATGTTCCGAGAAGATCCTACGGATAGGCCATTTCGGATAAAACAAGATAATTCTGCTTTTGGGTCTTGACTTCATCGTACTTCATCAATAGAATCCAGCGTTTCATAAACAAGTCTATATCCACAGCTCACTCTGTTCATCCTTATTAATTAAGGAGGGGAGCCGTGCGTGGACTGGCTTGCTTTTCTTTTTTCATCATTGGATGAAAAGGAAGGCTATCAATATGACACAAAGATTTTTTTCTTGTGGAGTGTGCAGTGTGTTTCGGGCAGGTACCCAAGTGGCCAAAGGGGGCAGACTGTAAATCTGTTGCCATCGGCTTCCAAGGTTCGAATCCTTGCCTGCCCACCACATCAGGCTTGTATACCTGGGAGTCTAGGCTGATCGAGAACGGGATTACAGATTGTGAGCTGCCGGGCGTGGATAGAAAATGGGCGGGCGTAGCTCAGTGGTAGAGTTCCAGCCTTCCAAGCTGGCTGTCGTGGGTTCAAATCCCATCGCCCGCTCCAAGAGAAGAGGTGAGGCGTTAGGCGTAAAACGTGAAAAGTCGAGGAAGTGGCCTGGATCGGTAGTTCGGAGTGTCGTTTCACCTTTTACGATTCACGTTTCACGGAGAGGGACGCCCACGTAGCTCAGTTGGTAGAGCACGTCCTTGGTAAGGACGAGGTCACGCGTTCGATCCGCGTCGTGGGCTCCATGTAGGGTTCGCTCGATCTGCACGCGTAATAATTATGAGAGCGCCAGGGGATAGTGCTTCCGGAGTTTTTTAGAAAAGGAGCAAGGTATGGCGAAGGCGAAATATGAGCGGCGGAAGCCGCACGTGAATATCGGGACGATCGGGCACGTGGACCACGGCAAGACGACGTTGACGGCGGCGTTGACCAAGGTGTCGGCCGATAAGGGCATGGCGAAGTT
>JBGTCI010000071.1:0-90021 GCA_041748925.1 Nitrospiraceae bacterium | reverse complement strand
TGGCGGGTTTGAGATCTATATAATCCACGCCCAGAACGGCAACGTGGCGGACCGCTTTGGCAACATGAACACGCTGCTCCGGTTTCCCGCTGATCGGCAGATCCAAGCCTTTTTTGATTCTGAACATCATAGAAGTTGTATTTGAGTTAAAGCTGTCATGATGGATCGATTCGACCAACCTGAGCAGGCTTGATAGGCATACGATAATCTCTTGAAGCGTCGACGTCATGCCGTCCACAAAAATGCACGGAGCACGCCAGGCGCACTTTGACCATGGATTTAATCATATCCCTTCACATTTTCCCTCCATGCCCCATGTTGCACCGGACGGAGGACAACGGACCACGAGGCAGTAGCAGGATCCCCACGGACGACCACCGGGGATGACAGTAGACAGGATAGCTGCAGCAGTCCGCTTCACACCTCACATGTTCCTTCTCGTTCTTCTATCGTCTCAACAGGTCAAGAGGTGATGTATTTTTCAAGATGCTGGATAAGCGTGTCTTTTTGGTCGATCATGAGCTCCGCCACATCGCGCAAGGAAGCGGTGCCAATGAACTCGTCTCCCTCGAAGACCAATAGGTGGAGGCATCGATGTTCCTTCATGAGACCCAAGCAGGTACCGGCGGTGTCGTCGGGGCTGACTTTGATGGGGTCGCGAGTTATCACATCTTTGATCAGGACCTTTTTCGGGTCTTTCCCTTTCCCGACCACGTTCATCACCATCTCACGCTCCGTGAACAGCCCGCAAATGCCTGAAGCATTGGTAACTACCACGGACCCGATAAATTCCTTTTTCATAAGTTGAGCTGCATCGGAAACGGAGTTACTTTCATCGATGGAGGCCACTCGCTTATTAATTTTCGATGCGATCTTCATGGTTGCATTTCTCTTATTACAATCCTACCAGCCGTCTTTCGATTGGGACATAAAATAGGCAGCCCCAGTTGTTGGAACAGCATGTTCCATTCCTGAGCGGCGCCTGACGGTGGCTCCTTTCGGAGGCCGTTCTTAATTAGTACAGACGGCTTCTTCGGCGACCCGGATTACCTGACGTTGTCCGACAATCTCATTGGGCGTCAGGTGGCTGAGCGAGCTGTGAGTGCGACGCTGGATATAGTCGGGTCGTCAGGTTTCAAGGATTTGTTGAACCTCTTTGCCGGGTCGAATGAAGTCGAGCTACACACCTCGCCGATAGGCCCAGTCTTCCAGCGCTCAAGATTTGAATTCCGTACTATTCTCCACGGTGATGGCCGTGAGCCTGACGTCCAGTTCAGCGCTCGATTGAGGATCTGGCCGACCCTCTCACCCGTCATCCGACACCGGCCTCCGGCACAGGACTGTGGCAACTCCAGTGATCGATGACCGTCATGACCCGAAACGGTCGCCCGCCAGCCAGGGTATCATGTACAAAATCCATGATCCAGCGCTCCTTCGGTCCCAACCTCGATGCAGGGCGATATGTTTCCGCCGTCGTACTCGCTTGGGATTCACGAGCCAGCCTTCGCGCCGCAACAACACCCAGATCCGCAGTGACCCAAACCGCGGGCGGGCTTGGGCCAGATCGCGAATGCGGATCCGCAAGTTGGTTTGATTCTTCGCGTGGCTGCGTCGATACCACGACACCCGTTCGAACTGCGCCAAACGGCAGGCCGGCAGGCAACTGACCTGAAACGTTTCGTGAGACCAGGCGGCCAGTTCTCGACGGCGTGCGGGCCTTAGGCCTTTTTCGCAAGGCCTCCGACAGCCTATACTTGTCGAGCGAGAGGTCAGCGACGAGCCTTTGAGCCGGCTATTTTCTTCTTCCACCTGCCGGAGGCGCCGCAACTCGCTCACGCCGAGGTGCGCGTACTACTTCTTCCAGGCGCAGAACGTGGCGTCACTCACCCCGAGCTGCCGGCAGAGGTCGCCAACGGGTGTGCCAGATTCGGCTTGGCGGATGGTATAGACGATTTGTTTCTCGGAGAACTTCGACCGCTTCATAGGGCCACTCCTTTCGTCGAGGCCCACCGAAGCTGCCAGTGTAGGCTAGTTCTGACCTGCCGTTGTTTTCGAGAGAGACGTCACATTGTGTCTTTGCCCTGTTAGACGGGCTCTGTTGATTTCCCCGTCACGGCCGGTCGCCGCATGGGCCTATCCAGCTCCATGTTGGCGGAGAGGACCCGTAAAATATGATCGCGCGTGATCATGCCCACGAACTGCCCATCCTTCGCAACCGGCACCTGATTGATGTCGCCACCTTCCATGGTCTGCAACACCTCCGAGATAGGCGTCTCGGGCGTCACCACGCGCAGCTTCGCCAAGGGCGTCATCGCCTCCCCGACGGACACCTCCGCCCATCGAGGTTGCGGCACCGCTTTGATCTGATGAAGGGTTACCAAACCCTCCAGCTGTCTGCCCTCGGCCACCACGAAGCACCGCTGCCCCATCTTGAGAATATGCTCCTGCACTAACTCGGCCAGACGCTTCTGACCGGACACGGTCGGACAGTCCCGCGCCATGATGTCTTCGGCCACAAGTCCGCCCAAAGCCGACCGGACACTCATCTGCAGGACGCTCTCCTGCGCCGCGTTTCGGAGGAACCAACCGATGAACGCCAGCCACAGCCCGCTGAACCAGTTGCCGGTGACCAACCCTGTCCAGATACCGCCAACAATCAACCCATACCCGATGATCTGCCCCGAGCGAGCCGCAATCCGCGTCGCCTTCGCAAAACTTCCAGTACTGTGCCAAAGGACCGCCCTCAAGACCCGGCCTCCGTCGAGCGGGAAGCCTGGTACCATGTTGAAGACCGCCAGCATCAGGTTGATCGACGCCAGCCACCCACCCAGCGCCGCGACATGCTTGAATTGATCTCCGGCGAGATGAGACACGAACCAGAATCCCACGGCCAGCAAGGCGCTGGCAATCGGCCCCGCAATGGCAATCTGAAATTCCGTGAGCGGCCGGTCCGGCTCCCGTCCGATTTGCGCCACGCCGCCGAAGGCAAAGAGCGTGATCGATCGGACGTGAATGCCTTTGGCCAGCGCCACGAAACTGTGGGCCAATTCGTGAAGGAAAATCGAACAGAAGAACAGCATGCTGGTAGCAATTGCCACGGTGTAGTGCTCGACCGTTGTCCAGTGGGGGTGCTCCGAGGCGAAGCGCGTGGTGAGTGAAAACGTGATCAGGAAGAAGATGATAAACCAGGAATAGTGGAGGCCGACCTCGATGCCACGGATGGTGGTCAGTCGCACTGATTGTCCGATCATGCGAAACCTCCCTGCTCGCAATCTCCTTCTCCCACAGGTAGCCCTCCTGCTCCTCACATGAATGACGGGCTACCCGCACCTACTCCACCGCCTGTAACGTGAGAGAGACCGTGTGTGACTTACCCTCCCTTACAATTTCGACTGTGACTTGATCGCCAACTTGATGACGATCGAGAATCGTGAACAGGTCGTCGACGGTTCGAACCGCCTCGCCGTCAAGCCCGGTGACGACATCGCCCAGCGCGACTTGTCCTCCGTTGGCGGAGCGAAGACCCTTCAGCCCGGCACGCGCCGCAGACCCCTCCGGCGCGACCTGGCGAATGACGACTCCTTGCACGCGCCATCGGGCTGTCATGGCATCGGGTATCACCGTAATACCGAGGCCAGGCCTGATGACTTTCCCATGTTTGATCAACTGAGGCACAATCCGATTGACCGTCTCCACCGGCACCGCGAATCCGATGCCGGCGAAGGCGCCACTGGTGCTGAAAATCTGGGTGTTGACCCCGATAAGCCGACCTGTGCTGTCTAACAGTGGTCCGCCTGAATTTCCTGGATTGATCGCGGCGTCAGTCTGGATCACACCCTCGATCGTGCGTCCCGTCATCGACTTGATCGTCCGTCCAATCGCGCTTACGACTCCTGTGGTCAGCGTATAGTCGAGTCCGAAGGGGTTCCCGATGGCGAGGGCCTTTTGTCCCTCCCGCAAATCATGAGCACTCCCGATAGAGATCGGGTGCAGTACTTCATTCGGCGCCTGGATACGCAGGACAGCAAGATCATGGTCAGGGGCGACGCCGACCAGGCGACCCTCGTACTCATTTTTTTCGCCCAGAACGACGGCGATGGCGTCCGCTCCATATACCACATGAAAATTCGTCACCACGTGGCCCATCTGATCCCAGATGAACCCCGACCCGGCCCCCTGCGGCACTTCAACCGGGTTCAGCGAGAAAACGTTCCGTCGGAGGGCACGGTTGACTATAAACACCACCGACTTGGACGCCTGTTCGAATACGGCAATGGTCGCGAGTTCGTCGCTTCCAAGCGTCGGTGACTCCGACACCGTCCGTGGTGGCACTTCCGGACTCGCATGGTTGACTTCCGGGGGTCGCTCCTGATCCGCCTTGTAGGAGAACCACAAGGCCAGCGCGGCGAGTGCGAACAAGACGAAGATCCACGCAACTCGTGACCGACCATTGCACCGAAGAAACGGGCTCGATTGAGTCATTCATGCCTTCTTCAGCACCATTCGTCACGACAGGGAACGGCGGCGCGCGAGCTGGACTAGTTCATTACTCGCTCCTTCTGCTCGACCGCATTACTGCTCTTTTTGAAACCCTCCTATGAGACGTCTCAGAAAACTGTGCGATAGATCTGGCCCACACCCTTGGGAAATTATGCGTCAGGCAACTCGGCCTCCCTCGTTGAATCGGGTGAATCAATATCGGTGCCAGTGAGGCCAGTGCTCACCTCATCTATCAGCTGCTGACGTAGCTCCACCAGTCGTTGCGTCTGCTTCATCGTTCACCCCCCTCAAGAGACCTGTTGGCGAGTCTTCCGCGTGTGATTTTTCCTTCCCATAGTGTAGAGCGGGACTCACAAATCTGTTGCCCGCGAGCACCGCACAAATCGCCGCCGCGAGATCCGAATGGGCCGACTGTTTTTGCACGAACCCCGCCGCCCCCGCAGTAAACGCGCTCTCGATCATTATCGGATTTGTATGCACAGTGCAGATGATGACCTTGCTCTCCGGTATGTCCCGCCGAAGCATCCGCGCCACGTCAAGCCCATTCACTTCCGGCATCGTCAGATCCAAGACGATCACGTCCGGATGCAGGCGACGCGCTGCCGCAAGCGCCATACGCCCGTCTTGCATCGCCCCGACGACCTCACCCACCTCATCCGCCAGCTGGCTGAGTTTCGCCAATACTTGCGGATGATCGTCGACCAAGAGAACTCGCGGGATCATGACGCCTCCTCGTCCAGGAGCAACATATGTCTCCTCTCACATCCCGGCCCGTTTAGAGAATTCTTCCAGTAGCAGGCAGACTCCCGCCCTGCCAGTTATACATCCGGACATACGAACCAGGATCGCTCACAGAGCACCGATCCACTTATATGTAGAATGGATATACCGGATCACGGCTTCGGAAGGAGCTAGGAAAGGAACTAGATCATGAGAGAAAGGATACCAGGGCGGGAGCGACTCGATAGGAAAGGTCAGGATTCCGCGCTCGCCAGACCTTCGGCGAGCGCAAACTTGATGAGGGCGGGTGTGGAATGCAGATCGAGCTGCTCCATGATGCGAGCCTTGTGAAAATCCACGGTCTTCACCGATACGCACAGGAGGTCCGCCACCTCCTTCGTGCTCCTCCCTTCGGCGATCAACTGCAGCACCTCGCGCTGCCGCGGCGTCAAATCCATCAATGCACTCTTAATCTCCGGTTGGCCCGATCGCGAGACCTTCTCCAGGATGGGCCTGGTAATCGCCGGTGCAAGATAGGTCTGTCCCTTGAGCACGGCCTCAATCGCCTGCGGAAGCTCGGTGGCCGCTGACTGTTTCAACAGGTAGCCGCTTGCCCCGGCTTTCAATGCTTCCGTTGCGTAGGTCGCACTTGAATGCATCGTCAAAAACAGCAGTTTGGCATCAGGCAGCAATTTCTTGATCTGACGCGCCGCGTCCAAGCCATTCAAGAACGGCATCGAAATGTCCAACAGAACCAGGTCTGGCTGCAAGTGCCTCGCGGCCTCAACCAAAGCCCGTCCGTCCTCAACCATTCCGACCACCTCACAACTATCCTCCATCAGTTTTCGCAAACCGGCCAGCAGAATGGAATGATCGTCGGCGATCAACACACGGGGCTTCTTCATGAACGTGACCTCTTGATTTCGAATACCCTACGGATTCTCACCGTGCGATGCAAGATATCTGTTCCTCATGGATCGACTGGCCTGTCTTGTGAACCACTGTACGTCTCATATGTGACGTCTTGAAGCGGCACCCAGGCATGCACTTCCGTTCCTTCGCCTGGATTCGTCCTGATACGGAAAGTCCCATTGAGCAGCTTCACTCGCTCATTCATGCTGGTGAGACCCAACCCCTTCCGACTCTTACCACTCTGCGCCTGTTCAAAGCCCCGTCCATCGTCATGGACACACAGTCCCAGACCATGGCCCGTTCTCAGGAGCCGAATCAGGACATTTGTCGCGTTGGCATGTTTTCGCACATTCTGTAAACTTTCCTGTAACACGCGATAGAGACAAGACGCCTGTTCGGGCGGGACTGCCATCGGCATCTTCCTCGCCATGACGTCCACCGTCAATCCCGTTCGTACAGAGAACTCGTCGCTATGCTCGCGAATCGCCGCCTCCAGGCCGACATGTTCCAGAATCGATGGATGGAGCCGGTGCGCCATCTGCTGCAAATCCCCGGCCAGCCGTTCCACTGAATCTCCAATCTGCTGCAGTCGCAATACTCCAAAAAATTCCGAGTCGGCAGACAACTCACGGCAGACCATACGTAAGTCGAGCGTGAGCGCCGCCAGCCGCTGTGTGAAGTCGTCGTGGAGTTCCCGTGCAATCCGCTGCTGTTCGTGCTCCTGAGTCTGTATCAGCTTGGTGTTGAGGTCTTGCAATTGGACTTCATGTTCACGGAGAGCCGTCTCGGACTGTTTGAGCGCCGTGATATCGCTGAGGAGAATGAACAGACCTATGACCTTCCCCTGTTCATCCAAATCCGGCACGTACTGCGCGGACAGCCAGTGCTCGCTCACGTCCCTCCCCGGCAGGCAGTACTCAAACGAGACTGTGCGTCCCTTGAGCGCCGCGTCCAAGTGCGGGAGCACTTCGGCGTATCTCTCCTGGCCGAGCAGTTCGCGCATCGTCATTCCGACGATCTCGTTGGCGGAACGGCTGAAGAGCTTCTCGTACCCTCTATTGACGAACCGGTATCGTCGATCGCGATCGACGTAGCTGAACAGCGCCGGCACATTGTCGGCCAACATGTGGAACTCGTGCTCCCTCCGGCGCAATGATTCTTCAGCTTCCCTGCGCCGCGTAATATCCTTTTCCGAGCCCACCATGCGGATCGGACGTCCTCGCTCATCCCAAATGGCGACTCCGCGGTCCAGCACCCACATGGAGGTTCCGTCCTTTCGCTGAATGCGGTATTCCATCCAGAACTCAGACAGCTCCTTCTCCCAATACGCGTGAAGCTTCGCCATCACCTGCGACCGATGATCCGGATGGATCCCTTCGGACCACTTCTGGCTCGGCTCCAGGTTATCCGCCTCCTGAAACCCGTGCATCTCCTTCCAGCGGGGAGAGAAATACGCAGTGTCGTGGACCACATCCCAGTCCCATATTCCATCGTACGTCGCTTTGGTCACCCATTCGAAGCGTTCGTTGGCTTCGGCAAGTTGGACCGTCCGCTCCGCCACTCGCCGCTCCAGAGTCTCATTGACCGTGCGCAACACCTCTTCGATCTTCTTGCGCTCGGTGATGTCGTTCACCAGCACAATGAAGTGCGTCGGCAGTCCGTCGGCAGCGCGAAGAATGGACACAAGTTTGTGGACCCACACGGAATGGCCGGTTTTCTGAACATAGCGATTCTCGATTTCAAACCAGGGGCTATCGTTGCGCATCAATGCCTGGACCCCACGCATATTCTCGTCTCGATCATCCGGATGGATCAACGATTGGAAGGTCCGTTGGGCCAATTCCGCTTCACTGTAGCCTGTCAGCGCACAATAAGCCGGATTGCACTGAACGAATCGGCCGTCCAGATCTTCGATCGTGATCCCAAGCCCTGCATGATTGAAAATGTGCTGGAACCGTCCCTCGCTCTCGCGCCGCGCCTCATGCGCCTCCGAAGCTTGCTGGGCTAATTGTTTCTGTTTCGCCAGGAGCCCCGCGACGGCCAGCAGCAATGCCGAGGCCATGGTCCGTTCCATAAATACCTGGAAGGAGAACACACCGGGAGCGAGCAGCGTTCCCAGCCATATCAACACCACGGCACTCCCAGCTCCCCAAGCCGTGCTCAGCCGCCCGGGCACGAGCCATGAGAGGAGGATCGGCAGCACATACAGCATCGGCACTGCAATACCGAGCGGCGTGAGAAGATCGATCACGAACACGACTGCCGCTGCGGTTGTTGCTGCTGCAATGATCCAGCCACCCGGCATGTTGCCAAGCCTCGAAGTTGTCACACGCATTTCTCCCCTGAGTCGGCCCCGAGACAACAAGGAATTTCGCTCGACTCGCCGGAGTCTCCCGAAGCGGCGAAGGCCCTCGTTTGTGATGCCGACAAGTTTCGCTTCAAAGAACTATCTCCACTGGAACGAATTCAAGGACTGAGTCCAGACAGCGGCGCAGAATAGCCGCCATTATACTCGCTTTCCTCGTGACCTGGGATAGGTCGTGTACCGCAACATGGAGCAGAAGTCTGTGATCACCGGCCTGGGCGGCGCCTCTCCTTTATTGTGGCTCGTGCCCTCGTAACTTTTCTTCCGTACTCTGGTAGATTCTCTAGTTACATCGACCCATGCTTGATGCATATCGTGTGAGCGTAGTCGCGCACCCCAGTCCAAACTGGAGGATCTGATCATGATTCGCACCGACACTGTAGTGGAAAAGGCTGTTGGCGATGCTCTGCAGAGAATCTGTCCCTGCAGCTTGGACGATCTTATTGCGCAACTCCCCGGTCACGCCTGGTGCGACATCTTCGTCGCTGTCGATCAGATGTCGCGGGACGGACGGCTGGTGCTTCGCCTTGTGTCCAGATCGGGCTACCGGCTGTTTCTCCCTTCATTGCAGCGACGGATGCCGGCTAAGGAAGTGAGTGTATGAACAACATATCTGTACGGTTCTGTGTGGGATGTGGGTATCTCTGCGATGAGATTCACCCGGAAGGGGGGCAACCCCTGTGGACCGACGGCCATACCTGTGTGATGAAGTATGGTGTCTGTTGGAGTGATCTCGATCGAAGGGACGACGTCTGCCTCAACTGCGCTCGAGTGTTTGCCGTTGCTCAGCGTGGGGATCACCCTGATGTTCCCCGAACGGCAACAGCCTCGTGAAGAAAGGTCGGATGATACCGGATCGTTCTCTTTGCGCCGAGTGATGCAGATGGCGTGTGATCGCTGGCCTGCTGTCCCCCTTTCCGGCAGGATGCTGAATAATTTTTCGTGATCCGGTTCCGATCCCTTCATTTGAGGCTGTTATTATATGCGCAGTGCACATCACGGGATTCTGAATGCCATTTGTGAGATTCGGAGCGGGCAGAATCATTCACTTTACAACCATAAGGAGATTTAATGAAAGGATGGGAACCATGAAGGTGCTCGTCGCGATGGATGGATCGGCGTATGGGCAATGGGCGCTGAACTGGGTGGCCAAGCTGCCGCTGGTCGAGCCGCCAAAAGTTCTGGCGCTGCATGTGCTCGATCGTGCGTGGCTTCAGTTGCCGTTTCGAACGAAGGTAGAGACGCAGCGCGTGGAAGCGCGCTCGGCGCGAACCCTCAAGAAAGTCACCGCACAGTTGGCGTTGCTGAAACTTACGGGCACGGCCCGTGAGGAAGAAGGGAGCGTGGCGCCAACGATCCTGAAACGCGCACCCAAACACAATGGGCTCCTGGTGGTCGGCAGTCAGGGCCTCGGCGTCCTCGACCGTTTCACACTCGGCAGTGTGTCGGAGAAACTCATCCAGCAGGCGACCTGTCCCGTGCTCGTCGTCAAGAGCGAGGCGGTCCCCTTGCGGCGAATCGCCTTGGCGATCGATGGGTCGCCGGCATCGGCCAAAGCCCTGGAATTTGTGCTGACCAAGTTTCAACCGAATCGACCGGCCAGCAAGGGCCGGCCGGTGCCGATTCATGTGAGCGTGATCCATGTGACCCTACATCGCCCGTTGGCCCCCTTCGATATCGGCACGACGATCCCCTGGACCAAGCAACGGAGGCTGAAGGTCAAGGAGGAAAGCCGGAAATTACTCGACCAGACCGTGCAGAAGCTGATTGAGGCGGGGTTTAGGGCCAAGTCCATGAGCCGGTTGGGGAATCCCGCTGAACAGATCATGGAGGCGGCCTCTAAACAGCATACTGATCTGATTGTGATGGGGGCCCAAGGGCTGGGCGCTCTTGATCGGTTTTTCCTCGGCAGCGTATCGACGCGCGTGGTGCAGTACGCGAAAGGTGCCGTGCTCGTCGTTCGATAACCGGGCGAGAACCACGGGGGAGTCCCAGACAGGTGTTCCGGTGAATCTAGCGGGGTCGTTGCTTCACCTTGAACCTTGCAACCGGACAGTTCACTCGCAGCGGGAAAGACATTTTCAGAAACTATGTGTGCCCTACTGAAATTGTGGACAAGACGCTACGCCAGACGAGTGCAGCCTCCCCCCCGAAATTATTCAAGATCCATCGGAGCGAGAGACAGTCGAGAACCTCTCACCCTGGGCATGAGCGAGTGGACCAAGATGTTTCTTGGAAGTTGGAGTCTCGAAGAGGACTGCATTCTATGCAACAACAATGGTTGGCCATGTTGAATACACTGTCGATACGCGATGTAGAGCAGTCCGACACCCTTCCGTATGGAGGGTTGCCGATGAAACGTCTTACGCTCGTTGGCCTGGTGTTCCTGCTCTCTGCCTGCGTGTCCAACCAGGCCGATGTTCGCCAGACTGACGCTGACAAGGTGGCAGTCTTTCCAGCAGCGGCGGAAAATCTCCCCGCATGCGTACACCAGGCCACGAAAGCGTTGGACGTTCCTTATACTTTTCGTCTCCACACCCGCCCGGACAAGCGGAAATTCTTGATCACCGCCACATCGGTGTCCACGGTGATTACGCAGCGACAAATGATAGGACTCGAGCTGCATTTCATCGATCAGGGCTCGGCCACCACGGTTGAAATGCGGAAAGGGATGACGGGTGGCTGGTGGCTGGCTCCGAAAGTGTGGCCCCTCATTGAACGCTGCTCCGAACACGTAGCCGCACCGCTGACAGCGAGTCCCCCCGCTCCTTAATTCTTGAGAACAGGAGTCTCGAAGAGGACTGGACCATCTGTAACAGTGATGGTTGGGCATGTTCACTAAACTGTCGATACGTTACGTAGGGCAGTATACGACCTGAACAGAAAGGCGCATCCATGCTCCCGACGAACGGTCCGTTTTCAGCGACCCTACCGCGCGACATCACGTCCGGCTTGGTCGTGTTTCTCGTGGCGCTACCCTTATGTCTGGGAGTGGCGCTGGCGTCCGGTGCGCCGTTGTTCTCGGGGCTGCTAGCCGGCATCGTCGGCGGCATCCTGGTGGGGCTGGTGAGTGGCTCACATACCAGCGTCAGCGGCCCGGCCGCCGGGTTGACGGCGGTCGTCGCCGCGCAGATCCTGTCCCTCGGATCCTTCCCGGCGTTCCTGCTGGCGGTGGTGCTTGCGGGGCTGATCCAGATCGGCCTGGGACTCGCCCGAGCCGGGTTCCTCGCCGCCTTCTTCCCGACCAGCGTGATTAAGGGATTACTGGCCGCCATCGGGGCGATCCTCATTCTGAAACAGATCCCCCATCTCTTGGGCCACGACTCAGACCCGGAAGGGGAGATGGCCTTCCAGCAGCTGGATGACGAGACCACGTTCTCCGAACTTGTGCGAACGATCGGTGACATCCACCCCGGCGCAGCCGCGATCGGTCTCTTGTCGATCGTGATGCTGTTCGTATGGGACAAGTGGAAGCCGTTGAAGCACTCCCCTGTCCCCGCGCCTCTGATTGTGGTGCTGCTGGGCGTTGGAATCAGCCTGCTGTTCCAACAATTCGGCGGAGCGTGGGTCATCGGGCCAAGTCATCTCGTGCAGGTGCCGGTAGCGGACAGTCTGGCGGGGTTCTTCGGGTTTCTGCAATTACCCGACTTCTCGCAGTGGAAAAACCCGGCGGTGTATGTCGCCGCCGCGACGATAGCCGTGGTGGCGTCCCTCGAAACGTTGCTGAACCTGCAAGCGGTCGATAAGCTCGATCCGCAGCAGCGGACCTCGCCCCCGAGCCGGGAACTGTTGGCTCAGGGGATCGGAAACGTGACCGCCGGGCTGATCGGCGGACTGCCGATCACGTCGGTGATCGTTCGCAGTTCCGTGAATATCAACGCTGGGGGCAAGACGAAACTCGCAGCGGTCATCCATGGCGGGTTATTGCTGGTCAGCGTCATGCTGCTGCCGGTGTGGTTAAACCTAATCCCGCTGTCCTGTCTGGCGGCGATCCTCATAGTCACAGGGATCAAACTGGCCAGCCCGGCGCTGGTGAAGCAGATGTGGCGTGAGGGGCGGTACCAGTTCGCCCCCTTTGTGGTGACGGTGGGGGCCATTGTTCTGACCGATCTGCTGATCGGGATTCTGATCGGGCTGGCGGTCAGCGTCAGCTTTATCCTCTACAGCAACATGCGCCGGCCAATTCGCCGTTTCGTGGAGAAGCACCTCGGTGGCGACGTGGTGCATATCGAATTGGCCAACCAGGTGAGTTTCCTCAATCGCGCCGCCTTGTCCAACGCGTTAAACGAAGTGCCCCGCAACGGTCATATCTTGCTCGACGCGCAAAATACCGATTACATCGATCCGGATGTCCTCGGCCTGATTCGAGATTTCAAGGCACAAACGGGGCCGGCCCGTGGCGTCGACGTGAGCCTCGTTGGGTTTCGGAGCGAGTACCAATTCGATGACCAGATCCAGTATGTGGACTACTCGACTCGCGACCTTCAAGACGCCCTCACGCCGCTGCAGGTCTTGCAAATTTTGAAGGATGGCCATGAGCGGTTTCACAGCGGACACCGTTTGACCCGTGATCTTGGCCGCCAAGTTCTCGCCACGGCCGAGGGACAACACCCCTTGGCCGTCGTCCTCAGTTGCATCGATTCCCGTACCCCTGCCGAGTTGATCTTCGACCTGGGCCTGGGCGACATCTTCAGCGTCCGCATCGCCGGGAACGTCACGAGCCGGAAGGTGTTGGCCAGCGTGGAGTACGGGTGTGCCGTGGCCGGGGCGAAGCTGGTCCTCGTCGTCGGGCACACGCGGTGTGGGGCGGTGACAGCGGCTGTCAACCTGATCTGCTCAACCAGGACGGCCGCGGAGGCGACGGGCTGTCAACACCTCGACCATATCGTCACCGATATTCAGCAAGCCACAGACCTGGCCGCCTGCCAGAGCATCGGAACACGCACGGCGGCCGAGCAGAAGTCATTTGTCGATGTGGTATCTCGTCGCAACGTCCTGCGGGTAGTGGAACGGATGCGCGAGCACAGCCGGACGCTGGACGGTCTGGTCCGGGAACGCCGAATTATCATTGCCGGTGCGATGTACGATGTCGGCACAGGCGCCATCGAGTTTCTGACGGAAGAGTCCAACCATCTCAATGAGCCAATTCCTAGCCGCCAGAACAGAGGTCCTGTCGCTTGAAGAGAGGCAGTCGATTTCTTCAATTTTTCGACTTACGCAATTGGTCCAGACGGTTAACCATCCATACTTTCTGCTTTGTTGTTGGAGTGATCACTTATAACGTCGCCTTCGCAGAGATTCTTCAAATGGGGCCGCCCCTGCCGCTTTCGGATACCTTCATCATGACGCCGAGACAGCAGTGGAGTAGTACTATGATGGCCATTTCTGTGCCTAAACAGCCATCCGGCGGTCGAGGATGTTCCGGGCAGACAGTGGAACCCGCACCATCCAAGACAATTGAACGGGTGTCTGGTGAGGACACGGGTCCACGGATTCCCGAGCCGATGGTCTTCGATCTCATACGACCACTCGGGGCGAAAGGAGGCGAGGGAGAGGTCAATGTCCTTGGTCTGATACCGCTTCGCCGCCAGTCTGGACGGGCCAATGAGACAGATCCATTGGGTCTGGTGCGCAGAAGCCCTGATCGGCAAGGTCTGGAATGGGCGCCTGAGATTGAATATGCGGTCTGTGACGGCGTGGCGATCGAGTTTGAAATACCCATGGAAAACGCGTACCTGGAGGCCTACAAGGCGGCAGGACAGGTTACCTTTGGCACGGGGCTGAATCATCGGTTTATTCACGGAGCGCAGGCCATCGTGCAGTATGACCGGGATCCCAAACTCTGGACGACCACACTCTTGTATCTCGCAGGTTTTCGATTCGATGAGACATGGAGCGTCTTCGGCATGTTTGGCAGCCGAGCTGAAGTCGGTGGCTCAGTACCGAACAAGACCGTTGAAGTACTGTCCAATGTTAGTCTCTTCGCTGATGTGACCGACAGAACGGTGGCAGGGATTGAAACAAACCTCGGCCAGGTGATCGGAGGTAATACCGAGCTTCTTGTCATGCCTCAATTGCATTATGAGATTGATCGATACTGGATGATTCAAGCTGGGATTGGGGCACGCATTAGCACAGGATTTACCCTACCCGAGGCTGGTTTCAGAATCATCCGGGAGTTCTGATTTCGAATGCCATTGCAGAACTCGATCTCTTCGGCCGGCTCGACGACGTGCCGGACGGTTACCTGCGACGTTCCTGGTACGTTCAGCGCTCGGAACAATTGTGAGGCTGCCAAGGCATGCTCGGATCCATCCACCGCCAACAGGGCACGAGACTTCTTGCTCGGTGCCGAATTGAGCACGCCCTCGCGCGACTAACAATTCCTGCTCGTATTACCCATGCCACTCACTTTCCTGCTGCCAAAACACCAGCACCGCACACGGACTCTCGCACAGGGCTTCGTCCGGTTGAGCAATAAGGACCTGGATGAGAGAGCTGTCAGGAAATTCCTGAGATCTGGTCAAAATTGCTCAGCTAGCAAGCCTCCAAGGAGCTTACAGTGACATCTAGAGGAGGTGCCTATTCCGAACGTTAGCCGACAGGCCGAGAGACCACTGACTCTACTCTCGAATCAGCACGAGGGCTCGTGGGGTGAAGGCACATGCGTATCTAAGTGGGAATCGAGGAAGTAAGGAAATGAGTGAATGATCCAATCCACATCCAATATATGAAGGAGATATCTGATGCACACAGGAAAAACACAAGGGAAGGTACTGGCCGGATTCGTCATTGCAGGAGCATTGGTTTTGGCACTGCCACTGCTGAGCCAGGCGCAAGATAAGACCTTTGCCGGCAAGTCGCAATCCGCCCTGGATCCCCATTACCTAGATAACGAGGCCGACAGGCAGTTGAAAACAGCTGTCAAGACGAGCATCGCCAGGAGCCCCTGGGTCGACGCCGACTTTCTTCACGTTCACGTCAGGGATGGAGTGGTAACGCTCAGAGGGACCGTCGAAGATCAAAGTGCCGTCGAGGCTGCGATTCGCAACGCGAAGGCAGCTGGTGCCAAGGAAGTCATCAGCAAGCTGACAACTGAAGACCATCGGACAACTGAAGAGAAGAAGTAAAGACGTGAGACCTCCCGGATGGCGAGGGCAGCGTTGTGCGCATGAATGTGCCGGACGCCCGCGAGCGAGAATCGCTCGCGGGTCGTGAGTGGGTGCCTGAATGTAGCACCATCATCGACATCAGAAGGCTGAAGGTTCTGGTTCGAAGTTCCTAACACTTCAGCCTGGCCGGCCTATTCCGCTATTCACACCCGTCGCGCAAGGCTCGCTCTTCACGCTCGTCGTGCAGGCTAATACTTGTCGATGATGGCTTTTAGATCACTGCCGGTGATCACCTCTTGCTCGAGCAACTTCTTCGCCCCTTCGAGGAGCGCGGGCTTTCGTTCCGTCAGCAACTGTTTCACACGCTCGTATTGCTCATCGACGATGCGGCGCACTTCGCAGTCGATCTCGCGGGCGGTCTCCTCCGAATAGTCGCCTTTCTCCTGAGGCGCCTGAATCTGCATCATGACGGGCTGTCGTTCTCGATCAAGCGTGATGGTCCCCAGCTTGTCGCTCATCCCGTAAGACTTGACCATGCTCTTGGCAATGTCCGTCGCCCTGACCAGATCGTTCTGCGCTCCCGTGGAGGCCTCGCCGAAGATCAATTCTTCCGCATTCCGCCCCCCGAGTAAGACGGCAATCTTGTTCTCTAACTCCGTTTTGGTCATCAGGAAACGATCCTCCGTCGGGAGCTGAAGGGTATAGCCCAACGCGGCAATCCCGCGGGGAATGATCGAGATCTTCTGGATCGGGTCTGCGCCAGGAACCGACAGCGCCACCAAGGCGTGGCCCACTTCGTGGTGCGCGACGCGCTCCTTCTCCATCTTATTGAGCACCCGATTCTTCTTCTCCAACCCGCCCACGACCCGCTCCACCGCTTCCTGCAATTCCGAGTGGCCGACCTGCTCCTTATTCCGACGCACGGCCAAAAGCGTCGCCTCATTGATGATATTGGCGAGATCGGCGCCGGAAAAACCGGGGGTCATTCCGGCGATCACCGCGAGGTCCGCATCGGGACCCAGGGTTACCTTCTTCGCATGAACGCGCAAGATGGCTAAGCGGCCGATCTTATCCGGCCGATCGACCAACACCTGACGATCGAACCGGCCGGCCCGCAAGAGGGCCGGGTCCAGGATTTCAGGCCGATTAGTGGCCGCCATCAGAATGACGGCGATCCGGGGATCGAAGCCGTCCATCTCGACCAGCAACTGGTTCAGGGTCTGCTCGCGCTCCTCGTGTGACGCAGGTCCCATTCCGCGGGCTTTCCCGAGCGCATCCAGTTCGTCGATGAAAATAATGCAGGGCGCTTTGGCCTTCGCCTGCTCGAACAAATCCCGCACGCGGGCCGCCCCGACCCCGACAAACATTTCCACGAACTCGGATCCGCTGATGCTGAAGAAGGTCACCCCGGCTTCTCCGGCCACGGCGCGGGCCAGGAGCGTCTTGCCGGTTCCCGGCGGGCCGACGAGCAAGATGCCTTTCGGAATCTTTCCTCCGAGACGCGTGAATTTGTCCGGCGTCTTGAGGAAATCGATGACTTCACGCAGTTCTTCCTTCGCCTCGTCCACGCCGGCCACATCTGCGAAAGTGACTTTCGTGTCCTTCTCGGCATAGATCTTCGCCTTCGACTGCCCCACCGTCATGAATCCGCTTTGGCCTTGACCGAAACGCCGCATGGCAAAGAGCCAAATACCGACGAAAACCAGCGCAGGAACGACCCAGGAGAGGAGATCGCGCAGAAATGTACTTTCTATCACGCCGCTAAACGTGACGTTGTGTACGTTGAGTTCCTTGACCAGATCGGAATCTTCAACCCGAACGGTCGTAAACAGCTTCTGCTCCTTGGATCCTCCTTCCGCTTTCAGCTTCCCGCTCACTCTTTGATGAGTCACCGTCACTTCCGCCACTTTGCCCGCCGCCACGAGCGTTCTGAATTCGCTGTACGGAAGCTCTTCGAGCTTCTGCGTCGCCACGATGAAATCGTGCACGAGAATAACCGCAAAAATCGCGAGAACGACATACCAGATTGAAAAAGAGATTTTTTTATTCACTGGCATAGCGATGGTCCCCTTTCGGTGTCATGTACCTGGAAGGACGCAGACATAGCCTCCAATTTTCACTCACCCCCCGCGCTGAAACTGCCAAACCTGCCGCTTTACCCAGAAACTCGCCTTTGTCCCTGCCACGTCTTCCCATCGTACAAATTGAAACGACGTTTGGGGGACGCATGACCGATTCTGCCGCAATTGCACCGTAGGAGGCAATTCCTGTCAAAATGCGGGCGGGAACAGCAAAAGGAAAGGAGGCGCTCATTACATAACATACGCTGCGGCCTGCGAAGGGGGAACAGGGACTATCCAGTTGCTCTCGCGCAGGGAAACAGCAAGAAAGGGACCCTGGAAAACTTGGACGAATGAAGAGGGTCGTGGTGGAGTCCTGCTACAGCGATCCTAAGCGTCGCTATACCATATGGCTACAGAGCGAGAGTTTCGTTTGGTCTGTTTGGTTTATCCGGTTCATCCGGTCAGTCTGGGTTAACCAAACAAATGAGACAAACCAGATAGACCGAATAGACCAGATGAACCAGGCCCCTAGCTGCGCACAAGCATGATCGCTACAAAAAGGACAGCTAAGGCAAGGAGTAGTGTGAAGCGAGTGACCCAGCGAGACCACAGAACCAGAGCGTGATCGAACCTTGTTCTACTTTCCGTGGGGAGCTGCCCGATCCGCCCGACGCGAGCTCCGATGATGAGATCGTGGGTCAGGGTCAAGAGAAGAAGGATCGTCACGAGCCCCAGCTTTGCTGTTAGGATCATGGGCCATTCCGATGGGTTCGCGATCGGAATTCCCCGCAGATGCAGCAACAGAGGCCCCGTGAACAAGAGCACGACGATCGCGGTCCAGACCACCATCCGGAATCGACGGGCCGTGGTCAGAAAGAGCACCGACTTCTGTGACGCAAACGGTTCACGCCTGAGTACCGGCACAAGTATAAGAGACAAGAAGATCGTCCCCCCGATCCAACTGACCGCCGCGACAAGATGGAGCCATACGAGAAGAGACGCCCCTATCATCCGCCACACACTACATTGTGGCCTGACTGGGGTTCTAGGGCGGCGATTGGGTCAACTCTGACTGCTGTCAATTCTTCCCTGGAATCGATGGATGCGACGGCATCACTCACCAGTCATAAGAACTTGCTCGGAAACTGTCTCACCAACGACCTCGTTAGAGTATCTGCGATGAGATAGACGTGCTCTCGCATCATCGGCCAGGTTGCTTCTATCTTGGCATAGTCCTTTCTTTTGTACAGGTTGATCTGGAGGACATGGTGCGCTCCATGCGCTGCGATCAGGCCCCGAACGGTGTCTTTCGGCATGTAGGGATCGATTCCGTTAAGGAATTCGGCGAAGACGTCGGCATGGGACGCCAAGCGGGTAAGCGCAGCATCCTGCCGGCTTTTATCCCCTGCGATGGTGGCATCGGAGTATTCTTTGACCGCGGCAGTATGGCCAACCAGCAAGGCAAGGAACTTCTCAGACCTCGCTTCGCCATAGAAGGGCGTCACCGTGATCGCGATCTGTTTCGCGTTAGCCATGACTTCTTTCTCGGCGGCGTCTCGTTCCACCGGATTGGTCGTCGCGTTGTACAATACGACGTGCTGAACAAGAAAGATGTGCCCGAGCCAGAGATCGCGAAGAGTCTGCTGCATCTCTGCGACACGGGCTGGATTGACATCCTTGACTCCTCGCGGCTCCTGGTCACAACCCAGCAATCCAACGAGCGAGAGAACCACCACTGCCATAGACCGATATATCGTGCTCATCACGCTCTCCGTTGAATTTTCTGATGCTCGCCGATGGCTGACATCTAACGCTGCACATCCGCAACAGCCGTGCCCGGACTTGTACACGACACTTTCCGCAAACATTTCATCAACAGGTATGGATGTTAGCACAGAGGAAATCGCAATTGTGCGATCAGTATTCTGGCGCACTCTTCTACAGGTTTTGACCGGCCAAGGGCTCGCTAGAATCAATACGAATACACATCATGAGTTGCGCTGTCCAATTTCTTGAACAGAAACTCGGTTGAAATGGGGCATTGTACCGCCTGTCATGAGATCTATTCATATGCACGCGCTTGATGTGATAGTTTCCGTGGCCGCCTACGAAACAAGACCGAAGTGGGCCATTTCTTATTCATGGTATTCGATCGTCATGCCGAACAGCCACCCCATCGCTGGATACACAAGCCAAGCCCCGAGATACGTGCTGGCCTTCGGCTATCTCCTCATCACGACACTCATGGGTGCATCCATATCCGCACCCTGCAGCGGCAGCGACGAACGACGCGCATAGTCCGGTTGAGAACATTGCCTCGCTGGCCAAGAACGCCCCTATGCTGACAGCGGTCGAAGGTCCCTTTATCATGGGCACCGCCCGCGCAAGCTACGAACCGTTCAGCTTCGATCTCCAGTACGACGAGCCCAAAGCATTCAAGTTGCGCCGATTCCCTGACCGCATGTTTTGCGGCGCCATCTCCGATGGTGACGGGCATCGGTTTCTCAAAGAAGTGAATGTCGGACAAGGCGGCGGACTCAAGGATGTGGTGGTCGTTGTGGAAGGGGTGCAGCGCGGAAGGCCGTTAAATCACCTTCTCCGCCGATGCCTCCCCTGCGTTACCATGGTGGGGGTGCTGGTCTGCGGCCAGCCCCATCGGGGGCATCAGCAGGCTGCCGGCCAGCGGGATAGTCTGCAATATCAGCGCAACACCGGAACGCTTCAGCTTACGTCTCGGTTGAATAAGAAAAGATCTCATGACACGGCCTCCTCGGATATGCCCGCCATCATTGGCGGACTGTTTGAATGGCTTGAACACAACGCCCGGTCCAACCGCCCAATTCACGACCTGCTGTTCCCATGTTGAAAAAGAAAACCGGCCTCCGAAGCGTACTCGGCCTCATTTCTGGTAGGGCTAAGAGCCGGTGAAGGTTTCCTCCTTGCGGAGGAGAGGGTCATTCGGAGGCCGGTCCTAATCACCCAGACCTTCACCAGCAGTCATGTGCTCAGTCATGTGCTAGCGCAATCCCTGTGCCGCAATGATCCCCACATCCAAGAAATGCAGGAATGCCTTGATGAGCGCGACGATTGTGCCTCACGCACGACAACAATGGCATCATACGAGTGGGGCAGAAATCCAGCCGATTAGACACCTCAGATAGAAGCAATCGGTCAGCATTCACAATTTCAACGCGTTAGGTTGTCCAAAATCTTAGACAGGAGAAACGGTGAAGTGGGGCGGAGAAGGGCAGACGAAGAGCTATTGGATATGATAGCTACGCAGCTTGTTGTAGAGACTGGCCCGGCTGATCTTGAGCAACTTAGCCGCTTTCGATCGATTTCCACAGGTCTTTTTGAGAGCGTCAACGATGCGAGGGCGCTCGGTTTGAGTGACTACGCCACGCGTCGCCGATCGTAAGTCCCCATCTTTGGCCACGGAGTTGAGCGCCACAAGATCGTTGCACGCGAGTATTGGACCGGTGGTCGTGACGACGGCTCGCTCAATGTAGTGCTGTAACTCCCGCACATTGCCGGGCCAGGCGCTTTCGGTCAGCGCCTGCATGACCTCCGGCGAGATGGTTCGAATCGGTTGACGATGCCGCTTGCACGAACCAGCCATGAAATGTTCCACCAACAGCGGAATATCCTCTCGCCGTTCGCAGAGCGGCGGCAAGTAGAGCGGTAAGACCGCCAATCGGTAGTAGAGATCCTGGCGAAACATCTTGGCCTTGACCAGCTCAGACAGATCTTTGTTCGTTGCCGAGATGACCCGCGCGTCGATCTTGATCGGGTGAGTCCCGCCGACCGGCTTCACCTCGCCCTCTTGAAGGACGCGAAGCAACTTGGCTTGAAACGTCGCAGTCGTATCGGCAATTTCGTCCAGAAAGATCGTTCCTCCATCCGCTTCTTCGAAGAGCCCGCGTTTGGAGGCATGCGCCCCGGTGAAGGCTCCCTTTACATGACCGAACAACTCACTCTCCAATAGCGTTTCGGGCAGCGAGCCGCAATCGACCACGACAAAGGGTTTCTCTCGTCGATAACTGGTCAGGTGAATCGTTTTCGCCACCAGTTCCTTACCGGTGCCGCTCTCCCCCTGAATCAACACGGTTGCGGAACTGTCCGCCACGAGCCGGATCATGTCGAGGACTTCTCGCATCGGCGCACTCATGCCGATCAGTCCACTCAGCGTCGATTCGTCTCTCGTGCGCTCACCGCTCGGGTGTTTCGCAGACTTCGGCGGCGCCGTGAACAGCACCAGCACAGACTCGACTGCGCCGCCGCTCGAGACAAGCGGAAATGCCTGACGCATCCCGCAAGCCGTGCCATCCCCTCCAATGGAACAGGCCACGGACCGGACGTCGGACGATTCATACAGCTTCGTCGCCGGGCAGGTGCCGCAGGGATCGTCCCGATGCGCGAATGCCTCATAACACTTTGCCTGATGACCGGACACGTGAATGGCATCTTCAGCCCATGCGGATTCATTCGCGTAGATCACGTTGAACTCACAATCCAAGACCGCCACTCGATCGGAAGACCCACCGGCTAACTGCTTGATGGCTTCCAGCCGAGCGGCGAGGATGGGATCTCTAAACGGGTGAACCGTAGATGATTCTTTTTGAGATCCGGCCATCTCATCCCTCTCACAGGCTGAAGAGGACGCGCATACGATCAGTTTTCAGTCGACTTCTCCATCCAATGCCAATGCCGGACCTAAGAGACGCTGAACGGCTCCTCTGAGCTCGCTGAGGCGAACCGGCTTATCGAAGTACGCTTCGACGCCGATGGCCAACGCATCGGCTTTCGTCTTGGAATCCCCAAAGGACGTGAGGAGAATAATCGGCACCCCGGGAGCAAACGTCCGGAGCCTGGAAATATAATCTAAGCCTCCCGCCGGCATCCGAAGGTCTGTCAGGATCAGTGAAGGGCGAACATCAAGCACCACCCGCAGGGCCTCGTCACCATCAGCCGCCTCTCGAATGAACACCCCCAAATCATACAGCTCATCGCAGAGGAGGCTCCGCATCTCCTTATCATCTTCGGCGATGAGGACCACCGCTGGCTTCCTATCCTGTTTCATACATTGCCCCCCGGGTCCGGCGCTCTTCATGCTCTACGAGCCCGTTGTGTTTATGTGGTCTACTCGGTTTGGTCGGTTGTATGAGACAAATCGGACGAACCAGACAGACCGGATAACCAACTGGACTGGGCCTCTCTACGACGTTCGGGTTATCGAAGTTCTCGCATGCCGGGATAGTGATTCCGCTGCCTGCTAAGGGGGGAGACAATGCATAACCCATGCAAGCTGATTCCTCTCGCCGACGGGAAGCAATGGGTTGCCCAACTGAGCAAACTTGCTTGGATATCGCGGAAATATCCGCAGCTGAGGAAGAGAAGGCGCCGCGATCTGATGAGAATTGCAACAGACGGCACCGAGGCCTGTTGCAGATTGCGACACACGCGAGGCGCCTGACGGTCAAATGTCTTGGGGAAAACGAGTTGGTATGGGTTAGGAGGTAGCCGCGATCTGAGGGATGTCAAGGGGAAGCCGGACCCAAAACGTCGTGCCCTTGTCGACGACACTTTCCACCGCGATCGTGCCGCCGTGTTCTTCGATGATACCTTTCACGACCGTAAGCCCTAGCCCGGTTCCCTTCCCAAAATCTTTTGTCGTGAAAAAGGGATCGAATACTTTCGAGCGGATTTCTTCCGTCATCCCATGGCCGGTATCGGACAAACCAAGGCAAACGTGGCTGCCCTCACGAGCGAGGCTGAGCCTGAGCCGCCCCCCCTCTGGCATGGCATGGAGGCTATTCATGACAAGATTGATCAACACCTGGACAAGCTGGTCCCGGTCGGCATGGACAGAAGGCATGTTTGCTTCGATCGCTTTGTCCACCGTGATGCGGTTGTGGGCGATCCGTTCCTGAAACATCTCCAGCGCGTCGTCCACGATCTCGCCGAGATCGACGGGCCGCCGCTCCAGCGCCCTTCGCCGGGCAAAGGCAAGGAGTTGGTTCATGACCTTGGTGATTCGCTCAATCTGCGTGACGATCGTAGTAAGGCCCTTCTTTATGCCTTCATCGGCTGTGCGTTGGAGCAGATATTCCGCGCGACCGAGAATGACGTTCATCGGCGTACCGATTTCATGCGCCATACCGGAAGCCAAGGTGCCTAGCTCGGCCAGACGTTCGGCCTGCCACAATTGTTTCTGAATATGCTTTCGCTCGGTGATATCCACCACCGACGCCAAGACTCGCAGGCCATCCGGTGTCCGAATCGGATTGAGACCGATCTCCAGCGGAAATTCTTGGCCGTCTTTGCGCACGCCATAGAGATCCCGTCCTTTTCCCATGGAACGCGACTCGGAATGGGCAATAAATTCCGCCCGGTCGCCGGCATGATGTGACCGCATATGCTGAGGCACAAGTATTTCAACAGATTGCCCGATCAATTCAGCTCGCTCATAGCCGAACAGCTCGTCAATCTGCCGGTTCACCATACGGATGGTCCCCTGCTCATCCACCATCAGCAGGCCGCTCGGGGATGATTCGACCACGAGGCGAAATTGCTCATCCGCATGCTTGCGTTCAGTGAGGTCGCGGACGATTGCCGCAAGACCGGTCGACTTCCCATCCTCCCTCTTCACCGCAAATACGGTGATGGACACGGGAACCCGTGAGCCATTTTTCCGAAGATACTCGATTTCATATTCGCCCGGCTCACCGGTCTGGAGGACTTGATCCACCATGTCATCCCGCTGCTTCCTGTGCTGTTCTGGAATTAAATCCCGCACATTCATTCTGAGCAGCTCTTCCCTCGAGAAACCGGTCAGTTCCGAAAATGCCCGATTGATGAGGAGGATGGTCCCATCGATGGTGGCATAGCCGATGGCGTCCTTCGATGCTTCAAAAATATTTTCAAAAAATATCTTCACAATGTTCCTGAGTCCGGCCTGAGCAAGAATGGGACGTCGACAAACCTGGCTAGACGATCAGAAGAGGGGGGGGTCACTCTCCGGGCTGTGCCTTGCCTTCGATTTCTGCAAGCTTACGATACAGCGTTTTGCGATCGATACCAAGCGCGTGGGCAGCTTGGTACTTGTTCCCGCCTGTCTTCTCGAGAATTTTGCGAATGTACTCTTTCTCCACTTCGTCGAGCGGCAGGGTTCGTTCCGCGGCATCGTCGAGCACGCGCCGATCGCCACGGGCCCCCTGAATCGTTAACGGGAGATCGTCCGGAACGATCTTTTCGCTTCGGCTGAGCGTGACAGCTCGCTCGATCACATTTTCCAGTTCACGCACATTGCCCGGCCAGGAATAATCCACCAGCATCGCCAGCGCAGGCTCACTCACCCCCTGTATCTGCTTCCCGCGAGACTCCCCGCACTTCTTCAGGAACGCGTCCACGAGCAATAGAATATCCTCGCGGCGCTCGCGCAACGGGGGCAGGCGCAGCTCGATCACATTGAGCCGGTAATATAAGTCCTCCCGGAAACGCTTCGCCTTGACCTCTTCCGTGAGATTGAGATTCGTCGCCGCAATGATACGCACATCGACGGCAATCGGTTTGTTGGCCCCCACGCGGCGAATCTCTTTCTCCTGGATCGCGCGCAAGATCTTGGCCTGCAGCATCAACGGCAATTCACTGATCTCGTCGAGGAACAGCGTCCCCTTCTGCGCCTCTTCAAAGAGGCCCCGCTTGTCCACCTTCGCATCTGTGAAGGCGCCCCGCATATGGCCAAACAGCTCGCTTTCGAGCAGTTGTTCAGGAATGGCGGCACAGTTGACAGGGATAAACGGAGCATCCCGGCGATCGCTATTATAATGAATCGCCTTGGCCACCAACTCCTTGCCGGTCCCGCTTTCGCCGGTGATTAACAGATTGGTCGGACTGTCGGCCACGCGCCGGATCAGGTCGAAGATTTCCTGCATCGGTTTGCTCTTGCCGATGATCTGATGAAAACTGTACTCCTTATGGACCTCACGCCGGAGCCTGTTCACCTCACGTCGTAACGCCGCTTCGCGGATGGACCGTTCCACGACGCGGACTAACTCATCGTTTTTCACCGGCTTTGTCAAATAGTCGCTCGCGCCTCGCTTCATGGCCTCAACCGCAGTGTCCACCGATCCAAAGCCTGTCATGAGAATGACCCCGATGTCCGGATACAGGCGTCTGATTTCTGCCAACAACTCCGTCCCCGGCATTCCTTTCATCCGCAAATCCGTCAACACGACGGCATAGTCTTGCTCAGCCAACAGCTTCAGGGCCTCTTGTCCACTTCCTGCCGTCGTAATCTGGTGCCCGCGCTCCTTGAACACATCATGGACAAGCTCCCGCATTTCCGCATCATCATCGACGACAAGAATCGCACCCCATTCTTCGGTCATATTGCACTCCCTCTCTCGCAGGATGCTGAAAAAGTCCGCCGGCTTCGTTGTTCCCTGTCTGCTGGTGGCAAACCGTCAGACGCTAGCCCTTTGCCCTGCAATGGATCAAGGCTGCTCTGGCGCAAATAGCCACAGACAAACTTCCCTCTTGGGGAAGAACGCCTCACTATTCACTCTATCTTCTAGATCTCAGCCAATTCACAGACATATTCTGCAAAGGCGAGACCACGCATCTTGCGGGGTATATCTACGAGGAGCCGCTTGCTAGACACGGGAACCGTTGCCGCAAATTGGCGCGGAGCAGGATCGAAGGAGTGTGACTACTTCACCTTGGAGAAATCAGCGACGATTCTCGCTTCATTGCCATCCTGAAGGTTCACGATGAAAACAGACGGCGCAACAGGATCGAACTTTTCATAGGCGAACACTGCGGTAAAGCGTGACCGGTATGTCGGCCCGCTTCCCTCATTCTTTCGGCCACGTTCGGCTTTTCCAATATCGATGGGCTTGATCCTCTTGGCGCCCTGTTGCAACTCGATCACGGCGCCCTCGGCAAAGTATTCGTCATCGCCACACAGCTGAACTTCAATTTCCATGTTGGGCATGTCCACGACTTTCTTGATGAACTCATCGGGCATGCGCACATCCATCTTCCTCTTCTTGGACTCTGCCGCTTCCTGCCTACCAAAGGCTTCAAGTCGATAGCGCTTTGTCCTGAGGATGGCACTGGCTCCGCAGGAATCTTTCTCCGGATCAGCTCCGACACGCGTAACCAGCGAAGCTTGCTGAAGGACCTTCTTGACCTCCTCCGGAGTGTGGGCCTTCTCCATCGGCGCCCGCCCGGCTTCCAAAATCTTTTGCGCCTCTTCCATGGATAGATTCACATCGATCGCCAGGGCCGGTTGGAGACCAAGGATTGTCAACAGGCCCGTGATCGCACAGATGGTCACGCCACCGGCTCGCGTTACTGAGGTCTGGCATCGCACACGCATGACTCCCCCTATACACACAACAGCGAATGATGGGGCGGCATTGTAAGGAAACCCCTATCCCTTTGCAATCAGACTGAGAAGCGGGCCCAGTTGGGATAGGGCTTGATAGCATAGAGTTCGTCAAGATCGATCGGCACTCTTACACCCGATTGTACAAGCAGCTGGGCAACCATGCGAAGCGGCAGCCCGACCACCGTCGTGAAATCTCCGACAACGGAATCGATCAACTCGCCGCCTTTTCCTTGAATCGAGTATGCACCGGCCTTGCCGAGACTTTCTCCCGTCGCAAGATAATCTTCATGTACTCGTTCATCGAACGGCTTCATCCGAACGACCGCCGTAGACAAGACAACGACCTCTATTCCACGAACGACACAGATGAGCGAGATCGCCGTATGTACGTGATGATCACGACCCGCTAAGCGACGGAGCATTGCACGGGCCTCCGCCAGATCGCCCGGCTTCCCGAGCATGTCATGATTCAACTCAATGACCGTATCGCTCCCCAGCACTATCGCCTCCGGCTCTTGCCTCGCGACCGACTGCGCTTTGCCCTGCGCGAAGAACTGCACCTGCTCGATCACGGTCCGATCCGGCATCAGGCGCTCCTCATAAGATGGGAGTGTGATGTCGAATGGAATACCCAGCAAGGCGAGCAGCTCGCGGCGGCGCGGAGAGGTTGAAGCCAGAATGAGTGGCATCTACAACGTCGGAGAGGGTTCAGTAGAGACCAGAGGTTCGAGCGGCATCTGGTCGAAATCCTCGGCGAGACTCGCGCAGTGCATGCGAAAATTGGCGAGCACCTGCTCCAAGTCGGCGACTGAAGAGACTCGGAACATCTCGGCTCGAAGCGAAGCGGCATGAGGAAACCCTTTGCAGTACCACCCCAGATGTTTTCGCATCCGCCGAAACTGGCCCTGCCCACAGGCCGCCTCGAACCGCCTGGCATGATCAAGCAGCATCTCGAAACGAATGTCGAGTGCCGGCATCCACAGTTCGAGGCCCTCCTCAGTGTGATGTTGCTGCAGGACAAGCCGCGCCGCCTCTTTCTGCCGAAAGAACCAGGGGGCTCCGAGCGCGGCTCGTCCGACCAACACGCCATCAACTCCGGTATCCCGCACGCGACGGACGACGTCGTGATAACTGTGCACGTCCCCATTGCCGAACAGCAACGTTCCACTCCCCCGCACGATCTCCGCCGCGCGGGCAATGGCATTCCAATCCGCTTCTCCTCGATACATTTGCTGCAAGGTACGGCCATGCAGGGAAATGACTGCCGGCTGCTCTGTGAGAAGATGTTCGATCCATCGGTCGACGACCACGACATCGTAGCCGAGGCGTGTCTTGACTGATAACGGGATCGTCCGTCGGGCGAGCGGACGGGCATGCTGCCGCTGCTCGATCATCCGGCAGATTGCCGCCACTCTGCCCGACTTGAGACCGGCTCCCTCTAGAGTCTGACCGCTCGCCCAATCGGCAATCCCCTGTCGAGCGGCCTGCATAATAGCTTGGGCGACATCCGGAGTTCGGATCAGCCCCGCTCCAGACCCGGACGAGGCCACACTCCGCGAGGGACAGCCCATGTTGATATCCAATCCATCAAACCCCAACTCACACACGGCATGAGCGGCCTGATAGAAGAGGTCCGGCTCTTTTCCGTAGAGCTGCGCGATGATCGGCCGTTCAGCCTCATGATAGATGAGGGAGTCCAATAGGAACTCCGGCCCCCGGCAGACGTCATGCACATGCGTGAACTCCGTGAAGGAGACGTCGGGCTTCCCATGCATCGTCACGGTATGGCGAAAGGTCGCATCGGTAACTCCGTCCATCGGCGCCATTCCGATGATCGGTCTAGTGAGTGACTGCCAGAAGCTCATCGGGTTCGCTCCATCTCCACGACAGGATCCTCCACTTCATTCACCTGGGCATAGGCTTGACGCAACATATCGCATTCCTGCTGTACGCAGCCTCTTATGTCCGGCACGCGCTCCGCCGCAAATTCGATAAACCGTTCAATCTTGAGGAGGAAGAAATCATACGAGTGTGTCAGCGGTCGTGGCGACCGGAACCAGAATGCCACGAACTCTGTCAGGCAGATGCCTCGTTCCGTTAAAGTCCGGCAGGTTTGAGGAAACATCTCTGTGAGGTCCCCTCCCCAATGCAAAATCTCATGCGGCAGATAGGACGTGCGGTATCGACTGACACCGGTCGTCTCCGCAGCCGTGTCTTGCCACTCCGGGCCTGTCATGGGGGCTTGTCCCCAGATGATCTGTGCATACCGCGCATAGTCGTGGCGCAATTGCTGTCGATCAGATTGACACACCGCCTCTTGGACTGAGGCTTGACGAGGCGTCTGTTCCATTAATTGTTCTACAACCGCTCCTTGAGCCATCGTCTGCTGAATGAGAAAGGAGAAACGCCGAACGGCCTCCGCATACTCGTCCACAATCATCTCAATCGGCTTGGTGTCCACTTCAAGCGCCACCGCCCGGAGGCTGACAAGGTTCGGGTGCGTTAGAACCTCTTCCAGCATGGTAAAAAGAATCGACGGGATCGGCGCGGCATGGGCATCAATCCATTCAGGAAGCTCTTCGCCCGTTTTCGGCTTCCCACCCGACTCATGGCAGGCCAACCCCGCCACGTGGATTTCGACAACACGCTCCAAGGGGAACTCGTCGAGGAATTCCTGCACGAATTTTTCAAGCGATATCCGCCGGCAAGCGGCCGTGTAGCGATAGACGGTCCAGAGGTGTCCGATATCCAGCACGAGACCACAGGGCGCCAACGCTGTGATGATTCGAAAAAAATGGGGAATCGGTATCGTGCCGGCGGAAAAATATGTGAGCGGCGGCATCTCCAAGAGAAAGAGCGGCGCGGTCCCGTCCGCTCGACGACCCTGCTGATCCATCGCCTGCTGAACCATTGCGATATTTGTCGCCACCACCTCGGCACTCAACCGCGTATACAACGGAGGGAGATATGTGCCACAGGAGTAGCCCGCCATCTCCTTCGTCGCACATTCATGATTCAGCCAGAGACTCTGTATGCTGTTGAGTTGCGTAACAATCTCGCCGACATCCTGCTGAAAGAGCGGAGACTCTTGAACGTCCGGTTGAGTGATCCACAATCCTTCTCCGTGATAGGCCAGCACGATATCTGGCATAGCCCGTCGAACCGCTGCGAGTGTGGTGGTCGTCGCCTTAAAGACTTCGAGATAACCCGGCTGAAGCCCTCGCTCCTTGAGCGTGGTTACCAACTCGAACAGATCTGGAGAATAGACATCGACCGACAGCCCCATCCCCAATGGCGGAATGTTACTGAGGCGACACTGAAAGTCCTGTTGAACGAACCCGGAATCCACCATCGATCACCCCTTGTACTGCTGTGACAATTGGCCTAGTCTATTCGCCGAACCCCTTGTTTGACAAGGGAAGCCTCAGTCACAGACCAGGGGGGTCCGTCTGCTATACTTGGCTTACGTCGCCAGGGATGGGATCCTCCCGAGTCGTGTAGGCGGAAATCGGGAGAATGGCTCGAACCCATGCCGAACGACGATGACAAGTCCTTCAAGGCGACACATCTCACACACACTATGGTTGCCCATATGATGACACCAGGGGTTGTGCAGGTTCCAGGAGACGTCTCCGTGAGTGAGGCGGCTCTGCTGCTCGAACGGGAACAGGCGCCCTGCCTGCTCGTGAAGGATACCGATACGCGGTTCGGCCTGATGACGCCGACCGACATTGTGAAGAAAGTCGTTGCTCAGGGGCTCGAACCGCACGACATCGAAGTCCGGACGATCATGACACGACCGGTGCAGTTCATCGAGTACGACGAGGCCTTGGCAGAGGCCTCGGCACTGATGATGGCGACAGGTGCCTCTCTCTTGATTGTCACCAAGCAAAACCAACCGGTTGGGGTCCTCAGTGCGCAAGACCTGATGCTCAGCCCGCCCAGACGTGATACGAGAATCCCCGTCGTGGTGAGTGTAGTCGGACAAACCTCGGCGCAGGGGCTCAACTATAATGCCATGATTACTCACCTGAGCCACGTCGGAGCGTTGGTCGAATCACCCGCAAAGATCCTGACAGGAACGAACGTCGTACTGGCGTTTTCTATTCCTGGCCAAAACACGCCGCTCACCATTCATGGAACCGTCCTGACCAGTGGAGTTCCAGAAGCAAAGCCCGATGATCCATCAAGCGGGATGCACATCTGGCATGTTGATATTCAGTTCACTGACCTCTCGTCGACCGATCTTACGCGTATCAGAGCCTGGGCGCTTCAAACAATGCCTCCCTCATCCAATCGCTCCTAGCCCCACACATATGCTCTGTTCCTTTGACCAACAGGCGATCAGCTGATAGAATTTTTCTCACCTAGGATAAACTACAGCCCACATGGATAACCCAATGCGACCCTCTCAGACCCGTGCCAGAGCCCTCCCCTCGAATGAGGAGTTGCTCAACCACATTCGCCTCCTGCTCGACAGCCCAGAGGACGACCTCCAAGCCGCGATTATGAAGGAACTCCTGGCCGGAACACTTCGGCTCCATGATTCTCATCTGGACATTCTGGACCTAAAGATCGTCAACCGAGCCGTAAAAGAACTGCGTCATGCCTTCCGCGTCTTTCACGACTATCGCGACCGGTGCAAGATCAGCATTTTCGGTTCAGCCCGCACTGCCTCGGATGACCCGAACTACCAGATAGCCTTCCAATTTTCCCGGCGGATTGTCGAGGAAGGATTCATGGTCATTACCGGAGGGGCAGACGGAATCATGCGCGCCTGCCAGGAGGGCGCCGGACGCGAGAACAGCTTCGGGGTCAACATCATGCTACCCTTCGAGCAAGGCCCAAATACTACGATCGCTGATGACCCCAAGCTCGTCACGTTCAAATACTTCTTTACCCGCAAACTCATCTTTCAGAAAGAAGCCAACGCGATTGCGTTGTTTCCCGGCGGCTTCGGGACACACGATGAAGGCTTTGAAATCCTGACCCTCGCCCAAACCGGCAAGAGCGATCCCCAGCCGATCGTGTGTCTCCAGGCTCCCGGTTGCGACTATTGGGACGACTGGTACGCCTTCGTCACACGTCAAATGTTAGCCCGTCAATTAATCAATCCTGAAGATCTCAGCCTGTTCAAGATCACCACGTCCGTGGACGCCGCAGTCGATGAGATCAGGAGCTTTTACCGCCGGTTCCATTCCATTCGTTATGTAGGCCGGCTCTTGGCTATGCGGCTGAAAACAAGCATCTCCCCCGAACAGGTGGCCGGCCTTCATGACATGTTTGGCGATCTGTTATCCGAGGGCACCTTTGAATTGCACGGACCGCTTCCCGAAGAACTCGACGAGCCGGATCTACGAGAATTACCTCGGTTGACCTTTACTTCCAACCGCCGGAGTGCGAGCCGGCTGCGTCAGCTGATTAATCATCTCAACACCCTCTGATTGGTCCTCACAAAGACACTTTAGTCTCGTAGGAGCATCGTGGTATGCTCCGCCACGATGGCCGGTTCCCGTACACAGCATCCATTCTCTCAACCTCCCACTGTCGTGCTCTATCACGCCGAATGTGCCGATGGATTCGGTGCCGCTTGGGCGATCTGGGATAGATTTCCAGCGGCTCGGTTCATTCCCGTGAAACACGGGAATCCTCCTCCCGCAGAGTTACAGGACCAACGAGTAGTCATTGTGGATTTCAGCTATGCCCGCGAGACGCTGGAAACCATGGCCGCGCAGACGCAGGCACTCCTCGTGCTCGATCATCACATTACGGCAGAAAAAGCCCTCGCCGGCCTTCCCTATGCCTACTTTGACATGAAGAAGTCAGGCGCCGTCCTGGCCTGGGAATGGGCACACGATCAGCCGACTCCGTGGCTCCTCGACTATATCCAAGACAAAGACCTCTGGACTTGGGCGCTCCCCTCTAGCCGGGAAATTAATGCAGCCGTTGCCTCCTATCCATTCGATTATCATCTCTGGAGTCATTTCAAGCAGAAGGAATTGGAACAGGAAGGCCGAGCCATCCTGCGTTATGAAAGCGAGATCGTAAGCAAACTGGCAGCCCAAGCGATGTTAATCGAGTTTCACGGAGCTGTCGTTCCGTCGGTCCACAGTGCGGTCTTAACGAGTCAGATCGGCGAACGCCTCTCCCTGGAGCATCCGTTTTGTGTCATTTGGCACGATCGCGATGGACGCCGCTATTACAGTATGCGCTCGCGAGAGGAGGGGACCGACGTGGGAGCGATCGCCGCATCATTCGGCGGTGGAGGCCATACGCATGCTGCAGGGTTTTCAGTCCCCCTTGGACCTGACGGTTCCCTGCCGGATAACCCAGCACTCCCCCGATCGGTCGTCGACCGTCGCCGTTCTCCTTCTCAGTGAGCCCACCATGATACCGCTGAATGACGACAACCCGACCCAGCTGACGCCGGTGGTCACGATCGCAACCATCGCAACCTGTGTCCTGGTCTTTCTCTACCAAGCAAGTCTTCCCTCGGGCTCAGGAGAAACTTTTGTCTTTCAGTACGGAGCAATTCCGGCCCTCGTGTTTGGGAACGCTGAACCTCCTGAGATGGGTATCGTCATTCCTGCCTACGCGACGCTGATCACAAGCATGTTTCTCCACGGCGGCTGGATGCATCTCATCGGAAACATGCTGTACCTCTGGATTTTCGGGAACAACATCGAAGACGTTATGGGACATGCGAAGTACGTCGTGTTCTATCTCACATGCGGGATTCTGGCCGCACTGAGCCATGCCTTGACTGATCCATCTTCATCCATTCCGATGGTCGGGGCGAGCGGCGCAATTTCCGGTGTCCTCGGCGCCTATGTGTTATTGTTTCCACGCGCCCGTGTGCTGGTGATCATGCCCGGGCTCGGAGCAACGAGAGTGGCAGCGGGCTTTGTCCTCGGTATGTGGTTCTTGATGCAACTGTTGAGCGGTGGGATGAGCGCCGGTAGCGAGGGAGGGGGCGTAGCCTTCTTCGCCCATATCGGCGGATTTGTTGCTGGAATGGCACTGATTGGTCTGTTTAAACGCCCGGAGGTACCCTTCTTTGCACCGACTCGCAAAGACCGATGGGATGGCTAGCCCTGTTTATCTGGTCTGTCTGGTTTGTCTTGTTTGTGTGGTTCAACCACACAAACAAGACAAACCAGATCCACCATCCCTGAGGCTATGCATCCAATAGTTCCCGCACTTTTTCCACCAATCCCGTTTGTCGATAAGGACGCCTCAAGAGATACCGCGGGTTAAGTCGATGGGACACCATCGTCTCGTCGTCATACCCAGAAACAAAGAGCGGCTTCATCGTCGGATGGTGCTCCAGCAACCGTCTGGCTAGCTCACGTCCACCGATCTCCGGCATGATGAGGTCACTGACGGCCACATGGACAGCTCCAGGATGTTGCTGCATGAGCAGCAAGGCTTCAACGGAGGAGGTCGCCTCCAAGACCTGATAGCGATGCCTCAACAACGTCGTGAGGGCGAGCTTACGTTCGATTTCATTCGGCTCCACCAGCAGAACCGTTTCCTGACCTTTAGCTGAAACGCGAGCCAGGTTAGATGGTGCAGATGACCGGCCTTGCCCTGCGAGAGGAAGCGCCACTCTAACCACAGTACCTTGGCCAGGTTGGCTGACAACCTCGACCTGACCTGCACTCTGCTTTACGATGCCATAGACCGCAGTGAGTCCGAGTCCTACATTCATTTCTTTTGTAGAAAAGAAGGGTTCAAACATATGCGACTGGGTCTCTGAACTCATTCCGCTTCCGGTATCGCCCACTTGAATCAGCACCTTGGATAGATGCCCTCCCCGTCCACTCACAGCCCCACTCCCATGCTCACGAAACGCCTGCTTTGCTTCAATTCGAAGCCGACCACCATTGGGCATAGCATCCCGCGCATTCACCGCAAGATGAAGCAGAACTTGTTCGAGTCCTTCACGATCAACCTCGACATCCATCGGCGTATCCTCAATGGCTATGCTTAGATCGATGGATGCAGGCAGTAATCCTCTAAGCACTCCACGGATATCCTCCAATACGGCCTTGATCGAGAGCACCTGTCGGACATGACCGTCGTGTAGGCCCAACCCCGCCAATTGAGCGGTCACGGCTGCGGCCTGCCCCCCGCTTCGAAAGATGTCATCGACCGGCCCATAGAGTGGATCCTCCGGTTTGAGACGAGACAGAACCACACCTGTCTGCCTCCCGATCACCGACACAAGATGGCTGAGTTCGTTGGCAATCCCCACGGCAATCCGACCGACCGCTTCCATCTTTTGGGCCTCTTGCAGTTGCTGCTCGAGGCCTTGTCGTTCCTTCTTCTCTTGACGGACATGCTCGCTCGCCCGTGAAAGATCGTTCTTGAGACCCTTGATACGGGCCTCCAACTGATCCCGCGACGCTTGCAACACCTGTTCAGTCTCTTTCAACGCCTCGATACTCCCCAACAACAGCGTTTTCTGCCTCCGTTCGACTCCGATCGTTTGCACCGCAAGCCCATAGAACGTCGCCATCACCAACAAGACCGGCACTCCCAGCAGATGCCCGGGCGACAATGAACCAGTCTGCACAACCCCTTGATACAGGATGATGCCGTATCCGACACAGAGCAAAAGAGATAATCCAATGACATGGGAGAGGCGGCGCACCGAGGCGGCGATGAGCATGAGCACGAAATACGATAGATAGAGTTCCGACCGAGCATTACCCGAAAGATAGATAGTCGCGGTCACAAGAATCGTATCGATCCCGATCAGGGTCCCACTGAACCACGCGGCATGTAGGACCGAGGTTGGCACATACCACAGGCAGAGGACCATCGCCACCAACCCAACGACGATCATCATGCTTGTTGGGCGGCTTGCGATCAGCCCCGCTCCCGCCAATAACTGATACGCCAACATGACGCCGACCAGAGACTGAAGCACGACATATCGTGGGCGCGAAATCGTACCGTCGTGACACGAATCCGCCACAGGCGGCTCGAGATGATTCTCTGAGGGGATAGCAAGACTACTCATCTGCGTGATCTCCTGTGTGGGCCGCCAAGGACCAGGAGGGGAGCAAGTCCTATACCGATACCCCAATAGAGCAGAACCATGCTTTTCCAGCAGGCTATGCCCTGAAGAGCTGAACCGCTTGATCCATCTTCCTACGGCAAGTCACAAAATAGAACGACGTGAGAGACCCAAAAAATGGCTCACGGATTGGGTTTGCCTGAGCAGTGCGACGAGCGAGACGGTCGATCCGTTCACAACATCTGGTCGGTCGATACCGGGAATGAACGATACAATCGAATGCAGGAGACTATGCAGACAGAATAGGACCATTCGCGAGGCCGTCACGAAACTGCTTGGCATGATCGAGGGCGAAACTGAGCGTCTCCCCGAGAAACGTGACATGTCCCATCTTGCGGCGGGGACGAATTGTGCGCTTGCCGTAAAGATGGACGACCGCACCAGGAATATCCATCAAAGTTCGACCGTCTGGGCCCTTCATAACATTCGCGGCATCGTTCCCAATGAGATTCACCATGACGGCGGGGCTCAGCAGACGCACTTCACCGAGCGGCATCCCGCTGACGGCACGAACCTGTTGCTCAAACTGGGACACGGTACAAGCGTCAAGCGTGTAATGGCCTGAGTTATGTGGCCGCGGAGCAATCTCGTTGATAAGCAGTTCCCCGCTGGGTAATTGAAACAATTCGAGACAAAATATCCCGACCCCATCCAGACAACTCACTACTTGACGCCCAAGAGCGGCCGCTCGCTCGGCTATGGCTGAAGATCCTGGGGCCGGCACTGTAGTGGTTCGAAGGATCCCCTCTTCATGCTCATTCTCGGCCAAGGGATAGGTGCAACTCTGTCCATCGGCTCCGCGAACTACCAGAATCGAGAGTTCCCTTTCAAACGGCACCAAGGACTCCACGATCCACCTCATGCCAGGGCGAGCGGATTCCGATAATGCTCGTTCCACCTCCCGGACATCAGACTCTCGTGCGATTCTCCACTGTCCTTTGCCGTCATAACCAGCCGTTGCCGTCTTACAGAGGGCGGGGTAGCCGACCTGCCTGAGGGTGGTCGCCAATTGATCGGAAGCCGTCAGGCCGACGAAGGGAGGAATGGGAAATCCGTTGGAGGCCAAGAACCTCTTTTGTTCGAGACGGTCCTGAATCACGCTCAAAACGGCGCTCGACGGACGAACCGGCTTCCGCTGCTCCAGCGCTCGACAGAGTTCCGCCGGGATGTTTTCCCATTCATAGGTCACGACGCTGACCAGGTCGGCAAAGCGCGCAAGGGTATGCTGGTCGGTGAACGGAACAGGAAAGCTGTGCGAGGCGACACGATGAGCCGGCGCCTCCGGATCTGGATCCCAGACAGCGACGTGATACCCGAGACGGCATGCCGCCATGGTAAACATGGCGCCCAATTGTCCCCCGCCAAGGACACCCAGGACAGACCCTGTCTCGACGACCACGGCCTTCACGACCTGTGACTCGGACGGCCGCGACCTTTTGTTCCGGTCACCAGGCCCTTCGCTTCGGGGGACTGAAGCACGCCGTCCGTCTGTGTCTGACGGAATAACTTCACGCGAGCGGCAATCGTTGGATACCGGCCCGCCAGAATTTGCGCGGCAAGCAAACCGGCATTCTCCGCTCCTCCAATGGCCACCGTGGCGACGGGAATCCCTTTCGGCATTTGAACGATGGAGAGGAGCGAATCAAGTCCGCGAAGATTCTCCGTCGGAATCGGCACCCCGATGACCGGCAGATGCGTCTTCGCAGCCAACATCCCGGGAAGATGGGCGGCCCCGCCGGCACCGGCAATAATGACTTCGATCCCCCGGCCTGGCGCCTGCTCAGCATAGGCGAACAAGCGATCCGGAGTCCGGTGCGCAGAGACGACCATCAATTCGTGTGGGATCCCGAGTTCCGTCAGAATCGCCACGGCCTTTTCTAAGATTGGGAAATCGGATTTGCTTCCGCCCAACACCCCGACCAAGGGGTGCGGGCGAACCGTTCCGCGTCGCTGTGATTGTGGTCCTCTGCTAAGACGAGGCATATTCGCGCAGGCCCTTCTCCCATGGCTCTCAACAGAGCCCCCACCTTAGCGATTCTCTGACTGATGGTCAAGCTCGCCCCCTCTCTTCCAGCTATGGTTGGGCGGGTGAGCAGCGCTACGTTTTCAGCATCCTACGAATTCTGCAATTCAGCTTGGACAGTGTCGAGGAGGGCCTTCATCTCAAAGGGCTTTTGAAGCGTGCTGTGGGCGCCCAGCATTTTGGCGACGTCGAGAAAATTGAGCATGCCGATCATGTTACTGCCACCGGTGATCACAATAACTTTCACGTCGGGGAATTCCCGTCGCAACGCAACGGTGGTCTCCAGGCCATCCTGATTGGGCATGAGAATATCCATAATGACGAGATCGGCTGGAGCCAGTCGATACTGCTCAAAGGCCTCCTTCCCATCTCGCGCTTCCGTGATGTGATAGCCAACCTGCTCTAATGTTTCGCGAATCAAAAGGCGGATTTGGTCTTCGTCGTCGACGACAAGAATAGATGGCATCCTGCACCTCGGCTTCGGTGAATGACTCCGGACTTTGGTTCCCTGCGCGTTGTGTCCTCCAGAAAATATTTCTAAACTGTACCATCTCCTTATTCAACGGGCAAACAAACAATACGTCATCGGCCGTGCCGATGACCGATCGACAACGACGCATAGTCCTGTATCGCGCCCTAATCAGAGTTGTACGGGTCGCTTGGCTCTCTCGGTTTCGGACTTTAGTGTCTGATTTCTCGCGCATGTTTCAAGTTCCAGGTTGACCGGAAACAGCTCCGAATACCCGAATACCTGAACCATCAAACATGAAACTAGAAATTTGCAACCTGAAACGCTTCAGAGTCTGTGGTGCCTCAGCGTGCCGTCAACCCTGACGCCTGACAAAGAAGGAAGCGGCTTGTGCGCGTCGTGAGATATGCAGCTTTTGAAACATGTTGGCGAGATAGTTCTTGACCGTCTTATCACTGAGTTGCATCGTGGCCGCGATTTCCTTGTTGGTCAAACCTTCCGCTACCAACGCCAGCACGCGTTCTTCTTGAGGGGAAAGGGATTGTCCCCGTACCGGAGCGTTCTGCTCCGGCCAGGCTTTAATCCAATTCAACGCTCGCTGGGTGAGGGCCGGATTGAGAATCGATTGACCGTTGAAGACGGCACGAATCGATCGAATCAGCAGGCTGGAGTCGATGTTCTTGAGCACGTATCCGTGCGCGCCGGCCAACACGGCAGCCAGAACGGACTCATCGTCGGCATACGATGTAAGAAAGATGATGCGTGTCATGGGATGACTGGCAAGAATATCGCGGCAGGCTTCGACCCCAGAACCATCCGGGAGTCGAACGTCCATCAGGACGATGTCCGGTCGAAGTCGTTTGACCGCCCGCACTGCAGCGACTTTGGTCCCTGCTTTACCGACGACGGCAACACCGTGACGGTTGTGCAACACAGTTCGGAGGCCGACACGAACCACTTCGTGATCGTCGACCAAGAGGACGCGAATCGGGTTGGCCCTAGCGGAGGACATCGGAAGCCTCTTTCGGCAAATCGAGTACGATGCGTGTCCCTTCGTTCACCTTGGACATGACGGTAAACCGTCCTCCTATCTTTCTCGCACGAACGGCCATATTGGCCAATCCATGCCCGGTCCCCGTGGCAGCCTCCGGGTTGAATCCACGGCCGTTGTCACGAACACTCAGCCGGATACCCTGCTTCAGCATCTTGAGCGATACCGTGGCCTCTTGCGCGCGGCCGTGTCGGATGCAATTGCTCACCGCTTCTTGGATGACGAGGAGTAGGTGCAGGGACTGCTCAACCGACACGGCTTGCGCAGCACGGTCCTCGACCGCGAGGCGCACGTGCGTGGCCTGGTTCTGTGTCAGCGAGTCTAGCATGTGCTGCAGCGCCGACTGCAAGTCCTTCCCCTTGAGCAAGTCCGATCCCAGCCCCGCAATAAAATTCCGAATCTCGCGCATGACACAGTTCAACTGACCAATGGCCTGATCGAGTGGTGGGCCTGCCGTCTTGCGATTCCCTGGAGACATCATCGATTTGGACGCTTCGAGGGTGAGGCCCACGGCAAAGAGCGACTGTAAGATACCGTCATGCAGGTCTTGGCTGATCCGTTCGCGTTCTTCGATCGCCGCGCGCAGGTCACACTCTCGCTGGCGTAACGCGTCTCCCATCCACTTGCGATCAGTGATGTCCTCGCACGTCACCAGCACGACGGTCGCTCCGGTAGAAGACTGACCCACACGGGCCGTTTCCCGTACCCAAATGATGCGCCCATCTTTCCGCACCTTCCGAAATTCCCAGTTTCTCGTCTTCTCCGGTGTCGCAAGACACCCGGAAAGGCAGGCCGCAACGACTTCTCTATCGTCTTTGTGAAAGATACCGAGCACAGATTTCCCGACTAATTCTTCCACCCGATACCCAAGCTGATCCGCTCCGAAACGGTTGACGGAGAGCACCGTCCCATTCGTTGCCAGCGTGAAGTACATGGTCGGGGTATCGTCGTACAGCGACCGATACCGTTCCTCACTTGCGCGAAGCGCCGCGTCCGCCCACTTGCGTTCAGTAATCACCTCTGTGAACATGATGATGCCGCCAATTTCTCCGGTAATGTCATGCCAGGGGCGCACTTCCCAGCGAAGCCAATCCTCTGATCCATCGGCACGGGTAAAGCGATCCTCTTCACGCCGTTCCACCGCTCCCGATAGACAACGTTGATGGATTTCTTGCCATCCCTTCATTTCCTTGATCTCAGGAAACACATCGTAATGATGCCTGCCGATGACTTGCTGGTCTACTAGTCTGTAGTCTTCCACCCAACGCCGGCTGACCGCCACGTATCTGAGGCTTTTGTCCAACATGGCTACGCCAGCGGGTGTGTGCTCGACGAAGGATTTTAAGAGATCGCGGCTTCGAACCAGCGCCTCCTCCGCCCCCTTGCGCGCGGTAATGTCTGTTTCGGATCCGGCCATGCGGAGCGGCCTGCCGTCGTCGGCCCAGAGGGCCACACCCCGATCCAAAATCCATATGCAGGACCCGTCTTGCCGCTGAACCCGATATTCTTCGCAAAACTCCTGAGCCTGTTTCGCCAAATAGGCGTCGATACTCTGGAGCACACGGTCGAGATCGTCTGGATGGATACGGCTTCGCCACTCATCGACATCGTTCCTGATTTCATGATCCTCGAACCCGCGCATCGCTTTCCAACGCGAGGAAAAGAAGACGTCGCCGGTTTGAATGTTCCAATCCCATATTCCGTCGTTACTCCCGCGCACGGCAAGGTGCCACCGTTCTTCGCTGGCGCGAAGCGCGTCTTCGATCCGCTTCCGTTCGGTGATGTCGAGAGCGGTGCCGGCCATGCTGAGGGGATGTCCAGTCGCATCCCGATACACATCGCCGCGCGCATGGATGGATCGGACTTCACTGTTCGGACGGACGATACGATATTCGATATCGTAGGACATCTTTCCCGCCAGCGCGGCGTTGATTGCCGCCAAGACGCGGTCATGATCGTCGGGAAGCAGGGCGGCCAAGAACGTGTCATACGTGACATGGATCGAGCCGGGCTCGTGGCCGAAGACCCTGAATAGTTCGTCCGACCACTGGACTTCACCCGTATCGATATCCCAGCCCCAACTCCCCAGATGAGCCAGGGCCTGCGCATCAACGAGGTGCCGCCGTTGTTGTGTCAGTTCTTCTTCCGCCTTTTTCTTCTCGGACACGTCGCGCCCCACACCGGTAATGCCGATCGGCTCACCCTGTGCATTCTTGAGCAGGGCGCCGGTCCAATGATAGGGAATGGTCCGGAGGTCTTTGGTGAGCATCTGACCGTCGAGTTCGGCATACCCTTCTGTGAAGGCCCGTTGAATGGCAGCGGCGGTGCGGGTCTGTTCTTCCAGAGGGACGAAGGCCAAGGCAGGCTTGTTCAATAGTTCCTCTGGGCTATATCCCGTGACGACTCCGAGACGCCGATTCCATTTCACCAAGTTGCCTTGGGTGTCGAGGGTGAACATGACATCGGGAACGGTTTCCATGACATTGTGCAAGTCGGCCAGGGCCTGGACACGTTCCAGCTCGGCTCGCCTCCGCTCAAGCTCAACGACAACGCGAGGGGCTAAGATTCTCAGCAGGCACTGCAGATCGTCGCCGTGTTGCAACGGCTTTGTATCCATCACAACGAGCAATCCAATGACTGCTGCGTTATTCGCCCGGAGCGACACCGCGCAATAGCTCTCAGCTCCGAAGTCTGCCAAGCGCTGGAACTGAGGAAACGTGGCCTGAAGATCCCGGTCGAAACAGGCGAAACCCTGTGTCAGCGTGGTGGCACAGGGCGTAGGGGCAAGCTCATATTCGAAGTTGTCGACGAGGGTACCGCCAGTCGCGACCGCGAGAGTGCGGATTTTCTTGAGCCGGCCTTCACACACTTCACCGATGACCGCATATTGCACATGCAACGTCGCGGTCAAATGAGTGACGAGTGAGGCGAAGAATTCATCCCCAGTCTCGGCCGCTGTACCTTCGATAATGGTGCGCAGGAGATTCGATTGCTCGCGAAGATCCCGCATCGACACATCTCGCTCGGCAAGTGCGCGCGTGAGGTCTGCGACCTGCGATCGCAGGGAATCGAGTTCCGACAGATGATCGGTACTGTTCATGATACAACTCCTTGCCACGTGCAAGAGCCACGTGAGATGGCTGAATGCGGGTGCCGACAGTGAGACTGGGGATCCGCCGTCACATCATACATTGAGGGTTCACGAGAAACCTGTCCGACATTGGCGTTCGTCGCAGTAGAAAGGTCCCTGCAAGATGGGCTCCCACGCTGCTTAGCCGGGAGGGAGTTATGGGAAGAGACGCAAAGACGTTCGCTATTCAATTCCATGAAGCACAATGACTAGCGTACCTATTGGGTACAGACTAGATTGCAAGAACCGCATGTGCGCAGGCCCTCGCTGGTGGTCCTGAACAGGTGGTGTCGGGAGGGCTGAGTGTCCTACGGATGGCCACCGGATGTCTAGGTCCGAATGGGTCTACGGGTGGCTCAATGAGGGCGGCGGGTATCAGAGATACAGCGTGGGCCAGAACGGATAGCGCTCACACCAGAGGAAAAGCTAGGATATTGAGTTTGGTGCCGAAGGCGGGACTTGAACCCGCACGGCTTGCGCCACACGCCCCTCAAACGTGCGTGTCTGCCATTTCACCACTTCGGCGACCCAATCCGTGAGGCGTCAAACGTGAAGCGTATCTCGTGACGCGTCATTCGTTTCCGAATTCTGACGTTCCACGCTTCACAATTCACGAACGACAAGCCCGAGGGAGCCGCATTATAGAAGTGGGCTAAAATCCTTGTCAATCAATGGACGCTCCGGTAGAATCGGGCGGCTCATGCTCACCGGGTCCTCCAACGTTGTGCAACGTCACCCCAGCCCCACGTCCACGCTCGATGATGTCGTTGAACGACGGGCACAGGGGTCCGTCGCTGCATTGTTCGACGTCGACAACACGCTCCTGCCTGGAGAGGCCAGCGAGGTACGATTTTTCAGGTTTCTGTGGCGGCGTGGCCTGGTGGGGTGGAGCGAGTTAAGCCGGAGTGTGGCCTGGCTGGCGGGACACATGCCCCCGTTCTCGCTGCACTCGCTCCGAGAACGAAAAGTGTATCTAACGGGCAAGCGCCCCGCGGACATTGAATCGCATGCGAGGGAGTTCTGTCAGACGGAGATGATCGGCAAGCTGTCTGTGGAGGGTCGCGCCAGGCTGGATGCGCATCGACAGGCGGGGCATCAGCTGATTCTTGTGACGGGCGCGCCTGACTTTTTGATCGTACCCCTTGCGGAATTCTTGGATGTGCCGACGGTCTTCGCGGCGAAGCCAGAGCAACAGGACTCCGTCTATACCGGCGCATTGATTCCCCCATTGCCCTATGGCCGTGGCAAGCGAGAGCTCATTCTCGCCCACGCTCGGCGAATGGGCTTCGATCTGGCCGCCTCCTATGCCTACGGAGACAGCCCCGGCGATCGCGACATTCTTGAATTGGTTGGATACCCCCTGGTAGTCAACCCAATCCGGGGCATGGCACGCACCGCGCAACGTCTCGGCTGGCCTGTTACGACCTGGAAGTGACCTGACTGTTTGAGGTCATCAAGTCTGAATGTCGTCAAGTCATCAGGTCCAAGACTTTCGACGTTCAGACTTGATGACTTTAAGACTTTACGACTTATGACATGAGCATTCTATGCGAGTGACCGAGATCTTCCATAGCATTCAAGGTGAGTCGAGCTACGCCGGACAGCCTTGTGTGTTTGTTCGACTGACTGGATGCCCGCTTCGTTGCACCTGGTGCGATACCGACTATGCCTTTTATGGCGGCCACGAGTGCTCGATCGATGAGACCTTGGCAAAGGTGCGCACTTATGGATGTCGCCTCGTGGAAGTCACGGGAGGGGAACCGCTTGCCCAACCCGAGAGTCTTCCGTTCATGACCAGACTGTGCGATGCCGACTATACCGTCCTCCTGGAGACGAGCGGAGCCGTCGATATCGCGCCGGTCGATCCACGTACACATATCATCCTGGATGTGAAGTGTCCGGGAAGCGGGATGACAGATCGGATGTACTGGCCGAATCTTTCTCAGTTGGCGGCCAAAGACGAGGCGAAGTTTGTGTTGGCCGACCGAGTCGATTACGACTGGGCTCGTGGGATTCTTGCCCAATATGACCTAACCAGCCGTTGTTCGGTGCTCTTCAGTCCGGTCTTCGGCTCGCTCGATGTGCGTCACCTAGCCGAATGGATTCTGGCTGATCGTCTGCCGGTCCGTTTTCAGTTGCAGATGCACAAATACATATGGGCGCCGGATATGCGGGGGGTGTGAATTGTGAGCGAGACAAGCACGACGTGCGCGACAGGCGCGACTCGCGAGAGTACCGAGCGACGAAAACGAAGGAGACGTGAATGAAGATCATGCAGGTCACGGTACAGGTTGGGCGAGCGGAGACCGCATCCGAAGAGGTGTTGGTACTCACGCATTGCGAAGGCGAGGAACTGGCAAAACAGGATGCGGCGCCACTTGATCGAGCTCTCGGGGGCGCGCTGAGCAAGCTGGTGCAATCCAAGGAGTTCGAAGGCAAGGCCAACGAAGTCTTGTTGTATCACACGCAAGGCAAAGTGGCTGTAAAACGGCTGGTGCTGGTCGGCTTGGGCAAGAAGAACGAGGTCACGATCGAGACGATCCGGCAAGCGATGGGCTCCGCCGCGAAGCGCGCCCGTCAGACGAAGGTTGAATCTTTTTCGGTCGCGCTGCCGACCGTGATGCCTGGCAAGACGTCATGGGTCGAGGTGGCGCAAGCGATGGTTGAAGGGGCGATCCTGGGCAGCTATCGATTCACCGTCTATCGGAGCGAGGCCAGCTCAGAGCAAGACATCGCGGGGATGAGCATTCTGATCCCGAAGAAGGATCAATTGCGGCAGGTGACCGAAGGGGTCCGGCGCGGCATCGCCACGGCAGAGGCAACAGTCTTTGTCCGAGACCTCTGTAATCATCCTTCCAATATTCTGACTCCCACCAGGGTCGCCGACGAAGCGAAGACCATCGCCAAAGCTGAAGGGATCACGATCAAGATTCTCGAACAGAAAGAGATGGAGCGCTTGGGGATGGGTGCGTTACTTGGCGTGGCGCGCGGGAGCCAGGAACCGCCCAAGTTCATCATCCTTGAATACAACGGAGCCAAGAAAAAGGACGAGCGCCCGGTCGTGCTGGTCGGAAAAACGATTACGTTCGATACGGGCGGAATCTCACTGAAACCTGCCGAAAATATGGAACACATGAAGGCTGATATGACGGGGGGAGCTGAAGTACTCGCCTCGATCCGCGCGGCAGCCAGACTCAAGCTCCCGTTACGTCTTATCAGTATCCTACCTGTGGCTGAAAACATGCCGGGCGGCCGCGCGATGAAGCCGGGCGATATTGTGAAGACGCTGTCTGGAAAAACCGTCGAAGTGCAGAACACGGATGCAGAAGGCCGGCTCATCCTGGCCGACGGCCTTGCCTATGCCATGCGCTATAAGCCCGCGGCCTTGATCGACATTGCGACACTTACAGGGGCTTGTGTGGTGGCGCTCGGCCAATTTGCGATCGGGATGTTCGGCACCGACCGGACGCTCAAAGAGCAGGTCCGGAAGGCGGGGCAGACGGCAGGCGAACGAGTCTGGGAGATGCCCTTGTGGGAAGAATATTTCGAGCAGCTCAAGAGCGATGTCGCCGATATGCGCAATATTGGCGGCCGCGGCGGCGGCATGATCACCGCGGCGCTCTTCCTCAGTAAGTTCATAGGGGACTGCCCGTGGGTGCACCTCGATATCGCCAGTACAGATTGGAGCGAGCGGGAACGGGCCTATGTTCCGAAAGGTCCGACTGCGATTGGAACCAGGTTATTGGTGCAGTATCTGATCGATCGGAGTCTCTAGCATTGGCACGACATCACATGACTCCGCGCGAAAAGATCGGACAGCTCTTCATGGTTGGGTTTCTAGGTACGTCGGTATCACCCGATGTCGCCTCCTTCATCAAAGAGTACAAGCCGGGCGGTGTCATTCTCTTCTCGCGGAACCTCGAGTCCGTCGAGCAGATGGTCGACCTGACCAACGACCTACAAGCCTGCAGCCCACATTCTCCGCTCTTGATCTCAATCGATCAGGAAGGCGGTCGGGTCTCCCGTCTTCCGAAGGGCTTTACGATCTTCCCCTCGTGTGACCTGTTGGGTCGCTCCAACTCAACTGAATTAGCCTACGCAGCTGCAGCCACCATTGCCAAAGAGCTGAGAGCTGTGGGAGTCAACATGAACATGGCGCCGGTGCTCGACGTAAACAGTAATCCGGACAATCCCGTCATCGGCGACCGGGCGTTCGGTACCACACCGGATGTGGTCTGTGAATTGGGATTAGCGACGGCGGCGGGGCTGCAAGATAATAAAGTCGTGGCCTGCGGGAAACACTTTCCCGGTCATGGCGATACCAGTGTCGATTCGCATAAAGAGCTTCCAGTGGTCGAGGCATCGCGGGCGCGATTGGAGGCCGTCGAGTTTCCCCCCTTCCGCCGTGCCGCTGAGCAGGGAGTCGTGTCGATGATGACCGCGCACGTGCTCTACCGAGCCCTTGACCCGGAATTGCCGGCCACGCTCTCGCCGACCATCATTACTTTCTTGCGCCAGGAGCTGCGATACGACGGAGTGGTGTTGACGGATGATTTAGAAATGCACGCCATCATCGACCACTATGGCATAGAAGATGCTGCGGTCCGTGCGGTGCTGGCGGGATGCGATGTCCTGTTAATTTGTAAAGATCGGGATCAGGAAGTCGCCGCCTTCGAGGCTATTGAACAGGCAATGGAGGCCGGGACAATTTCTCCCGAACGATTGGACCAGTCGGTGGCTCGTATCACCCGTCTGAAAGACCGGTTTGTGGTTCCCTATAAGCCGGCAATGATCTCCGACGCAAAGCTCGTTGCAGGATGCCAAACGCATCAGGCATTGCGACACTCAATCGAACAAGTTCAGACGAGGTTATCTAACCCAAAACATTCATGAGGTCTCCTGCTGCAAAGGCTAAGAGCGCGTGCCTCGTGAAGCGTGAAACGCGATGACCGGCTGGTCTCTCCTGTGTATCTAGTCTGTCTCGCTCGGCTACCCACTATCCTCTTGCAGGTCGTTGGTCGATTCCCCTACAGTGCGCTGCATGATCCGCACTTTTCAAGGCATCAAGCCCACTATTCCCACGTCCTGCTTTATCGAAGAGACCGGCGTCGTCATCGGCGATGTCGTGCTAGGCGAACATTGCAGCGTCTGGTTCCATGCTGTCATTCGCGGGGATGTACATTATATAAGGATCGGTGACCGGACCAACGTACAAGACCTCTGTATGCTCCATGTGGCCCATGATACCCATCCGCTGATCATCGGCAACGAGGTGACCATCGGCCACGGAGCGATCCTCCACGGCTGCACGATTAAGGATCGTGTGCTGATCGGAATGGGAGCCATTGTCATGGATGGCTCGGTGATCGGAGAGGATTCGATAGTGGGAGCCGGTGCGCTGGTGGTAGAAGGTATGATTGTGCAGCCGAAAAGCGTGATACTGGGATCGCCGGGCCGCGTTCGACGCACAGTGTCAGAAGCCGAACTCGCGTGGATTAAGCAGTCGGCGGAAAACTACGTGACGTACGCAACCCAGTACTTGGACAACTCGTCAAAAGCCAAACCGGGTTTTCGAATCTAGTCTTTCATCTGCATCGCCCAGCCCCTTTCGCTCTCTTGCCGATTTCAATAAAACAAATCGGATCGCCCACCAACGCTGTCTGATAGTAGCGTTTTCCAACCAGGTAGGGCACTCGGTGCCGGTGGCACCACTCTGCAATCCATATGACTTCTTCTGTCGTGGTCGTGACGAGTCCAGGTCTCGCAAGCTTGCCCATACAACGTGAAACCAACGCACGTACGATGCGGCGCTCTGCATCAAATTTCAGAGCGTCTAGGGTGAGCGGATTACCTCGGCCATACGACAAAGGCGATAGCTGCGGGAACCGTTCAGGGTCATTCAATACGCTGACCATCCAGAGATGATCGAATCGGCCTGTCGCACTAGCCGCATCAGTCGCATGGAACGTGAGCGACATCGAGCGGCAGGCACGATTGAGCGTTGCGACTTCTGCCCTTCGGAGATTATAGGGTTCCACCATCCGACCCAGTTCCACCATTTCCATCATTAAAGCAGGAACCTCTGCCACCCCGGCGCCGACGTAGAGACTGCGACCGCCTCGTGTGAGTTTCCGCCTCAACACCACGGCAACCCGGCTCCCAAGACGCTCACAGAGCCCTCGCTTCGCTTGCCAGAACTCATCGCCGCCTTCATAACAGTAGACCGGTCCCAGTGCGCCATAGTCGAGACGGCCATAGACCTCGGCCACACGACGACGGGTTGCGGGTGTCAACTTCGTGCGACTCGTCGTCATGGTCGTACTCCGGCGATCTGAATCGCGGTGGCAGTCACTGTTGCCACCACGTTGGAGAGAAATTCGAGATTCAGTGTGGCCAGGGTATCAGTCTCACGATGGTAGTGCGGATTTCGGAAGTTCGCCGTATCGGTCAACACCACGGCTGGATAACCCGCATCCCAGAACGAGGCATGGTCGCTGCGACGGGCATGAGGCATGGCCTCCCCTCGACCCGGAACCACCAGAGACAGGGACTTAAGCTGGGCCGCCTGCCGCCGGGCATCCTGCTCAAGCTGGAGTACCAAGGACCGGGATGTCTCGTTGCCCACAATAGCGAGAAAATCTCCCTGGGCCGGCACCGCAATGGGTATATCAGGCGGAGTCTGCTGCGTGCCGGCCTCGCTCTTGGCGAACCCGACACATTCCAAGATAATCGCACCGGCCAACTCACGGCGCTCGGCTTTCAAGCGAGACACGAACGCCTGGCTCCCCAGTCGATCCTGCTCTTCAAGACAGAATGCCACGAGCCAGACGGGGCGTGCGAGAGGTTGCGCACGGAGGCGAGAAGCGACTTCGAGGAGGACCACGAGCCCGCTTGCGTTATCATCCGCGCCCGGTGACCCAGACACGGTATCGTAGTGGGCCCCGATCAGGAGTGGAGGTAATTCTTCTCCTTGTCGGGGCCGGTCCGGATACTTGATCGCCACCACATTGCGATAGGCCTTGCCCCAGGCGCTTACACGCTGGCCGCCGGTTGTCCACCCAGACTTGGCAAACTGCGTGGCGAGATAGTGCGCCGCCTTCCGAAGCGCGCGAGGACTCGTCTCAGGATGACGCTCACCGATAAGGGCCTCAAGATGTCGGTTGATTCGTAGACGTTGGGTCGCCACAAGAAGAGACTGATCGAATGAACCGATTACGATGCGATCTCCGTCCCGATACCCTTACGCGTGAACACTTCGAGAAGAATGGCATGGGGAACCCGACCGTCGATGATGTGGGCTTTGCCGACGCCGCCTCCGAGCGCATCCAAGCAGGCATGGACCTTGGGCAACATCCCTTCGCCGATCGTACCCCTCTTCACCATCCGTTGCACATCTTTGCGTGAGACCGTCGAGAGATGACGCCCCTTTGCATCGCGAATACCTTTCACATCCGTCATCATCACCAGTTTTTCAGCGCCCAACGCCGCGGCCATCGCCCCGGCCACCAGATCGGCGTTGATGTTGTAGGTATTCCCTTCCCGATTCGTACCGATCGGCGCGATGACGGGAATGTAATGATCCTGCTGAAGTTTCCGCACCAACGTGGGATCGATAGATTGGACCTCTCCAACCAAGCCGAAATCCTCGTCCCCCTCGCCGTCGTCGAGATCCTTTTCCAAACTGGCTGCCCAGGCTTTAGCCGTAAGCGGTCGAGAGAGCATCAGCCCGCCGTCCTTTCCACTCAAGCCGACCGCAAGGCCGCCATGGCGATTCAAGAGATCGACGATTTCCATATTGATCTTGCCGGCCAACACCATCTCCACGATTTCCATCGTGGCCTCATCTGTGACCCGGACTCCATGACGAAACTTGGCTTCGATACCCAAGCGCTGGAGCATCTTATCGATCTGAGGTCCACCACCGTGCACAATGACCGGGTTGAGACCCACATATTTCAAGAGCACGACATCCTGGGCGAACCGCTCTTTCAACGGCCCATCGGTCATCGCATGACCGCCATACTTAATGACAATCGTCTTGCCCTTGAACGTGCGAATGTAGGGCAAGGCTTCGATCAGAATGTTTGCCTTCTTAATCAGTCTGTCCATATCCAGGCCCCCATGGCAAAAGAAACGCAAAAGATGAAAAATCCTGGACGAGCAGGTTCGCTGCTCGCACGCCTTTCGACTCTTGCCTAATACGAATGGTCGTCGGCAACCATCCAACAATCATGGGGTATCGTCCTTCATGACACGCGGGCTAGCCGGACGACCAGCCCGCGGATGTGTCCTATCATAGACGGCCAGAAGCTGGTCCGTGGCCAGATGCGTATACTTTTGTGTCGTATTCAATGACGTATGTCCAAGCATTTCTTGAATCGACCGCAGATCGGCCCCTTCATCGAGGAGATGGGTGGCAAAGGAGTGGCGCAACGTATGGGGACTCACGGAACCACCGGCAAGCCGGTTCGAGTAGCGGGCCACGATGCGAGCGACGCTCCGAGTTGTGAGCCGTCCCCCTCGGCTGTTTCGAAAGACCGGCGACGAGACACGCTTCGTCTTCGTCGTCGAATCTCGAGAGTCCACCAGGGGCCGCTGATTCAGATATGCCTGAATAGCCTGTAACGCCACCTCTCCGATCGGCACGATACGTTCCTTCCGACCTTTTCCTCTCAAGTGGATCAGCCCCTCGGACGCACGGAGATCGTCGAGATTGATCCCCACGAGTTCACTCACCCGGGCCCCGGTCGAATAGAGCGTCTCCAGCAAGGCACGGTCGCGTGGCGACCCTCCTGCCTGATCCGTGGGAAACTCCATCAACGCTGCCGCGTCATCCTTGGTTAACACACGCGGAAGATATTTCGGCTGTTTCGGCGTCCTGATGGCCTCGGCAGGATTGAGGCCGACGATACCCTCTCGCTGCAGATAACGATAAAAACTGCGAAGGGAGGCGAGCTTCCGAGCCATCGACGCGGGTTTCTCATGCTTGCAGTTCAACCAATGAAGATAATCCCGAATGGACTCCGTGTGTACGGCGGAAGGATCAACCACATGAGCGGGCGGAGACTCCTTCGTCATGAATGTCTGAAACTGTCGGAGGTCCGATGCATAGCTCCGAACTGTTTCGTGCGACGCATGACGTTCCAGATCAAGGAACGTCATGAAAGCTCGAATTGCGTCATCCATGCCGTCAAGTCCTCAAGCGCCCGTTGTCCCGTGAGTCGTCGTTTGCGGTCCTTGTCTCTCGTCGGTGTGGCAAGGGGAGGAAAGAGCCCGAAATTCGTATTCATCGGCTGGAAATGATGCGGGTCCGTGGTCGTGATGTACGACAGCAAACAGCCGTGCGCAGTGGTGGGCGGGGGCGTGACCAACGGCAATCCTGCAAGACCACGGGCAGCATTGATTCCTGCCACTCCTCCCATCGCAGCGGAATCCGTGTAGCCCTCGACTCCGACCAGCTGTCCTGCAAAGAAGAGGGTGCCGCGCGCCTTGAACTGAAGGGTATTGCGCAATAATTGGGGAGAATTGATGAAGGTATTGCGATGCAAGCTGCCGTAGCGAAGAAACTCCGCCTGCTCCAGACCTGGAATCATACGAAACACCCGCTTCTGCTCCCCGTAGGTCAATTTAGTCTGAAAGCCCACGAGGTTGTAACAGGATCGATGGGCGTTTTCTGTCCGGAGCTGTACCACGGCATAGGCTCGCGCACCCGTCTTGGGATGCTCAAGTCCTACCGGCTTCAACGGACCGAACTGCATCGTCTGGCGGCCCCGTTCGGCCATCACTTCGATGGGGATACAACCTTCAAAATAGGGCGTCTTTTCAAATTCTTTCGGTTGGACTTTCTCCGCCGCGAGCAATGCGTCATGGAAAGCGTTGTAGGCCGGCTCGTCCATCGGACAGTTGAGATAGTCATCCCCTCCCTTGCCGTAACGGGATGCAAGAAATACAACATCCATATTGATGGAATCGGCATCCACGATCGGAGAGATCGCATCGTAAAAATACAAATGTTTCGTGTGGGTCAATTGCGCAATCGCCTGAGACAGTTTGTCGGATGTCAGCGGGCCGGTTGCCAGAATACAGAGACAGTCCGTTGGAATCTCCGTGATCTCCTCATGCAGAATGCGAATGTTTGGGTGCCCTTCCAGCGCTTGGGTAATCTTGAATGAAAACTGCTCACGATCGACGGCCAGAGCCGACCCTGCCGGCACCCGCACCTCATCCGCCACCCGAATAATGAGCGAATTGAGACGGCGCATTTCCTCCTTCAAGATGCCGGGGGCGTTCAGTAGATCCACGGAGCCGAGCGAATTCGAGCAGACCAACTCCGCCAAACCGCCGGTCTTGTGGGCTTGCGTCATCTCTTTTGGGCGCATTTCATAGAGCGTCACTTTTGCTCCACGATTAGCCGCCTGCCACGCCGCTTCAGACCCGGCCAGACCGCCCCCGATTATGACGATGTCATCGCGCATGCGAGTAACACTCCGCGGAGAATGACAAAACGCGGGGGCATTGTAGGAACCGCGTTTTGGGGATGTCAAGGCGACTTCGCTACACATGGAGCTGGCGTCTCGGTTGATCCGATTACAACCCCGTGCTAAACTTCTCATCCTGTAGGCGATTAGCTCAGGGGTAGAGCGCTTCCTTCACACGGAAGAGGCCACTGGTTCGATACCAGTATCGCCTACCACACTCTCGCCTCCTCCTTGGTCCACTCCTCCGGCCTAAACCGACCGGATTCAACATTCTGCTCGAACCGCTCTAATCCTGGACAGATTCCTGAAGGTCGGCTACACTTCAGTCAATCGAGAGACCCTCTACTCTGAACCGTATAAGACAAGTGAGGTCATCTATGCGGACTACAACTCTTGCACTGGGAATTCTTCTGCTGGCCACCGCAGTCGGTTGTGCCGGAAACGCCAAGCAACAAGCGATAGCCGATGCAGCAGATGGAGACTATGCCGCTCCAGCCAGTATTTACAGTGTGATGGATCCCACTTCCTTGGTCTACACCGATGTGACGGCCGGAGCATCCCCGAGTGATAACCCCTGGCGTTGGGCCGGTTTTCTCTTACACCCCGCCGGAGTCGGAATTGATTACGCACTAAACCGACCGATTTACACACTTACCAGCAAGATGCCGTACCTTTTCGGGTACACGGCAGAGGATTCGATGCTGGATAGCCAGCGGCGATAGTTTCCGCAGACACGTCGTCCTCAGATTCAATTCAAGGCCCGCTTTCTTCACCAAAGTGGGCCTTGCCTTATCACATCACCTCGTTGGCAAACCCTTTCGCGTTTCGTGTATGCTCCCATTGTGAGTCAACGTTCACGTGACACGCAAACGCCTTGCGCTGTGCCCTGGCAACTGGGAATAGTCTGTGGGCTAGGCCTGAGTCTCTTGCTGAACGCCTGCGAAACTCCGACCCGAAATCCGATCCTCCCGCCGTCTGAAAGTGATCTAGTCCTCCAAACGTCCACAACCCTCTGCACGTCGAAGTCCATCTTCCTCAAGACACATCCTCCCTCTGCCCTCAAATCACAACACTGGGGGGACGGACAAGAGTTGATTCTCCCTGCAGACCGAAGCCCATCCCATAGCGACGAATCCTACTTTTTCGATGAAGATGGTATTCTGGTCGGGACCGTCTTTACTTTTTCGTCCGGGCTTGACTTGGATCCCTACCCAGTCCTCCGTCACACCCTCACACAGCTGAAGCCGGTATTGGAGTTCTATCTCAACGTGGCAAATCTATCCACACGGACAAACATGGAGTCCAGCGCCCTGTATGAAACCGGGGACGAGAAAACGACGACACAGTATTTGGTCCTTGGCACTCGCGAGCATCCGGTGTTGCTCCAGGTTTCTATGACGATCGACCCCTATGTACGGCTATTCTCACCCTATCGGCGCGAGTTCTTGGAACGATTACGCCATCCAGGCGGCCAGAAGCCCGGGCAACAACTCGACAGTCAAGGCTCGGAAGACAAGGAGCCATTCCTCTCACTCCAGCAATTCGCGCGCGGCCAAACAGCACAACTCTCCTATTGCGGAACCCAGAACTACGATACCGCCGCCACGGCCTACCAGAGCGCGATCGCAAACGGCTTTACGAATAAAGTGTGGCTGGCAGAAGCTCACCACAAACTGGGCCTGGCGTGGCAAGGAAAGGGAGAACATGAGAAGGCCAAGGCGGAGCTGCTTCGGTCATTGACCATCAGACCCAACACTCCGGAAGTCCTGAATAACCTCGGCACGGTGTATACCAAGCTGGGAGACACGGCGAACGCGCTCGCCTCATTCGAAAAAGCCGTCACGCTCCGCCCCAACTATAGTATTGCCCGCTTCAACTTGGCTGAGGCTTACGAGCCCATAAGTCCTAAACGGGCACTTTCGGAGTACGAGACCTATCTCGCGCTGGTCGAGGGTATCCCCGATGAAGCCGGTCGAATCGCTCTTGTCCAGCAACGCGTCAACGCATTAAAACACTAACCTGCCTCCATCAGTCTTTTCGTTTCCCTCACAAGCTGTCGAATATGTAATTTCATTAGGAGCAAGCTGGATCTCTTTGTAGGCTCGTCCCATCACTCTGCTTAGAAGAATGGGAGAGCGACATGGCACACCCTACCTGGGCTGGTGTGCGAGCAACCGTCTTGGCAGTTACGGCCTTACTACTTCTGCCTCTCCAGGCCCAAGCCGAACGGGACTGGGAGTTTTCAGTCGGCGTGTTCGGAGGGAAAGCTTACCACTCAAACGAAGACTTGAAGATCAATTCGGGGGACATCGTTGATCCGTGGCATGGAACGGTACACGGTGTACAGCTGAACGACTCCGGAACATTTGGAGCCAAACTCACCGCATGGCATCTCCCGAGGAAATACAGATGGCAACCACATGTGGGATTCGAGCTTGACTTCACGAGATTCACAGCAGATCGCCATCCCCAAACACAGGGTGCTAATGGCACAGTATCGACTCCAGGCTTTGAGCTTGGATCAGTCGATATTGGCTTTGTTAGTGACTTGAGTGTCAATACCTTGGCTGCCAACTTGATGTTTCGCTACCCCGTCTGGTCAACCCCGGATCTTCCGCAGGGGCGAATCACGCCATACGTGGGCTTTGGTGTCGGCGTGCAACGAGCCGTCATGTCCCTCCAGTTCGTTCCGTATCGAGAGGTGGATTATGCTCCGGCTGGGCAGGTGCTCGTAGGGATGAAGTTCTTCGTGATTAAAAACCTCGCCGTCTTCGGAGAGTACAAGCGGATCTGGTCCTCCCATGACTTTACGTGGTCAGGCATCGCCCCCCCTGGTTTCGAGGAAACGTGGTCTGTTGTGACCAATGTCGTTGTCGGAGGTGTATCCTTACACTTTTAGGGAGTTGCGGGAAAGCTCTTTCTCTAGAAAGTATCTTATCGGCGGGCTTTCTCTTCCTGTTCTTCGAGCGTTTTGCAGTTGATGCAGAGGGTAGTGACTGGGCGGGCTTTCAGTCGCGGATAGGGAATCTCTTCTTCGCAACGCTCACAGATGCCGTAGGTATTCAGGTCCATTCGATCAAGCGCCTCATCAATCTTCTTGATCAACCGTTGCTCTCGCTCACGGATACGCATCAAAAAATTCTGCTCGGCCTCCGCAGACGCTTGATCGCTGACATCCGGAAACGCCTCCTGGCCGTTTGGATTGGCGAGACCCTCCACCGCCTCGTCCAACATGGCTTTGCGCTGCCGTTCAAGGTCACGACGAATCGCCGCGTATTTTTTCCCGGGGGACGACGTCTTGACTCTGCGCTTGGCTGTGGCAGATTGCGCCGCGGGCGGAGTGGGTGAAAGGCGTTTGGCGGAAGAGCCTGCTTTCATACTGCAACCTGCCTGAGGAATAAAACCGTCCGAAATCGTAAAACTATAGCAGGGGCTCGAAGGGGGGGTCAATGGGCAACGTGAGCCCATCGAGCTCGCCCGCCCTGCTTCGCTAGCAGTCTGCGAAAAAAACTCACGCAGGATGCTCAAAAAGTCCGTCCAGCAAGGCCGCAGCGAGCGAAGAGGCGAGGCGTACGCTTCGGTACGTTGAGCCCCTGAGCGATGCGAGAACGCCGCTGGCGGCCTTTTTCAGCATCCTGCTAGAGATCCCGACGGCCTTCGATCGACTTGAGCAGCGTCACGTCGTCGGCATACTCGATATCCATCCCGACCGGAATGCCATAGGCGATACGCGAGACCCGGACTCCGAGAGGTTTCAGCTGGTTCGTTAAATAGATGGCGGTCGCCTCGCCCTCGATCGTCGGACTCGTCGCAAGAATCACTTCCTCGACTCCCCCAAGCTTGACCCGATCGACCAACTCCTCGGCTCTGATATCCGACGGTCCAACGCCGTCCAACGGAGACAAGGCGCCGAGTAACACGTGATACAAACCGCGGTAGGCTCCAGCTCGCTCGATAGCATACGTCGTGCTCGGTTCTTCCACTACCAGGATTCTCGCCTGATCCCGCTTCGGATCGAGACAAAATTCACAGAGTTCTCCCTCCGCAATGTTCCGGCATTGCCGGCAAAATGAGAGCCCGTCTTTGACGGCACGAATCGCTTCGGCCAGGCGAAGCGCGTCTTCACGCTCAGCCTTCAAGACATGAAACGCCAATCGCTGCGCCGTTTTCTGGCCGATGCCCGGAAGACGGACTAACTCGCGCACCAACCGTGCGAGCAATCCTTGTTGATCAACCGCCATGACGTGATCGCCCGCTAGAGCAGCCCGGGCATGTTCATCCCACCGGTGACCGATTTCATCGCATCCGCCATCATCTCACGAGCCCTCTTGAGAGCGTCATTCGACGCAGCCATGACTAAATCTTGCACCATCTCCACGTCACCACTTTTCACCACTTCGGGATCGATGACGATACCGAGGATCTCCATGGCGCCATTGGCCGTAACGGTCACGCTACCGCCGCCGGCTGTCCCAGTCACGGTCCTCGACGATGTTTGTTCCTGCACTTTCGCCATTTGCGCCTGCATCGCCTGCGCTTGCTTCAGAATATTTCCCATATTACCTAGCGGATTTTTCATTCCTGGGCCTCCTTCCGGCTCGACACCTGCCGTACCTCAGCGAGTTCTGCGCCAAAGGTCTCCAGCGCCTGCTTGACGACCGGATGGGCCCGCGCTTGCTCGAAGAGAATCAGCCGTTGCTCTTTTTCCTTCGCCGCTCTGAGCTGCGCCATCGTCGGTCCGGGAGAGTCCGACTCCGTCAATTCGACAATCCGCAGCCGAACCGTCTGCCCGCTCAATCGTTCACATATCGATGTGAGCGCCGACATATTATCAGGGTTCTCGATCATCCCTCGGGCCGCCATCTCCTGCTTGGCAAATCCGATTGTCACAACATGGCCCTCCACGCCCACAAATCGCCCTCTTTCCAGAAAGGCGGCAATCCTGGAGGAGACATTGCCCACTTCCTCTTGAACCTGTTCCCATTTGAGCATCACCGCCACGCGCCCATTGTCAGGCGACAGTGATGCCACCGCCGTCGAAGCCTTCGTTTCGATGGCGGTGCCAAGGGCCTTGACGTCCGGAGGAATCGCGATGGGGCCTCGTGGATACGCCGCATCCCCGACAGCAGAAGGCCTTGACGGTATCGAAGCGGCCGATGCAGGAGCCATTGCCTGAGGAGGTTTCGGTAACACTGAGGGGATTGCATTACCTGCGCGACCAGCCGTAGCCGGTTTCTCTGCGAGCTCTGGAGCCGGCTGAGGTGAGCGTGCCGGCTGGGTTGGTGGCATCACTTGTTGGGTCGGTTTCCCATCCGACCGGCGCAACAATCGGGTCGCTCGCACGGCGGCTGTTTCGAGTACAAACCTGGGATGCGCGCTGAGCCGGAGGGAATCCTCCGCTTGTGTGAAGATCGCAAACAATTCCTGAAGTAGTTCGGGCGAGAACGAACGCGCATCAGCGGCCATCTGTGTAAGGTCTTCCGCGGAGGCCTCGATCAATCCCTGCCATTCTTGGGGTGAGGGCACCACCGATACCACCAGCATGTTGCGCAAATACTCGACAACCTCCGCACAATAGGCCCGCAGATCGTGGCCCTGGTCCAATAGCTGGGCCAGCACGCGAAGCGCCGCGGCGCTCTCCTGAGCCGTGACGGCCTGAACCATGGCACGAACGAGTTCTTGTGGAACCGCCCCCAGCAAGGCTTCCAGATCCGTATGCACGATCGTCTTGCCGCCGAACGCTACTGCCTGATCGAGCAGGCTCAACCCATCGCGCATGCTGCCCTCGCTGGCCCTGGCGAGCGCCATCAAGCTCCGCTCCTCGATCACAATCTGATCTTGATCGACCACATGGCGCAATCGCTCGACGATCTCGGTTCGCGCAATCCGGCGGAAGTTGTAATGCTGGCAGCGGGAGAGAATCGTCGCTGGAATCTTATGAATCTCGGTGGTGGCGAAAATAAACACGACGTGCGGCGGCGGCTCCTCCAGCGTCTTCAACAGCGCGTTGAAGGCCGAGTTCGACATCATGTGGAGTTCGTCGATGATGTAGACTCGGTATTTCCCACGAAACGCGGCAAACTTCACGTTCTCTCGGATCTCGCGCACATCGTCCACGCTCGTATTGGACGCCCCATCGATCTCCATGACATCGACGGAAGTCCCCTGCGCAATTTCGAGGCAGTTGGAACAGGTACCGCAAGGCGTGCCGGTCGGCCCCTGCTCGCAATTGAGCGCCTTGGCGAGAATTCTCGCGACCGTGGTTTTCCCCACACCGCGGGTTCCGGAAAAGAGATACGCTTGGGCAATCCGTTTCGTAGTGATGGAATTGACCAGCGTCTGAACAACGTGGGGCTGTCCGATCACATCATCGAACGCCCCTGGGCGGTATTTGCGGGCAGAGACTTGATAATCCAACGTCATTACACTCCGAATGTTGAGTTATGAATGGTAAATTTTGAATGAGAAGCACCGGCACAATTCAACATTACACATTCACCATTCAACATTTCTCGCAAGAGAAGAGCGGGGCCAGGTGATCCTGCGGCACACAGAACTGACCGTTTACCGTTGCTTCCTTCCGGACCTGGCGGAGTTCACAGGATTCTGTTGCACAGGGCCCAGCCCCTTTTCGACGTGAATAGTAAAAAATGAAAAGTAGGGAGTACGTATGACCAAAACTTTTACCTTTTAACTTCTTACTTTTGCCTCGTCTTTTTGTGGCGGAGAGGGTGGGATTCGAACCCACGGTCCCATTGCTGGGACGCATGCTTTCCAAGCATGTCGATTCGACCACTCTCGCACCTCTCCACGCCGATTTTGCAAGGCGGCATCTTAACACGCGGTCTGATGACCAGCAAGATGACCGTTCGTGCTCGTTGCCCTGGCATTGACCTTCCCGACTCCCTTTCCTAGAAGCAGTGGGCCCGTTCTCTCTACCAAGTCGGGTGATCTCAAACAAAAAGGCCAGGGCTTCTCGAAAGGATTCTTGAGACAACATAAGAAGGATGAGCAGAGAAACGCTAACCAACCCCTCATCAAAGATGTTTGAGGAAATGCGTCTATCACGATCAACGGCATCGGCCTTGCTTAACTCCAGCAACCATTCATCCACATACTCATACGAAGCTCATGTCGCTCGTGTCAGCATATATCGCAGTGTGTATACTTGCCACCCCGTGATTATTTGAGCTATACACCCTTGGATTTATTTGAGATGAATACCACAACTCTCACGTGTTCCACTGTGGGGATGGAGTCGTAGGCATTTACCCATCTGGTCTTTCGTTAAGGAGGGTTCGATGAAGAAGGTTCTCTGTGGGTTCGCAATAGCAATGGTTGTGTCTGTGATTGGAGGGGTGTTGCCCACGGAAGCCACTGCCCAAGATGTCCCTCCTGCTACACCTGCCGTACCGACTACCCCTGACGTCGTGACGTTGAAGAATGGCAGCATCATATACGGAGAAATCATCGAAATGGCCGGCGGCGTATTGCTAATCAAAACGACGGCTAGTCCCGACAATTTGATGAAGGTGAACTGGAAAGACGTGTCCAAGCTGTCTGTGACTCACCCGATGCCCTTCCATCTGAAGGAAGGGTCCGTGATTGCGGGAACTGCCACGGAAGGACCAAATGGAACGTTGAACGTGCAAGTGGAACCCTTCAAAAGCACAATGGAAGTCCCGATGGAATCCGTCACCGCTATGAATCCAATAGTTCAGCCACCCGTGATATACATTGGCAACATATCCGGTGCCTACACCGAAACGACCGGGAATAGCCGATTGCGCAATGCCAGCTTGCTTGGAGATTTCGTGGCAAGAGGCGAACAGCTCCGGCTCTCGCTCAACGGCCGTTACGTCTACGGTGACACCTCCAATACCATTAATGCTCGAAATGCGCGCGGGACGATCAAGCTCGACTTCTTTCTTACCAAACGGCTGTTTTGGTTTGCCTCTGCCTACTTCGAAAACGATCTCTTTCAAGACCTGAAAATGCGAACCGCACTCTCGACCGGTCCCGGCTATCAATTCATCGAACGGGGAGACTACTCCGGCGCCTTCAAAAATATGACGTTCTACGGCGAAGCCGGATTAGCCTACTTCAATGAAGACTTCCGCGTGGCAGTTGACCAATCGAGTTATCGCGGACGCGTGTCCATGAAATTGGACTGGCCGTTCCTCGAGGATCGGATTACGTTGTACCATTACGACGAAATCTATCCCTCTCTCGAAAACTCATCAGACTACTTCCTCACGATGGATAACGGGGTGAGGTTCAAGATTTGGAAAGACTTCGCCAGCGGTATCCAAGTGACGACCCGATATAACAGTAATCCGGCGCCGAGCACCGGGAGTACGGACAACATGTACCTCATTACCCTTGGGTACAGTTTTGATACGACCCGAAAGCGATAGCGCGCAGCTCACCTGTATCCTCTAGAAGGAGGACGATGTATGCTCAAAGAATTCAGAGATTTTGCCATGAGAGGCAATGTTCTCGATATGGCGATCGGTGTCATTATCGGCGGAGCGTTCGGAAAAATCGTCTCCTCTCTGGTCAGCGACGTCCTGATGCCGCCGATCGGCTTGCTGCTTGGCAAAGTCGATTTCTCGAGTCTCTTCCTCAATATGTCCGGGACGCCACAACCGTCTCTTGCGGCCGCGAAAGCCGCAGGAGCTCCAACGCTCAACTATGGGGTATTTTTGCAAAGCCTGTTCGACTTCATCATCATTGCGTTCGTGATCTTCATGTTGGTCAAGCAGGTCAACCGGTTCAAGAAAGAAGCGCCTCCGGCACCACCGGCAGGACCGACCAACGAGGAGAAATTGTTAATGGAGATCCGCGACGCTCTGAAAGACCGCCGTTGAGAGGTGCGTTCTAACGACGCCGGAATTGGAAAACTCACGCGATAAATAACCCCCACGATCCAGAAGAAAGAGGTCGATCATCATGCAGGCATTCAAAACCGTGATTCTCGCGACGAGCTTGGTCGCTCTGGCAGGATGTGCGAGCTGGGATAAGAGCCCTATTTGTAATCCCACACACCAATGGGTGGCTTGGTCTGACGTCCGTTGCAATCCCCCCGAAGCATCAAAGGCAGTGGGCTCCGATATGGCCGCCGAGCTGACCTCAGCACAGAAACAGAACAGCGCCTTGAGCCGCCGCGTGAGCGATCTTGAACGACAGCTCGCCGACAGCAATCGGGAGCTCGCAGCCTCGATGGCCCTGGCCGCCGGTCTCCAAGCTGGGACGGGAGACAAAGACAGACTCGCAGCCGACCTTGCCGCAGCCAGGCAGCGGAATGCGGAACTCGAGTCCGAACTGGCTGCTTTGCGCGGCGAACTCTCTGCCGAGATGGCTAAACTGAAAGAAGCTCAGCGTGGATTGATCCGGGCGCTTCGTCCTGAGATCGAGAAAGGTGACATCACCGTCGATCTCAACAACGAGCGGTTGATCATTAACCTGGCCTCCGGCTATCTATTCGGTTCAGGCAAAGATGAATTGAAACCGGCGGGCGTCGATGCATTGAAGCAAGTCGGAGCAGTCTTGAAAGATTTCCCAGAGTATAAGGTCGCTGTGGACGGCCACACTGACAACCGGCCAATCCAGGGCGCACTGAAGAAGAAGTTCCCCACGAACAAGGAGCTGTCTGAATCCCGTGCGGAAAATGCAGCGAAGGCGCTGACCGAAGGTGGTCTTGGCGCCGCGACGACACATGGGTATGCAGATACCAAGCCGGTTGAACCGAACACGACCGATGCAGGTCGGGCAAAGAACCGCCGCGTCGAGATTCGCGTCACGAAGTAACTCTGTCCCAACTTTACAAACAGCACGGGGGCTTCTCCCATAAGGAGAAGCCCCCGTCGCATTGAACAAGCGCTAGGAATATGGCCGGAAAAGATTCGGCCAAAGAACTGGGACATGCGGACGGTAACACGCTTTAACTGAACTGATCCCACGTGTCGCACTGTTTGATCGCCCAAAACACCGCTTCTTTGAGTTTCTTCAACTGCACGTTCTCCGGATCGCGCATAGCTTGCAGTTTCTTGTCGAGATCGTAGAGCGGCTGGATCGATCGTTTATCCGGAATTTTTCCCAACGACCAGGCTACTTCTGTCAGCACGGACCAATCTGTTTTCGGATCTCCCAGCTTGGCGAGCAACGGCAGCACCACAGACGCATCGCCGTGCATCCCACCCAATTGTCCTAAGCCTTTGGCCGCTGCCGCCTGCAATTCAAGCTGCGGAGACGTATTCATGATGTCCACGAGCAGCGGAATGCCTTCTTTGCCGAGGTTGCCCATCGCTCCAATCGCTTGCTTCGCCAGGTCACGATCCTTGAGCACCTCTTTCAACTTTGGCAAGGCTTCGTCGGCTTGCATCTCGCCCAAGAGTGAAATAATTTTAAATCTTCTCACCTGCGGCGTATCGGGCAGATCAAGTAACTTGAGAAGGCGCTCCGGCTGACCCCATTCAGCGGCCAGTAACAAGGGAAACTCGAATGTCTCAAGTGCATCCCTCAATTGGCCCATGGCATACACTCCAGGATTTCCCGCGTTGGCCGATTGCGCGGCTTGTTCTGCATCTTCAAACTCGGTTCGGACCTCTTTCTGCCATTTAACCTTGATGTTCGCGAGGAGATAGGTCATCTGGCAGGCGGGGCCTTTCCACAGTCGAGACGGGGCATCGGGCAAATCCGCATCGCCGCCTGCTGCAGTTGTGCCTTCCCATGTTTTTCGCTGTTCGCATTTGACTTTGATCACCACGTCATGCGGTTTACCGGCATCGCCCACGGTGTATCCCAATTCACCCATCCGGCGGGCTACAAGCTGAGCAATCGGCGCAGCGTCAACGGCTTCCTTGTCCGTGAGTGCAATCGCCTCAATGCGCACAATCTGGATTTTGTCCAGCAGCGCTTTCTGCTCCGGCGTGAAATAGTCCCGGTAGGCCCATGAAGAGGAAAGCGCCACCACACTGAACGCCAGAGTTGAGAATAGTAATAGTGGAACGCGCACTGGGCACCTATTAATCGGTCTACCGACGATGAGTGACCTCGCTACCTGATTATACCCGTCGGTAAAACCTGCTGCTACAACAGCATAACTTCCACAATAGGCCAAATCGGAGGGGTATCCATATCTTTTTATCACAGGCTCCTGTTAGCCTGAACCGGGGTACAACATCCCGTCTTGTGTAGGATTCTGTCGTGCCACAAATGGATACCGACCGTCCCACAAGCCCGCAGTAAACCCCCTTCCACCCCGCAGGAGTATGGGTTGACAGTGGGATACGTCCAACGGTACAAAATACCCCCAGGAACTTACCTTTTCGTTTGTTTGTTCGTTGTTGCTGGAGTCGACTCCTGCATACCCCACCCCTGCGAGAGTGGCGGAACTGGCAGACGCGCGAGACTTAGGATCTCGTGGGTAACCGTGGGGGTTCAAGTCCCCCCTCTCGCACCAGACCACGGCCGGGTAGCCGGCGACAGCTCGGCAGTCCGCACAAGGCTTCTTACTTCGAACAAGGGTGCGCACCAGTTATGAAAATGGAAGTGACTGAACTAGGACCGTTGAAACGCGCCCTCAAGATTGAAGTGCCGGGCGATGAAGTCACACAACGATTTGCTCGCGCCTATGTTGATCTGAACCGCCAGGTCAACATCCCAGGGTTTCGCCCTGGCAAGGTACCCTTGGCCCTGCTGGAAAAGCGCTATGCCAAAACCGTGGAAGAGGACGTAATCCGAACCCTTGTGCCGGACTTTTACGACAAGGCTGTCCGCCAAGCGGGGATTGTGCCGGTCCACGTTGAAATTCCTCCGCTGGACCGGGTCAAAATTAAGAAGGACGAGCCCTTTACGTTTACTGCGACCGTCGAGATCAAGCCAAACATCGAGTTGCGCGATTATAAAGCGCCGAGTCCGATCTCGCTCAAACCCGACAAGCGCACCGTGACCGACGAACAGCTCGACCGAGGCCTTGAGGTCTTGCGCGAACAACAGGCCCGCCTGGAAGCCACACCTCCAGGCCACGCCATTGTGGACGGGGACTATATTGTCCTGGATATGCACGGCCTTCTTGATGGAGCACCACTGGAAGGGACTAAGAAGGAAGGTCAACTCCACAAGGTCGGATCACACGCCGCCGTATTGGGCTTGGAAATTGATTCGCACGTCGGGGGTAAAAAAGAGGGCGACGTACTCGAAATTTCCCAGCCGTACCCAACCGGCCATCCCGATCCTCGCGTTGCCGGCAAGACGGTCGTATTTACTCTGACGATCAAATCCGTCAAGGAAAAGAAACTGCCTGCGCTGGATGATGAATTCGCAAAAGATTGTGGGCCCTATACTTCTCTCCAAGAAATCAAAGATAAGCTGCGGGGCGGAATGGAGCAGGCACTGAAACGAGAGATCGAAGACAACTATAAAGATACGATCGTCAAGCGACTCATGGATACCCACCACTTCGATCTTCCAGAAACCCTCGTGGAACGCGAACTGGAAGCCATCATCCGGCAGCACGCGCAGCAACAGCAGCGGAAGGGTGGGGCCCAAGAATCGCCTGGCAAAGAGGACCTCACAAGTCTTCGCCAGGAACATCGGGACGAAGCGGCACGTCGGGTGAAGGTCAGCCTCGTGTTGGAGGAGATCGCAGGGAAAGAAGGGCTGACTGTCACGCAAGACGATTTTAACGCCGAGATCATGCGGCTGGCGTCGGAACTCAAAATGCCTGCTGCCGATCTCGTCAAGATGATTAAAGCCGGCGGGCAAGAGTCCATCGATGACCTACGTACCAGGATTTTGGTGGATAAAGCCTTGGATTTCGTCTACCGCAATGCGGTGATTCAAGGATAGTGAGAAGGGTGCGGGCTGGCCTCGCATCTAATGTTCAAGAAGTTTTAGCAGACTGAGAAAAATCTGCGGGTGCGCAGGGTGCTCAAAAAGACCGGCCAGCAAGGCCGCAGCGAGTGAAGACCGGAGGCGTACCCTCTGGGGCGCACGGTTGCGACGAACAAGGAGCACCACGTCTGTGCGCGCCGCCGAGTGGTGAGGCGGCAGGGTCCCCGTTGAGGATCTGAACGACGCGAGAACGAAGCTGGCGGGGTTTTTCAGCACCCTGCCAAGAGGAAAGGAACGACGGGCATGCTAGTTCCCATTGTTATTGAGACAACCAATCGAGGCGAACGCGCCTACGATATTTATTCTCGGCTCCTGAAAGACCGGATCATCTTTCTTGGCGCGCCGATCGACGACGTCTTTGCCAACCTGATTATTGCCCAGCTCTTGTTCCTCGAAGCGGAGGACCCAGAAAAGGACATCAATCTCTACGTCAACTCCCCCGGAGGAAGCGTCACGGCAGGGTTGGGGATTTATGACACTATGCAGTATGTGAAACCTCCGATCAACACGATCTGCCTGGGCCAGGCCGCCAGCATGGGGGCCTTCTTACTCACAGCCGGAACCAAAGGCAAGCGATTCGCTCTGCCGAATGCTAGGGTCATGATTCACCAGCCCATGGGCGGGTTTCAGGGGCAAGCCACGGAAATCGACATTCATGCCAGAGAGATCTTGAAAATCCGCGAACGACTCAATGAGATCATGGCGAAACATACCGGCCAGCCTCTGGAGAAGATCTCCCTGGACACCGAACGGGACTACTTCATGTCGGCAGAGGAAGCCAAACGGTACGGTCTCATCGACGAAGTCATCACCAGGCCCCCGAAGCTGCTCAAGGCCGTCACTAGCGACGCAGGAAAAGACGCGGCGAAGGACAAGTAACAGAGGAGGACACATGGCGAAGCCGGATAAGATGGATCGACATCTCCGTTGCTCGTTCTGCGGAAAGAGCCGCGACGAAGTTCGTAAATTGATTGCCGGGCCCACCGTCTACATCTGCGACGAATGCGTCAATCTCTGCAACGATATCATTGCCGAAGATTGGGAAGAGGCAAAAGAGGAGATTTCATCGAAACTCAAAAAGCCGGTGGAAATCAAACACCACTTGGATCAATACGTTGTGGGACAGGAGCGGGCGAAGAAAATTCTTTCAGTGGCCGTTCATAACCACTACAAGCGAATTTCATCCAAAGACAAAGACGTTGATGAGGTGCAACTCCAGAAGGGCAACATCCTCATGCTGGGGCCCACAGGCACGGGGAAAACGCTATTGGCCCAGACTCTGGCAAAATACTTGGACGTCCCCTTCACACTGGCCGATGCCACGACCCTCACGGAAGCAGGCTATGTCGGCGAAGACGTCGAAAACATCATCCTTAAGCTTTTGCAAGCAGCCGACTACGATGTGGAACGAGCCGAGCGTGGCATTGTCTACATTGATGAAATCGACAAGATCAGCCGCAAGAGCGATAGTCCATCCATCACGCGCGACGTCTCCGGCGAAGGGGTCCAACAGGCACTACTCAAGCTCATTGAGGGAACCGTCGCCAACGTACCGCCTCAAGGCGGGCGCAAGCACCCGCACCAAGAGTTCATTCAAGTCAATACGAGCAATATCCTGTTCATCTGCGGCGGGGCGTTCGTCGGGCTGGAGCACATTATCGAGCAACGCCTCAATCGAAAAGCAATGGGATTCGGAGCCGAAGTTCGCGGACGGGGCGATGTGCGGCTCGGCGAACTGTTCGCGAGAGTCCAGCCGGAAGATTTTCTCAAGTACGGATTGATACCGGAGTTCGTCGGTCGGCTGCCGGTCGTCGCCACCCTGGAAGAGCTGGATGAACGCGCCCTCATTCGAATCTTGACCGAGCCGAAAAATGCGCTCACGAAACAGTATGAAAAATTGCTCTCCTTTGAGAGAGTGAAGCTCAAGTTCACGGATGGCGCGCTCGGAGCAATCGCACGGAAAGCCTTTCACCAGAAAACAGGCGCTCGAGGACTGCGTGCCATCCTTGAAGACGTGATGCTGGATGTGATGTATGATGCTCCTTCTCAGAAGCAGATCAAGGAGGTCCTCATCACTGAGGATGCCATCCTTGGTAAACACGCTCCTATCCGAATCTTCGAACAAGACAAGGATGCGAAGACCGCCTAAGTCATTATAAGTATAGATTTTTTTCACGAACGGAACGATTACTTCACATCCTCCGGGCCAGGGTTACCCTGGCCCGGACTTCTCTTCTTCCCTTCTCGAACGCTCTCTACTCCGTTTTCCTCTCTAGCAGTCTGCTGAAAAACGTGATTTCCTTACAATATGTCGTCGCGATATAACCATTGAGGATCATTTCAGAGTCGCAGCAGGATGCTCAAAAAGGCCGTCCAGCAAGGCCGCGGCGAGCGAAGAGGCGAGGCGTACGCTTCGGTACGTTGAGCCTTTGAGCGATGCGAGAACGCCGCTGGCGGACTTTTTCAGCATCCTGCTAGGTAGTCACGATAGTGATGACTCTGCCCTTTCCCTCGACAAGATGAAAAGCTGCGCTATACTTGCGGTACCGACTGAACCTGGAGGACCTGTGAAATTTCCCGTATCTTCAAGCCTTCGGCATAAAGGGAAAGCCTTCGATCTTGACGCAGCCCGTGAAGTGGTCACTCTTCTGGGGATCAACGGCGAACCCATCGGCAGCCTATCCTGGGACTTTATCATCGATCAAATTCTAGCCTATCGCAAACCTCAGGCAAGCCGAGAAACCAGGAATGATCCACGTGTGATGATCACGTTCGGTGTCAAATACATCGCCCCTGAAGGTCAACAGTTTGAAAGTCGCGCGAGCGGCATCGGCGGAGGAGGGCTTTTTATCGAAAGTCTGAGACCGCTACCAGTCGGCACCAAGCTTACACTTGAATTTTCGCTGCCAGAGCACCCATCCGAATGGTTGCCGGCAAAAGGACTCGTTGCCTGGGTCTGTCCTAAAGCAGACCAATACACGTTTAGCCCAGGCATGGGGGTACGCTTTACAGAAATTAACCCCGATATCCGCGATCGCGTGCTCGAACTGGTGAAATCCATCCAACCCGTCTGACAACCGGCCTTGTGAGAATCCAACCACAAGAGACCCATCCTGTGTTCACCATAAGAACCTCACTATGAAGTTCCCTGTGATCATGACGGAAGGGCATCAGGGCAAGCTCCTTGAAATGGATGCCGACCAGGAAGGAATCACGCTTCATAGCGCTGCGGGAAAACTGCTGGGTATTCTGTCGTGGGGAGCAGTCATTGAACAGATACTTGCCAGTGACGAAGACGTGCGATTCACCCATGCGCGCTTTCACCCAAGAGCCCCCCTCTCGATGAAGATCCGCTACACGACCCCAGAGGGTAAACAATTCGACAGCCTAACCGGCGGCATCGGCGCAGGAGGATTGTTCATCGAAAGCAGCGCCCCGCTGGCTCCTGGCACCGAGCTGTCAGTAGAGTTTTCACTTCCCGACCACCCTAAGGAACAATATACGGCAACAGCGAAGGTCGCCTGGACACGCACCAAGCCCGAACGACATCTCTTCTTCCCTGGAATGGGTGTCCAGTTTACGAATATCGATGAAAAGGCCCGCAAAGATTTGCTGGAGCTTGTCGAAGCATTGAGTCGTGCCCGAGCAATAGATTAACCGGCATCACGCCTCTGTCGGTTCAGGGGTCAACCGGCTAAGCCTGATACGGACTACATTCCCCGTTTCGCCCAGCGGCGCACCCCATTGTCTGGATCCTTCTCGACCGCAGTGTTGAGCGAAACCCTTGCCTCAGGGTCACCAAGCAATCCGAGACGATAGGCTGCTTCTGCTCGCACCCCAGGTGATGGATCTTCGGCTAAACGCGCTCTGATCCAGGGGGACGCCGTGACTCCTCCCCATTCACCCAACGCGGCCACAATCCCCTGACGCACCTCCGCATCAGCGTCACGCCCTGCGGCGATAAGCGCCGGCACTGATCGGCTTGAGTCAATTTGTAGTAATGCCCGCACCACCGCTCGCCTAATCGTCGGATCCGAAGACCGCAGTAACCTCACAACAGGCTGCAGTAATCGAGGATCTGGTTCGACTTCTCCGATCGCGACGACCGCGGCCTGTCGGACCGATTCGTCAGGATCCTCCAAGGCCAGCGCCAATAGAGCCACAACTCCCTCAGTCGCTGTGGGTTTCAAGCGCCCTACCGCCGCCACCGATGCTTCACGAACCATTGCGGCTGGATCGTGCATGAGAGGGAGAATGGAGTCCACAACTCGTGGATCACCAATCTTGCCCAGAGATTCTGCTGCCGTTCGCCGCATTTCTGGCGTCTCATCCCGGAGTAATTCCAACAAGAGCGAGACCGTGCGCTCTTTTGAGGAAGGTGGAGAGTCTTGAACACAACCGGCGAGACAGAGCACCGACAGGAGGATTGCGCATACGATGGTGCGACAAGGAGTGCGGCAGAGCCAGAGGCCAACCTTCGGCAAGCTGATACAGACCATGCCCCGGCTCACGTGTGCTTAGGAGGCTCTTCGTGTAAGACAGGCAGTTCTTTGGCTGATTCGATGGATTGCTGGAACTCCTTCTGAGCAGAATCCATCTCGGCTTGGATGGTCCGGATCTCGGGATCGACTGAATTGCGGACATCGGCAACGGCCTGCTTGAACGTCCGCAAGGCATCCCCCAGCCCCTCCCCCAAGCTCTGCATATCCCCCGGGGAAATATCGGCAGACTGCGCAGCCCTCGCCTTCATCGATGCCTGCTGCGCTTGCACACGGGCCACAGCATCTTTGTTGACAATGGCCGACGGCCGTTTCGCCACCGGTTTTGTTTGGGCGCTGGCCGGAAGAGGCGGATACTGTGCCTTCAGGACGGGCGTGGGAGCAGCCGCTCGCTCTTCCATCGTTGGAGGCTGTTGACCCTGCCCCGCCGATTGGGTTGGCGCTGACCGGGCTATGCTGGAGGTCAACGGCCGAACTGGCTGGGGTGCAGCCGCCATATTGTGCATCAAAGCCGCGGTGGTCCCAGGAGTTAGTTCCGGCCCAGGGGTATAGGGTGCGGTGGGCTTCGGCGTGGCAGAGACCTGTCCCTGCGTCATCACCGGCGCCGGTGCAGCTTGTTGCGTCGATTGAGCCTGTATGGGTGCCTGTTGATTTGCTTCGGGCGATGCCGCATCTGCTGAAGGGATATCATTGACTTCTTTCTTGAACCCTCTGAGCGCTTTCCCGACCCCTTCACCGATTTGTGGAAGCTTCCCTGCTCCAAAAATGATCAGAACGATGACAAGGATAATGATCAGTTCCGAGATCCCCATGGTACCAAACATGGCGCAATTCCTTTTACTCTAGTCCCAGCCAATCGATGTCGATCTAGCTTTTAATATTTGAAACTCTATAGGCCACTAAGAGGTACTGTCAAGGAAGGGACAGAGTACTCTAAACAGGATGCTCAAAAAGGCCGTCCAGCAAGGCCGCAGGCGAATCGAAACCGGAGGCGTACCCTCAGGGGTACGTTGAGGATTTCGATGAGCCGAGAACGCCGCTGGCGCGGCTTTTTCAGCATCCTGCTAAAAAAGCGGTACGATCTCGCTCTGTAACGGCAACCCGAATACCAACGCTTCACGCTCAGCAAGATACACGTCCAGTTCACTCCTGATCCCAAACTCGCCGGGCAGATACACTCCTGGTTCGATAGAAAAGCAGGTCCTTGGCATCAGACGTCGAGTATCCTGTGTCTCCAAGCCATCGATGTTGGCGCCGTTGCCATGCACTTCTTCGCCGATTGAATGCCCTGTGCGATGGACGAACTGATCTCCATAACCGCTCTGCTGAATGACCTGCCGGCAGGCATCGTCAACTTCCCACCCGAAGGGGCGATGGCCTGCTGCTGTTTCTGAACGGACGAAGTCCAGTGCCGCATCCCGACCCCGCCGGACCACGTCGAAGACCTCACGATGTTTCACCGGAACGGTCCGACCAACGTAGCCGGTCCAGGTAATATCAGCATAGACCGAACCGGGCTCCGCTTGTTTGGCCCAAAGATCGATCAAGAGCAAGGCATCGCGGGTGACGTCGGCTGCCCCTCTCTCCGTTGGACCATAATGGGGATCGGCACTGTGGGCATCGACGGCAGCAATCGGTGCACTCGACGTGACCATCCCTGCCTCCTGTATACGAGCCAGAATAAACTGCTGCACCCCATATTCCGTCAGCGTTCGTCCCTGCGCAACCACCGCTTGCACATGACTGAATGTCTCATCAACGATGCGCCGCAACGCCACGGCGGCATACTGGTGCGATTCGAGTTGACGGTCTGTCCAGCGCGCTTCGAACGTCTGAATCAGATCCGCTGAACTCACCACTTCGACATGGTAACTTCTGATCAACTCGATCGTACCGGCATCCACACGCGACACATAGGGCACGGCATTCAGGGGGGAATACTGCATCGCGACACGGAGACCACCGGTCAGTAGACGCGCAAGGAGCTTCCGTTGCTGTTCCCACGACACATAACAGTCGGCCTGTCCCGGCAACGTATCCAGCACATGCGGTTCAATGCGATGCAGCACTTTGACAGGAGCCCCGTGCGCTGGAATCCAATAGTACCATCGGCGCGTCACATGGATAGTCGGATCGAGTTGGAGGACGCGATAGGCAAGGGGATCGCTGCCGCGAAAATCATAAAAGAGCCAGCCGTCGATCTCAGCCTCACGCAGAGCCTGCTGAATCTCGCTGACACGCATATTTAGATCTATGGTCATGGTGGAGGGCATCTTATCGTCGCACTGCCAAGCCGTCAATAAGACGGCCATTGAGACAGGCGATCGTGGTAGACTAACAGCCATGGCCGTTGAGCATGCACCAGCCCTCTCCCAGTTTCGCGTGACCCTGTTTGTCGGACCGCAGCCAGTGGAGGAGAGACCTTTCACTTACTCGTGTGTGTTTAACGTCAAGAAACGGAGTTGGAAGGGTGGGATCCAGGTCGCTGTCGTTCTCACCCAACGTGACATCGATCACCTCAGCATCGATATCGATTTTCCCCGTTGGTTGACGCTGGCCCTCGTGGATCTCGCGGAGGAAGATCGCCTCTCTCATCAAGAGCGAGCACATGAGCTGTTTATCCAAGCCGTCTGTTGGTGCAAGCTGGACGTCGCATTGCAAACCGGCATCACTCAAGAGAACCAATGCCTCTCAGATGACACAGAGATCGCAGATGTCAGAAACGCCGTCATCAATCGGAGGAACTTCATCACATCGTACGTGGCATCAGAACTGGACCTCGTCCTGAGAGACATGACCGTCCTATAAGATACCCGCGTGAACGCGGCAGGGGTTTGCATTCAGAGACGAATTTGTTATAACCGCAGTATAACTCAATCATGAGTGAATATCTGAGACTGACCACTACCGCTCAGCTCGCTCTGCCGAAAAAGGAGGAAGATTCGTGAACATCTATTCGTCTCCATCCAATCGCTCTTGTAAGGTTTCCAGATTCAAACTGGTGACGGTCTTCTTGCTCCTGGCTCTGTGCATCGTCACCATGACGCCATCGGCATGGAGTCAGGAAAGCGCACCTCCCCCTTCGACGGGGAACACCGAAGGTGGAACCGCGTCAAGCGCGGGAATGCAGGCCGCTGCCGCCGTCTCCACAATCCTCTATTTTCCCTTTAAGGCCGCATTTGCGATAGGGGGAGGAATCGTCGGCGGATTAGCCTATGCCTTTTCAGGAGGAAACGAACAGGCGGCAAAGAGTATTTGGGATACCAGTCTCCGCGGCACCTACTTCATTTCTCCCGATCACCTCCAAGGCAATCGGCCCATCCGATTCCTGGGGGTCGCAGATTCTGACGATGCGTCAGCCTCTGCCCCGGAACCCATCCGCTAGTCGATGAAACCGATCATCGGGGTCACACCAGACTTCAACGCCGGTGATCGGAAAGAATGGGGTGGGCGCGAGCCCACCTATTTTTTGGGTGCACGCTACGTTCGTGCCATCGAAGAACTCGGTGGTGTCCCGTTGGTCCTTCCACTCCTCGGAGACCGGTCTACCAGACGACGCCTCCTACAACAGATCGACGGACTCCTCCTCACCGGAAGCGGACCGGACCTTCCACCGTCATTGTACGGTGAACGTCGGCGCTATCCCTTCAAAACCGTGAGCGAGCGTCGCACGAATTTTGAACTGGACATGGTTCACCTGGCAAAGGAAGCCAATATCCCCCTGCTCGGCATCTGCGGCGGCATGCAGACCATGAATGTCGCCTGCGGCGGCAGCCTGCTTCAGGACATTCAATCCCAAGTCTCGACAGCGCTCCAACATCGGCAACACACCCGAGCGACACATCTCAGTCACACCGTCGCCGTCACGCCAGGCAGCCTGCTTCGTCACATTGTACGGTCGGTCTCGATGCGAGTGAATAGCTCCCACCATCAATCGGTCAAAGCCGTCGCGCCATCATTGGTCGCCAGCGCCCTGGCCCCCGATGGTATCGTGGAGGCGATCGAGTCTCCGACCCACCGCTTCTTTCTTGGCATCCAGTGGCATCCGGAATTTCTCTTCGACCGACACCCTCTCCACCGGCGATTGTTCGAGGCGTTTCTTCGCGCCTCCCGCTCGACCGGCCGTAGCGCGTGACGGTGAGTGCGAGATACAAACAATGCGTGACGAGCGAACAGGGCCTGCTATGCTTGAACTCGTATGGAATAGAAGTTTGTCGGTCCTACGGCGCCCTTCGCCATCTTCTCGGCTTAAGGAACTACGGTGATCAGCCGACTTTTCAGAACCAAATCTATTGAACAGATCCTCGCGGACGCAGACCAGCCCGAACATCGGTTGAAGAAGACCCTCACAGCCTGGGATCTGACGGCCCTCGGCATCGGGGCGATCATCGGCACTGGGATCTTTGTCCTAATCGGCACTGCCATCGTCGGCGATGCCCACCGACCAGGAGCAGGTCCTGGAATCGTGCTATCCTTCGTACTCTCCGGCCTCACGTGCGCGTTCGCAGCCCTCTGCTATGCAGAGTTCTCCACCATGATTCCCGCGGCGGGTTCTGCCTATACCTACTCGTATGCCACGTTGGGAGAATTCCTGGCCTGGATCACCGGGTGGAACCTCATTCTCGAGTACGGCGTGGCCTGTGTTGCGGTCGCCATCGGCTGGTCCGGCTATTTCAACAATCTGCTCAGGCTGGCCGGAATCGAACTACCGCACTGGGCGACCCATCCACCCGGAGGACCTGACGGGGGTGTGGCAAACTTCCCCGCAGCCATTATCGTGCTACTCGTCACCATCATCCTCGTTGTTGGGATTAAAGAAAGCGCCCGCGCAACCGGTATTATCGTGTGCTTGAAGCTCGCGGTCATCGTGTTCTTCATCGCCGTGGGCACGCCGGCCGTGAATAGCGACAACTGGACGCCCTTCCTGCCGCAGGGATTCGCCGGCGTCGGCGCGGCAGCGGCGATCGTGTTCTTCGCCTATATCGGATTTGACGCCATCTCGACGACCGCCGAAGAAGCCAAAAACCCTCAGCGGGATCTGCCGATCGCAATCATCGCCTCACTCAGCATCTGTACCGTGCTCTACATTGCTGTGGCCGCGATCTTGACCGGCTTAGTCCCCGTTACACAGATCGATATCCATGCACCGGTGGCCGATGCACTGAGCAAGGTGGGCTTCAAGTGGGGAGCGGCGATTGTGGCGATCGGAGCCGTAGCCGGCATTACCAGCGTGCTTGTCGTGATGATGCTGGGTCAAATCCGTGTATTCTTTGCCATGTCACGCGATCACCTCTTAAGTCCGTGGCTCTCAACCGTGCACCCGCGTTATGGCACACCTCACTATGCCACCAGTCTCACCGGTGTCGCTGTGGCCACGCTCGCTGCGCTGATCCCTATCGGCGATGCGGCGGACATGACGAACATCGGTACGCTCTTTGCTTTTGTCCTAGTCTGTATCGGTGTCGTAGTCCTCCGCTACACAAAACCTAACCAGCTCCGCCCATTCCGACTCCCATTCATGCCGCTCGTCCCCATTCTTGGCATGCTGGCCTGCCTCGGCCTCATGAGCTTCCTCCCATGGTTGACCTGGATTCGATTTGGCGTCTGGACTGCCATTGGCATTGCAGTCTATTTGGGATATGGCTTGAAGCATAGCAGGCTAGCCGGCCCCTCTCCAGAAGGTCCCCTTCCAAAACGTTTAGGCTAAATAGAAGAGTACATTAGCTGGATTTGTCTGCAGGCTGAGCCGTTAAGGCTGGAGCAGGAGCCGGTGTGGTGTCAGGAGAAACCACCGGAGAGGCGGCAGGCGCGATAGGCTGACCAGTAGGTGCTGATGCCGCAGCTGGCACGGTGGGCTTAGGAGCGGCCGGCGGCTTGGGAGGAGCAGGCCGCTCAGGCTTTATACCTCCTTCCCAGGAGGGACCGGAATACATATCTGCCGAGAGACCCTTGGTTTTCCACTTGTCTTCGAAGTCTGCAGCGGCCTTATTCGGCGTCTCACCACTCCCTACAACGTCATTCCACGGATAGGCTTTCGGGCCGATCTGGCACCCAGTCTCCGTCCTCTTTAAATACAAGGAGATCGGATTCCCACGGTATGGTCCAAGGTAAATATGTAGGGAGCCAACAAATTCGAGCAAATGTGCCATCCCCATCTCCAAGAGGGAGGCATGATGCCATAAGAGGCGAGAAGAGGGCAAGGAGGTTGCTCCCCTTGCTCGCGCAACGCGCGCAGTCAGGGAGCAAACCTCCTCACCCTCTGAGGAAATAGAGGAGATGAGGATTTCAGGAGGCTTCCCCGGAATGACGGCCTGAGACTAACGGCTTTGGTACTTGCCCAACACAACATCACCGACACGCTCTTGCTCATAAGATTGACAGACTTTTCAACCGTCCCGTAGACTGCTTGCCATGCCATCACGGTTGATCACCCCCTCTCGCTCAAACAGCAAGAAGACCACCATCGGTTTCGTCAACCTGGGTTGTTCAAAAAACCAGGTCGATTCCGAGGTGATGCTAGGCACCCTGGTAGCGGACGGGTTTGCCTTAACTGATAACCCGAAGAAAGCAGAAGTCGTCATCATCAATACGTGTGGATTTATCGAAGAAGCTAAGCAGGAATCCATCGATACGATCATTGCGCACGGCAGACTGAAAAAGACAGGATCATGCCGGGTGTTGATCGCCGCCGGCTGTCTGGCACAACGATATCAAGGGGACCTCCTCAAACAATTGCCGGAACTCGACGGCGTGGTGGGGACCGGGGAGTTCGGGAAGATTGCGGAGATTTGCCGGGACCTGTTGGCGCCAAAGAAGCGGCAGCAACGGCTCTGGATCAGCGAGCCCCCCTATCTGTACGAGGCGGACGCCCCGCGCCTCCGTCTCGGAAAGGCCCATAGCGCCTATGTAAAAATCGCCGAAGGATGCAACCGCAATTGCGCGTTCTGCGCGATTCCCTTGATGCGGGGCAAACAGCGAAGCCGCCCTGTGGAATCGATCGTTGCCGAAGCCACGCGCCTCGCCGCTGAAGGCGTGAAAGAGATCAACCTCATTTCCCAGGATACAGTGAATTATGGTGTCGATCTTGGCCTGCGCCACGGCCTCGTCACGCTGCTCCGTGAGCTAGTCACGGTGAAAGATCTACGTTGGATCAGACCATTCTATCTCTATCCGCAACAGGTATCGGACGCGCTGTTGGATCTCTATGCCGGCGAAGAAAAAATTACCAAGTATATCGACATGCCACTGCAACACATCAACGATCGGATGCTCAAAAAGATGCACCGGCTGGGCGATCGCGCCGCCATCACCGCCCTCGTCGATCGGATCAGAACCCGGATTCCCGGCGTGACCTTTCGCACAGCCTTCATCGTGGGGTTTCCAGGCGAGACGGAGCAGGCATTCGACGAGCTGCGAGGCTACGTGGAAGAAGCTCAGTTTGATCGGGTGGCGGTGTTCTTGTATTCTGACGAGGAAGATACCCCGGCCGTCGGGTTTGACGACAAGGTTGAGCGGTCGGTTATGGATGAACGACGGAATGAACTCCTGGCTGTACAGGAAGACATTGCAGCGGCACGGGGCAAGGACCGTATCGGCTCCGTGATGGAAGTCTTGGTTGAAGGAGTCTCCGAAGAGACAGATCTCCTGCTTGAGGGACGCCATGAAGGCCTGGCCCCTGAAATCGACGGCGTGGTGTATATCAATGATGGATCAGCCACAGCAGGGGAACTCGTCAAGGTCGAGATTACCGATGCGGCTCTGTATGATCTTGTCGGCCACATCGTTTCTTAGCAGGATGCTGAAAAAGCCTGCCAGCGGCGTTCTCGCATCGTTCAGGCCCTCAACGTACCCTTGGGGTACGCCTCGGACCTTCACTCGCTGCGGCCTTGCTGGACAGCCTTTTTGAGCATCCTGAGGTTATTCTTGCTTCAGCATCGTACGGAAAATTCCAACCATATTTTCGGCATCAACCGCGTTTCCTCGTAGCCTGCTAGACCTGCCGCATTGCTGGGGGTGGAAACAAGCTGAACTGCAGGATTGGGGTTCCAGATTACAAGCCATCAGCCGCCCTCGAACGGAACAACCCAGGCAGCCAAGATGCCATTCCGCTGATCACTTGGCAGCAACTGGCCCCCAGAGCGGAGAACCGGCAGGTGCGACATTAATCAGTTTTCGGTTTACAAACTCGCCGAAGCCGAGTTCCGACAATTCTCGCCCGAATCCTGAATTCTTGATCCCGCCGAACGGCAATTCTGGCGCGGTCCATGCGGGCTGATTGACAAAGACCATACCGCTGTCGATCCGCTCGGCTACCAGCCGACCGTGCTCCACATCCGCCGTAAAGACGGAGGCCCCAAGACCGAAGGGGGTCGCGTTCGCAAGCTTGATCGCCTCTTCCTCACTGTCCACCACGTAGTAAGATGCAACCGGTCCAAATAATTCCTGCGAATAAATGGGGTTGTTCTCGTCAATGTCCGTAAGAACCGTGGGCTCAATATAGAAGCCGGGCCGATCAATTCGCTCACCGCCAAGCGCCACGCGCGCGCCGCCTGCTGTTGCGACATCTATCTGTTTCAGCAGGAGGTCCATCGCTCTCTCGGACGATATTGGGCCGAGTGTTGTCGCCGGATCTTCTGGATTGCCGGCCTCGAGGGCTGCCATTCTTTGGACAAACCCTTCGAGGAAGGCCTTGCCGCGTTCCTTCCCAATCACGATGATACGCTTCGAGGATACGCAACTCTGGCCTGTATTAAACATCCGTCCAAAGATCGCCGCGTCTATGCTCGCCTCCAGTGGGGCGTCTTCGAGAACGAGAAACGGATCACTGCCTCCGAGTTCCATCACCGACTTCTTGAGATGACGTCCGGCGCGTTCCGCAACCGCGGCGCCTGCCCGCTCACTTCCTGTCACGGTTACCCCGCATACTCTGGGATCTTCAATCACGCGCCCGATTTGATTGAGACTGGCAAAGATATTGGTATACGCGCCGGGCGGCGCCCCAGCCAATTCGAAGAGCCGCGCGAACGCGAGGGCGCATTGCGGGACATTTTCCGCATGTTTAAGGAGAAGAACATTACCAACCATCAACTGCGGTCCGGCGACGCGCGCAATCTGATAATAGGGAAAATTCCAGGGCTCGATGCCTAAGATAATTCCGAGAGGCCGCGTTTCGAGAACGGCGCCGGGAGACTCATGAATTGCCCGCGGATTCAGGAACGCCTCGGCATGTGTGGCATAGTAGTCCAGGATATCGGCAGATAACGCGACTTCCGCTCGCGCCGTTCCGATAAGCTTACCCATTTCGAGAGTGATGTAACGGGCATACTCTTCCGCATGTTCTCGGAGCTTCGTCGCCGCGCCTGAAACGATTCGTGCACGGTCGGCAACTGAGCGGTGACGCCAATCAGTCTCATAACAAGCCTGCGCTGTGGCGAGCGCATTTTCCAAATCGGCATCGGATATGTCTGCATACGTCTGTACGGTCAGGCCGGTGGCTGGGTTGATGGTCTGATAGGTCATGATCTTCGCCTCCGATTGTAAACAAGTTGTTCAGCGCGCTTCTATTCTATCAACATGTCTGGTCACACATTGCCCCTGTCAGACCGCATATCAGCCTGCATACTTGATCTCGACGCCGATACCTAAACCTGCGAAGGCGACTTTGCAGGCAGAAATGTGGCCCAAGAAAGATGACGTTGCCATGCTGGTCATCATCTCTCTTGGGTACGACTCTATAGACACACGCCACTTCCGCACGCTCACTACCAGCTAAGCCGAAGCCTAACGGTCCGCTATTCCGGGAGCGAGGATGAGATTAACAGGAAGCTTTTCCGCTAAGGTATAGGGGCTCGCCTTATTTTCCTTCACCCACCGCTTCTCAGCCACAGATTCAAACGGCGGAGCCAGTTCCCCTTGAAGAGACCACAGATCGACAGGTGTCTCGTCAACGGAAATCTCCCAATCGTACCCCCTGTCTTTTACGAAGGGAGCAATGACTTGATCAAGTGTCCTGACCCACCATTCTCTGAGGACCGGACCAGGTAACGTCCTAGCAATATGGTCGACCTTGAACCGGACAAATTTATTGTTCAGCTCGCCACCGACAAAGCAGGAGTCCTTGGCGATCTCCTCGTAAATGAACACCACATAGAACTTAGGGATCGGGATACGCGCATACACCTCCGTCACCTGCTTGGCCAGATTCTTTTTGTCTTCGGCAGTGAACGCTCCGACTGGATGATACACTTTCCATAACGGCATATCATGGCCCTCCTTATTGGTTCAGCATTTGCTGCGTTGGGGTAGTCTGAAAAATAGAGACGTCTAGTCTTGTCTAACTCCGAATATTCCACGTCAACTTTTTCTGGGCTAATGACCCATCGGTTAGTCCTCCTTTCTTACCAGGAAGCCGAGTTGCTATTCGCCATGTCGCTCTCAGGAGAGAAAGCAGCTTCATCCGCGCAGTCTTCCTCAATACTGAAGTCCAAATTCCGCTTTCATTCCCCCTATTGCTTCTAAAGGGCCATACGCACCATGTCCAGCATTGTTCAAGAGAACATCTATTTTGCCGAATCTTTTAATCCCTAATTGAACCGCGTCATGGATTGACTTGCGGTCCTGAACATCCAGCCTTGCAACAAGAACATTTTCAAGAGCCGTTAGCTCTCTCTCTTTCCTTGGCATTCTCATGGTGGCAATGACGTTCCAGCCTTTTTCATGGAATAACTTTGCGGTAGCCTTTCCTATCCCACCGCTTGATCCTGTAATGAGAATTGACTTCGGCATAATAAAAGTCCCCTTTAGGCAGAATGCATAACATAGTTACTTGCATTTCGAAAGCTATTATAGCCAAGCGGCTTGCGAAATGCAAGTATATGCATTACATTATTTGCTGTAACTCGGTCATCCCAAATGGGTATGATGATGGGTCATGTTGCACGACCGTGAACAATGGGCAGCGAAATGAAATTCAGACGATCATCTTGTCCGATCACGAATGTGTTGGATACTCTTGGGGATAAATGGACGCTATTGGTTATTCGCGATCTGGTCTTGGGCAAGAGACGTTATCAGGAGTTCACGTCCTCTCCGGAACGAATCGCTTCAAACATCCTTGCGGATAGACTGAAAAAGCTGGAGACTGCCGGCCTTGTAACCCGGCGGCCCTACCAACGGAACCCCGTACGCTATGAATACTTTCTCACGGAGAAAGGCGAGGGCCTCAAGCCGGTATTGGAAGCGATCATCGTATGGGGGAAAAAGCATTATCCGGGGACCAGGAGATTCCCTCGCGTCACGCACGTGAAGGAAGGGTAAACACCCCCGATGAGAGAGGAGTTACGAGGGCTTTGGTGACCGTTTAGCCGATGCGGGAGCAGGGACCAACGGCAGTATCGCCGTAAATGCTGAACCTTCTCCGACCTTGCTCTGGACCTCGATACGCCCGCGATGGGATTCGGCAATCCAGGCGCAGATGGCCAGCCCAAGTCCTGTGCCTTTCTTGGTATGGGCTCGTGCATTATCGGTGCGATAGAACCGGTCGAAAATCCGAGACTGATCCTCTTGCGCAATCCCGATGCCGTGATCGGTCACGGACAGCCGTGCGTGAGTCTGCTCAATGGTCAACGCGATATCGACAACGCCACCGAGGCGAGAGTATTTCACTGCATTGTCGAGAAGATTCAGGAACAATTCGCGCAAACGTAGCTCATCTCCCAATACCACTGCCGGTGCAGTAGCACGTAGCACAACCTGGATGTCCCGTTCCTGCCCCAACAGTGAGGCTTGCCGGTGAAGGTCCTCGACAAGCGCGTCCAGCGGGACCGGCAGATGTTCCATTTTGACCTCGCCCATATCGGCCCGAGACAGAAACAGCAACTCATCCACAATGCGCGTCATCCGGTCGATTTCTTCGAGATTGCTCTCCAGGACGACTTTGTAGTCGTCGGTTTCGCGTGGGCGCCGGAGCGCAAGCTCGGTTTCCCCTTTCATGACCGTCAAGGGCGTGCGCAATTCGTGCGAGGCATCGCTGCTGAACTGGCCGATCTGCCGAAAGGACGTTTCGAGCCGATCGATCATATTATTAAACGTGTTCGTCAGGCGACCGATTTCGTCGGCTGAGGCTGGAACTGTGAGCCGTTGCGTGAGATCGCCTCCGGCAATGCGTTGGGCTGCCAGCGTGATCGCATCAACCGGGCGCAGGGCTCGGCCTGCCATGAACCAGCCGCCGGCGAGCGACACGACCAGCGCGATGGGGATACTGACCAGCAGCACGAGCAGGAGCCGGTTCAGGGTCTGCTCGACTGAGTCCATCGAGGTGCCGACCTGGATAATATAGAGCAGGTTGCCTCGATAGATGATGGGAACTGAAATGAGGCGTAACGGCGGCTCCTTGGGATATCTGGCAAACTCGAGCAGCGTGTGACCTGAGTAAGCCACTTCCAACGCCTGGCGACTCAGAGGCATCTCATGCTGTTTCATGTTCGGCGAGCGAATCGTGATGGTCCCGGAGGGGCTGAAGATCTGGAAAAACTTATCGATGCGGGCCAGTTCCGGGAACTGCGACAGAAGTTCGTCTTCGTCGATCAGCGGAAGGAACCCGCGTTCTTCCAGCGACCGAACGGCCGCCTCAGCAGTTTCCCCCAGCGATTCATCGACCGCGTCGCGGAGGCTTCGAGCCGTCACCAGGTACAAGATGGTGGAAAAGATGATGAGGATGAGTGCGAGCGCGGTACCGTACCAGAGCGTGAGCCGGACGCGAAGCGGCATCAGTCGACCTTCAGCATGTATCCGCTTCCGCGAATCGTGTGAATCAGCTTCTTTGAGCGTCCTCTGTCGATCTTGTTCCGGAGATAGTTCACATACACATCGATGACGTTAGTGAACGTGTCGAAATCCTGATCCCACACATGCTCTGAGATCATCGGGCGGGTCAACACGCGCCCGGTATGGCGCATCAGATACTCGAGCAGAGCATATTCCTTCAAGGTGAGATCGATCCGCTGGCCGCCTCTGGTCACTTCGCGCGTCGCGGGGTTCAACGCCAGATCGTCGATCTGGAGCACGCCAGGACTTTCAGTGGAGCCACGGCGAAGCAGAGCACGAATGCGGGCAAGCAGTTCATCGATCGCGAACGGCTTGGTAAGATAATCGTCCGCTCCCGCATCGAGGCCCTTGACGCGCTGATCCACTTGCGATTGGGCGGTCAGGATCAGAATGGGGGTTTGAATCCTGGCCTGGCGGACCCCCTTGAGAATCTCCAATCCAGGCAATGACGGCAGCATCAAGTCGACGATCAATAAGTCATAGTTGGTATGGAGGGCCATCTCAAGGCCCTTCGCGCCGTCTTCACAGAGGTCGACGGCATAGCTCTCCTCTTCAAGCGCGCGCTTGATGAAGCAGCCGACTTTGGTTTCGTCTTCAATGACTAGAATGCGCATGGCAGTCTGCTGAAAAAGCCCCCCAGCTTCGTTCTCAGTCGCTCAGATTCCTCACGTACCCAACCGCGTACGCTCCGGGGTCTTCGCTCCCTGCGGCCTCGCTGGAGGGATTTTTGATCAGCCTGCAGGGTTGTCATCGCAGCCTATCACTCGGATTGAAAAGTTGACGATGGAGGATTATACCAAACCTGTGCCTACAATTGGTCTGCTTGGTTTGTCTGGTTGATTTGGTTCATCTGGTTAGTTTCTTTCAACCAAAGAACAAGACAAACCAGATAGACCAGTTTTTATGCCGGCGTGAACCGAGTGACCGCGACCGGCTCGTAGGTCAGGGCCGGTCCCTGAGGGGTTCGCCGGGCTACCGTGTGCTTGAGCCACTGGGCATCGTCCCGCTTCGGAAAGTCCGATCGGTAATGGGCTCCACGGCTTTCCTGCCTGGCAAGGGCGCTGGTGACGATGGTCTCTGCGACATCGAGAAGAGACTGAAGCTCGAACGCTTGCACAAGATCCGTATTAAATACTCGCCCTTTGTCCTGCACCATGACGGAAGCCGCGCGATGGGTCAGTGCCGTGAGTGCCGTGAGCGCAGCGGACATGGATTCGTGCGTCCGGACCAGACCTAAGTTGAGACTCATCAACTGGCCGAGTTCTTCACGAAGCTGCCAGGCTCGGATTGATCCTTCTTGCGCCAGCAAACGCTGAACACGATGTTGCTCGATCGCAAGCTGGTCTGTTTCGAAGGCTTGTCGTGCGATGGTTCGAACATACTCTCCGGCTCGAATTCCGGCACGCCTGCCGAACACAATCGTTTCAAGCAGTGAATTGCCGCCTAGTCGATTGGCGCCGTGCACACTGACACAGGCACATTCACCCGCCGCGTAGAGGCCGGCAATGCTGGTCTCAGTCCATTGAGTGGTCCGAACACCACCCATCTGATAGTGTGCGCCAGGGCGGACAGGAATGGGTGTTTCGATAGGGTCGAGGCCGGCGAACTCAATTGCGAGTTCTCTGATCTGAGGAAGCCGTTCGAGAATGCGCTGGCGGCCAAGATGCCGTAAGTCCAACAACACACACCCGTCAACTCCTCGGCCTTCGAGGATTTCTTGCCCGATGGCCAATGAGACAACGGAGCGAGTGGCCAATTCCATCTGCTGCGGGGCATAGGTCTTCATAAACCGTTCGCCCAGCGTATTCAGGAGATACCCTCCTTCTCCGCGGGCGCCTTCGGTGATAAGGATACCTGTGCCCTTGAGCGTCGTGGGATGGAACTGGACAAATTCCATATCTGCGAGTGGAGCACCTGCGCGATAGGCGAGCGCCATGCCATCACCGGTGTTGATTACCGCATTCGTGCTCGTCAGGAAGACGCGCCCGCTGCCTCCCGTGGCCAAGATGACGGCTTTCGCCCCGATCGCGTGCAACCCTCCACGGATGAGATCCCACGCCACAACGCCTCGGCAGGCGCCGTCTTCCATGATCAACGCTGTGACATACCACTCTTCGTACACAGCGATCCGCCGTTTGAGTAGCTGTTCATACATGGCGTGAAGGATGGCGTGGCCAGTACGATCGGCGGCATAACAGGTTCGCGGAAAACCTGCTCCACCAAACGGGCGTTGGGCGATTCGCCCCTGATCATCGCGACTAAAGATGACCCCCAGACGTTCTAACTCGTGAATGTCGTCAGGGGCTTCGCGACACATCGCCTCAATCGCATCCTGATCGCCCAGATAGAGCCCCCCCTTTGTGGTGTCGAATGCATGGGCTTCCCAGGAATCGTTCTCTCCCAATGCCGCATTGATCCCCCCCTGTGCAGCGACGGAGTGGCTGCGTACTGGATGGACTTTGGATATCACGGCGACATCCAGATCCGACGGTGCGGCAACCGCCGCCCGCATCCCCGCTAGACCGGCTCCAACGATCAGAATGTCGTGTAGTTTCATGGCTTGCACGTCTGAAACAAGAAGAGAACATATCAGCAGGAGGCTCAAAAAGTTCGTCCGGCAAGGCCGCAGCGAGTGAAGGCCCGAGGAGTACCCTCTGGGGCGCACGGTGCGACGAATAAGGAGCACCACGTCTGTGCGCGCCGCCGAGTTAGTGAGGCGGCCGGGTCCCCGTTGAGGGTCTGAACGATGCGAGAACGAAGTCGGCCGACTTTTTCAGCCTCCTGCTTATTGTCTGCACTCATACGTGACTCAGGATCCAAAGGCAAGTCCATGCGCGCTCGCACGACTCTTGGAGAACAGGAGGTCTGCATGGTATTCTTCTGTCCGCAAATGAGTCAGCCGATACACCGAGGCCGTCAACCGACTAGATACATCCAAAGGACAACACGAACGCCATGGCCACACCGGACTTTCTGAGCCCGACCGACACGTTTATCCATCGCCATATCGGCCCCACCGACGCTGAGGCCCACGACATGCTGGCGACGCTCGGCTTGCAATCGCTGGAGGAGCTGAGTACGGCTACCGTCCCTGCCGATATTCGTATGCAGAAGGAACTAGACCTACCCCTTCATCGTGGCGAACAAGCCGTGCTGGAAGAGATCCGTTCCATCGCCTCAGAAAACCGGGTCTACCGTTCATTGATCGGCATGGGCTATTACGACTGCCTGACACCCGGTGTGATTCAGCGCAATATTTTCGAAAACCCGTCCTGGTACACCCAGTACACCCCCTACCAGGCTGAGATCGCGCAGGGCCGTTTGGAAGCCCTCGTGAATTTTCAAACCGTCGTCACCGACCTCACCGGCTTGCCTCTGGCCAATGCCTCGCTCCTGGATGAAGCAACGGCGGCAGCAGAAGCCATGGCCATGTGTCTCGCTTTTTCCCGTTCGTCAGGCCATGAACGGACAGAATTCTTCGCCTCGCAGGACTGTCATCCCCAGACCATTGCCGTGATGCACACACGAGCTGAACCGCTCGGCATGACACTACGCACAGGCCGAACCGACACCATCGACTTTTCCAATCCCCAATTGGCCGGCATTCTGCTCCAGTACCCGGCCACCGACGGCTCTGTCAGAGATTACAGCGCGCTGGTGACACAGGCCCACACAGCCGGGGTTCTGGTGGTCGTCGCCACCGACCTGTTAGCCTTGACGCTCTTGCGCCCACCGGGAGAATTCGGAGCCGACATCGCCGTGGGCTCCAGCCAGCGCTTCGGTGTCCCGCTCGGATTTGGCGGCCCTCATGCCGCGTTCCTTGCGACCGCAGAGACATTCAAGCGGCAGATGCCGGGACGTATCGTTGGGGTGTCCAAGGATGTGACAGGCAAACCCGCCTACCGGCTTTCTCTGCAAACCCGCGAACAGCACATCCGACGTGAAAAGGCGACGAGCAACATTTGTACGGCGCAGGTGCTCTTGGCCATTATGGCAAGCATGTACGCGGTCTACCATGGGCCGGAGGGTCTGCGGCGGATTGCCGAGCGTGTGCATGGCCTCGCGGTGGTGCTGGCAGCAGGATTGCGGCAGCTCGGGTTCGAGATCGCAACAGAAACCTACTTCGATACGCTGCGGATTCGCCTCTCGAAGATGCAATCCGACTCCATTCTCATGCGGGCCAACGAAGCCGGCATGAATCTTCGCCGGCATGAGGACCACGCGATCGGGATTACGCTGGATGAAGTCAGCACGGTAGACGAAGTCCGCCGCTTGATGGAAATTTTCAGCGGCCAGGATCGGTTGCCTTTTGAAGTGCAGACCTTGAGCCACAGCGCCCACATAAGTTTCCCAGCACACCTCACCCGAACCAGTACGTACCTGACCCACGAGGTGTTCAATCGCTATCATTCGGAGCACGAGATGCTGCGATATATCCACCGCCTTGAGGCAAAGGATCTGTCGCTCGTCCATTCGATGATCCCGTTGGGATCTTGCACCATGAAGCTGAACGCAACCTCCGAGATGTTGCCCGTCACCTGGCCGGAGTTCTCACGGCTTCATCCGTTTGCGCCGGTCGAACAAACCAACGGGTATCGAAAGTTGTTCCATCAGCTGGAGACGTGGCTGGCCGAGATCACAGGATTCTCAGCCGTTTCATTGCAACCGAACGCCGGCTCACAGGGCGAATATACGGGGTTGATGGTGATCCGTGCGTTCCACAAAAGCCAGGGGGAAGAACATCGAGATGTGTGCTTGATTCCCTTGTCCGCACACGGCACCAATCCAGCCAGTGCCGCGATGGTGGGCATGACGGTGGTGACTGTCGCCTGCGATCGACAAGGCAATGTCGATGTCACCGACCTTGAAGCCAAGGCCGCGCAACATCGCGACCGACTGGCGGCGCTCATGTTGACCTACCCCTCAACCCACGGGGTTTTCGAAGCAGACGTGCGGCGCATCTGCCAGATCGTCCATACGCACGGCGGGCAAGTCTATATGGACGGCGCCAACTTAAATGCTCAGGTGGGGCTCTGTCGGCCAGGAGACATCGGCGCAGACGTGTGCCATCTCAATCTTCACAAAACATTCTGCATTCCCCACGGCGGCGGCGGACCTGGGATGGGGCCAGTCGTTGCTGCGCGGCACTTGGCACCGTTTCTTCCCAGCCATCCAGTGATGCATGTGGGAGGACAAGCCGCCATCGGAGCCGTATCGGCGGCGCCATACGGCAGCCCTAGTATCGTCACGATTTCCTGGGTCTATATCGCCCTGATGGGGCGCGACGGCTTAACGAAGGCGACGCAGGTGGCAATCCTGAGCGCCAACTATATGGCCAAGCGGTTGGAGAAATACTATCCCATCCTCTACACAGGAACGTCCGGATTCGTCGCGCACGAGTTTATTCTCGATCTTCGTCAGTTCAAGGAAACAGCGGGAATCGAAGCGATGGATGTGGCGAAGCGGTTGATGGATTACGGGTTTCATGCGCCGACGGTCTCGTTCCCCGTTCCCGGAACACTCATGATCGAACCGACGGAAAGCGAAACAAGGGAAGAATTAGACCGATACTGCGCGGCGCTGATCTCGATTCATGGAGAGATACAAGACATCGTCGAGGGCCGCCAGCCACGCACGAACAATCTGCTGAAGAATGCGCCTCACGCAGCACAGGTGGTGACGGCCAACGAATGGAATCGACCCTACAGCCGCGAACAGGCTGCCTTTCCTGCCCCTTGGGTACGCCACCATAAATTCTGGCCCAGCGTGAGCCGCATTGACGAAGCCTTTGGGGATCGGAATCTTGTCTGCACGTGCCCACCGACCGACACCTACTAACTCGGCTGCTGAAAAAGGCTCTCAACGTCGTTCTCGGCTCGCAAATATCCTCAACGTACCCAAGAGGGTACGCCTCCGGTGTGTGCTCCGCCTGCGGCCTAGTTGCGAGGCCTTTTTGAGCAGCCTCCGAAGAAAACACCCGGAACGTCTCTGACTTCGTTCTCGGTCGTTTGCCCACCTCAACGTACCCCAAGAAGGTACGCCTCGGCGTTCAAACTCCCTGCGGCCTTGTCACCGAACCTTTTTGAGCAGCCCTGAGTTGTTCCGACAGCTCGCGGGAGCGGAAGAGTGAGAAGACTGCGCCTCCGGTGTCTACTCCACCTTAGGCTTAGTTGCGAAACCTTTTTGAGCAGCTCTGAAAAGAAGGCCGAAGCTGGTTACGGCGCTTATGGTGAGGACGGGGTGGGATTGACGATGGGCCTATCGATCGGAGAACTTGAACGCATATTCTGACGCTTCCAGATAAAATACAGGACTGGAATGACGATCAGCGTCAAGATGGTCGAGCTCAGCATGCCGCCGATCATCGGCGCGGCAATCCGTTTCATCACGTCGGCGCCTGTGCCGGTGGTCCACATGATCGGGAGCAAGCCGCCCATGATCGCGGCAACCGTCATCATCTTGGGCCGCACTCGCTGGACTGCGCCTTCCATGATCGCC
>JBGTCI010000070.1:0-13590 GCA_041748925.1 Nitrospiraceae bacterium | reverse complement strand
CGCGAGGGATTTATGATGGATTAAGGCGAGCCGGAGCGCTTCGCGGGCAATCGCATGTTCGATCTGTAGCTCGTCCAGCGTCTGCGGAATCGTCGTCGGCCGGACCATCTTGTTCTTGAACCGATTGCGAAGCGCCTGTTCGTCGATCGTAAACGGCACCCAGCGCATGATATTGGCGAGCCCTGCTTCCGCCAACACATTGGAAATACTGTACGACATCCCGAGGTTCGCGCTCACGGTTCGATTGAAGAGTCCCTCGAAGACGGAAAACACATCTGTGGTCGCACCGCCGATATCCACTCCGATTAAATTCAAATGCTCCCGCTTGGCGATCGTTTCCATGATCACACCGACCGCCGCCGGCGTCGGTATGATCGGCGCACCGGCCATCTCGATCAGTTTCTTGTAGCCGGGCGCCTGCTGCATAACATGTTCGAGAAACAGATCGTGAATCTTGTTCCGCGCCGGCGCGAGATTTTCCCTCTCCAACACTGGACGAATGTTATCAGTCAACACTAATGCGGCCTTTTCGCCCAGGATCTTCTTCACTTGCGGCTGCGCGTCTTTGTTGCCCGCATAAACCAACGGAAGCTTGTAGGTGGCCCCGAACCGGGGGCGTGGCTCTGCTGCTGAAATGTACTCCGCCATCTCGACCACGTGGGTGACCGCGCCTCCGTCCGTCCCGCCGGACATCAAGATCATGTCCGGTCGCATCGTACGAATGCGCTCGATCTTTTCATGCGGCAACCGGCCGTCGTTCGACGCAAGCACGTCAATGACAATCGCGCCCGCCCCAAGCGCGGCCCGCTGTGCACTTTCCCCAGTCATATTCTGCACGACCCCGGTCACCATCATTTGCAACCCGCCACCTGCGCTGCTGGTGGAGATGTAGATGTCGACACCGGTCTTCGCATCGCGGGAGGGCGTGATAATCTTGTCACCGTCGAGAATTTTCCGACCGGAGAGTTCTTCAATTTCCGCTATCGCGTTCAGCACCCCGCGGGTGACATCTTCAAACGGCGCTTCCACCGTTGTCGGCGCTTCACCGCGATAGGTTTGCCGGTACTCGTCGCCGACTTTCTCGATCAGAATAGCTTTGGTCGTGGTGCTGCCACAGTCGGTGGCGACGATGACATTGAGTGGATGGGTGAGCGTCGATGTATTGGGTGCTGGACTCGGCACACTCATTGAGCGGGGGCTCCTTGAGGAGCCGGAGGCGCAGACTTCGTCTCTATAATGGTGATGAGACGGGAGATCGTATCACGTCGTTCGAGCATCCGCGCTACTTGCTCGACTTCCCTCGCATTGAAAGCCCATTCAACGATTGGAGTCAGGAAGTGCAGAGCCTGACTACCGAGGAAGTTCATCGGACCAAGCGATTCCAGAAAGACCGTGGCAGGAGCCGTCATGCCTCGTTTCACCACCGCATCGGCCACCCGTTCAAGCAGCGCGAGGTCTTCGGTCGTGAACACTTCAGCGCCGGACGTGGTCGAAAATGCATGGGACAGTTCCTCACGGACCCTATCCCATTTTTCCGCCAGAGATGCCTTGGAGAAAGAAGTCATAACTGTGTGGAAAGGCAGTCGAAATCTACTGTCGAGCGGCATTATATGGAGGGGGTGGAGGAGAGTCAATAAAAGGTGGCGAGACGAGCGAGAGATGCGAGAAAGGGCGCGACTTGGAAGATTAGATCGTGTCTCTACCCGTGGCGCTCGTCCCGCATGTCGTGCACTTCACGCGATTAGTATCCTCGCCCGGTGCTGCCACCGCGTCCCATCCGATCCAGTGGAAGCGCCTCATAGCGTGTTTTTAGGTCCGGATGCTCGTTGAGATAGCCCTTGACCGCGGCCTCATCGGCGAAAATCTCCGGACTGCGTTTTCGATACTCCTCGACCGTCAGATCATACTTCGCCAAGAGCTTGCTGAGTTTCGTATGGATGTCCGCGCCCATTTCCTTCATTTGCTCAGGCGACGGCCGCTGCCCGTCTTTGAACATCCCTCCATCCTGAAAATAGTTCGCCATCATCTCGCCGATATCAATGCGGGCCTTCACGAACTTTTCAACCTCAGCCGGTTCTGCCGCAAGGCCAACACCCGAGAACAGCAGGACGCCCAACGAGATTCCGAGGATGCTACGTGACAGTTTCATCACTATGGACTCCTTTAAAAAGTATTTAAGACCTTCGATCTGCGAAACAGCGTCCATCATATCATCCCGGCGGCAAAAATGGATGGGGAAGGGGGATGAGAGGGCAGACTAGACGGTCTCCTGCTCGCGGAACACGCACGATAAGAATGTGCTCGTTCGATCGCTGCTGACAAGGGCTTCTCTCATCCTGCTAAGGAAAGATCGATCGCCAGATGGACATGGCCCATCCCTTGAGCATGGATAGCCAGTTCTCTTCGGCCGGCTCGGAAGTTTGCTTGCTCGCCGGTGACGGCTTCGAGTCAGCAGCGTTCGAATCTGCGGATGCCGCCGGGGCCGTCACTGTAGGGTTGAGAGTGGGATCTGTTTGAGTTCCAACATGTGCTGGTGGCACAAGGGCCTTCTCGGCTTGTTGCTTGGTGCCTTCGATCAGCGGAGAGGATAGTGGCGCTCTGGGTCCATCTGCCTCGCTGAGTTTGGATTTATACTCCTCAACAATCGATTCCAACGAGGGCCGCTCTTCGTTTACACGTTGGAGGGCGTACTGAAGCCTGTTCCGTTGAGCGATCAGCTGACTGATTATGCGGTTGAGCCTGCTCAGCCGCTCTTGCAAGGCGACATGCTCGGCCTTCATCTGCTGCGTGGCTCGCTGGAGTCCCGACGAGGCTGCCTCCATTTGCCTTGCGAGGTCAGTCTTACGTAGTTCGAGTTCGCTGACTTGTTCGGTGAGTGCCTGTGACTGGAACCTGGTGTCGTCGAGTTCGGCTTTCACCGCCTCGCGGTCAGCAACGGCGGTATCGTACGTGCTCCGCGTGACACAGGCACCGGTGGTCACGGTAGCGAGACACAGCATTCCGGCTGTCAATGTGTGGATCTTCATACCTTGGCTCGTTGTCTCGTCGTGTTGCGCGTTCACTGCGAGCAAAGAGTGTAAACCCTATGACAATCAACTGGCTAGAGACAAGGGCAACGAAGGGTTCCCTGGTTGAGTGATCTGCCTCGTTCAGCAAACCAAATGAGCCAACACAACCACACAACCATCCATATGAACAGAAATGAGCAAAACAGAGGAGCAGATCGGGGAGCAATGGTACTCCTTACCACGCTGGGCGAAGATCCGCTTGACCGGGATGTTCGCCGCTCGGTTCGCTATGGCAAACGTGTGTGTGGTACAGTGCTGGCTACATGCTGAGCCATGGGAACAATCCCATCCCTCGTGTCTCCTTCATCTTGGCGACGCTCTCATGGGATTGTTCCTATAGTTTCCACTGGTCCCTGGTTAATGACTTGCTGACTCAAGTTGGGCTCGATTCGAGGCCCCTCGGAGGGGAGAGGCGCTTCGGCATTTCCGCAACGGCGGGATAGGCGGTAGAAAACTGTGGTGATTTTTCACTCCATAACGGATTACAGGGAGAGACCATGACCATGAAGCCCGTGAAGCCCATACAGCCGCGAACAGCCACGGCCTGGGTCCGCATTCCTGATGGCACGAAGGTCAAGCACCGGCATGAAGGGCATGTCGGATTTATCGATGGGCTCACCGAGATCGTCAGCGGCCCCAACCGAAATCCGGATGGAAAGACCCAATATCGTATGAATATCGGGGCGCCGGATCGGCAGCTCGTGACCGAGGGCGACTTGTCTATTTTGATCGACGATGAAGACCTGGTGATCATGCTGCGACAGAAGGCACCCTATCGCCGCGCGGTCACACAATCGTTGCACAGCGTGCTGGCACCGGATCGCTTCGTCAAGCCGGCCTAGCAGCGGTCGCAACGCACGAGGCGAGACTGGGGGACTTTTTCAGCGCCCTGCGCAAGTCGGAGGCAACCATGACAGAAACCTGCTATGCCAAAGGCCAGAAAGTTATCTTGGTCACCAGCCAGATCAAAAATGGCAAATGGTTGTGCAAGTTTTCGATTCCGGGGTTCAGCCATCTTGACGACAGCTTGCACGATCAGGCTGCGTCGAAAGGCCACAAGACGGAATGGGAAGCGAGAACCGACGCGTTTCAGCGCGCCAAATTGTTCCTGGATGGGCCACAGCACAGCACGTAGAGCCACCTTCTTGAGAAGGCCTAACCCGCATTACTCATGACGGAGTGGCGCGTGACTCGTGTGACGTGTGAGCCCTGTCCCTGCCTGTCGCGTTTTTCTCGCTAATCACACCCATCTCGCGATTCAGACATCCACGGTTCCAGTAGAGCCATCGTGAATGAACCGGGCTAGAAGCCTGCCAACATTGCCTTCGTGACGAGGCACCAGATGCGGCCAAATGCGAGGCCGCAGTAGAACGATCACCGGCAGACAGGCGCCTACGCCCAGACCCGGTGGACTTCACTCACGTGCTCAATCCCGCCCACGGCGCTGATTTCCCACCGGACATCGTCCGGGATCGTGACCACCCGCAACTCTGCGCCATGACCATTGGCAGCCCCACCAAGCTCTTCCACCACCTGAGCCAACTTCAGGTCATCGCGCGGGATCATTTTTCCGCATTGATTGAGGCTCGGTTCTCTCGGCGTCGCCGCCTCGGGCCAGTAAGCTCCGAGATCCGTTTCCTTGAGCGCGTCCTGCTGACCCAGCTCACGCAATCGTAAAAACGCCTGATGACTCACGCAAAAACTATCGTAACTCTTATTGATCACAATCTTTTTCATGGACTGATCCTTTCCTCTTTCCTATCAGGGTTCTCGGTATCGTAATCTTCGTGACCAGGCCGTACCTCGGCCCCTCTTCCCGCACGATCAGCCTGCGCCGTTCGTCAGGCTACCTTTACCGGATCTGCGTACTTACTCGTGTAGTTCCCGGACCAATGGGAATAGCGTCGGTTGGCCCAGGTGTTGACTTGGTCATTTTCAGTTGTGCCGTATCGCTTCTCCAGCACAGCAGTAAACGTGCTCAGATTCCCCTCGATCTCTAGAAGATCCGCATCCGTGATCTTCTCCCACTTCGCTTTGAGTGGCGCCTTGAGTTGGATCCAAAATGCTTTGAATTGTTCTTGATTCATGTGGCACTCCTTTCTAATGTGATGTGATGACAGACTCTCCCCACAACTGCTGCGCTCGTCAGAGACAGCGGTAGCTGGCCGCAGACGTGCTGCCGGCAAAGGGCAACTCTGGCGTAGAAGCGGCGGAGACCGGAGAATCAGACGCACGGGAACGTGGGAGGGAGTGCTGTGCGAGAGATGGGACAGTCGGCGTGGCTCAGTACGTCATAGTCTACCCTACAGGGCACAGAGGGTAAGAGTCAATGGAAGGCGACGGGAGCTGGCTCCAACGACTAGCAGGATGCGGAAAACTCCGTGCTCACGCCGGAGTTTCATTGGTCTGTACATCCTGGACAACAGACCAAACCAGCAGGAACGCCGCTGGCAGGATTTTTCAGCATGCTGCTGAATGATGGATTAACGAAGATCCGCAAAGACGAACCCGTCTCGTATCACGATCTCACCGGTTTGAATCGGCACAGAATGGCGGAACATCGGACCGGCATAGGCGAAGGTGTGAAACTCGCCTCGTTCTCCGCAAGGATCGGCACTTGTGGGCAAATCCACCAGCAACGCGTCATCGAACTCACGTCCCACAAACGATGCAGAAATCTGTTTCGGGTCCACGCAGGTGAGACGTGCTCGGAGACCCGCCGAGATCATTTCGCGAGCAAGGAGCGCCGTGGGCAAGCCCCAGACCGGAAAGAGCGGCGTCAGCCCGGTTCCTGCGAGTTGTGTTTCCCGATACCGACGCACCTCCTCTAGGAAAAGATCGCCGAACGCCATCAGACTCACACCAGCAGCTCGCGCTCTTTGTATCGCCGTTCCCATGGCCATTTCATATTGTTGATTGCTGCAGGGGGTGGGGATGGGGACAGTCCACAGGGGTAATCCCACCGCCTCTGCCTGCGCCTGAAGCAGCGCCACACGGACCGCGTGCATGGCAACGCGGTCGTGCACTTCATTGATTGTCGTTAGAAGTCCGACGACTTCTACCTCCTGCCGCTGACGCAGCACATGGAGCGTCCAGGCGCTGTCTTTTCCGCTACTCCAACAGAGCATCGCTTTCGGAATGCGGCTCATCTCCCCTCTCGTCTCTTCGTTGTTGTCACCAAACCACACCGGCGCAGAGCGGTATGTCCTATTTTGAGTCCGGAATCTGCCAGTCAATCGGAGCTAACTCCGCATCGGCAAGGTCTCGGTTGATGTGCGAAAAGCACCGGCAACCGAAGAACTTTCTGACTGACAAGGGCGACGGATGCGCGCAGGCAATCACGGCATGGTGCAGTTGCGTAATCAACATCCGTTTCTTCTGGGCCTCACGTCCCCACAATACGAACACCACACGCGTCTGCTTCGCGGCAACCAGCTCGATAATACGATCTGTGAATCGCTCCCAGCCTCGTCCATGATGTGAGTTGGCCTGGCGCGCTCGGACCGTGAAGACCGTGTTGAGCATGAGAACGCCCTGGCGTGCCCAGGGTTCCAGGTAGCCATTATTCGGGATGTGACATCCAACATCATCTTGGAGTTCCCGAAAGATGTTTCGTAACGAGAAGGGAAGAGGCCGAACGTCCGGTTGCACAGAGAAACAGAGGCCATGAGCATGGCCAGGGGTTGGGTAGGGATCCTGGCCCACGAGCAGCACCCTGATCTGATCATACGATGTGACAGCTAATGCGGTGAAGATGTCCTTGCGGGCTGGAAGAATCGTTTGTCCGTCTGCTTGTTCTTTATCAAGAAACGCATCGAGCGCGCGATAATACGGCTCGCGCGTCTCTTCCTTGAGCAAGGATCGCCAGCCTGGAGGAATGGGAGGGAGCATAGAGGAAACTGATACCACAGAGACGATCGTAATGCTTTCCCAAAATCAAACCACCTGCGTTGTAACCCTCTCCTCGAAATAGGGATACCTCTCATCTCTTCGCCTCCCAGCACAGTCGGTTCCAACGCGGGTTACGCTGCGCGATTATGTCGAGAGAAAAATGCGGGCAAGCTTCCAATCAGCGCCCCTGCCGTAGAACACAGCACTCCGATCACCGCTGCAATGATGAACTCGAACGGCCACAGATTATGCGAGGTTGGGTCTTTCGCGGTATCAACAGTAATCCGCGCGAGTATCGGCGCAGGCACGGCAGCACCTACAGCAAGAATCACCGTCAGGAGGCGGGCTTTACCAATTGCACGGGCGGCAGCGGCTAGAACACCGACGACAACCAAACCCGTACCATACAAGGTGCTCGGCAGCGAGACCTTTGCGTAGGGGATCTGCCAATAGGGGTAACCCACGGCGAAGAAACTGATCACGAAGGCAGCGATCAGCCAGAACGCTGCGCGAAGCGTCATGCTATTTCGCACGCTTGCTTCCAAAGAATGCGCCGATCCTGGCCGTAATAATTGATGGCACGGAAAGCACACCGAACACTACGACCCCAAGCGGCAAGAGGTTGCCCGGCCCTTGGGTGAACAGCATCCAGGAAAATTGGCCGACAAGAGGAGCGACCCCCCATCGCCACGGCTTGCTCGGCTCAACAAAACCGAGCGCGGCAGATACCACGCAGACCACCGGAACGCTAATGAGGAAATACCACTGGGAATCCCACGCTTCTCTCTTGCCGGTAGTGTTGGACACGACAACCCACACCAGAATTCCAGTCACGACGGCTAGTCCGTAGAGCCAATATTCCTTCTTCATGGGCAATCCACTCTCATATCGACCCAGCTTTCATGCGACTCTGGGTGGAGGCCAACAGCAGAGACAGCCTCATCTCATCTCATCCCAGCCCCCGCAATGCAACAGTGGACCGATACCTTCCATGTGTCAATAAAACTCCCAACTCCGTTCATCCATCAAGAAAGCTTTGAAGGTTGCGACCATAGGGTTTGCACGCCCCGCGCAGCGGATCGCTCCTTACCTGGATACTCAGCAGATTGACCGTGATGATTGCCGGCTGTAGCAGTTATTACCGCGTGACCGATCCGTCGTCCGGTAAAACGTATTACACGACGAAGGTGGGCGAAGCCGGTAAGGCAGAAGCGGTAAATATCAAGGACAAGAAAACTGGAAGTACGGTGACGTTGCAGTCCTCCGAGGTGAAAGAGATCTCGTCTGAAGGGTACGAATCCGCGATCAAAGCGAAGCCGGAATAGCCGCCGGATTGGCCTGTAATCCTGGTCTTGGTGTGACCCTTTCTCGAAGAGTATTTCTGATCGGAGGGCCTAACAGCGTCGAAAGGGTCACTGAAAAGCAAGGCACGGGCATAAAAGAGAGGGGGGTCTTCTACGGAGCGAAGATCTTTTTCTGCAATGCCCTCGCCTACAACCTCACCGCTGGCCTATTCCACCTCCAGCGGACATTTCGCACTCCGCATCCCTCCCAAAAAACTCCCAACTCCTTTGTTTCTTCCCTGGATTAGAGGGGGCAGCCCGTTCTAGGAGCATCGGACATCAAGAGATCCAATTCCGTGAGGGTTCGTTCCATGGCATGTCCGACTGAATCGGATCGAGAAACCCCGACCGCGGTCCCGAAGATCTGTCCTTCCCGAACGTCTCTGATTTGGACTGTCAGATGACGTACCGATCGTCCTCCTTCTTCCACAAAGCTCGAGGAGGCGTTCAGGACGATCGAGGGAGAAAGGAGCGTACCAAGGCATACTTGAAACTGGCTATCGACCGCGCCTGAATATTGTACGCGCTGTTCATCCAACAGATGCTGATGAAGCCCTTCAAACACAACACAGAAGCAACGTTGAAGCATCAGGCGGATAAGCTGCGCGCGGACTAATGCTTCTTCCTGTGGGGAGACGGTCGCTGATTCGACACGAATCTGAACGATTACGGGCGATGGCCAGTCATCCGAAGCAATCGGGCGTCGGATCGTGCGGGCAGCCTGCTGGATCTGCCGCGCACTGACGGCCATAGTCTGCTCGATAATCGATCCATCGCCATACCGAAGACGCACCGACACCGATTGGCCTTGCCCAGAGGTGATCGGATTATCCATGACGACCAACCGGGACAAAAGATGAGGCAACCGGACATCAGTCCTCCCATCACTCGAGAGGACGTAATTGACGGGCTGTTCCGGATACCCAGGCCACACAAGCTGGATCATCCCCTCCTGCAAAGGTTCCCAAGCAGTCTGTGTGCTCACTTTCGAAGTCGTTGTCGCAGGTAGGGGCGTGGCCCCGTCAAGCGGCTCGAACATTGCCAGTCGTGCACAACCAAATCGAAGGATGTTGCCTGCCTGATTCTTGTTGAACAGATGCACGAGGCCAATCGGACATTGGAACATCCCTGGAATCAGTGACAAGGGGGAAAAGACGTATCGGCGGCCCCGCCATTCCTGCACGTCATGGTATTCGTTTGTACGTTCAACCCGAGTTTCGCTGACCACGGTCCATCCCAGTCCGTCATCATGGGGCGTCAACGTCATTCGAGGAGTTCCAACCACGTGAGTCTCGAGTCCCTTTTCGGACCGAACCGGCAGGCCGACCCGTTCTTCATGCATGATCGACATGCAGCCGGTCGTCGCTAGCGACAACGTCATGCCCCAGAGTGTCGACTGCACCATCAAGCGGAATTCATAGCTCATGGTCGCCCTCCACGTTTCAACGCGGGATTGACCAGTACTGGTTTGCCATTGCCCCCTTGAAAGAGGTGTTGAAGCATGAGATCCAGCTCTCGCATCCCCATGTCGACGACAAACGGCCACTGGCTTTCATGGCCTTCGGCCGTCAGCATGGCGAGAATTTCTCCGGTCTCCACACTGGCCATATGCATGGTGAGGACGCGTGTTTGGGGAAACGGCTTCTGAACTGCCAGATGCAACAGGACTGTCGCTCCCATCGCATGGGCGGAATCCACTGAAGGCAGCTCGTTGAACGGCGGATAGTGAAAGCGAACCTGATCGGCCCGCCATTGTTCAAACTCATTCCCCCGCAAGACGACAGGGAGCGCGAGCCGATTCAAAGTCACCACCGCCTGACGAATGAGCTGCCCATGGGCATCGACCGGCAAAGACTCCTGCTCATGTTCGATCCGAACCACTATATCCCTCGGCCAATGATATGCAGGAACGCTGATCACCCGATCGTCGCTCAGCGACGCGACCAGATCCACAGGAGATACGGACAGGCGTTTATGCAGCACGATCCGGTCCTGTTGTACGAGATGCAGTTCTACCACCCCGATCTGTGGAATGACCGGAGGATGCGTGGTTCGACGAATCATCTCTGCCAGCCAGCGCAGTCTTACCGTTGTGCCGGTCGACTTTGTGTTGCTGCTCAGTGCCACCTTGGCCTGAATCACCGCCTGCCCTGGGGCCTGCCACACCAGCGACAAATATCCTTCTCTCACCGCTTCTACCTTCTCCCTTTCCTCGTCACGCACCTTACGGCGATCACGGAGCACCAACGAGGAATTCACAGAGTTAATGCTGCAGGCCGAAGCTATTTTGTCCCATCGGGTCCAGTAGGGAGGCTCTTCCACGTCCATCGGGGCTAGAAAGGGGGTGGTCACGAGTAGAAGCCCGCACACATCATCATAGTTTACCGGCCGGGTGGGGGAACTGCGACCCGAGGTGTCATAGGTTCGATACTGCCAATACTCATCAGCTTCCGTAACCGTCCTCCTCGTCACAGGCTGGGTCACGAACACTTGCCACCCTAATCCGTCGGGGTGGAGTGTCATCGTCATATGCGGGTCGTCCCGCGACGTTTCCTGGACCGTTTCTTTCACATTGGTGAGCTCGTTCAGCTTGACCGGCAGGCTGAATGTGCACCCTCCAAGAAAGGCTCCCAGCAAGACGATCGTCAATTGTCGTGGGAACTTCGATATGCCTGTTACGCCTGTCATATCTGTTCGCTCTACTAAAACGAAAACCCTATTCCAACGGTTGTATAATGGCTTTGGTAGTTCAGTTCATTGAGGACACGGCAGTCATCGTTCTTTTCATCACTTTCACAATGATCGAGGTTGCTGTACGAAACGAGGTATTTATATTCTGCAAAGAAATAGATGTGCTGTGTGACGACGAACCTAGCTCCGGCGATGGCTTGCCCGGCAATTCCGAGAAGACCGTGAGAGCCTGATTGGAGTCCGCCTGCGCTCTGCGCCGGTCCTTCTGTGAATACTGCGGTAAGACCGACTCCCGCTCCCACATACGGTTGAATGAAATCTCCCCGATATCGCGCCAGGACATTGAACATTCCATTGACCATGGTGAAGTCCTGATTCGCAAAACGCGTCACTCCACCGATAGTCGTTTTAGGGGCCGACAGGGTTCCTCCATGTAGAAACCCTTCGAACTCCGCCCCGAACGCGTAGTTGTAAGGGCGGGCATAGGCTCCTGCTTTGAATCCTCCACCTGTTTCCGATCCGATAGTCAATGAAGGAATTTTATCTTCTTGATAGGAATAGGTCCCGCCGGTAGGATGGCTCCGGGTAATGAACCCACTGACGTAGGGCTCCGCGAATCGTTGTCCCTCACTTTCCTGCGCATAAGATTTGGAGATGTTTTCTCCTATCAGCGCCCCGAGGAACGATATGGTCAGGGAAAGGAATCGAAGGGAATGGTGGAAACTCGCCGATCGAGGTGTTCCGAAGAAGATGCCAGTCTGTCTGTTGGGTGTCTCAGCTCTCTCCATCCGACCCCCGAGCCTCGACATGCCGATTCCGATACATTCATCGTACTACATAGAATTCGTGCAAACCATCTCCTCGGCAGCATATATGTGCAATTTCATCGACGGGCCGAAAGCAAGAGTTGAGCTAGGCCTCTGATAAAACTTCCTTTGGTTTCAGGCCGGCTTATGAAAAGTAGCCTGAGCTAGCCCTACTTTCTTGGAGCAGATTCCTGGAAGAAATTCTGCGAACTCATCCGATGATACGGTATTCGCTTTGGACCATGCCGCCCAGGATAAGTCCGGGTCGCAATATGACTGAGGCGGATGTCACGCGGGAGCGAGCCGAAGAGCGGGATGCCCTCGCCAATTAGTACGGGTAGACGACTGATGATCAGACGGTGGATGAGCCCGGCGCGTAAGAATTGCTGAATCGTGATCCCACCATCTATGTAGAGACGGCGGGCACCGGAAGCAGCAAGTTTGGAGACAGTTTCGGTAGGAGATCCGCCCATCAGCTCAACGACGCCTCCGCGGTCACGAGCAAGAGACAGGTCGAGTGGACGATTGCTCAAGACCGCCACTCGCTTGCCGCCGTAGTACCATTTGTCGAACGTCAGTACTTTCTCAAACGTCCTCCGACCCATGACAATCGCATCGATGTCGGCAATGAACTCGTTGTACCCGTACTCCGCGCTGTCGCCTCCTCCCTCACCCATCAACCAGTCGAGATCGCCGTTCGGCCGCGCGATGAATCCATCCAGGCTGACACCCACAAAGACTGAGCACTCTGCCACCGCTTGAGCTTCCTCTTTCATACCATCAACCCGCTGCTCGTCATGCCGTCATGCTGGAACAAAGGGAGACACCGATTTTCATTCCCTGAGCTAAGCTCTACTGTCCGTTTCATTCCCAAAACCTACCGGCTCCTTGGTTGAATACGTAGACATTCCAGATCACTGCGATGCTTGGCTGCTTCAGATTCATCATGGTTAATAGCATATTCCTTCAACATAATTAGGTCCTCCCGAGAAACAACCCTCACTTCGATGGAGTTGAGCATCCCAACTTCGGAACGGCTCCGAAGACCCGAATAGGACAGTTGCACCCACGGCGTCAAAATATCCAAGTTATAGTTGTGGCGTTGGCTTTTCAACGGAAGCTGAACCTTAGGTTGTTGCAAATGTTCAGATGTAAAATGCAGGATAAGACCAGCCTCCTTCAATACCTGATTCAACACTGCCATCATTCTGTCCGCATTTACTGAAGTGGGTTCAATTAGTAAATCAATCTCCGTCAAACCATCGTTACAACGGCGACATCCGTAGTGAAGAACGGCTGCACCACCCACCAACAAGAATTCCACATTGTTTTGAAGGCAAAACTCAACGAACCTAGCATTGGCTATTCCGGTAACAATCGTGTTCATCGCGAACTACCCCCGCGGCAAGGGTGCTGGGCAGAAGAAATATCACAACTACTTTTCAAGGGAAACGGTGCCTACGCGTAGAAGTATCTGCACACGGATTTTGAGGATGTGACCATATTATAGCGCTGCGATCTCCAAGCAATCACAGCGCGTGTCTGCTCCTTAGCGGACGGGCAGGCTTACCACCGTTGCGGGTGGCGCCGATCGACCGCTCGCCCGCAGCGGGGTCCTACACCGGGCGGGGTGCGAAGCCGGCTGGGCTGGTCAACGGCAGGACCCGCCATCCAAAAATAAAAGAGCCTGCTAGATTGCTCTAGCAGGCTCCTTTTTGTAACCCGGCAGCGTCCTACTTTCCCACTGCCTCACAGCAGCAGTATCATCGGCCTTGGAGGGCTTAACTTCCG
>JBGTCI010000069.1:0-45389 GCA_041748925.1 Nitrospiraceae bacterium | reverse complement strand
GAGGAGCGCTTCGGCAAGATTGTAGAGCGAATGTTTGGCGCCACACGAGACCAGCACTTGCGACTTCTCGTACCGGAGCCCTTGCTCCCCTTGCAGTTTGTCGATAATCGCTTGGCGCAGTTCATCGATGCCGGATGAGGGCGTGTATTTTGTAAACCCCGCACGAATGGCGGCTTCTGCCGCGGCTTTGACCGGTTCCGGTGTATCGAAGTCCGGTTCTCCTGAGGAGAAATCGGCGACGTCGATCCCGCGTCCTGCCATCGCTTTCGCAGTTGCGGCCATAGCAAGGGTGGGGGAGGGGGTAATTCGCCCCGCTCGTGCAGCAAGCTTCATGATTTCAAACTCCTGATCCGTTCCTGTAGTTGGCGCGCCACTTCGGGGTGCAGAAATTCTGTGAGTGCTCCGCCGTGGGTGGCCACGTCTTTAATGATGGTTGAGGATAAATAGGAATATTCTTCGCTGGGCATCAGGAACACGGTCTCAACCTGTTTGGCGATTTTGCGATTCATGAGAGCCATCTGAAATTCATGTTCGAAGTCCGAGATCGCACGCAGGCCGCGAATAATCGCATGGCCGCCGTATTGCTGGACGAAATCCACGAGCAAGCCGTCGAAGTGGGTCACTTCGACCTGTGTCATCTCGTTCATCACGATCCGGATCATCGCCAGCCGTTCGGTCAGGGTGAAGAGGGGATGTTTGGATGGATTGGGAGCAACGGCGACGACCACCTTATCAAACACACGTAAGCTTCGGGTGATGATATCGGTGTGTCCGTGAGTGATGGGATCGAAGGTTCCCGGATAGATGCCGATTTTCATGATGTCGTCGACACTGAGGTGGACACACCGTACAGATAGAGTGCCGTGTCGCCATACACGTATCGCCGCACGAGCGCGGCATGGTTGATCGATACTGGCAATTCGGTTCGCGAGTCTTGCTCGATCATCATGGCAGCATGCTCCGACAACAGCCCGGGCCTCCAAGCATGGATCAGGACATCTAACTCATCTGGAGCGGCGTACGGCGGATCTGCAAAGAGTACGTCGTAGGGGCCACCCCACCAGTCTTTCCGTTCGAGGAAGGCAGCTGCCTGTCCCACACGTATCTGCGCCCGGTCGAGCAGCCGACACGTCCGTAGATTTTTCTGTAGCAACTGTACGGTTCTGGGGTCGGACTCGACAAAGGTGACGGCTGAAGCCCCGCGACTCAGCGCTTCAATCCCGACGGCTCCCGTACCGGCATATAAATCTAGAAAGCGTCTGCCGAACACTTGGCTTCCCAGAATTGAAAAAATGGCCCCACGAACCTTGTCGGACGTGGGGCGCAGCGCAGTTCCTTGCGGCCCACTCAAACGGCGACCTCGGTGGGATCCGGCAATAACACGCATACATTCAGGTAAGAGCCATTTCTGGAGCGCATGACTGTAACACAGCGTTTTTGAAGGGGTCAAGATAAGTGCAGCTCAAACGAGGTGTGGAATGCTGGTGTGGGATCGGTGTAGAGCGAGGAAGATTGGATCGAAAGGAATAGAAGTATTTTGACGACCTTGGGGGCTGGGATTATAATGCCGCCGAATAAGCTAGCGGTCTAAGATATGGGCGACGAGGCATTCGCGCGGCTCGTGTCGACCATCCGTGGCGATCGAGAGGGTCGACCAACATCGAGACGAATCGAACTGTTCTAAGGAGTCGTCACTGTCTGGGGCTTGCGAGCGGCCAAGCTCTTTTGCCGATTGTTTGAAATGGTGCGATCGATGATGGCGCCGCAATTGATGCATTTCCAAGCGTAGAAAATTAAGAAGAAGTCGGAGAACCGCTCGAGCATCATGAGACCTTTGCACTTCGGACATTCCATCGAATCCTCCCAGGGTTGGTGTGCACTGCTGCAGGCGTTCCAAAGCAATTACTGCACCAAATTGTCGCTGTACGTAATTTCAACAGTTTAGGGGATACGTATTTGTTACCAAGTGGGTATCGAAGGGGTTGTCTCTAGCACAAAAACGTTCAGAGTGTCTTATTTTGTCCAAGGAGAATGAATGGCCGGCATAAAAGGAGGGCAAGGTATCGCTCAATGGCCTGAAACAGAGCGGCCGCGTGAACGGCTACTGGCTCAGGGCCCACAGATGCTCACCAATGCCCAACTCCTGGCGATTCTTCTCCGAGTCGGTCGTCATGGGTCTTCAGCGGTGCAAGTCGGAATGGATATCCTAGATCGACTCGGGGGTGTGGCTGGACTTGCACAATGCGGAATCGAAGAACTTTGTGCAGTTCCAGGTGTAGGAGAAGCTAAAGCGGCTCAACTGAAGGCGGCCATTGAATTGGGGAAGCGTGCCCTTGCCGGTCCGCTGACAAAAGGCACAAAAATCACATCCAGTCGCGACCTCTTCACCCATTACCATCCGACCTTACGCGACCTGCGCCACGAAATCTTCAAAGTCGTGTTACTGGATGCCAAGCATGCCATCATGCGTGATGCGACAGTGTCCGAAGGCAGCTTGACGCTCAGCATTGTCCATCCGCGCGAAGTGTTCACTCTCGCGGTAAAAGAATCCGCGGCGGCAGTGATTTTCCTGCACAACCATCCCAGCGGCGATCCGACGCCAAGCCAGGAAGATCGCGTCCTCACGGCGAGATTAGTATCGGCAGGAGAAGTATTGGGCATTCGGGTTCTCGATCATCTCGTCGTCGGCGATGGACGCTATGTAAGCTTCGCCGATCAAGGCTGGCTGACAGACCATGGTGCAGACGTGTGAACGAAAGGGGAGTCGCAGCGATCTAACCATATCATTGCAGGATGCTCAAAAAGGCCGTCCAGCAAGGCCGCAGCGAGCGAAGAGGCGAGGCGGGAATCCAATTCCGGTCCACGTCGCGCCTTTCGCGCATGTCTCGCGCGTCACGCGCCACGCAACGTGGCGCTGGCGGACTTTTTCAGTATCCTGCTAGAGGAGGGTCCCATGAGCGAGCAAGTCAGGGAGTCACTCAGAAATGTGGTCCTGATCTCCAGTGCCGGTGCCGGGAAGACCTCGCTGGCTGAAGCCCTGCTCTTTACCGCCGGCGCTGTTCCCCACCTCGGGTCGATCGGACAAGGCACGACTGCCTCGGACTTTGAGCCGGAAGAACTGCACCGGCGCAGTTCCGTCAGTACCAGTCTCCTTCGTTATTCCTGGAATCACACCACCATCAATCTCATCGATCCCCCCGGCGCGCTGAACCTACTCGGGGAGCCGATCATGGCATTGCGAGCGGTGGATGCCGTGATCCTGGTCATGAGTGCCTCGTCGGGGATTCGGAGCGAACTCGTCAGAATCTGGTCTCGCATGAAAACACTCGGCGTGCCCTGTCTCCTGTTCCTCAACGAATTGGATAAAGACGGTGTTTCACTCGATGAGGTTGCCACAGTGTGTCAACGTGATCTTGGAATCATGCCATTGCCGATGTCTTTGCCCTTCGGCAGGGGCGCCCAGCTTGAAGGCGTACTGGATCTCCTTCAGCAGAGCATCGTCACATCGCGGACAGAGACCGCCACATTTCAGCTGTTAGCGATACCTGAGAGTGAGCGAACGATGGTTACCGATGCGCGGAAGCGTGTTCAGGAGGGCGTGGCCGAGCAGGATGATCGATTATTGGAGCAGTATCTCGCCTTGGGTGAGCTGGCGCAGGAGGAGCTGATCGATGGGCTTCGTCTCGGTGTCCAGGCCGGTACGATTGTCCCGCTGTACTGCGGTTCCGCAATCAAAAATATCGGGATCGTTCCACTCCTCAATGCCATCGTCGATTTCCTGCCGTCGCCGATGGAGCGAGCAGCGAGAGCTCCGTTGGAAGGTCTGCATCCTGATACAGGTGAGGCCGTGACGCGCCGCGCCGTTCCAGCAGATCCATTTTCAGGGATCGTCTTCAAGACCCTGATAGACCCGTTTGTCGGACGACTGTCATATCTACGGGTTTTGTCCGGGGTCCTTCACGCAGACTCGACGGTCTTCAACAGTTTTCGAGGAAGCAAAGAGAAAAGCGGACATCTCTATACGTTATTGGGAAAGAAACATACCGCCGTGCCTTCGGCCGGAGCAGGGGAGATCGTGGCAATTGGGAAACTGAAAGATACGCAAACCGGCGACACGCTCTCTGATGAACATGCTCCTATCTGTTACCCGAAACCGGTGCTGCCTCGGCCTGTCGTGTCCTTTGCCATTGAGCCAAAGTCCAGCGCTGATATCGAGAAAATCAGTCTCGGGTTGCATAAGTTGATCGAAGAAGATCCGACGCTCGAATTTTCACGGCACGCCGATACGAAAGAAATGGTATTGAGCGGGATAGGTCAGGTCCATATCGATCTTGCGCTCGAAAAATTGCGGCGCAAGTACGGTGCTGAAGTGGTGGTTCATATGCCGAAGATTCCGTACCGCGAAACCATTCGCGCCACCGCACAGGCACAGGGGAAATATAAGAAGCAAACCGGCGGGCACGGCCAGTACGGTGATTGCTGGCTTGAAATCGCGCCTCTGCCGCGCGGTGAGGGATTCAAATTTGAGAACAAGGTCGTCGGCGGCGCCATTCCGCGCAACTTCATTCCGGCGGTAGAGAAGGGAGTGGTCGAAGCCATGCATCACGGCAGCTTGGCAGGATTTCCTGTCGTCGATTGCCGGGTCGCGGTGTATGACGGGTCGTACCATGCGGTCGATTCATCTGAGATGGCGTTCAAGATCGCCGGTTCGATGGGGTTCAAGAAGGCCTTGGAGACAGCCCATGCGGTATTGCTGGAGCCCATCATGACGGTGGAGGTCGAGGCGCCGGCGGATCACATTGGAGGCGTGATCGGGGACTTGAATGCGCGCCGAGGCCGGATTCTCCACGTAGAGGCAAAAGACCAGACGGAATTGATTACGGCCCTTGTTCCAATGGCCGAGCTGCTCACGTATGCCACGGCGCTGAATTCGTTCACGGCGGGACGCGGCACGTATGCGATGGAATTTGCACGGTACGACGAAGTACCGCGCGAGCTTGTGGTTCGAATTGTTGAGGCCCACAAAGTAGAGACGCATGCGGCGGCGCATTGATCAAGAGCTGGTCTGTCTGGTCTATTCGGTCTGTCTCGTCTATCCGGTCTATCTGGTTAGTTTCGCTGAACCAAACACACAAGAAAGACCGAATAGAGCGGATAGACGAGACAGACCGGGCTAGGGGTCTGTCGATTTGAGCACCACATAGAATGCGCGGCTTTCTCTCACTACGCGGAGTAAAATGGATTCGCCTTGCCGGACCCTGGAGACTGCGCTGCTGAATTCTCCGACCGAACCGACATCAATACGGTTCACTTCCTTGATGAGATCGCCTTCGTGAAGGCCTTCCGATTGGGCGAGGCTTCCGGCCTCCACCTTGCTGATGAGTACGCCACGGCTTTCCTGTAGCTTAAATTTGTTGGCAAGGCTCGGTGTGAGATCTTGCACATCGAGGCCGAGCGTGACGTCAGCGCGTGCCTGGGGGGGAAGCGAAGTGATGACGGCGTGGTCTCGGCGTTCAACGAGAGCGACGTCCAGCACTAAGCGTTGCTGATCGCGGACGATCTCAACTTTTGCCGTTGAGCCCGGGGGCAATCCCGCCACAACGCGAGAGAGCCGGTTTGGTGTGTCGATCACAATGCCGTCAATACGGGTCAGGATGTCGCCGGGTTCGATGCCGGCTGCTGCAGCCGGGTTCTTTTCGAAGACTTCGTTGACCAGCACCCCGTCGCCTTCGTTGACCCCGAACTTGCGTGCCAATTCCTCCGTGAGCGGTTGGATGCCGACGCCCAGCCAGCCTCGTGTCACCCGTCCCTGCGTCAGTAATTGCTGAATCACTTGCTTAGCCATGTTGGAGGGAATCGCGAAGCCGATCCCTTGGGCGAAGTTAATGATGGCGGTATTAATGCCGATGATCTCGCCGCGCAGATTGAAGAGCGGGCCGCCCGAGTTACCGGGATTGATTGACGCGTCCGTTTGAATGAAATTTTCGTAGCGTGAGAGATTGATATTTTCCCGGCCGATCCCGCTGACTACGCCGAGCGTAACTGTCCGATCGAGTCCGAACGGATTTCCCACGGCGAGCACCCATTGCCCGACGCGCACGCCTGACGAATCTCCGAATCTCGCGCTAGGCAGGGAATGATCGGCGGTGACCTTGAGGAGGGCTAAGTCGGTATCCTGATCCCTGCCGACAACCTTCGCAATCAGCTTGGACTTATCGGAAAAGCGGACCTCGATTTCCGTCGCGTCGCCGATGACATGGTTGTTCGTGACGATGTGCCCATCAGGATCAATGATGACACCGGACCCTGATCCTGAGGCATTGGGAGCCCGTTCTTGAGACAGCTCACGCCCTCGTCCTAGTGCGGATAGGGGAATGAGGTTCACCACGGAGGGTTTTGCCGATTCGGCTAAATCGGTGATGACAGTTTGAATTTCTTCCAGTGCGCGGAGACCCGGCGTGTCGCCGGATTTTGGTATGGTGGTCTCAGCTGCAGCGAACGTATCGAACAGAGCTGCGAACACAAGGCTGATGAAGATTTGTGGCATGCGAGTCATCTGTAACCCCTCGCAGCATTGTACATATATTCGCGCGGGACTTGCGAGACTTGCGAGAAAAGCGGGACGGGCGATAGGGATAACAGTTTGAGGTCCGAAGTTCGAGATTTTCTGAACTTCAAACCCGGAGCTTCGAACTTCGAGTCGCGCTTGTCGCGCACGTCTCGCTGATGACTTACGCCGACTTCGCGTTCCGAGCTTGAGTGATCTCAGAGGCTACCTGGGCGAGTTCGGCTTGCAGTCCGATCATGATCAAGACATCGCCGACGCGGAGTACCAGGGCATCATCGGGCGGCACGAGAAATGGTCCACGCAAGACCGTGACGAGACGAACTGACGAAGGAAGTGCTACCTGACCAAGAGTCCGTCCAGCGAACGGTGATCCCTTGACGACATGAAACCGTTCGATGGCTGCCGCGCGAAGACCCAGGTCCTGTTGCAGGGCTAGGAGATCGTGGTGAACTGTTTCCAGCTTGAGATCGCGGATTTGGCTGTCGACGCTGAGCAGGGTGTGTTTCAGATGCTGAATCTGGTCGCCGGCCTGACCGAGGACGTTTTCCAACTGATGAGGGTGCGGAGCTGCCTCATGGCCGAAGGGTGGGCGCTTCACACAGAGCGCTGAAATTTGACGGCCGAGGTCGCCATGACCCTGTTCGATCTGGCTCAGTAAGCTCGATGCCAGACTGTGTAAACGGAGGACCTGGACTTTACGGTTGGCACGTTCGGCAAGCGCAAGGACGGTTTCATAGATCGCGCTGCCGGTGATTGAGAGTTCCTGTTGAATACGACCGAAGAGTTCAAGGGGCATAAAGAAAAAATCTCTTATGTCTGATAAGAATGATTATGTTAACTCGTGCGTCACTATCGCCACATGTATCCCACCCCACACTACCCTCGTCGCGAGAAGATTTCAACGGACACATGTATATCCTGAAAAATTGACGCGCACGGCATTCAATTGAAACAAACCCTCCACCAGGTTTTCCCGAACTTGTGCCACAGCGGAGAGAGCGTTGGCTAATACCGCTGTCAGTCAACCGTCTTTGGGGTATACTGAAGCGCCATCATGGAAATGATCTCTTTACAGATGCCAGAGGAGCTGTGGAAGATGACAGGCCGATGTGCCAAGTCTCTTCACATATCACAAGCAACATACATCCGCTGCGCCATCGAACGCATGAATCGACACACGCAGGCGCAACTGCCGGGTAAACGACTGGCCAAGGCGTCGAGCAAAGTGAGAAAAGAGAGCCTGCGAGTGAATCGCGAGTTCGCGGCCATAGAGCGCGATACCGATTCCAAGCTTAAGCCTTTCTCGACGCCGACCATCACTCGACTCTGACATTCCCCTGATCACAAAGCTCGTCAACGACGCCCAGCCGCTTCGATCCGCTCATAATAGAGGATCACATCGGGATTGCTTTCAACCGCCGCCGCCAAAGCACCGCGTAAGGTCAGGTTTAATGTCTGAAACGGAGGCGATGGCGCTTCAAGGCTGCTCTCCCCTCCTCCAGCGGCCCCTTCAGCTTGGCAAAAAAATCCAAGTCATCCCATGGTAAGAGCAGTGATGAGAAGAGACACTAACATTTACAGATCAATCATCTATTCATCAATCCATAATGCTTTACTTGACTGATTTGAGTAAAGGACTCAGAAGGTACTCCACCACGCGGCGCTGGCCGGTCTTCGTTCATCCCCGCGCTCGCGGGGAACACCATCGTCTCCGCAATGGTGAGCGCCTTGGCGTACGGTTCATCCCCACTCGCGCGGGGAACACACGTAACTAGAGCCGCCTCAAGCTTCTGCATAATTCCCAATTGGCGGACGGCTTGATCGTTCCGTGGCACCCCGAGCCTCTCGCAATCGTTATTTTGTAAGGGTTGCAGAGAATACTCGCTTTATCACGGCCGAGCAAGCGAGCAACAATTCCGTCGACGGCCGATGCTCCGTTAGCCTGTATTTTCTTGATCTACGCGCGTTCGCACGATGAGCACGTGATGCACGGCATCTGCTGACGGGGGACCAATGGTCGGCCCATGTGTAATCCTCAACTCATGGCTCTGAGCTTAAACAATGGTCCAGACACCGTTTTCTTACCATAATACGGTCATGTTCGAGTCCCACGCCTTGCGGTTTGCTCGTCTCGCCTCCTACAATACTTCCAATAGCTCTCCCCTGCGAGGCTCTATGCCCTTCTCGATTCGTCTCTTCCGCCGCTTTCCTGTGCAATGTGTTGTCTCGTACTCGGCTGGTCCTTTTACAGGTGTTGGCACTGTGTGGAATCTCTCGCGTTCAGGTTGGCGTCTCTCAGGAGATCTGCCGATGAGACCGGGTGAAAGCCTCTCATTGACCGTGACGCTGCCGAATGAGCAACGTATCGACGTACGTAACGCCATCGTGCGGTGGTCACGCGGGCAGGAGTTCGGGGTCGAGACGGTTGAGACTCCGAAACATACGGCGGAACGATTGGTTCATTATGTGCGGCGGTTGGTGAACGACTCAGTTTGAGTGAACGGACATGATGCTCCTCAAGGAATGGTGGAGGTGGTTTGGACGGCAAAGCCGGCTCAATAAGATACTCAGCATTGGATTTTTCGCCTCGTTGCTCCTGTTTCTCATCCCTGTGATTGTGTCTTGGTTCAAGCCTGTACCAATCCTTGTTGGCGTCGCCTTTTACGGATATGAGCGGGCTTCCCTCCTGGAGGGAAATACCAAAGCCTATTTTTACGAAAATCGTAACCTTGTCACCGATTGCAGTCTTCGGCGAATCGAGCAGGCATTTCCAAAAGGCCGGGCCAAGACCCCTGATCCGCAATCCTGGGTCTTGATCAAGTTTCTCATTGAGAATGTGACGGAGCAACCTCTTACCAACCTCCGCATGGCTATCAAATCCCCTCTCCTTCGCCCCTCCACCACACTGTTTACGACATCGAATGTGGAAGCGACCGGGTCGTTGGACACGACGGCGAAGGATACCCCCGCCACGTATGTCATCATGCTACCGGCGATCGCACCAATGACGTCAGGGGTCATCAGTGTGAAGACTCCTATTGACGAGACACTGCGTCAGTTTATTTATACAGACCGCGGCCGCATGACGATTCAGGTCACCTCTCTGTCAGGAGATCAGTTCGGGACCTTTCCGCTCAAAATCTCTCGCCTCAACGCCATGAAGATTCTGAATCGGGAGAGTGTGCTGCGAACCGGTGACGAAACGTTCGCGAATGAAAAGATTGAATTTACGATGCTGCGCCCCGATGAACCCGATCTGAAGGATGCCCCCGTGTCCTATCAACCGCTCTCGAACGCGCGTCAATGCCCGGATGGAACAGCGGGTGACTGGTAGGATTCGCGTAGACTCCAGGGCTCTACCGCACGTGTGTCTATTCATTCTCTGCCGGAAGTCTCGCGCCGGCATCAATCCTCGTCGATGTATCGAATCCCATCGCCATCTCGTCTTCAACGAAAATCGCGCCACGATGTGAAGTAGGCCGCTGACCAGAGAATAGGCGGAAGGAAGACCAGGAACACGACGTCAGGATCGAGCCGCAGCGTGGGCACTCCGGGAATGAGGCCTAAGACCAGCCCTTCGATCACCAGCAAGATGGGATAAGGAATCACGAGTTTACGCGCGAATGCCGCGAGGGCGAGTACGGCTATCAATAGCAGGATAATCGTTTCGAGTTGATGAAGGCTTTCCATCGTGTGTCAATGGTACGCGAATCGCATGTGCAAAGAACAGGGACATTCGTCACTGACCGTGGCGCGTGAAACGCGAGACATGCGAGAAAGGCGCGACGTGGACAAATTGGATTCCCACCTCGTCTCGCTGGGCATCTTGCGGGTAATGGAAAAGAGTGGGTGACGAAACGGAGGCCTATTGAGAACGAGGAGAAATCATGATCCGTCGAAAGACTTCCGCATACACACCTGTCGGCGTGTTGGCCTTGGGATCGGCGAACACGGCTCGCCAACGGTTCAATCCCATGACCCCTTCCCCATAGGGTATCGATGCCACCTGACTTTGATGCTCCGCAATGGCAGCCATCTTCTTGGCCATGTAGCTGTCGATGTACTCAAGACGGTCCCAGGTTGTGAAGAGGCTCCAGATTTCATATGCCCAAAGGCCGCCGCTAAGCACGATGTCGGCTTCAAGGACACTTTCCCGAGCCAGCTTGCCGGCCAGGCGGTGCGCCGGATGCCGGTCAAGTTCCTCATCCAGCGTGTAGACCTCCGTCGGTCGGAGGCGAGCGATTGTCTGGACAAGTTTCCGTTTCACAGCCTTGGTATTGATCTCGTCCGCCGCGTCCGGTTCGTCACAAAAGATCACATCCTCTACTCCCAAGACGCCGGCGGCTCGAAGCGCTTCCTCTCTTCTTACATCGGCCATCCGCTGCTCCGTCAACGCAAATGGATTGGATGACCGGCCACCGTTCGTGATGACGACGGACGTAATCACAGCCATGGACTCCACCAGTTTGGCGACCGTCCCGCCCATGCCGATTTCCATGTCATCGGGATGAGCGCTAATGATGACGACGTTGTTGTTGTGACTCATGGCCGAGGCATATCCTTCACGCTTCGGAGGCTACCTGTTGCTCTGCGTGGTAAGAACTGCGGACGAGCGGGCCTGATTCGACGTGGGTGAAGCCAAGGGCCTTCCCCTCCTCTTTGAACAGGGCAAACTCGCTGGGATCGTAGAACCGAGCAACGGGCACATGTCCTTTTGTCGGTTGAAGGTACTGACCAATGGTCATGATGTCGCAGCCGACGGAGCGGAGGTCGCGCATGACTTCGCGAGCTTCGTCCATGGTTTCTCCCATCCCGAGGATCAATCCGGATTTGGTGCGCATGCCCAATTCCTTTGCCTTGCCGAGTAACTCGATTGATCGTTGATATTTCCCTTGTGGTCTAATTGCAGGAAACAGCCTCCGGACGATTTCAATGTTGTGATTCAGAATCTCCGGCTTCTCGGCACAGACCATCGCGAGGGCTGTTTCATTTCCTTCGAAGTCCGGAATCAATACTTCAATCGTACAATCTGGGCTGAGTTGTCTGGTCTGCCTGATCGTTTCGGCAAAGATCGCGGCGCCGCCATCCTCCAGTTCGTCCCGGTTCACCGATGTGATCACGGCATGTCTGAGGCCCAGTACCTGGATCGCCTCTGCGACGCGACGCGGTTCTGCACGATCGATTGCCAGCGGACGGCCTGTCTCGACTGAACAGTAGTGGCAGCGTCTGGTGCATATGTCGCCCAGAATGAGGAACGTCGCGGTGCGCGCGTTCCAACATTCCCATCGGTTCGGGCATCGCGCTTCCTCGCAAATGGTATGGAGCGTGAGCCTGTCCATTGTGTGCTTGATGTCGAGGTAGTCCGGGCCGGTTTTCGCGACGACTTTGTACCAGGACGGCAAGCGCTGCAACGAGGAGTGGTGTGAGGGGTGAGGGGTGAGGGCCTGAGATGAGTCGGTTGAAGACGATCGGAGTTGGTCTAAAGGGATGAAGCTCATGAAGTCTCCTTGGGGGAGAGCAACTCCGAAGGATGTTCAAGAATACGTTTAAATTCCTTCAGGAAGGTAGCCCCTTGTACACCATCCAGCGCCCGGTGGTCGCAGGATAGCGTCACCTTCATGCGTCGGCCCGCCTTGATTGTGCCGTCCTTGATGACGGGCACGCCGCGGATAGCACCCACCGCGATGGATGCGGCCTGTGGGGGGATGAGGACTGCAATGAAGTTTTCCACGTCGAACATTCCCAAGTTCGAGATCGAGAACGTGGCGTCCGTGTATTCCTGCGGCTGCAAGCGTTTGTTCCTGGCCCGGTCGATCAGCGTCCGCGATTCGGTCGAGATCTCATCCAGCGACTTCGCACCGCAATTGCGAATGACCGGCGTGATCAAGCCATCCTCGATGCCGACGGCGATGCCGATATCGATGCTCGCATGCCGCCTGATGGCCGGGCCGGTGAAGGACACATTGATGTCCGGATGGCGGGTGAGCGCGATCGCTGCGGCTTTGATCAGCAAGTCGGTGACGGAGGGATGCGTGGTTCGGTTCTGTTTCATCTGATCACGAACCCGCTCTGCCTGCTCCATATCGATGTCGCTGGTCAGATAAAAGTGCGGCACCGGCCCTTTGCTCTGTGCCGTCGCTCGCGCAATAGCCTTCCGCATCTGGCTCAGTGGTTGATCTGTTCCAGCCGGCAGCGTCTGCGTCGCAGGGGCCTTCACGACGTCTTCTTCCACGATCCGCCCGCCGGGACCTGTTCCCGTGATGGTGGAAAGATCGATGCCACGGTCGGCAGCCAGCGCTTTCGCACGAGGCGAGGCGATGACACGAGTGTCCTGTGGACCCGCTGGTAAGGCGGGCGCCGGATCGGCAGCAGAAGGAAAACTTGCTTTCGTTCCACTAGCGACCGACGGCGCCGCCGTGATCTTGTCGGTCAATGCCGCGGTGATGTCTTCATCCGCCCCACCGATGACGCCGATCAACGTTCCGGACATGACGGTGGCCCCATCCTGCACCAGGATCTTGCGTAGGATACCGGAGGCAAAGGCCTCAAGATCCATGATGGCCTTGTCGGTTTCGATTTCAGCGAGCGCCTCCCCTGCCTGCACCGAATCCCCTTCGTGCTTCTTCCAGGCAAGAAGGACGCCTTCTTCCATGGTGTCCGTTAGTTTTGGCATGACAACGCGACTAGCCATAAAATTCCCTCACGGATGCTAAAAAGTCCCTATTTCACCCGCCCAACGTCGGCGCGCCAAGACGCGCCTTTTCCCATGCTTCATTCTCGGTTCGACACAATCCGCAACGTAATTCTGAAGCTACGCCTCCGGTTGTGTCATCCCTGCGGCCTCGCCCGGGAAAGAGGTGCGTCTTGGCGCACCTGGGGCTGGGCGGGTGTGACCGCCGGCCTTTTTGAGCATCCTTAAGATTTTAAGTTGCCTTTCAATCATCATCACTATTTAACTACTCGTAGAGCGGTTAAACCATGAGAAGAACTTGCCGATCAATCCATCTGGCGTTTCAGGCTGCCTCACAGGATCCGGATACTCGATCCAGGGTTCCTGAGATCCCAAGTAGGCGCCTTGACGGACGCTCAGTTGGCTGCGAAGTTGCGAATAGCCCTGTCCTTGGAGCGTGCGAATGAGTTCCTCCAGCGCCGCTCCCGGCGTGGCTTGTGCGGCGGTGACCACTCGCGTCGTTTCATATCGCAGAATAGCTTGATAGCCTCCATCGGCTTGCTCATACACGACTGGTCTACTAAAACCCCGTTCGCGTGCATCGAAGCCGGCCAATTGATGTTTCTCTTGTATCTCGTCTGACATCGCTAGTCCCGTATAGAAAGCCGTGCGAGATGGGCAAACGAGGTAGCAATCTATTCCGTCCACGTCGCGCCTTTCTCGCTCTTCCCGCGCATCACGCGTTTCCTTCTGTCAGAGAGCCCGGAACACACCCAAAAGATCGCTCAATGCAATGGTCTTGTTCTTCAGGATGGCGCGTTGCGCCCGCATCGGCTCCATCGCCGAAGCTCGCTCATGGCCGCCTTTCAGGATCGCAGCCCCGAGGGCGAGCACGTCCTTGCATTCCTTCTCGACTTTGCTCTTGACCACTGGATTCACAGCGAGAATGTCGGCCATCGCTTCGCGCGTCGTGGAGAGATGCACGTGCAGTTCCTCGTCCGGGTACGCCTTCCTGGCTGCCTCATCGAGGCACCGATCGAGATACTGCGTGAGGAACACATAGAGCCGAACGAGCATCTCCGTGATCTCAATGTGATGGTAAGTTGGGGTTTGTGATGACATGGGTGATCGTGCCTCCTTGCTTACTGTGTGCCGCACACGGCTTTGACAGCTTTGATGACGCGCGGCTTGTCCGGGATGGCGGCGTCTTCCAATGGGCGACTATAGGGCATCGGCACATCTTCGCCGGTGACGCGCTGGATGGGAGCATCCAGATAATCGAACGCCGCTGCATACACGCTCTCGGCTATCTGAGCGCCCAACCCGCAGAACCGCCAACCTTCTTCGACAATCACGAGACGCCCGGTCTTTTTGACTGAGGCCACGATTGTTGAGAGGTCTAAGGGTTTGAGGGTGCGGGGATCGATGACTTCGACCTCGATGCCTTCTTGACTCAACTGGTCGGCTGCTTCCAGCGCCAGCAGGAGCATCTTCGAATAGGCGACGATCGTCGCATCGTGTCCCGCACGCTTTACCTCGGCGAGACCGATAGGGATCGTGTACTCACCGTCTCCGACGTCCCCCTTCGTTCCGTACAGTAATTGCGCCTCGATAAAGATAATAGGATTGTTGTCTCGGATCGCGCTCTTCAGCAGGCCCTTCGCATCATGCGGAGTAGCCGGCGCAATCACTTTCAATCCCGGCACGTAACAGAACCAGGCCTCCAGACTTTGCGAATGCTGCGCGCCTAACTGGTGAGCGGCGCTGCCAGGCCCGCGAATCACCAGCGGCACTGACAGCTGACCTCCCGACATGTAATGAACTTTTGCGGCGTTGTTGACGATCTGATCCAGAGCAAGAATTCCGAAATTCATGGTCATCAGTTCGACAATGGGATGCAGCCCCGCCATAGCGGCGCCGATTGCCAGACCCGTGAAGCCGGCTTCCGTAATCGGAGTATCCACCACCCGTTGCGGGCCGAATTCCTCCACGAAACCCTTGCTGACTTTGAAGGCGCCCTGGTAGTAGCCCACTTCCTCGCCGATGAGAAAAATACGCGAGTCGCGCCGCATCTCCTCCCGCATGGCCTGGTTGAGAGCCTCTCGATACGACATCAGCATAGATTCTCTTAGTCCTCCTGCATCACGTGGGTGTACAAGTCCGATGGAGCAGGAAAAGGACTCTCATCCGCGAATTTGACGGCGGCTGCCACGACGTCGCTAACTTCTCGCTCAAGCTGTATGAAATCGGACTCGGCACCGAGATTGGTGCTCAGGATCGTCTGCTTCAGCAGTAGAAGCGGGTCGCGTTTACGATGTTCATCCACTTCTTCTTTTTTCCGGTAGTGTCCGTGTGCCGGGTCGGACATTGAGTGGCCCATGAACCGATAGGTCATCGCCTCGATGAAAAATGGTCCATGCCCGGCGCGTACCTGCTGGACGACCTTGCGCATCACATCGCGCACGGCCAATACATCCATCCCATCTATGCGCTCGGCCCCAATGCCATAGGAGCGGGCCGTCTCTGCCACGTCCGCATAGAGTGCGATGGCTCGTTCAGCCGGCGTTCCCATGCCGTAACGGTTGTTTTCGCAGACGAAGATGACAGGAAGTTTCCACAAGGCAGCCAAATTAAGCGCTTCGTGTGCCTGACCGCTCGGAATGGCCCCTTCACCGAAGAAGCAAACGGTCACGAGGTCGAGCGACTGATACTTGGTCGCGAATGCAAGGCCTGTGGCAAGGGGAATGTGACCTCCGACAATGGCGTAGCCGCCCATGAAGCGGCGCGTGGCATCCACGAGGTGCATGGAGCCCCCTTTGCCCTGGCACAGGCCTGTCGCTTTGCCGAACAGTTCGGCCATCACATGACCGGGGTCGGAGCCTCGGGCAAGACAATGACCATGATCACGGTACGCGCTGATCGCATAGTCATCCGGTCGAAGGGCGGCGACAACCCCTACCGCAATGGCCTCTTCACCAATGTAGAGATGCAGGAACCCGGCGATTTTTGCAAGGGCGTACATCTCCGCCGATTTTTCTTCGAACCGGCGGATCAGCAGCATTTGACGATAGAGGAACAGTACGTCGCTCCGGTCCATACTTGGCACTTCCATAGTCAAGAGCCTAGCGGGCGCGTTGAGCTAGTTTATCTGGTCTGTTGTGTTCGTTAGTTGGTCTGGTTCAACCAAGCAAACGAGACACACTACACAAAACCCTTGGCCCGGTTGCATGGCGGCTGTGCGCGCCACTCGTACGAACTCTCCCATCGCCTGCCCCGTTCTTTCGTTTGTCGATTATGTCTTTGCAGACGGATTCTTGATTTTGCTAAGTAGGCTTTCGATCGGTGGAACTCCCTTTGCGGCGCCGGTGACTTCCGCAATAATTTTTTGTGCGATCTCCCGGAACGCCGCCGATTGCGGAGACGCCGGATCGGCTACGACGATCGGGTTGCCCGAGTCACCGCCGTCCCGAATTGCCGGGTCGATCGGTACTCGACCGAGGAACGGCACGCCGAGTTTTGCGGCGGCCCGCTCCCCTCCTCCATGTGAGAATATTTCTGTCCGCTCGCCGCAGTGGCCGCAGAGAAAGTAACTCATATTTTCCACAATGCCGAGGAGCGGCACATTGACCTTTTGGAACATCATCATGCCTTTACGGACGTCGTGCAACGCGACTTCTTGTGGTGTCGTGACGGTGACGGCGCCGGTCAGCGGGACCAACTGAGTAAGGGTGAGCTGCGCGTCTCCAGTGCCGGGCGGCAGATCGATGAGTAAGTAATCCAGTTCGCCCCACAGCACGTCCCGGAAAAGTTGTTGAATAGCGGTATGGACCATTGGCCCTCGCCAGACCACGGCGGTGTCTTCCGGGACGAAAAACCCCATGGAGATAAGCTTGACGCCGTGACTTTCAGCAGGAGCGATCTTACCGTCCTTCTGTTCAGGAGGCTTGGTCACGCCCATCATCATGGGAATGTTCGGGCCGTAGATATCCGCATCGAGCAGGCCGACCTTAGCCCCAGTCAAGGCCATGGCCACGGCGAGATTCACGGAAACCGTGGATTTGCCAACCCCCCCTTTGCCGCTGCTCACGGCGATGACATATTTGACGCCGGGAATGAGGTTGTCTTTCCCGTGACCAGTTTGGGGTTCAGCGGGATGTTCATCAGCCATGAAACGCTCCTCCTCTAGCAGGATGCTGAAAAAATCCGCCAGCGGCGTTCTCGCATCGTTCAGATCCTCAACGTACCACAGAGGGTACGCCTCAGGTCTTCACTTGCTGCGGCCTTGCTGGACAGACTTTTTGAGCATCCTGATTGGTGCACAGTCAACTATAATAGAACTGGCTCTCAAGCCAGTCACTACATCATAAGCGAAGGATGGGGTGAAAGAAAATGGGTCTATTGAGCAGTGGGGGAATAGTAGTTCAGGTAGATAGCCTGAAGGCGATACGGAACACGCAACGCGCTGACCAAGCTAATCAACATCTTTCCGGTTTCTAGGATCTTGAGTACATGCAGAGATGGATCTTGGCAGGCAAGAAGCCCAGCCCTGAAAGCCTTCAGCCTATTTACCTGAATTATCACGGATCGCTTATCCGACGGTGGGGTCGTTGCGGCGAAGATTGCTTGCGAGCCCGATCAGCGAGAGAGTGTAAATGATCCATTTCGAGGGGTCGAAGTTGTACCACTTCGGTCCGTTGCGGAAATCGCGCGCGAAGGCGTGATGAAAGTTGTGGTAGCCCTCTCCAAAACTGACAAAGGAGACCAGCCAACTATCGCGGCTACTGTCCTTTGTACTATATGGCTGTGCCCCCACCATGTGACAGAGTGAATTGATCGTGAAGGTGGAGTTCAGCACCATGAACATCCGGAAGAGACCACCCAAGAGGAAGCCGCTGATGCCACCTTGCCAGCCGCCGTGCCATACACCAAGCACAAAAGGGAGCAGCAGTCCCACGATCACGATCGGCCAGTAGTAGCGATCTTGCCACATCACGACAGGGTCGCGGCGCAGACGGATCTCGTATTTGTCCTTGCGATGGATGCTATTGTAGAAGAGCCAGCCACAGTGACTGTGCCAGAATCCCTTGGTGGCGTTGTAGGGGTCTTCTTCTTCATCCGTCTTGGCATGATGACGGATATGGTCGCTGCCCCATTTGAGGGCGGAGTTTTGCAATGCCCAACCACCGGCAACGAGGATACAGGCCTTGACCCAGTTCGGGCATTCGAAACTCTGGTGCGACACTAAACGATGATAGCCGACGGTGATTCCCATACCTGTGACTATGTACATGACCATGAACAGCATCCAGTCGAAGAGACTGAATCCGTAATAGTAACCATAGAGTGGAAGTCCGATGGTTGTGGCGATAACGATGGCGCAGAATAGCGCAAAGTTTAGCGGAGAAAACTCAGCCTTGGCTGGTGCGGTTTCAGTCGTTGTAGCGAGCATTAGCTCTCCTCTGGGCGCACAACTCTCACTTCATTTCTTGGGTAAAGCTAGGGGAAAGAAACTTCGCTCCTACAGCATACCGAATTTATTCAAATGTTTCAAGTGAATGCTCACAGTGTATACTGACAGGGTTCCGTCTCACTGCCAGTGGGGTGCAGATGTCAGAAATGCCTTCCCCTCTCGAACCCACCGTATACCGTATCGGTGAACAACTCGCCCGTCTCTCTGCAGGTCGGACGCCTACTCTTTTCGAGCGCCGCTGGTGGTCGCAATCGGCCCTTAACATGGCCATGCAGGACAGCGGCTTCAAGACACAGCTGTTTCGATTCATCGATGTCCTGCCCTCGATCATAGACGATGAGGAAGTGGTTGCGCTGGCTCGCGAGTATTTGGGCGACGGAGGCATCCCGATCTTCGGCGGTCAATGGGGGCTCAACATTCTTTCCGCCACCAGCTTGGGGGCTCGGCTCAGCGGCAAGGCGATCAGAAGTCAGGTCGAGCATATGGCGCGCAGCTTCATTGCCGGTGCAACAGTCGAAGAGGCGGCACCGCAGTTGACCGATCTTTGGCAGCAAGGGCGAGCGTGGTCGGTGGATTTGCTGGGTGAGGCCACCATCAGCGATCGTGAGGCTGATCGGTACCGCGATCGCTGCGTAGAAGCCCTGACTCTACTCACGCGCGAATCCGCATCGTGGCCATCCGCTCCACGCCTGGAGCGCGACCATATCGGGCCGATACCGCGAGTCCAACTCTCCATCAAAATCTCCGCACTCTCCCCTCATCTCGACCCGATCGATCCGGAAGGAAGCTACCGTTCGGTGGCGGCACGGCTTCGACCCATCCTCGATTTGGCGATGCGCCTCCCCGCTTCCTTGATTTTCGATATGGAACAAGCCGATACGAAAACCTTGCTGGTGGAGATATTCACCAGACTCTTTGCGGAAGCTTCCTATAAGGATTATCCCCATGCGGGTCTCGCGTTGCAGGCCTACCATCGGGAGACAGCACGAGATATCGAGGAGCTTCTGACCTGGGTTCGCCGGCGTGGGGCGCCCATTACCGTTCGATTGGTGAAGGGAGCGTACTGGGATTCGGACACGATCCGCTATCGGCAACGAGGCTGGGCTGTTCCTCTCTTTGAGCACAAGGCGGAGACGGATGCCAATTATGAAGCGCTTACGCGTCAGATTTTATCTCAGACATCCCTGATACGGCCGGCATTTGGAACGCACAATCTCCGTACGCTGGCCTACATCGAGGCGGTTGCCGAATCGCTCGGGCTTTCTCCGGAGACCTGGGAATATCAGATGATCTTCGGAATGGCCGAGCCTTTTCAGCATGCCGTGATGCAGTATGGGCGCCGATTGCGGCTCTATACCCCGGTGGGCGATCTGCTTCCAGGCATGGCCTATCTCGTACGGCGGTTATTGGAAAATACCTCGAACGAATCATTCCTACGCAAGGAGTATGTGGAGTCTCACCCGTTGCGTACGTTGTTGGCTCCGCCAGCTCTTGAGGGGGTGACTCAGAAGCCGTCCCTCATGTCCCCGTCGGCGGGTATGCAGGAGTTTCACAATGAACCGCAGCGGAACTTTGCACAGGCTGACAGCCGTGTGTTGATGCAGCAGGCCGTAGCGACCGTGCGGTCAGAACTGGGCCGTCAGTGGGCTTCGTCTTCAGGGGGACCGCACCTGACAGGGCCTCTCATCGAGTCCTGCAATCCCGGACGCCCGGATGAAGTCGTGGGCCGGTTGCCCAGCGCGAGTTCGGAGGATGTCGAGCAGGCGGTGCGTCGGGCAGTTCAAGTATGGGGAGCCTGGCGTGACACCATACCAGAACGGCGAGTGGACATCATGTGTGCCGCCGCTTCGCTCATGCGGAAACGGCGCGATGAGTTGGCGGCATGGGAGATTGTGGAATGTGGGAAGCCGTGGCGGGAAGCGGATGCGGATCTCGCGGAAGCGATCGACTTTCTGGAGTTTTATGCGGCAGACTGGCGCAGGCTTGCGCTCCCAAGAAGGTTAGGACAGGCGCCGGGTGAACTGAACCAGCGCCTCTATAGCCCTCGCGGGGTGACGGCCGTCATCGCTCCATGGAATTTTCCGCTGGCGATTCCCACCGGCATGGTGTCTGCGGCGCTCGTAACCGGAAACCCCGTGATCTTCAAACCCTCCGAGCGGTCACCAATGATGGGGTACTGGCTCACGGAGATTCTGCGGGAGGCAGGGGTGCCTGAAGGGGTACTTAGTTGTCTGCCGGGTGGACCCGATATTGGACGGGCGTTGGTGTGTCATCCCGATATTGCCACAATTGCTTTTACCGGTTCGAAAGATGTGGGCCTCGGCATGCTGAAAGATGCCGGTACTCTTATGCCGGGACAACACATGGTCAAACGGGTGCTGGCGGAGATGGGAGGGAAAAATGCGATCATTGTCGATGAGACGGCGGATCTCGATGACGCGATCACCGGGGTGGTCTCATCGTTCACCGGCTATGCGGGGCAGAAATGCTCCGCGTGCTCTCGGGCGATCGTGCATGCGGCGATCTATGATAATTTTCTGGAGCGCCTCAAAGAGGCTGTGCTGAGTCTGAGGGTTGGAAATCCTGAAGAGCCTGGCACACAGGTCGGGCCGGTGATCGATTGTCGAGCGCAGTCCAAGATTCAAGACTATATCGAGATTGGAAAGAAGGAAGCTCGTTTGTTGGTAGAAGGAACTGTGACTGGTCCAGGTTGGTATGTCGGGCCAACGGTCTTTGCGGATGTGGCGCCGACGCATCGAATAGCTCAGGAGGAAATCTTTGGGCCGATCCTTTCAGTGATGAAAGCCGCTTCCTTTCAAGAAGCGCTGACCCTGGCGAATTCGACGGCCTACGCACTCACCGGCGGAGTCTATTCGCGAAGCCCGTACAATCTGGAACTGGCCCGCCGGCAATTCGATGTCGGAAATCTCTATCTGAATCGTCCAATCACGGGCGCGTTAGTGGGCCGTCAGCCGTTTGGAGGCCATCGACTCTCCGGAGTCGGAGCGAAGGCCGGAGGTGAAGAGTACCTGACGCAATTCATGGTCACCCGTGTTATCAGCGAGCAGACCCTCCGGCGAGGATTCGCGCCGCCCGAGTGAGGCCTTCGGTGGTTTAATCTCGTACGATTCCAGTTCTTCTATGATATCCGTGACTACGCCTCGGTCTTCCAATCGTGAGAGTTCCTGCCGCTCGACATACTTGACCAAGCCCACACCTTTCGCAAACCATGCGGTCATCACATCGGTTCCGATGGCTGTCCGCTTTGATCTCGAGAGATGAATCTGCATGTGCATGCGCGCCTCTACCTTCACGGCATCCTTGAATGTACCGGCCGGCACGGTGACCGATTCCTGTCCCAGCACGGTGGCATCGCCCTGCGCATCGGCCTTTTCGTCGATGCCGTCTCGATCCAAATCAGTGCCAAAGTCCAGATCCTTGCGGTTGAATTGCGGGAAGGACAATGAGGCCATCATTGGAAAACGTATGATCTGATAGGGCACAAGCTGTCGTTCAAAAGGCGTACCAGGTTCCGAGCCGTAATAAACGATGCCGACGCTGTCGCGGCGATAGAAACTATCCGAAGAGCCGTGGTTTCCTGGATTGGTATCGTGATATATGGTGACCGTCGTTCCCTTGATGGGTTTTGTGCCGGTGACCGAGGACACGTTGGAGAAAAATTTATGTTCGATCGTTTGCAGAGGCCCTTCAGTAATCTGGCCGCGATAGTGCCATTTATTCCCGACCTGATCGGGGAAATAGTCGGCGGATTGGGCAATGACACTGGGATCTTCCGCAGCGAGGAGCACTGACCAGGGAACACAACCGAGCAGCAGAGCCGTGCCCACAATGACAACTCGTCGGTATCTTGGTTTCTTCAGCGGCATGCCTGGGACCTCCACTGGGTAAGCGATGCGGTGACGGTATCATAGGGATCCTGCGGGCGGCAAGATAAGGAGGGTAATTCCATACCGGCACGGCATGCTTGCCTTCGCACAGTATCCCTCCCATAATCCGACAAGTCCTTTGTCTATCTGGTCTATCTCGTCTGTCTGGTGGCAAGACACCAGATAGACCGGACAGACCAGATAGACCAGAAAGACCAGATGAACCAGATAGACCAGAACAACCAGAGACGTGCGGTGCTTGTGACTGGTGCGTCCGGAGGAATTGGTCGAGCCATCAGCCTGGCCTTTGCGGGTGCCGGCTGGTCTGTCGGGATACATTACCGTCGAAATAAGGCGGCAGCTGAAGACACGCTCACGCAAGTGATGGCCATCGGTGGAGCCGGAACGCTCTACGAGGCCGATATTCGCGAGTCGCGTGCGGTGCAACAAATGGTGGATGCCTCCTGCCGCCAGGTACCAGTGCCGTCGGTGTGTGTGTGCAATGCGGGAATCGGAGGGAGCCATCTTCTGCTTCGACAACGTACAGAAGATTGGGCGAATGTATTGGCCACGAATTTGACGGGAACCTTTCACTGCCTCCGGGCCATGGCTCCTCCTCTCTTCGCTCGCGGTGGCGGATCGATTATCGTGATTGGATCGCATGCCGGATTCCACGGCTCAATGGGGCAAGCCGCCTATGCGGCGTCAAAGGCCGGTCTCATCGGCCTGGTGCAGACTGCAGCCCTAGAATGGGGATCCGGAAATGTTCGTGTGAATCTCCTTTTGCCTGGCTGGCAGAAGACGGGGTTGTCTGAAGAGGCCATGCCGGCAGGTGACAATTGGAGAGGTCATGCGTTGGGCCGGCCACCGTCACGAGAGGAAGTAGCCAAGACGGTATTGCATCTGGCGCAACTGAACGATGTATCGGGACAGGTTTGGAACTGTGACAGCCGAACGCTCTAGCAGGATGCTGATAAAGTCTTCCAGCTTCGTTCTCACCTCGAAAGCATCCTCAACGTAGCCAAGAGGCTACGCCTCCGGTGCTTCCTTCGGCTGCGGCCTTGCTGGAAGAACTTTTTGAGCATCCTGCGGGAGTATTGTTTAGTCGTGCCGAACGTAGGAGTTCTCGCGCGCCAATAGAGTTTTTTCAGCCTGCTTGATTCCGATCTATGCGACTCGCCAAACGACACAACCACGATTCCGGCCCGCGCGGGGTTTTTATCACCGCTACTGATACGGGTGTGGGGAAGACACTTGTTGCTTCTGCGCTGGTGGTGCGTCTCATTCAACGGGGTATCGATGTGGGTGTTATGAAGCCGATTGAGACGGGGGTCTCGCGAGCGACCAAGGCTCAGTCAGATGGAGTGCGATTGCGAAGAGCGGCTGGAAGCCAGGATTCGTTGGCAGAAGTGTGTTCCTATGTCTTTCGGCTTCCAGTGGCGCCGCTCTCTGCCGCACGAGCGGACAGGACAACTGTGCAGATCGCGACGATCATGCGAGCGTTCCGTGCTCTGAGTCAGAAGCATGCGTTCATGGTGGTCGAAGGGGTTGGCGGAGTACAAGTACCAATTACACAGCGATTTAACATATCAGATCTGATCCATCGAACGAAGTTACAGGTCATTGTGATCGGACGATCGGGCCTAGGGGGAATTAATCAAGCGTTGTTGACGCTCCACGCGCTCCGTCGGCGAAAGATTCCCGTCGCAGCGTTGGTCTTGAATCAGTGTCGACCGGTGCGTACGAAGATTGCTCGTGTGCAGGAACAATCGACCGTGCGTCTCCTGCGGCGACTTGTTGGTGTCCCCATGGTGGGCCCCCTCCCCTACAGTCCGAGCGTGAATCGAAATTGGTACGATGAAATGGTCCGGCTTGCCGGGACTGCGCCGATCATGAAGCTGGCAAGATTGGTCCTGGGATCTGGCCGAGGAACGCCTTCACGGCGTCGCTGATATCCGGAGCTTTGAGGATTGCCGAAATGACGGCGACACCATTTGCGCCGGCTTGGATCACGTCCCCGGCCTGTTCGATCTGAATCCCGCCAATTGCAAATATGGGCAACGACGTGAGCCTGCGTATCGCACGTAACCCTTCAAGGCCAACAATCGGATCATAGTCCTGTTTGGAGCCGGGAGTGAAGATAGGCCCGAAGCCGAGGTAGTCCGGTCTCCCTGCGGTGGCCTCCAGCACCTGGTCAGAATTGTGCGTGGAGATCCCGATTAGCTTGTCAGGGCCCATCACTTTTCTCGCCAAGTCGAGAGGCAAGTCTTTCTGCCCCAGATGCACGCCATCGGCATCCACAGCCAAGGCCAAGTCGCAGCGATCGTTGACGACAAAGAGGACGCCTGCCTTCGCAGCAGCCTGCCGGAGTACCAAGGCTTCCGTGTAGGCATCCTTCATCGCTGCGTTCTTGTTGCGATACTGGAAGAGGAAGGCGCCGGCCTGAGCCGCAATCTCCAGGACTTCGACCAAGGGACATCCGGGATAGACCGACGGATCGAGAATAATATAGAGGCCGGAGAGAGAGTGAAGGCGTGCGGCGTTCATGGCAAAGACCTAGTAGCTTGATAGCGCCGCAGACGTAGTGCATGACGCCCGCGCAAGGCGCGACACAGGCAGAATAGCTGCGCGTTCACCATGTTCGGTCCCTCTCGCTCATCCAGCCTGTTGGTCCAGTCTCGCGTGGTTATTTCTTCCCGCACGCCGCGTTCCACAGTGTTTGATTGATACTACGCGGTGCCACCGGTTCCCACTGTTGGACTTCAGTGGTACTGTACACCACGTTGCCGTTTCCCATGTTGCCCGAGAACCATGTATACCCAAGGGTGCGTGTGCGTGCTTCCGCACAGTCGAATTCGTTGAATCGCTTCATAGACAACAACGAATCGCCCGCCACGCGTTGTACCGTCTTGTAGTCGAACAATTGCCACATCTTCGCCAAATTCCCGTTGCGGCGAATGGTGTCTGAGTCGACGTACACAGTCATTCCTGCTTCATCGTCGCCACTCGTCAACATCCACGCGGCATACACTGGTCCACTACTCAGCACCAGGAGCATGACCATCAACCAGATGCCCAAAACGTAAACTCGATGTGGCTTGATGAGTAGGCGCGTGTGGTAGGTCGCAGAGCATGGCACAGGGAAGCGACCGTAGGGATAAATTGAGAAGGGCATAATGACCTCGCAGGAGGGCGTATTTTAGAAGTGCCGAGATCGAGAATGCAATGTCAGAGAACCATTTTACGCAACCTGCCAGACCACCTGGTATAGTAGTTGAAGAGACTGTCCTATCGAAAGGGAGATGCCTATGAAGCCTAAAATTTCTGACGTCCAGCATGTAGAGGATCGGAACTTGTCGCCTGAGCCTGAGTCCATGCAGAAATATTCGGATGAGGTGAGGGAATGGATCGCGAAGAAAGCCTATGAACTCTATGAGCAACGAGGGCGAGAGGCGGAGCGCGATGTGGAAGATTGGCTAAAGGCCGAGGAACTGGTTCGCAAGGAGATGAATGCTCGCCGCCCTGCCCCCTAGCTTCCAGAATAGAAAATTATCCGGATCGCTCGTTCTTGAAATAGCGAACAGTCTCATGCGTAGGACGGGTATCAACATTGCGGCCTGGACTGTCTCGCTCCCCGCACGCGGCAGAGATCCGATTCCATAGCTTCTGTGGAAAACTCTGTGAATGATTGTTGTGTGATGTCGACAATGCCAGGCGCTGAGAGTCCTTGCAGCAGTTTGCCTAATATATAGGCATTGTGCCTCCCTCCGGTACCCCCCTATGTTTTGTGGCTTGACGAGTCAATTTTCAATTTCCACTCTGTGTCGGTCCGTAACGGTACTGCACCGTTTTCATACTTGAAACAGTCCGGTGAAGCCGCACCTGCCAGTTTGGCCGTGCAAAGATTACAGCCAGGCCTGCTCCAGTGGGCGTTCGTGCAGTTATCGTGGAAGTCATCCTGAATAATACGGGTAGGGCGAGAGAGGGAAGAATCGCAAACCGGATGACAGGGAAATCGTGGGTGGTTGTCAGAGAGCGTGGCAGAATGCGTTAGCTGGCAAGGAAGCGTTCGAGGAACGTGGTCGAGACATGGCCCTTTTGGAAGTCGGGATCGTTGAGGATGCGTTTGTGCAGCGGGATGGTCGTCTTGATGCCTTCGATCACGAATTCGTCGAGGGCTCGGCGCATACGAGAAATGGATTCCTGCCGGTCCCGTCCATGTGTGATGACTTTGGCGATCATGGAGTCGTAGAAGGGGACGACCATCATGTTGGACTCCATCACCGAGTCGACTCGTACACCGAATCCGCCTGGCGCACTGTACTTGGTGATCATCCCAGGACAGGGCGTAAATTTTTCAGGGTCTTCCGCGTTGATGCGGCATTCGAGACTATGTCCGATGAGTTTGATGTCCTGCTGTTTGAACGAGAGGGACTGTCCGTCAGCGAGCCTGATTTGTTCCTTGATGAGATCGATGCCGGTCACCATTTCGGTGATAGCATGTTCGACCTGGATTCGGGTGTTCACTTCCATGAAGAAGAAGTTGTGGTCCTTATCGAGCAGGAACTCGACGGTGCCGACGTTCCGGTAGTGCACGGCTTTGACGGCTTCGACGGCGACGCGGCAGATGGCCCGGCGGAGTTTTTCATCGATGGCCGGCGACGGTGTCTCTTCGAGCAGCTTCTGATGCCGGCGCTGGATCGAGCAGTCGCGCTCCCCAAGATGCACGACATGTCCACGGTGGTCGGCGATAATCTGCACTTCGATGTGGCGGGGTTCGAGAAAATATCGTTCGAGGTAGACGGCGTCGTTGCCGAACGTGGTCTTCGCCTCCGCTTGCGCCGCTTGAAATGCGCGGGCGAGATCCTCGGCCTTGTTCACGACCCGCATGCCGCGTCCGCCCCCACCGGCTGAAGCTTTGATGATGACGGGATAGCCGACCTTGCCCGCGGCTTCGAGGGCCTCCTGTTCACTCTTCAGCTCGCCAGGACTGCCTGGTGTGACGGGTAAACCTCGGTGGGCGACGATTTCTCGTGCTTTGGCTTTATCGCCCAGAAGTGCGATGTGTTCGGACGTAGGGCCGATGAATTTGACACCGATGGATTCGCAGACTTCGGCAAAGTGGGCATTCTCGGAAAGAAATCCGTAACCCGGATGGATGGCGTCCGCCCCGGTAATCTCGGCCGCGCTCAGGACGTTGGGAATATTTCGATAGCTGAGAGCCGCATCGGGAGGCCCGACGCAGACCTTCTCGTCGGCTGCGCGCACATGAAGGCTCGCCGCATCGGCCTCTGAAAAGATCGCCACGGTCTTAATGCCGAGCTCCTTACAGGCGCGAATCACGCGGAGCGCGATCTCACCGCGATTGGCTATCAAGACTTTCTTGAACACGCGAGTACTCCGATGTGGATCGAGAGAAGGAGATCAGGTGGTGGCCGTCGGATCGACAAGGAAGAGCGCTTGGCCATACTCCACCGGCTTGGTGCTTTCGGCCAGAATTTTCGTGACCCGCCCATCCACCTCCGATTCGATTTCGTTCATCAACTTCATCGCTTCGACGATGCACAGGACCTGTCCCTTTTTCACAAAGTCGCCTTCTTCGACATACGGATCGGCATCCGGCGAGGGGGACCGATAGAACGTCCCGACGATCGGAGACGCGATGGTGATCATACCGGTCGTGTCTTCGGTCTGTGTACCGGCTGCAGCAGGCAGTTGAGAGGCTGAGGTCGAGACGGATATCCCCTGCTCCGGAACCGTAGCCGTAACCGTTCGGAGCCCTGTTTCGTGCCGTACGCGAATTCTGAGGCCTTCGCGTTCCAATTCCAGTTCGGTCAGGTTGTTCTTCTTGAGTAGATCGATCAGTTCTTGGATATGCTTACTTTGTTGTCCTGACAGCAAGGATGTTCCCTGCCCGCTTTGGTTCGCGGCAAAGGCCTGAGGGAGGATGATCGGTCTCCCACCCTTCTTCGCCTTACCGACCGTTCGCTTGCTCACCGAACACGCTCCACGTATTCTCGCGTACGGGTATCGATCTTGATCACGGTCCCGGTTTCCAAATAGAGCGGCACCTTGATGGTGGCACCGGTTTCAAGGGTCGCGAGCTTGGTGCCGCCTGTGGCGGTATCGCCCCGGAAACCCGGCTCGGTATCGCTGACTCTTAATTCGATGAAGTTGGGTAACTCGACGTCGATCGGTCGATGTTCGTACACCAGAATCTTCACCGTCATGTCTTCTTTCAAGAGGTCCGCGTTTCCGCCAAGCTTACCCTTTTCGAATGTCAGTTGCTCAAAGGTCTCCGTGTCCATAAAGGTATAGGCGTCGTCAGTCGCATAGAGAAATTGCATGGTCCGTTCTTCAAGATCCGGCTCCTCAAACCGTTCCCCGGATCGGAAGGTACGATCTAGGACATTGCCTGAGAGATAGCTCTTGAGTTTGGTGCGCACGAAGGCCCCACCCTTGCCCGGTTTGACATGTTGAAACTCAACGATATAAAACGGCTGATTATCAACCATGAGGCGCACACCACCGCGAAAATCGGTCGTGGAAATCACTCGATACTCCCTTCAGACTATAGTCGGTCGTTCGATTCGCTCTGCAATTATTTCGTTACTTTTGCCACCCGTCGTGATGTCGCAGCGGCCGACGTTTTCTGGCGTCGGGATGCGGTCAGATGATCGTGCAGCCCACGGAGTGCGAGAAGATAGCCGGTCGGACCCAAGCCGGAAATTTGCCCGATGGCGACTCCTGCGATATAGGACTGATGGCGAAATTCTTCCCGCTGATGAATATTGGACAGATGCACTTCAACCGTCGGCAAACCTACCGCCGCAATAGCATCCCGAATGGCGACACTGGTGTGGGTATAGGCGGCAGGGTTAATAATGATCCCATCATATTCCGTCCGAGACTCTTGAATCCAGGTGACGAGCTCACTCTCACTATTTGACTGGCGCAGGTCCACCTGTATAGCCAGCTCCTCCGCCAACTTCGTGATGGCTGAGTCCATGGCGTCGAGAGACATAGTTCCGTAGATTGACTGTTCTCTGGTTCCAAGCAGATTGAGATTGGGACCATGTAAGACTCGTATTCGTAGCATGTCTTTCTGTTCACATACTGGATACGTGAGGACGATTCCACATGACAGGGTCCAGCAGGGCGGCATTGTAGCAGTCCGTCTCAGACCGGTCAAACGTGTGAAAAATCTTAAGAAACTTTGGGGTGTGGTTCGTTCGTTGTGTCACGATCGTGACGGCGTGATTCGATGCTGCGAAGCCAAGATTCCAGTTGTGCCACGACTTCAACATGAGGGGATGGCGGAGGCATTACTACAGTATCGGCAGCTTGGGGATCAGAGACCGCGAGTTCTTCCCCTGTCTGGTCGTGTGTGGGGAGAGCTGTCCTCACGGGTTCCGTTGCCGCAACAAGCGGGTCGACAGAAGCGCTCTTTGGTTCGACCGTCGTTAAAGCCGGTAGATCTGGTGCGGTTCGCGCCTCCAGAGTGGAGGGCGTGGATTCGATTGGGGCAGGCGGTGCAACCGCCGGCTTTGACCGTCCCAGTTCTTTCTTTTGTTTCAGCGGACCACCCAGAGCAGATTGGACTGAGCGCGCTTCTTCATCACGCGGGTTGACCGTTAGAATGACGGCACAGGATTGCAGCGCCGACTCATTTAGTCCCTGGCTTTGGTAGATCTTGATCAAGGTGCGATGTGCACGCAGGTTTTCGGGACTCAATTTGACGGATTCTTCAAGAATCGCCTTGGCCTTCGTGGCGTGCCCCATGTGGTCGTAGGCACGTCCAAGGGCCACCATGGCGGTAATGAAGCCGGGATACAATTTCAGGCCGTCTTCAAGGACGCCTGCGGCTTCCTGCCACATGCCGACTTTTCCATACTCTTCGGCCAAGGGCATGAAGGCTTTCGATTGGGGATCTTTGGCCAACTGGCTAGCCAGTCGATCGATTTCCAGGGCGCTTTCGGCGGCAATCCGATCCTGAGCCATGGGTTGCTAGTGTCCTCTCGCAACAGACTTGGGGGCCTGGCTGGGTTGTCTGGTGTGAAGCAGCGCTTGTGCCCTGTCCAGAATCGCGTCGGCGAGGGCTCGTTTTGGCATCAAGGGCAGCTCGGTCATGGCCCCTTGCCGGTCGATTAGTGTGGCGGCGTTCTGATTGCTGCCGAATCCCGCTCCTTCTATCGTGACATCGTTGGCGACGATAAGGTCGAGCCCTTTCGCCGTCAGCTTGTCTTTCGCGTGGACGATCAGATCGTTGGTCTCGGCGGCGAAACCAACCATAAGTTGCGTGGTTTGTTGGGCAGATAAGGAGGCTAGGATGTCAGTGGTTCGTTCGAGATCAAGGGTCTGGGCGGCTCGTCCCTGTTTCTTTATTTTTTGGGAGGCAGGGTGCGAGGGACGAAAATCCGCCACCGCGGCAGCCATGATCACAGTGGTGGACCATGCAAGACGCGCAGACAGGGCCTTCAACATTTCTTCAGCTGTGGCTACCGAAACGACTTCGACGCCTCTCGGATCCGGTAACGCTGTGGGACCGGTGACGAGGACCACCTGAGCCCCCCTTGCCTGGGCGGCTTCGGCGATGGCATAGCCCATCTTACCGGAGGAGCGGTTTGAAATGAAGCGCACCGGATCGAGCGGCTCTTGTGTCGGGCCTGCCGAAACCAGAATACGGTGCCCTTGCCAATCGCGTTGTGGAGCTAGCGCCGCCTGGATCGCCTCCAGAATTGTGCCTTCCTCTGCCAAGCGGCCTTGTCCGATCCGCCCGGAAGCAAGCGGGCCTATTTCTGGATTCACTACGATTGTTCCCCTCGCACGCAACGTACCGACGTGTGCTGTGACAGATGGATGGGTCCACATCCCTCCGTCCATGGCAGGAGCCACAATCAGCGGGCACTGTGCTGTCAGGAGCATGGTCGAGAGCAGATCGTCGCCCAGTCCCAGCGCTGACTTTGCAAGACAATTGGCCGTGGCCGGCGCAATGACGATGGCATCCGCCTGTTCGGATAAAGACAAGTGCTTCATCTCCTGATGCGCCTCGAATATATCCGTCGAGACGGGATGGCCGGAGAGCACTTCAAACGTCAGTGGAGTGACGAACTTTGTGGCCGATTGCGTCATCACGACGTGCACCACGGCTCCTTCACGGACCAGCGTTCGGAGCAATGCAACCGCCTTATAGGCCGCGATACTGCCGGTCACGCCAAGCACGATCTGTTTCCCGATCAACGTCGGCCCTATGGAGTCGGAGATCTTCAGAATTATTCCTCGCTCTCGCCCACTGCTGGCTTCGGGGTATCGTCGACATAGACGCTCAGCTCTTTCTTGATCTCCTTCGCATCGTCGCCGGTCATCAAGGCAACCCGCTCCATTTCGCCTTCCTTGCCGCGTTTGGACTCTTTCATGGCATCCCGCGCTTCTTGGCCGACGAGATAGGTAATTTGTCCCCGGAGAACTTCATCGAGGGCGATGGTCGTTTCCTTGGTGAAGCGAGAGGCGGCATGACGTGACCCTTGGACGATGTGCTTCGCCCGCTGGGCTGCAATGATCGTCAGCCGGTGGCGTGAGTCAAACTCATCTGCTGTGTATTGCGGCAAGAGTCTCAACATATCGATCATGGATTCGGTACTCCTATGGGTTAGGGAAGATCTTTGCGATCTTCGGTTTTCTGTTCATCGTCAAGAATAAAATTATTCTCGAGCCATGTCATGTTCAAACGTTTCGTCTTCAAGCGTTCTGACCAGAAGATGCTTTCGAGATCGTGGAGGGATCGGCCGAGGTCCTCATTTCTGACGATATAGGCATATTCCCGGTAGCTCCATACCTCTTCTTTCACTTTGTGCAGCCGCCGTTGAATTTCTTCCGGTGTATCGGAGGCTCTGGTTTGAAGCCGGGCCCGGAGCACGGTCATTGAGGGAGGAAGAATAAAAATCGATACCGAGTCCTCAAATCGTTTCTTGACCTGCATAGCCCCTTGCACATCGATCTCCAGTAACACATCGATCCCCTGATCGATCTTTTCGGTCAGCGACTTCCATGGCGTTCCGTAGAGATGTCCATACACGTGAGCCCACTCGACAAACTCATTTCGTGCGACCATTTCTCGGAATGTCTGTTCTCCAATGAAGTAATAATCCTGCCCATGTTCTTCGCCTGACCGCGGCTTCCTTGTCGTATAGGAAATTGAATGCCACAGGCCTGGGAGGTTCGTTGCGAGTTGCTTGCAGAGCGTAGTTTTTCCCGTCCCGGAAGGCGCAGAGATAATGAAAAGAATCCCCCGCCGGTCCATCGAAGACCGCGGGTGGCCGGATGCCGGTGTCGTGGAACTGGTTGTGGTGGCTGAGTTCATTCGACGTTCTGGACCTGTTCCCGAATGCGTTCCAGTTCTGCCTTCATCTGGACCACATGACCGGCGATTTCTGCATTGTTGGCTTTCGAGCCGATCGTGTTGACTTCGCGCCCAATTTCCTGGAGTAGAAAATCGAGGGTTTTGCCCACGGAGTCTGCACGGTTGAGCGTCTGCTCAAACTGTATCATATGTGAGTCCAATCTGACTATTTCTTCCGTAATGTCGCCACGATCCGCGTACACCGCCAACTCCTGATAGAGCCGGGGGGGATCGGGGATTTCTGACCCCAGCAGCTTCTCCACACGAACCGTCATTCTGTCAAACGTCTCTTGGGCTAGTAGTGGAGACCGTGCGGCGATGAGATCCTTATGTCTCCGGATGGTCTGAAGCCGCGCCCGCATATCCTCTGCCAGGGCCTTTCCCTCGCGTGTTCGCATGCCCTCAAGGTCTGTCAATGCCTGGGTCGTCAGTCGCTGAACGATCTTTGCCAGTTTCGGGTCTTCCGTCGGCTGATCCGATACCGACACCACGTCGCGAAGCCCAGCCATAAGCGCAAGATCGATGGAGCCGCTCAGCTTCAGGGATTTCTTGAGGGTACGGAGGGCCTGATGGTACTGCTTCGCGAGGGGTTGGTCAAGATTGACGCTTCCTGCGCGTCCTCTGCCCGCCTGGACGGTCACAGTGATATCGATGCGCCCACGGGTGCAGCGTTGCTGGACCACTTTCTTGAAAGAGTCTTCCAGGTGACTTAATGGTCGTGGTAGACGGCAGGCGATCTCGAGAAACCGATGGTTGGCGGAGCGCATTTCCACCGTCACGGACCCATCCTGCCAGGAGGCCTGCCGTCGGCCGAAACCGGTCATGCTACGAATCATGGGAGACCTTTCTCTTTCCAGGGGCATTGCCGGGAGATTGGACAGGTTGGGCATTGGGGTCTTCTAGCAAGGCACACGTAGCGCCCATGCAGCAACAGGCGTTGCGAAACAGCCGTCCACTGGGATTTCGGCACGAGCTGCTGCAGGTCTTGTTCGACCAGGTCTGGGTTGTCGGATCTGGTCAGTCCGAGTCGCTTCGCCACACGCTTCACATGGGTGTCGACGACAATACTGGGCTGGCCGAAGGCAGTCCCGAGTATGACATTCGCCGTCTTTCTGCCGACGCCCGGCAAGGTGATCAATTCCTCCATCGTGTGTGGGACTTGTTCACCAAAGCGTTCGGTCACGGCTTTTCCGCAGGCAACAAGATGTTTTGTTTTGTTTTTAAAGAAACCGGTGGAACGAATAAGTTGTTCGAGTTCAGGACGATGAGCCGCAGCCATCTCCGCCGGTTGCCGATACCGTCGGAAGAGTGAAGGGGTAACTTGATTGACACGCTGGTCAGTACATTGGGCGGAGAGAATTGTGGCTACGAGTAGTTCCCAAGGGGAGTGATGGTCGAGTTCCATCTGTGGGCTAGGCATCGTGCGCTGAAGTATCTTCGCAATCACTCGGAGACGTTTCCGACGATCCGAGGATGGCAGAGATTTCGTGGTCATGGTTGGCACCAAAATGGGTTGATTGTGCAGCGGGTTAAGGACGAGATGCAAGTGTGCGCGTCGGGGCTGCCAAGTTCTGAGAAGACCCATCGATGGGGACGAGCGCATCCAGCCGTTCTTCGAGGTGCTGGATTAGCGGGGGCAAGGTCTCCTGATGCAGAGACGAAATTCCGATCGCGCCATAGCGCCGACACAAGGCTTCCGCTTGCCCAGATGGAAGTTGGTCGCATTTGTTGAACACCAGAACCCGTGGAATCCCATCGAGGGTAAGGCTTTGCAGCACGGTCTCGACCGACGCGATCTGGGCATCCAGGTCTTTAGTTCCAGCATCGACCACGTGCAGGAGCAGGTCGGCATCGCGCATTTCGTCCAATGTGGTTCTGAAAGCTGCGAGGAGGTCTTTGGGCAGGTCGCGAATAAATCCCACTGTGTCGGTGATGATGACCTCACGGCCATGCGGAAGATACAATCGACGGCTCGTGGTATCGAGCGTTTCAAACACGCGCGGAGCGGTGCTCACCTGACTTTTCGTTAAGACATTGAGCAATGTCGACTTACCGGCGTTCGTGTAGCCCACAATGGACAGGACCGGGAATGCTTGCCGGACACGGCGCGATCGCCGCTGGTCTTGGTGACGGGCAAAGCCCTCAATCTGCCGCTCCAAATGGTCGATGCGCTCTCTGATGCGACGTCGATCCGTTTCGAGCTTCGTTTCACCGGGACCTCTGCTGCCGATGCCACCGGCCAAGCGCGAGAGGCTCGTTCCCTGACCGGAGAGACGAGGAAGCAGATAATGGAGCTGTGCCAATTCGACCTGCACTTTGCCTTCTCGGCTATGCGCCCGTTGTGCAAAGATGTCGAGAATGAGCTGAGTCCGATCGATGACCGTGAGGTCGGTGATCTCCTCAATAGCGCGTAACTGTGCGGGAGCCAAGTCTTGATCGAAGATGAGCAGATCCGCTCCCTTTTGCATGGCTTGCATTAGGACGTCCTTGAGTTTGCCGCTTCCCAATTGGAACCGATGATGGCCACTCTGTGTGCGTTGCACTAAACGGTCGATCACCGTGAGATCTGCCGAAGAGGCTAGTTCTGCCAACTCGGCGAGGCGTTCTTCTTGGTCGGTCTTACTCTTGGGCGAAGCGCTCACGAGGATGGCGGTCTGACTCTGGGCCATGGTATGCGACGCGCCCTGACGTTGGAGGTCTGACTCTAGATCGCGAACGAAAGTCTCGAAACTTATTGGACATTGATGCACCAGTGTGGGCTTGAGCAGCGTATACAGGGAGCCTTGAGGACCAGGTGGATTTAGATGGGCCAGGGAGAGCAACCCTGGTTCGCCTTTCGGTGTGACGCTCAATGTTCCGAGCATGTCGAGTCGAAGTAGTCCAAGCATGGTGAGGTCTTCTTGGGTAAGGGGTTCTCCCTTCAGGCTTGAGCGTATAAGGCGAAGGCCCCTCAGTGATCGCGGACTTGCACGAAAGGTGGTCAGCGTCGTTGGCGAGGGCTCGGTGCCGGTACCAACAAGGACGTCTTGAACAGCGCCGCGCCTGGTGATGACCAATCCGATGGGACGGCGAATTTCGTGCGTAAACTGCGCGAGAGTTTTTGCCGCTTCAGAAGAAAGAACTTCATCTACGGGCATACGCCGGCGATACAGCCGCTCAAGCATGGCGAGCTGGCCGGCACGGAGACCAAGGACCTGTCCGTGAATTTCTGGAATGGCCGTCGTTTCCTTATCGTCGTTAGTTAGATTGCGGGTGCAAATGGCGAAACCAACGATGCTTGGGCATCGATGTCTAGAGGTGCACGGAGCCCTGAGCGAAGAGCCTGCCTTCCTGCGGCTGCAATCATCGCCGCATTGTCGGTACAGTAGGCCAGCGGGGGAAGACTCAACTGCAGGGTCTCGGCCGTCGCTCGTTGCTGGAGCAGTATACGTAATCGAGAATTGGCAGACACGCCTCCGACAACGGCCAATGCACGAGCGCCGGTTGATCGGACTGCGGCAAAGGCTTTGTCAATCAAGACGCTCACGATGGCTTCCTGATAGCCGGCCGCCAAGTCTGCCACTTTCGCCGCGCGAGATTCTTCTGGCATTCCTTGAAGTATGTAGAGCAAAGCTGTTTTTAAACCACTAAAACTAAAGTCAAGACTCCCCTTCTTAAGATACGAACGGGGAAATGCAATAGCATCTGGGTTTCCCTGTCGAGCCAAGCGATCGATGGCTGGCCCCCCGGGGTATTCCAGTCCAAGCAGCTGAGCGCCTTTATCAAAGGCCTCCCCTGCTGCATCGTCTTGGGTAGCGCCAAGGAGTCGGCACTGACGGATTGTCTCCTTAAAATACAGATGGGTATGTCCACCAGAAACGACCAGGACCACGCAAGGCAACGGGAACGTTGGATCCTCCAGCCAGGCCGAGGCGATGTGGCCTTCAAGATGGCTTACGCCAACGATCGGAACATTCAAGGCATAGGCCAGTGATTTTGCATAGTTGACCCCGACGAGTAGAGCGCCGGCCAGGCCGGGTCCTTGGGTGACGGCGATTCCCGTGAGATCCGTCCATGCGAGACCGGCTTGTTGTAGCGCCTCGGAAGAGACATCTTCAATCGATTCAATGTGGGCACGGGAGGCGAGTTCGGGAACGACGCCGCCAAATCGCCGATGAACGGCATGCTGCGCCGTAATAATGCTCGAGAGGACCGCGCCGTCTGCGGTAAGCACTGCGGCGGCTGTTTCATCACACGACGTCTCGATACCTAGGATGGGTCCCGGTATCCAGGCTACGGTGGGCTGTACTGCGGTCGTCATCATGAAATCTATGCTGCACGCGAACTAGACCGGCGACAGATGCATTACGTTGAAAGAGGTAAAATAACACGGCCCTTGTGGCCGATGGCGCCACAAGGGCCGTGTCGTACTCTATGCGATGGCGGCGCGCAGGTACAGGGCCGGGACATTACACCCCAGCCATCGCCTCCTGCTCAATGAATGCTGGAGCACCGTCGCGAAGCACCACACGGATCTTCCGGCATTCCTTGAAACGTCCTCTAATCATCTCTTCGGAGAGCGGATCGCCGATCGCACGCTGAATCGTTCGGCGCATCGGCCTGGCTCCGTAGAGCGGTTCGTAGCCTTCTTTAATCAACCACTGCTTGACGTCGTCCTCGACCTCGAGCTCCACTCCCTTATCGAGGAGACGAAGGTTGAGCTCACTCAAGAGGATGTCGAGAATGCTGTAGAGATGCGTCTTGTCCAATTGATGAAAGACCACGACCTCGTCGATCCGGTTCAGAAACTCCGGGCTGAACGAGCGACGCAATTCTCCCAACACTTCTTCCTTCTTATGGCGCTCCTGGTCACCTTCCGTACTTTGGAATCCGAGCGAGACCCCCTTCTGAATCAGCTTGGTCCCGATATTGGAAGTCATGATGATGACGCAATTCTTGAAGTCGACTTTACGCCCAAGACTGTCGGTCAGCACCCCGTCGTCCAATACTTGCAGCAGGATATTGAACACATCGGGATGGGCCTTTTCGATTTCGTCGAACAGGACCACTGAATAGGGCCGCCGCCTGACCCGCTCAGTCAATTGGCCGCCTTCTTCATAACCCACGTACCCCGGAGGGGCGCCAAAGAGTCGAGAGCTCGTGAACTTTTCTTGATATTCGGACATGTCGATCCGAATGAGCGAGTCCTCGCTATTAAAGAGGAACTCCGCGAGCGTCCGCGCCAGCTCGGTTTTTCCTACTCCGGTGGGGCCCAAGAAAATAAAGGAGCCGATAGGCTTCTTGGCTTCTTTCAGGCCGGCGCGTGACCGCCGAATGGCTCGGGCCACGGCGGAGATCGCTTCATTCTGCCCGACCACACGTTTATGGAGGAATTCCTCCATGCGAAGTAACTTGTTCGATTCTTCTTCTTCAAGCTTGAAGAGCGGAATGCCCGTCATCTTGGAGACGACATAGGCCACTTCTTCTTTTCCGATCGTCGGCTTGTTTTTTTCCTGATTTTTCTTCCACTCGCGCTTGGATTCATCGAGGAGCTTGCGTAGCCGTTCTTCTTCCTCGCGATGGCGAACGGCCTCCTCGAAGTTCTGCATCGAGATGGCCAATTCCTTCTCACGAGAGACCTTTTTCAATTCTTGTTCCATCGCTTTCAGATCTGACGGTAGCGCATAGGTCTGCAATTTGGCCCGTGATCCCGTCTCGTCGATCAAATCGATGGCCTTGTCAGGGAGGAAGCGGTCGCTGATATATCGATCGGACAGCTTGACCGCTTCGAGGATGGCCTCTTCGGAAATCTCGACGCCATGATGTTCTTCGTACCGATCGCGAAGCCCCTGGATGATCAGCACCGTTTCGTCGATGCTTGGTGGCTGGACATGGATCGGTTGGAACCGTCGCTTGAGGGCTCCGTCTTTCTCAATATGCTTTCGGTATTCATCGAGGGTCGTGGCGCCGATACATTGGATTTCGCCTCGCGACAGTGCGGGCTTGAGCATGTTGGAGGCATCGATCGACCCTTCCGCCGCTCCCGCTCCCACCAAGGTATGGAGTTCATCGATAAAAATAATAATGTTCCCAGCCTGGACGATTTCTTTCATGACGACCTTCAGCCGTTCCTCGAATTGGCCGCGATATTTCGTCCCTGCAACCAGTGAACCGAGGTCAAGTGCAATGACGCGTCGTGAGAGAAGATTATCCGGCACTTCGGACTGGATGATTCGCTGGGCAAGACCTTCGACGATGGCGGTCTTGCCGACGCCAGCCTCCCCGATCAGTACAGGATTGTTTTTCGAACGACGACTTAGGATTTGAAGCACCCGCTCGATTTCGTCGGCTCGGCCGATGACGGGATCCAGTTGCCCGGCCTGGGCAAGCTGGGTCAGATCTCGACCGAACTCATCAAGTGCCGGGGTGTTGCTCTTCCGGTCGCGCTCACGCGGGGCAGACTTCCTCAAGAATGTGACGGTCAATTGTCGGGCGGTCAAAAGATTGGCGCCTAAGCTGCGGAGGATCTTCCCGCCTATCCCTTCCTCTTCTCGGAGAAGGCCCAATAAAAGGTGCTCACTGCCGATATGATTGTGTCCAAGAAGACGGGCTTCTTCGACTCCGTATTCGATGACCTTTTTGACTCGGGGGCTGAAGGGGATCTCACCAAATGTCATGGTGGTTCCTCCGCCGGGCAAATTCCGTTCAATTTCCAAACGGACTTGCTCGGTCGAGAGTCCCATCTTTTTCAAGATCATCAGGGCAATACCATCGGATTCACGGAGTATGGCCAAAACGAGATGCTCGGTTCCGAGGTAGTCGTTCTGATGACGCTCTGCCTCTTCCCGTGCGAGGATGATGATCTTCCGGCCCTTATCCGTGAATCTTTCGAACATCCTGCCTCCTTTTAGGGGGAGCCTATAACCGGTCGCGCAAAGTTCTCGAAAAATCTGGCCTAATTCTAACTAGACGAATTTTAAGTGTCAAGACTAGGACACAATCGCACAATCCGAGAATTGGAGTGGACGGGATCCATATGACGAAGAGTACTGCATGTTAGCCCGCATTATTCACCGCACCAGGATCATACAAAGGGTGCTCGACCTCGAACGCGCGGTGGTGGCGCATTTGACGGTGAGCGAGCTGTCCTCCCTTGTGGCCCCACACATCCGCCTTGCTTGCCGTCTCGGCGATTTTATCACAAACCCTCGTGAGTGATGCGGGCTCGTTCGTTGACTTCAAAATCACCCTCCCGATACAATCGCGCACATTTTCTCTGGTCTCTCGATGGATTCACGACAGGGTTTCACGACATGAAAAGCAAAAGTGTTGGGATTTTGACAAAGCCGCGGTTTCCCGAAATTGAACGTACGTTGCGGGATGTGGTCAGCTGGCTCCGGGCTCGAAGCATCGATGTAGTGTTGGACACGACATCAGCTATGCTTCTCGGTGAAAAGGGAGGGTATCAAAAAACTCAGCTGGCCGGCAAAGCGGACGTACTTCTCGTCTTGGGCGGCGACGGAACCATGCTGAATGCCGCGCGACTCTCCGGAGAACGAAGCATCCCCATCCTCGGTGTTAACATGGGCGGACTCGGGTTTTTAACCGAGGTCCGGTTGGAGAATCTTTACCCTTCGCTCGAACGGGTTTTTGCGAATGACTTTGTTCTCGATGAGCGTCTCATGCTCCGGACGCACATTCATCGGCATGGAGAAACGGTCGCGCAGGGAGTGGTATTAAACGATGTCGTGATCAGCAAGGGCACCCTCGCTCGCATGATCGAGCTGAAGATCGCGATTCAAGGACGATTCGTGACCAACTTACGTGGTGACGGGTTGATTGTCAGCAGCCCAACGGGATCGACCGCCTACTCTCTTTCAGCCGGAGGTCCGATTATTGATCCAGCAGTCCAGTCATTGATCCTGACGCCGATTTGCCCTCATACCTTGACGCACCGACCCTTGATCGTCCCGGGCAACGCAGAGATCGATGTGACGTTAACCAGTAAAGACGACGGCGCCATGGCGACGCTCGACGGACAGGTGGGAGTGGCGATCTCGCAGGGAGATGCAGTGGTGATTCAGACTTCGGAGCATCGGACCCGATTGATTCGATTTCCAGAGAGCAATTACTACGATGTACTGAGAGAAAAACTTAAATGGGGGGATAGATAGAAGTTACCGGCTGGCTCGTTACGCTTTCCCGCGCTCGATCAATTGAATCATTTCCTGGTTGCTCGTGTATTTGAACTCCCCGATACAGTCCTCACCCCAGTGACCCTTTTCACTCGACTCAAGTGCACGGAGCCCATTCACATTGACGGGATGGCTCTTGTGAGCCTTGAAAATTGAAGCGAGCTTGTCGAGAACAACTTTTACGTCAGAGTGACTACCCGATGTCTTCGCTGAAATGTATCGGCTTACAACTTCCGCGCACCAATCCCCGTCCCGTTTGGCGATACCGACTAAGCCCTCGCTCGCTTTCCGTGCCCACCCAGCGAGAAATACGCCGTCGAGGATTTTGCCTGTCGTTTCGTCATAGGCTTGGAAGAGTGCGTCATCCGGATCGTTTCCGGTCTTATTGGGATTGGTGATGAACATACCGCTCTTATACGGCAATCCGACGGTCTCATCGACTTTGTCGCCGACGGCAAAAACCACGGCATTGCAAGGAAACTCATAATATTGTTTGAGTCCGACTGCGACCGTATCCTCGCCTTTGGGATCGAGCTTGTTGTCTTCCATTTCCAGGCCGCGTACGCGGTTATTTTCGTCGACAAGAATACGCTTAGGAGAGGCGAGGAACTTGAAGCCCATCTTCGTCTCGCTGACTTTCGGTTCGCATTTCGTGAATTCGTTCGTGAGCGCCTGCAAAACCTCATCGGCCTTCTGACCGACTGCCGCCAAGCGATCCTTGATGCGGGCGACCTCTTGCTTGATGCCGTCGAGGTCCATGTTGGCGCAGACCGCTCGGATTTCTTTAGGATTGTATTTCCGTTCGACTGGTCCGCGTCGCACGATCGCCGTGACCCGTTCGACCTTCTTATATCGAGTCAGCCAATGCGCGATATCAACCATGACATCCCCTGCCCCGATCACTGCTACGTGCTGGCCCATATCGAACGGACGATCGCCGAAACCAGGCAGCCGATTGAAATGGTAGACCACGTCTTTCGCGTGGAACACACCATTGGCTGAGTCTCCTTCTACACCAATGGCCTTTGTCCCTTGGGCACCGATCGAAAAGACCACCGCGCTGGCGCCAAGCCCGCGGACATCTTCTACCGTCAGATCCTTGCCGGTCCCAATAGAAACATTCCCAAAATAATGCACGTTTGGCTGTTCGAGCAGCTCCCAATATTGCTTCCTGAGGCCGCCTCGGAGCTTGAGCTTGGAAGGGAAGATGCCGTATTCAGCCAGCCCGCCGAATTTGATGTCCCGGTTTAGAATGATGATCTCATGCCCAGCTTTCGCCAGAGAACTCGCGACAGCCATACCGGCTGGTCCAGCACCAGCCACAATAATCACGTGCGATGTCGTTGCTCTCATGCGTTGTTCCCTGAAAATGTAGATAGAAAGTGTCTAGAACCCCAACAGTTCCGCGGACTTTAGCATAGAGGGCTTTTGGCTGTCAAAGATGTGGGCAGATTTATGCGGGCACTCGAAGTATCCGTCCACGCTACATCACAGTGACGTCCGTGGCATTGATACGAGCGGCGGAGCAAATCTGGAATAGGTCGGTGCTTGAGATCGGCATCGTGAGAGCGTTGCGCACGCGAATGGTGGGTTTGTTCGTCAGCGTTACCAGCGCCTTTCCTCCCCATCTATCCTCCGGCACTTCCCACTGGTCCACCCGGCTCGGTCATGCGCCAGGGATCAAGCAGTTCGTTGAGCCGTTTGTCAGGCAGCACTTTTAGCTCTTCGGCCATCTGGCGCACGGTCTTGCCTGACTTGTAGGCGTCCTTGGCTAGTTTCGCGGCAGCCTCGTAACCGATTTCCGGAGCCAGGGCAGTGCACATGGCCAGGCTTTCTTCAATCAGGCTCTTGCAGCGTGCCTCATTCGCCTTGATGCCTTCGATACACTTAACCGCAAAGTTGTTGGCAGCAGTCGCCAGTAGTTCGATAGACTGCAAGAGATTGTAGGCCATAACCGGCAGCATCACGATCAGCTCAAAGTTGGCCGCCTGCCCTCCCACAGTGACCGTCACATCATTGCCGATTACCTGTGCGCAGACCATCGTGACCGATTCGGCGATGACGGGATTGACTTTGCCTGGCATGATGGACGAGCCCGGTTGTGTCTCCGGAAGATTGATCTCCCCGAGCCCACAGCGTGGGCCTGAACCGAGCCACCGAATATCGTTGGCGATCTTCATGAGGCTTACGGCGATGGTCTTCAACTCCCCGCTTGCTTCGACCAACGAATCCTGTGTGGACTGTGCTTCAAAATGGTTCTTCGCTTCTATAAACGTGCAGCCGGTCTCTTTCGAAACGATCGCCATCACCTTGGCGGAAAACTTCGGATGGCAATTGAGCCCTGTGCCGACTGCGGTGCCGCCGAGCGCGACTTCGCTAAGGGCTTCTTGCGCCCGCTTGATCCGTTGAATGCCGAGTTCAATCTGACGGGCATAGCCCCCGAATTCCTGGCCCAATCGCACAGGCGTGGCATCCTGCAAATGGGTGCGACCGATCTTGACGATCTTGTCGAACTCTTTGGCCTTGCGAGTGAGTGCGTTCTGTAAGCAGGTGAGCGCCGGAATGAGCTGCTGCTGCATCATTTCTCCAGCCGCGATGTGAATCGCCGTGGGAATGACGTCGTTGCTGGATTGGCCTAGATTGACATGGTCGTTTGGATGTACCAGTTTGCTGCCTCGCGCTCCCCCTAGCAACTCGGTCGCGCGGTTGGAGATCACTTCGTTGGCGTTCATATTCGTCGAGGTGCCTGAACCGGTCTGGAAAATGTCGACTGGAAACTCCGCGTCGAGCGTTCCCTCGACCACTTCGGTGGCAGCCTGGTTGATTGCATCCGCCGACTTTTTATCGAGCAGGCCCAGCGACTGATTGACTGTCGAGGCAGCGCGTTTGATTAACCCCATCGCTCGGATCATGGCGCGGGGGAATCGCAACGAGCTGATCGGAAAGTTCTCGATGGCGCGGGCGGTCTGCACACCATAATATGCCGTGGCCGGTACCGCCAGTTCGCCCATCGTATCGCGTTCAACTCTGGTCGCAGGTGATGACTGAGTCGCCGCCGTTCTGGGTATCTTCTTCATGCGTCCTACTCCGGTGAAAGGGTTCTCAGATGCTGCGGGCGTCATGATAAACTTAGCTCCCCTGCTTGCACAAGGGTATTGCTCGATGGATGGCTCGCACATTGTTGTTGACCGGTTCGCTGGTGACAAAGGGGAGGAAACTCCCCGCGCCTTTACGCATGAGGGAAGCCGGCGGACAGTGACTGAGATCGTGGGTCGCTGGTATACCGAGACGCACTGTTATTTCCGCGTTCGAACTGACGACGGACATCGGTATGTGCTCCGATTCGATCTGGATAATCTCATCTGGGAACTCGTGATGGGCGAAACGCCTGATGGAAAGACGTAGTGGCCGAACAGCCTGGGAAAAGAAGAGGCCCGCCGAAGCGGGCCTCTGTTCAGACCGGATGGTAATGGCTATCGATTAGGCAACCTTGACCTCAATCGCTTTCGGTTTTGCCTTCTCGGATTTCGGCAGCTGGAGATTCAGAACTCCATCCTTGAACTCCGCCTTCACCTTCTCCTCATCAACCAGATCGGGCAATGTGAAGCTCCTGACGAAGCTTCCATAGGAACGCTCGACTCGATGGTACTTTTTCCCGGTCTCTTCCTTCTCCTGCTTACGCTGACCTTGGATGGTGAGGACGCCGTCTTCAAGTGTGACCTTCACATCCTCTTTTTTCACATCAGGAATCTCCGCCTTGATCTGGTACGCTCCTTCCGTTTCGCTGACGTCCACGGACGGTATCCAGTCGGCAACAACCATGGTTTCCTTGCCATTTGTCCCAGGCAGAGCGGGACGGCTAAACATCCGATTCAACCGATCCGACATGTCTTCGAGCTCACGAAACGGATCCCACCGTACGAGTGTCATGCTAGACCTCCCTCTTGTTCGTATTCACTGTTTCTGAATGTGAACTTGTGGCGCGCGCCGATTGCTCTGTACGAATAAACAGATAACTCGCGCTGCCGCGGAGTCAAGAGGGGCTGACGATTAACAAGCAGCACGGTAACGCGTACGGTCTAAGACATGAGGAGGGCAATCGCGGAGGATGCTCAAAAAGGCCGTCCAGCAAGGCCACAGGCGAATCGAAACCGGAGGCGTACCCTCTGGGGCGCACGGTGCGACGAATAAGGAGCACCACGTTTGTGCGCGCCGCCGAGT
>JBGTCI010000068.1:0-17280 GCA_041748925.1 Nitrospiraceae bacterium | reverse complement strand
TGAAGGGAGTCTGGGCCAATCCCTCATCGAAGATAAACAGCGGCGACTTGAATCTGCACGCGACGTCGGCGATCAAGCCCTCATGGATCTCGATCGCGAGCTGGGCATTTCCTTGATGGAAATGCGCAATCGACGCCGGCAAGCCATCGATGAAGCGTTGACGAGGCTCAACGAAGGCACCTATGGTATCTGCGCGGAGTGTGGCGTAGAGATCAGTGAGCGGAGATTGGAAGCCGTCCCGTTTGCGAAGCTCTGTGTCGAGTGCCAGTCAAAAGAAGAGCTGCTGGAAAAAATCGAGCGAGAAGAAGATCGCGACTAGCTGTTTCCCGCGCAGATCGACCTAATTCCTCCCTCACGTAGTCTGCATTCCTCAATCATCGTCTTGCCAAGCCTCGTGTTCTGTGAGTGCGCTTGATATCCTACCCGCGTGTGGGAGTGGGTGTAATGAAGCCAACGAGTCATCGAGCAGTTATCTTGGCCAGTGGAGGGCTGGATTCCACGGTCACGGCAGCGATTGCCAAGCAGGAAGGTTGCGAGCTCTTCTTCCTCACCATAGCCTACGGACAACGGCATGCAGTTGAGGTCGAACGGGCTCGGCAGGTCGCAGCCGCCTTAAGCGTGGCGAATCATTTGGTGGTGAACCTGGATCTGCGCGCCATCGGCGGATCGGCACTCACCGGCCCGGCGGCAGTGCCCAAGGATCGAGAGGGCAACGAGCGTAGCCGGACCATTCCCGTCACCTACGTGCCAGGCCGCAATCTCATCTTTCTCTCGATTGCGGCCGCGCATGCAGAGGTCGTGGGGGCGTCTCTCATCTATTTTGGCGCGAACGTGCTCGACTATTCCGGCTATCCGGACTGCCGGCCTGAATTCATTCACGCGTTTGAAGCGGCAGTGAAAGAAGGCACGAAGGCCGGCACGGAAGGGAATCCCCTCCATGTCAAAGCTCCCTTACTGACGCGGTCGAAAGCGGAAATCATCCGGCAAGGGATCGACCTGCATGTCCCGTTTCACTTGACCCATAGCTGTTACGATCCGGTGGGAGACCAGGCTTGTGGGCGATGCGATAGTTGCGTGATCCGGCGGGAGGGATTTGCGAAGGCTGGGGTTGTGGATCCCATCCCATATGCGCTATAAAGCCTGACTCGCGCGACTTGCGAGAAAAGCGAGACAGGTTGGAAGTTTAATCTCGCTCACGATACACGAATAGCCCGGACTAGCGATACTGATTCTATGAAAATCACGATGAAGAAAAAAATTCAGATGGGCGTGTGTGTGCTGGGGTTGGGCCTCCTTGCGGCCTGCGACTCCACACAACCTACACAGCCCACACAAACGCCCATGAGCAGCGCTGTGCCGGCTGAGTTTCAAACAGGCGAAACCACATTTAATGCGAACTGTGCTGCCTGTCATGGGAAACAAGCGGCAGGGACCGACCACGGACCTCCGTTAGTGCATAAGGTCTATGAGCCGAACCATCACGGAGACCAGGCCTTCCAACGGGCGGCAGCCAACGGTGTCCAGGCGCATCATTGGCAATTTGGCAACATGCCCAAGATCGACGCCGTGAAACCGGACGACGTCGACCAGATTGTGAAGTATGTGCGGTGGTTACAACGCCAGGCAGGCATCGAATAGCTGCAGGATGTCCTAAAAGCCCGCCAGCGGCGTTCTCAGCTCATCGAAATCCTCAACGGGGACCCGGCCGCCTCACTAACTCGGCAGCGCGCACAAACGTGCTGCTCCTTATTCGTCGCACCGTGCGCCCCAGAGGGTACTCCTCCGGTCTTCACTCGCTGCGGCCTTGCTGAACGGACCTTTTGATCATCCTGTTAGATCTTCCCCTCTCGACCCTTTCCCTCGATAGCTTCTCGATTGGAACTGAGAATCTATCGTCCAGGGAATGATTGCATCTTGAGTAATCTGAAGTCCGGGATTTGACCAGGGTGAGGAATGAATGCCATTTCGGCTACAGTCATTTCGCCACTTTCACTTGTCGCGATGATTTTTACATCATATGTGTCTACTGGAATATGGCGATCACTATCCTCTGGCAACGACGTGACGCTCAGAAATGCATACCCTTTAGGACCTAAAAAGAAACTGAACACATCGACAAACATGGCATCCATGAATTGCGGATCTTTCGTGGGATACACATTACAGTTCGTTGCTCCGGCACGGTCATTTCTCAGCTTAAGATAGCTACCAATGGCATGGAAATTCTCCGGTTTCTTTTCCAAGGAAGTCAGTTTCACTTCTACATTCCTCACGGTCGAATCATCGCTGTTGACCAATGCGATACGATAGGTGTACAGCGATCCGCTGATGGGCGCTGCCTGCGACCGATCTACGCCAGGATTCACCTGGACCCAGGGTTCTCCTTCACGCATGATAATGGACAGTTTTCCATCTCTTACATTTGCTCGTACATACAAGTGAATCGCCCAGGCACAGAAGCCCGCAAACGCTATCCAAAAAATCCATGTATCTGTGGACTTATCCGCTAACCATAGGGGTACATCCTCAATGCCGAAATAGATGAACCAGGCTTCCACATTGGAACGGGCTTGCCGAGGGGTCACGGTCGAAAGCAACATGAGCACCCCAAGCACCAAACTTGGGAGCGATTTAATAACCCATTTCCAATACACTCGCATTCCGTTGCCCTGGTTGCTCTAATTTATCTGGTTTGTTTGGTTGCTCTGGTTCAACTAAATAACGAGATAAACTAAAAACCGGATGAACCAGATAGGCGAGTCAGGACAGTCGAAGTGATTTCCTCACGTCTTCGATTGGGATCTCGCGCCAAGCGCCGGACGGGAGGTCTTCCAGTGTGAAGAGACCGTACTGAATCCGCCTCAGCCTGATGACTTCATGCCCCAGCGCCTTGAACAATCTTCGGATTTCTCGATTTTTCCCCTGAATCAAGACTACTTCCAGATGTGATTCGTGGCCGGAACTCTTTTGAATCTTCACAGTATGGCACTGGAGACGCTCGCCAGCATCGACCACTCCGGCTACGGCCTCAGTGGCTTGGGACTCGGTGAATTCTCCTCGCACGGAGACCAGGTAGGTCCTCATCACTTTATTTGCCGGATCGGTAAGATAGCTCGATAGTGCCGAGTCGTTCGTGAGCAGGAGGAGGCCACTGGTCGCCTGATCGAGTCTGCCGACGGCGTGCATGTATCCCAGATCCGGCGGCAGCACATCGAAGATCGTCTTACGGCCCTGTTCGTCACTGTGCGTCGTGATGACGCCTTTGGGTTTATGAAAGAGGACAAATCGTTTGACCGAGTCTTGAATCGGCTGGTCATCGATCGAGACATAATCTTTCGGCCACAAGACCCACGTGGCCGGATCGCGCACAACTCGTCCATTGATACGGACTCGCCCTGCACTGATCCACTCCTGGCTCGTCCCACGAGAGGCAATGCCAAGCTTCGAGAATAGCCTATCCACGGTTAGACGTTTGGGCATGGAGGCCTCAGTCCTGGCGCGGGACGAGCGGGAGTGGCGAGAAAAGCGCGACATGGGCAGATCGGATTTTTACTTCGTCTCGCTCATCTCGCGAGTCTCGCTCAACTATCCCGCTAAATTAGTCCTCGTTTTTGAAGATACTCTTTGTCGATGACCGGGGCGGGTTTGGCTGGAAGCTGTCCCCGTTCCTGCAGCAAACGTGCAACGTATTTCCCGATCAGGTCCGATTCGAGATTGACCTGATCGCCGACTTGCTTGAGGCCGAGGGTTGTGACCTTCGCTGTGTGTGGAATAATCGACACGGAGAACCCACGATCGGTCACCTGGTTGATCGTCAGGCTGATGCCGTCAACGGTGATGGATCCTTTCACGATACAGTGGCGCAGAATCTCCAGCGGAGCTTCGATCGTGAACAGGATGGCGTTCCCATCCTGTTGGCGGTTGCGAACCGTGCCGATGCCGTCCACATGACCGGCCACGAGGTGACCCCCGATCCGTTCGTTGAGCTTCATCGCCCGCTCTAGATTCAGCGGCGCGCCTGGAGCAAGCTGCCCGAGGGTGGTCACGGATAGCGTTTCGGGAGAGATCTCCACAGAAAAATTGTGGTCGGTCTTGTTCACCACGGTCAGACACGCGCCGTTGACGCTGATGCTATTCCCGACTGTGAGGTCGTCCATCACGGCTGAGGCCAGAATCGTCATCCGCGTGCCAGCGAGCGTCTTGTCAATTGAGACGATGGCGCCGAGTTCTTCAACGATGCCTGTAAACATTACTCTTCCCGCATAATCCGTTTCACGACGAAAACAACCATCACAACCAACACGATCACACCGATACCGGCCAATATGCCGATGACAATATTTTCTGTTGCGACGACGTTCAACACCGCCCCATTATATAGCACCAACCCGCATTATTCATGACGGTTCGTCACGGAAATGCTGTCTCTACCCGTCGCGCTTTTCCCGCCAGTCTCGCCCGTCTCGCGTGAGTCATCTTCTCATCGCCATCCAGAACACCGCCGCCGCGACGAGTTGCAGGCCGGCGATGATGGCAAAGGCGTTGGCATAGTCCAGGCGCGCAATCAATATCCCTGCTAGAAGCGGCCCAGCGGCATGGCCAATATCTCCGATCGTCCCCTGCATGCCCATCCCCGCTCCGAGCGTCTTGAACTCGGAACTGTCCGCGACCAGCGCGGACGACGAGGAGGAGACGACGGCTTCGCCGAATCCGAAGCCCGCCGAGAGGAGCAATAACAACCAGAACACCGATACCTGTGGAATACAGACAAACGTCGCCGCGCAGATCACGAGGCCGATGATGATGAGCGGCTGACGCCCAACGCTATCGGACACCCGACCCATAATCGGCTTGGAAACAAGCGACGTGAGAGCCTGAACCGTAAACAACAGCCCGACTTCTCCTGGGTTCAATCCCGACGCGACACCATAGAGCGGAAGGAAGGCCATCAAAGCCCCGTTCGCAATCATCTTGGCTGCGTCGGTTGAGCTGGTAATGAGGACCTTGCGATTCTTTGCGACCACCCGAAAGCCCTTCCACATCTCCGCCAGTAGCGGGGCCATTCCCTTCTCTTGAACACGCGGGGGAGGCGGCGTGAGATGCAAGCTATAGAAAATAGCAATGGCGATGCAGCCGAAAATACCGGCCGTGACGAAGGTGGTGGAGAATCCCGACGCGTAGATCAGATAGCCGCCGATGAACGACCCAAGCAACGCACCGGATTGCGTCGAGGCCGTGTAGGTGCCCAGCGCAGCGCCTCGCCGTTCTCGATAGAGATCGGCTACGGTCGCCAGCGCACTCGGCGCGAAGATGGCGGTGGCCAGACCATGGAAGAAGCGCAAAGCGGTCAGGACATCAAGATCCGTCACCCATGGGTACAGAAACGGCGGAAGACCGAACGCCACCACCCCGATCTGAAGCAGAAACCGACGACCGTAGATATCGGACAGCGCGCCTGACGGCAGCTTGAGAAACACCCCGGTCAGGGTAGAAACAGAAACGATGAGCCCGATCCGCTCGGGACCGGCCCCCAGGGATTCCGCAAACAACGCCAACACCGGCATCCGGACCATGTTGTAGCTGATAAAGCAGAACACGCCGACGGTGCAGAGCAACATAAAGCTGCGTGACGCCGTCATGGTGCAGTCATCCTGGATGTGGTCGCACTACTGGGATTCGGCATACTCTCCAACGCCTGCTTCACAAACGCTACGTCTTCATCCGGTAAGGCAGGCGGGTCCATGGCTTCAAACAGCACACGGTCAGGGTGTTGCCGCATGAGAATGCTCAATCGATTGACGGTCTCCACCCCTTTACTCAACTTTCGTTTTACGGTTCCCCCGATAAACGGACGCAGCAAGGACACCACGCCGGAAAGGATGCGGCTATCCAACTTCGTGTAGGCAACCATGGTACTGTCCATCGCTTCCATCCCATCGGCGTCTTTCACCGAATCCATCTTCAGAAACACGATCGCCTTGCCGGTGATATTCGGAAGCAACCGACTCTCGTGCAATCCTTCGAGATAGTAGATCCGAGCAGTACGGCTCTGGGAGATGAGCTGTACGACCCCCTCAGTTCCCTCGCCATCGTTGCCCCAGAAACGGCCGGGGCCTCTCATCTCGGATTTATACAATCCAAGGTCCAGGCGATTAATCAAGGCCGCTGCCAGAGGCGGGCGATCCAGCAAGTCGCGATATAACGATTCTGGCAAACCGGTTCTGAGCGGGCCGACTTTAGTCGTGATGGTGTAGTGGTCGATAATCTCTTGCAGTCGGCAGGCCCAGTCGGGATCGACCTTTTCGATCGAAAAGCTGACCTCTGCATGCAGAGATGGTACGGGGCAAGTTTCCGACTGAGCCTCGCTCGAGTGGGTGGTCGTAGCCAGCCCGACCACGACGAGCAACGACAGCGTGCAGGCGCTCCGCAAGCACAACCACCCGAAGATCATGACGGCTGCTTCCGAACCAGGATGGCGAGATGGATGGGAAAGAGTTGCTGTGAATCTTGTCGCAGGCGCGCCTGCCGCAATAACGTCTCAAGCGACGGCGTCACGGGGCCGTCGAAAGACACCTGCCCGTTCGTGAGCACGACGAGCGGTTTGGAAGAATCGACGAGCTGTTCGTTCAGGAAGAGACTATAGCGTTGGACTCGCTCGGCCCTGACTTCAATGCGATTAGGCGCCACGATCGAGGCGTCCAGTCTCGCATATACTTGACGCGTGATGAGGTCGTCTCGCTTGCTCACCAAATCTTTGGAGAACGCGGCAATGGCATCCGTCGCGTCGATACGCACCCATCCAAACGGTTGAAAATGACTTGCCTCACGCACCACCGTCACGCTCATCGGCAAAGGCTTGCGCCGCTGGGCATTGAGCCAGGTCACCAGCTCAGGTAATTCTTCCCTGGGGAAGTAGTGCCCACCCGCCATGGGATGCTCGCGATCATGTTCTCGATAGACAAAGGGATAGCCCAGACTGGTCAATTCCTTCGTAATCGTGCGACTGAGCTCCACCGGCATCACCTGATCTTTGGCTCCGTGAATGATATAGATCGGCGTGGAGCGGAGGTTGGCCAGAAACGGCATCAGCACTCGGTCTAGGCCGCCGGCCATGGGGGCAATGCCGGCAAACCGGGGCGCATCATGCATGCCGATGACCCATGTGCCGATCCCGCCATTGGACATACCGGTGAGAAAAATCCGGTCAGGATCGATGTGGTAGCGCCGTTGCACGGAACGAATCGTTGCCAGCACCAGCTCCTCCGCGTCTCTCGTAAACCACGCGCCCATCGGAGCCGTCGGACAGGCCAAGACATAATCCTCCCCCAATCGAGTCTGCCAGCGTTCCAGATAGGCCTGACCGGTAAATCCCGCCCCATGCAGGCACACAACCAATCCATAGCCCTTCATCACCTGATAGGTCAGGGGAACGGAAAGTGCCAAATCGTAGACTTCCCCCTGCACATCGATTTCCTCATCGGGAATGGTTCCGATCGGCTGCAAGGCGTAGTCCCGCCCGGTCTGAATGATCCCTATGGTCTGATCGATTGTGGCATGTGGATCGGAGAGTATGGTCTGAAGCGTACGGGCTACTTCGTCTGCATCCGTACTATCCAGGTAACGGAAGACCTGCGTCTTCATCTCAGCAGAGGGAGCGCCAGCACCTGCTTCCAATTCATGGTCGGCAAAACCCGCAAGAATCACAACCAGGGCGCCTGAGAGAAGCTTGCGCGTCACAGATCTCCTTCCACGACCAGATCTGTCCCGATGCGGCGGACCGTGAGGTGACGTAATGGCAGAGCTTGGGCCAAGCGCTTCGGGCTACGGTCGCCGATGACAGCCTTGGCATCCTGCCCTCCCATAAGGGTGGGCGCGAGATAGAGCAGAACATGATTGACCAATTTTTCCCGTAGCGCCGCAGCATTGACGGTACTACCTCCCTCGATGAGCACCGAGGTGATCCCGCGCTTGCCCAGCATCGTCATCAGCGCCGGGAGCGAGACACGCCCGTTCTTCGTCGAAAGGGACAGGACCTCCACCCCTGCTCGTTCAAATGGGCGGTGGCGTGATCGGAATGCCCGACTCGTGGTCACGATCAACGTCTTCGCTCGGTCCTGCTTGCCACAGACCGTCGCTGTCGGTGGCGTCCTAAGTCGGCTATCGAGCACGACACGCAACGGTTGCCGGGATGCCAGCTTGAGCGGGCGAGCGGAGAGTCGCGCCGTCAGCGTGGGATTATCCCTGAGCACGGTGCCGACCCCGACAACCACGGCATCCACCTGGCTCCGGAGTCGATGCGCATCTTGTCGCGCGCGCGGACCTGTAATCCATCGAGACTCCCCCTTCGCCGTCGCCACCTTTCCATCTAATGTCATCCCGGCTTTCAGGATTACATAGGGACGTCCGGTCGTCACCCAGTGGAGGTACGCGCGATTCAACTGTACCGCCTCCTCCTGTGCCATACCCGTCGTCACCGTGATCCCGGCCCGACGTAAGGCCGCGATCCCTCGTCCTTTGACCATGGGATTGGGGTCAGTCATCGCCACCACCACCTGGCGCACACCGGATTGACGCACTGCCGGCACACAGGGTGGGGTTCGCTTGCGGAGGTGGCAACAGGGCTCGAGCGTGACGTACAGCGTCGCGCCACGAGCGCGTGGCCCTGCTTGGTTGAGCGCTAGAATTTCTGCGTGAGGTTGACCGGGACCCTGATGAGATCCGCGCCCCACGATACGGCCATTCTTGACCACGAGGGCGCCGACCATGGGATTTGGACTGGTCTTGCCCTGGCCCTTCGCCGCGAGACGGAGCGCCAGGGTCATGAAGTGGCGGTGCGGTGTGGCGGCAGTCACCGTGCCTTGCGTGGACTGCGCGATCGGCTGCGAGGCCGCTGAGCCGACTTCGTCTTCGTAGTCTTCATCGTTGCCTTCTTCGCCTTCGCACGAGACCCTGATCCCTTCTTGACTGGGCGGGAACTGCTCGATCCGGCTTCGGCCAAGGCCCCGTGGGCCGCCGCAAGCCGCGCAATGGGGACACGATAGGGTGAGCAGCTCACGTAGTCCAACCCAAGTTCGTGACAGAACTCCACAGAACTGGGGTCGCCGCCGTGCTCACCGCAGATGCCGAGCTTGATCCCAGGACGGGTCTTCCGGCCTCCGGCAATGGCCTGTTGCATCAAGGCCCCCACCCCTTCTCGATCGAGCACTGCGAAGGGATCCGATTCCATGATGCCAGCGGTTCGATAAAAATCGATGAACTTTGCGGCATCGTCACGGGAGAAACCGAACGTGGTTTGGGTGAGGTCGTTCGTCCCAAACGAAAAGAACTCCGCCTCTGCCGCAATGCGATCAGCCGTCACGGCGGCACGCGGCAATTCGATCATCGTGCCCACGAGGTAGGACAGCTTCACGTTGTACCGTTTCATCGTCTCCTGTGCCGCCTCGCGGATCAAATCTTTCTGCGCTTTCATTTCCGAGACCATCCCTACCAGCGGGATCATGATCTCCGGGACGATCTTCTTCCCTTCCTTGGCCAGCTCGCACGCGGCCTCCATAATGGCTCGGGCCTGCATGCGGGTAATCTCCGGCATCGTGATTCCGAGTCGGCAGCCGCGTAACCCCAGCATAGGATTGAACTCGTGGAGTTCCTCGACGCGGGCCAGCAACCGGCGCTTTTCTTCGAGTCTGGCTCCGTCGCGCCCAGTGAGCTCCAGCTGCGCAATCTCTACCATCAACTCTTCACGCTTCGGCAGAAATTCGTGCAACGGCGGATCGAGGAGCCGAATGGTAACCGGATAGCCCGCCATCTCGCGATAGAGCCCGATGAAATCCTTTTTTTGCAGCGGCAGGAGTTGATCGAGAAATTTTTCCCGTTCTTCTTTCGTCCGCGCCAAGATCATCTTCTGCATAATCGGGATGCGGTCCTCGGCAAAGAACATGTGCTCCGTCCGACAGAGCCCAATCCCTTCCGCGCCGAAGCCACGCGCGATTTTGGCCTGATCCGGCACGTCCGCATTGGCGCGGACGCGAAGCGTCCGCACCCGGTCGGCCCAAGACAGAATCATCGCGAAGCGCTGGTACTTGTCAGACTTCTTCCCATCCAGCTTGCCCTGAATGACTTGAATGATTTCAGATTCGACGACGGGCAAGTCCCCCTCATACACATTGCCGGTCGAACCATTGATAGAAAGATAGTCCCCCTCGCGAAACACTTTGGCTCCGATGCGAACCGACTGGCTGTCCAGAACTTCCACCGACTCACAACCGGCCACGCAGACCTTGCCCATTTGCCGGGCAACCACCGCTGCGTGTGATGTCATCCCTCCCCGCGCCGTCAAGAATCCCGCCGCAGCGTTCATCCCGTGAATATCGTCCGGGCTGGTTTCCTGCCTGACCAACACCACGCGGGTTCCAGCCGCTTTCATCGTCACGGCACGATCGGGCGTGAGGGCGATTTTCCCAGCTGCCGCGCCAGGACCAGCTGGAAGCCCTTTCCCCAACGGATTGGACTTCGACTCTTCATTCGTGTCGAAAATCGGGTAGAGATATTGTGACAGTTGTTCCGGTCCGATCCGCTGCACCGCTTCCCGCTTCGAGATGAGACCTTCTCTCACCATATCGACCGCGATCTTTACGGCAGCGATGCCAGTCCGTTTGCCGACCCGGGTTTGCAGCATGTAGAGCTTGCCCTCTTGGATCGTGAATTCCAGATCAAGCATGTCCCGGTAATGTCTTTCGAGCTTCTTGTAGGTGTGCTCCAGTTCCTTGTAGGCCTCCGGCACGTTCTTCGCGAGCGCACTCACGGGAAGCGGCGTTCTGATGCCGGCTACAACATCTTCGCCTTGGGCATTCATCAAGCACTCACCGAAAAAGTTCTTGTCGCCTGTAGCCGGGTCGCGGGTGAACGCCACACCGGTGCCGCTTGTCTCTCCCATGTTGCCGAATACCATCGCCACCACATTGATGGCCGTGCCCCAGGAGTCGGGAATCCCATAGAGACGTCGGTAGGTGACGGCCCGCGCCCCGAACCAGGAGGAAAACACGGCGTTGACGGCTAAGCGAAGCTGCTCGAGCGGCTCATCGGGGAACTCTTTCTTCGTCTCCTCTTTGATGAGCGCCTTGAAGCTGGACACCAATTCCCGAAGATGCCGCGCATCGAGATGAGTCTCGTGCGTCACGCTCACCTCGGCCTTTTTGTGCTTGAGGATCGCTTCGAAATGTTCGCGCGGCACGCCCATGACGATGCTGCCGTACATGGACACAAAGCGCCGATAGCTGTCCTGGGCAAACCGATCATTACGTGTTTTCGCCGCCAGCCCTTCGACGGTCTTGGTCGTCAGACCGACATTCAGCACCGTGTCCATCATGCCCGGCATGGAGGCTCGAGCGCCGGACCGGACCGAGACCAGCAGCGGCCGCTCAGGATCGCCGAACCCCATTCCCATCGACCGCTCAACCCGCTTGAGCGATTTCAACGCCGCATCCCACATGCCGGGAGGATACTGTTTCCCATTCTTGTAATATTCAACGCAGGCCTCGGTGGAAATGGTGAAACCGGGTGGGACTGAGATGCCGAGATTCGTCATTTCGGCAAGTCCAGCGCCTTTCCCGCCGAGAAGCTCTTTCATATTGGAGGTCCCTTCGGCCGAGCCGTCACCGAAGTAGTACACATATTTTTTTGCCACGCTGCCCTCTCCTTCGCATTGAGTTCAGTTCAATTCAATGGACCAGCGATGCCCCGTGGCCGGCGGAGGATTCGAGACGCAGCCGATACCGGCTGACCAAATACCATTTCACCACCAACCCTAACGCAATGATGGCCACGACAACCAACACCAAGATGAGCAACCGATAGTCGGCATGCTCCCCTTGATCTACATAATATTGCCCGCCGTCCGGCCCTTGCCGAAACTTGATCTCCCGTTGCAGCTGATGAGTCTTGCCGGACGGATCGGATAGATTGATCCACTCCGAGCAGATGCGTATTGGCTCTGCCGTTCCCGCGACGGGCTGCCGGGCGAGCCGGAGACAAATATCGTGCTTGGAGTTGAACACATCGGGGGTCGCCACCAGTTCATCGAGGTTGATCCCGCTGGCCCATAGTCCGACCAGTACGATCGCGTTGCAGATAATCATCAAAGCAAGAGACACCAGTCTGGCGAATCGTCGAACCAGCGCCTTGCGTGCCTCCGCATCACCGATCACTGTGGTCTTGACATCCATGGGGGGATGTTGTGCCATGGCTACATATCCTGTCTAACTCCCTTGTACCACAATCTGCGAAAAGTCCGCGAATGAGCTGAAGAAGTCGTCCACTTCCTGAAGCAACGACAACCGGTTGCTCCGGACGTCCGGATCCTCCGCATTCACCATGACCGCTGTGAAGAACGCATCGATGGCAGGCTTCAGCCGCACCAGCGCATCTAGAGCCTGGCCATAGTCCCCATGGGTCATCGCAGACATCATCTTCTCCCGTTCTTCCGCAATGGCCTGGTACAGCAACAACTCTTTAGTATGTTTGAACCGTGCCCGGTCGACCGGCTTGCGATCCCACTGTTCCTTCTCGACAAGTCGGTGGGCACGCTTGAAACCGACAATCAATGGATCAAATTCTGGCTTCGTGGTCACAGATTCAAGCGCCTTCATTTTCAGAAGAAGATCCACAAGATCCAGCGTCTTATTGTGAGCCTGCTTGAGTACCGCTTCGATGACATCATCCCGCAATGCATGGATGACTCTTCCGTAGTGTCGAACTCGCTCAAAAATGAATTCCGTTATCCGGCGGCGTCCCTCCTGCCCGAAGTCTTGTCCACCCTTGAAGCCGTCGGCGATTACGAGCTCTCTCGCGGTATCAATATAGCTTCCCACATCGATGCGCAGATCTCCCTCAAGAATAATCCGGACGATGGCCGTGGCATTCCGGCGCAGAGCAAAGGGATCTTCTGATCCGGTCGGCACGAGACCCACATGGAAGAAGGCCGCCACCGAATCCAGCCGGTCAGCCAACGACAACACCTGACCAACGATAGTCCGTGGCAATTCACCTTCGATCGATCGCGGCAGATATTGTTCTCTGATGGCCTGACTGACGGCCTCAGACTCACCGTCATATTTCGCGTACTCTCCCCCCATGATGCCCTGCAGTTCCGGAAACTCACCGACCACACCAGTGAGCAGGTCCGCCTTACAGAGATCCGCAGCCCGCTCGCAAGCCTGTTTCAATTCGTCGTCCTGAGGTCCCACACTCAAGGCAATAAAGCCAGCCAGTTTCCTGACCCGGTGCTGTTTTTGCTCCATAGTCCCAAGCTTTTGGTGAAACGTGACACCGGCAAGTTTTGTCACACGTTCCTTGAGCTTGACCTTCCGGTCTTCGTCGAAAAAGAACTTCGCGTCGGCCAGACGCGCGGCCAGGACCCGCTCGTTGCCTTCGCGAATCAATCCCATGTCTTTGGCTCGATTATTCGCCACCGCGATGAAATGCGCCGCGAGCTTGCCCGTATCTATATTGAGGAGGGAGAAGAACCCCTGGTGTTCCTTCATGGAGGTCATCAAGATTTCTTGTGGCACTTCCAGATAGCCAGGCTTGAAGGATCCGATAATGGCATTGGGGCATTCGGTCGTATAGACAGCCTGATCGAGCAGATCGGTATCGTGATGAAGCTGGAAACCGGTCGTCTTGCATATCGTGGCAATCTGATCTTCGATCACACGCCGGCGGCGCTGCGGATCCGGCATGACTCCTTGCCGTTCGAGTCCCTTCAAATAGGACTCGTAGTCTCGAACCACAATCCCCTTCGCACTTCCTAACACGCGATGGCCTTCCGTCCGGTTACCGGCGGTAATTCCCGCGGTTTCGATGGGAAGCGTGGCCCCTCCGTACAGCGCGACCAGCCACCTCACCGGTCGAGCGAACCGCGCTCCGGTGCTATTCCATTTCATCGCTTTTGGAAACGAGAGTTTCGCGATCAACTGAGGGAGGAGTTCTTTCAGGACCACATTAGCAGGCCGCCCCTGCTCCTGCTTCACCGCAAAGAGATACTCCCCCTTCGGAGTCCGGCGAATCTCCAGATCTTGGACGGCGATTCCTTGCCCTGTGGCAAATCCCGTCGCCGCTCTGGTCGGCTGGCCGGCAGGATCGAACGCCACCGCTTTGGAAGGCCCCATCGTTTCCTTGACCATAGAGGTTTGCTGGGTCGCGAGGCCCTCGACCACCAGGGTCAATCGCCGTGGAGTTCCCAGTGTACGGATGGATTGAAACGCGAGACGTTGATCGTTAAACAGCTGTTCAGCTGAATCTTTGAGGACAGCCAGGGCGGGAGCGATGAACTGGTAGGGAAGTTCCTCGACGCCGATCTCGAGCAACAACTCGGCAGCGGCCACTGAGGAAGGACGACTCCCCTTCTTTGCAGGAGAAACAAGACGACGAGGTTTCTGAGTCTTTGTCATGGAGTATTCCGCGATTCTATGAGCGGCGGGCCAGAGTCTTGGAACGAATACGTGAGGCCTTCGATCCGTCACGCCCCATCCCGCGATTGAGCAACGGATGCCCCATCGCCGCCCGCTCCTCGATGTAGCGCTCGGCGCATTGACGGGCAAGGGCACGGACCCTCGCGATATACCCCGTGCGCTCTGCCACGCTGATCGCCCCACGGGCATCGAGCAAATTGAAGAGATGCGATGATTTGATACAGAATTCATAGGCCGGGAGCGTCAACCGCTTGTTGCGATTTGCCAGCAGCCGCTTACATTCTCCTTCGAACGATTGAAACGTGGCCATGAGCATCGCCACGTCGCCTTCTTCGAAATTATATGTGGAGAATTGGACTTCGGTTTCGTGATGGACATCCCCATAAGTGACTGAATCATTCCAAGCGAGGTCAAAGACGTTATTGACCTGTTGCAGATACATCGCGATGCGTTCAGTCCCGTATGTGATTTCGACGGTAATAGGGTTCAGCTCGATCCCACCGATTTCCTGGAAGTAGGTGAACTGGGTGATTTCCATCCCATCAAGACGCACCTCCCAGCCCAGGCCCCAGGCGCCCAGCGTGGGAGACTCCCAGTCGTCCTGAATGAACCGGATGTCGTGCTGCTTCGGATTAATCCCCAGTTGAGCCAGACTCTCCAAATACAATGCTTGAATGTTATCCGGCGCCGGCTTCAGCACGACCTGATACTGATAGTAGTGCTGCATGCGGTTCGGGTTCTCGCCGTATCGTCCATCCGTGGGACGCCGGCATGGTTGAGGATAGGCAGCTCGCCAGGGCTCCGGACCAAGGGATCTGAGGAACGTGGCTGGATGAAAGGTGCCTGCCCCCATTTCCAGATCATAGGGCTGATGAATGACGCAGCCTTGCTCGGCCCAGTAGTGATGCAATGTGAGAATGAGGTCCTGGAAGGTCACGAACAGTCCAGTGTTGTTACGGAGGTCTGAATTCTCGAGGTAGCCGCGGTGGAATAAGGGAAGAAAATAACAGGAATTCGCAAGGCCTGTCAAGGCACAACCCCTCTAGGATCAAGGAGTTGCAGCACGCGGTCTCTCTTGAATTAAATGTTGGGAATCGAAGTCCTTGAGTTACTCCACCAATATTCTTTGAATCGGCTCTTGACGGAAGCGGAGCGGTGCTCTATGTTGCAATTCTTGAGTAACTCACTCGGAAATAGGTCGATTCTCTTATGAAGCTTTCCAAGAAAAGCGAATACGGACTTCGCGCACTGCTCGAGCTCACCCTCGTGCATGGCAAGACGACTCTACAGCGGCACCAGATCGCGACCCGCCAGCATATCCCGATCGAATTTCTCGAACAAATCCTCTTGGCACTGAAACGGGCCGGTATCCTCTCAAGTCGCCGAGGGATGAAGGGTGGTTATGCACTCATTAAATCTCCGGGAGAGATTACCCTCGGCCAAGTGATTCGCATTTTGGATGGCCCCCTCGCTCCCATTGGATGTGTGAGCAAGACGGCCTATCAGAAATGTCGGGACTGCCCCTATGCCGAACACGCCCAATGTCCGGTGCAGCATGTGATGGGTTCAGTGCGTGATGCGATTGCCGGCATCCTGGACCACTACACCCTCGACGACTTCGTCTCCGGGCATCGCAAAGGATAAAATCGTGGATCAAGTCGTGCTCGTGCTGATCACGTTCGTGGCGGCCACCGTCAACGGCGCCTTGGGGTACGGCTTTTCATCGATTACGGTTCCAGTCGCGCTGCTCTTTTACACCAATCGTATTCTGAATCCGGCCTTAGTGCTCGTGGAATTGGTGATCAATGGATACGTCCTATTGATGAACCGAAAGAGCATTCCGAACATTTGGTGGCGCGTGGCGCCTATCTTGATCGGCCTTGTCATCGGCGTCGGAATCGGGAGCTATATTCTCTCTCTCGTTCATCCAGCATGGGTTAAATTTGTGACGTACTTTATGTTATTGCCGTTGATTCTGCTCCAAGCTGCCGGAATCAGAAAACCCATTCAAGCCGAGAAAACCATTGCGATACCCTTCGGAATCGGAATCGGGACACTGTATTCCGTCACCACGATCTCAGGCCCTCCCCTTGCGCTGTTATTCAACAACCAAGGCTATGCCAAACAGGATTTCCGAGCCGCACTGGGGGTCATTCGAGTGGGAGAAGGGGTCTTGACGGGAATCGCCTACTACTTCATTGGACTCTACAGCTACGATAGTATTGCGATCATTCCCTATATCGTCCCCAGCGTCCTGTTGGGAATTCCCCTAGGATACTATCTCATTCGTTTGATAGATCCTGAAACGTTCCGGCGGATCTGTATGGCCTTCGATGCCTTGATTGTCTCGTTCGGATTGTCGAGGGTGCTGAATGAATTGAACCTGGCTACCCCGCTCACCACATACAGCATCCTCACAATCGTCATGGTGCTCAATGCCTACTTGCTGTACAAATTTTTTCGTGACAGGACTGTCCCGTGAAGGGGAGAAGAAGACTACCGGAAAAGATGCCCTTCTAGTCACGCAACGCCGCTCGTACGACTATCAGTTTGCGGACTCACCTGAACGTCCCTACCCGCCTTCAGCTGACACAGACCTCGCCTCACCTCGAGGGACATGCGGATCTGACCTTTCCTTCACTCCCCGAATAAGCCCACTTACAGCACAATCACCTGGGGTGAACCCCTCCGGTGAGACACGAGAATGAGCACACCTGGTGGTTTAACGAATGTTGCTTCTCACATTGCCTCTGCTGCTTCAGTCTGATCCCTGACTGATGACGGCCGCTCGGACAAGCGCTCGAGACCTGAAAAA
>JBGTCI010000067.1:0-4123 GCA_041748925.1 Nitrospiraceae bacterium | reverse complement strand
GAAGATCAAGGTCACGTTCCGTAGAGTCGGGACGTTGAGACTCCTCGCATGGTCCGATATCCCATTCGTCGGCAAAGTCAAGGACCTCAAAGCTCCCTATGAAGTGCATCGCGATACGATTCGCTCGAAGGCAATTCGTGGCGGAACGACGGTAAAATTCTCGTTTGAAGGCGAGCACCTAGTGCTGCAGTTCGAAGATGGCAAAGTCGTGCGCTTCCGCCGTGAGTAGCGATGATGGTGGACAATGAATAAACAGTCAGTGTTGACTCAACCAGCACGATGAAAGACGAAAAGGCAATTGATGCACACGCTCAGGCGTAAAGCCATTATGGCAATCGTGAAGGGAATCACGAAACAGGAGATTGAAGATGACACAGAACAGTACGTTGCTCACCCCCGAAGCCCTGACCGAGTTGACATCGGTTCATCAGCCGCCGTGTCTCTCGCTGTACCAGCCGACGCATCGGCGGCATCCCGAGAATCAGCAGGACCCGATCCGGTATCGCAATCTCGTCAAGGAGCTGGAGGCCTCGCTCCAGCAGACGTATCCAGCCGTCGAGACCCGGCTCCTGTTGGAACCGTTTGACGCCCTCGCCCACGATCATGACTTCTGGAACCACACGCTGGATGGATTGGCCGTGCTGGGCGGACCAGGCCTGTTTCGCGTGTTCCGGCTTCAGCGGACGGTGGCCGAAATGGCCGTTGCGGCCAACAGTTTTCATACCAAGCCCTTGCGACGCGTTCTGCAATCAGTCGATCGCTATCAGGTGCTCGGGCTGAGCCTGCACAGGATCCAACTCTTCGAGGGGGACCGCAACGTGCTCGACGAGATCGATCCGGCCCCGGAAGTGTTGCGGAGGATCACCGAGGCCCTGGGCAATGAGCTGACCGAACCGCACCAGTCGGTGGCCTCCTACGGCAGTGGCGGAGGGGTGAGCCGGCCCACGCCCCACAGCCAGGGTGGGCCGAAGGACGTGGAAGACATCGATGCGGAACGATTCTTTCGTGCGGTCGACCGCGCGGTGCTGGAGCACCATTCCAAGCCGTCAGGCCTGCCGTTGATCCTGGCCGCGTTGCCGGAGCATCATCATCGTTTCCACCAGGTCAGCCACAACTTATTGCTGGCGCCCGAAGGAATCATGGTCAACCCCGACTCCCTGCCGGACGCAGACCTCCGCGTCCTCGCCTGGCAGGTCGTCGAACCGCAGCACCACGCGCGGCTGGCCGGGCTAAGCGACGCGTTCGAACATGCTCGCTCCAAGGGGCTGGGCAGTGACGACCTGGCGCAGGTCGCTCAGGCGGCGGCCGCCGGGCGGGTCGCGACGCTGCTGATCGAGGCCGACCGCCAGCTTGCCGGACGCCTCGACGACTCGACGGGTCGAGTCGAAGTTGCTGCCCTGAGCCACCCGCAAGTCGATGACCTGCTCGACGATCTGGGCGAACTGGTCGAAACGATGGGCGGTCGGGTGCTGGTCGTTCCGGTCGAACGGATGCCGGGGCGAACAGGATTGGCCGCCATCTACCGGCATTCAACCACCCACACTCACACTGGAGCACACCATGCAGATCCAAATCAATACCGACCGTAATATCGAAGGGCACGAAGCGCTGGCCACTCAGGTCAGCGGCGTCGTGGAAAGCGCCCTGAGCCGGTTCAGCGCTCACATCACAAGGGTGGAAGTGCACCTGAGCGATGAGAACAGCGACAAGAGCGGCCAGAAGGACAAGCGCTGTATGCTGGAAGCCAGGCTCGAGGGACGCCAGCCCATCGCAGTCACGCATCAGGACGCCACGGTGGACCTTGCCGTTGACGGCGCGGCCGGCAAGTTGACCCGAATGATCGAGAGCGCCCTCGGGCGGCAGCGCGATCAAAAGATTCGCCGGACGGACCCGCCCCCACCTGGGGCGAAACTCCCGGAGGCGTGATGCGCGGCTCCACGGTGAGCCTGTGCCGAACGATCGGCGAAGTCCGTGATCTCCCATCCATCGTTCGCACGATGAAGGCCTGGGTCGCGGGGTTCGAGCTGGTCGCGTACATCGAGAAGTGGGCCGCCACGCCTCGATGGAACTGTCGCAATCAATCGATGCTCCATGACTGTGTTCCCGTGCCCCGATCAGCATATCGCGGCTCTACGCTACTGCGGGCGGTGTTGCTTGGTTTTGTATGCGCAGCACTGACTTCAACGGCCATGGCACAGGTTCCAGGAGGCAACGCCGGCCTACCCCAAAACCTATCTGGTCCCGGCACAGAGGATCTCTCTCCGGCACCCGCGAAGGTGGACGTCACCCCTGTGGCGCACGATGAAGAGATCCGCATGCGCCTCCAGAGCGTCCTGGAAGCGACCGACTGGTTCATCGACCCACAAGTCCGGGTCGAGGAAGGCGTCGTCTTTCTCAACGGTCACGCGTCGTCCGATGAGTTCAAAAAATGGGCCGGCGATCTGGCCCGCAATACCCAGGATGTCGTCGCCGTGGCCAACCGGATCGAAGTACTCGAGCCGTCGGCATGGGATCTTCGGCCGGCGTGGAGGGGACTATTTGTATTATGGCGCGATGTCATCCGCTCGTTTCCCCTTTTCGTGTTTGGGTTGCTGGTGTTGGCGCTGTCAGTGGGGGCGGGCCTGGTGACCATACGAGGAGTGCGAACGTTCCTTCGCCGACGGATTCGAGCCAACTTGCTGCGAAAGGTGATCGCACGTGGGGCGGGGGGGCTCGTATTCCTCTTCGGCACCTATATCATTCTCCGAGTCGCCGGCTTGACGCAACTGGCCTTCACGGTGGTCGGCGGCACGGGTCTGATCGGTCTGGCCCTTGGTATCGCCTTCAGGGATATCACGGAGAACTTCCTGGCCAGTATCTTCCTCAGTATGCAGCGACCGTTCGAGATGGGAGACCTGATCGAAGTGTCCGGCGTGACCGGGTACGTGCAGCAGTTGAACGTGCGCACGACAATCCTCATGAACCTCGACGGCAATCTTGTGCAGATCCCGAACGCGACCGTATATAAAAGCACCCTCCGCAACTTCACGACCAATTGCAACCGGCGCGAGGACTTTGACGTCGGCATCGGCTACAACGATTCGATCAACGAGGCGCAGGAGATTGCCAGGACCGTGCTGGCGAACCACCCCGCCGTGCTCAACGACCCCGAGCCTTCAGTGCTGGTGGACAGCCTCGGAAAAGCGACGGTCAACCTGCGCATCTACTTTTGGCTCAACGGCCGTGAACATAGTTGGCTGAAAGTACGCTCCTCGGTGATCCGTTTGGTAAAACGCGCCTTTCAGCAACACGGTATCTCGATGCCCGACGAGGCCCGAGAGGTGGTCTTCCCGCAGGGCATCCCGGTCACCGTGCTCGACAGGAAACCAGACGAACAGGCCGGGGCCACGCAAGGAGAACGGCGTTCAGCAGAATCGTCGCAAGAACAACATGATACGGTGTCCACCAAAGCGGAAGGCGGCTTGTACAGCGACGCCGGTGTCATTGAGGCACAGGCACGGCAGGTTCAACCGTTGAAGGGCCAGGAGAATCTCCTGAAGGCTCTGTCCGACTCTACTTCCTCCGATGAGCATCAGGCGCAACAACCGCCTGGCTAACCGAAAGTTCACTGCGGAATGATGACAAAATTACGAGTCTGGTGGCAAGCCATGCAGGAGAGCTTTGAGCAACGGCTGACTCAGGTGCGTAATGCCCTCAACACAGAGTCGGTCTTAGGGGATCATTCACCAAGGGCGGTTCGAGTTGAAAATCAATTCCAATGATTTTTGTGTGCCGGCGAGGAAAAAGGTCAATCTCTCAAAGTGGCCGACACTCGTGAAGCCTGTGTCATTCTTGCCCTTGGAGGCTGTGCAGTCCTCAGGTAGAATCGCCTCGATGCGAAAGACAACAGGGTTGCCCCCTCGATAAGCAGTGACCAATTTCAAGGAAAGAGAGAGATTGTGTCGCTGATCCATACGTTGACGATTCTCATCTGTCTGGCGGGGCTGTTCAGCTATGTGAACCACCGCTTGTTAAAATTGCCGATCACGATCGGCTTGATGGCGGTGGCACTTGTGTTCTCCCTGGTGCTGCTGGGGTTGGGCAAGCTGGGATTCGGGATCGAGGCGGAGGCGCAACGGTTCAT
>JBGTCI010000066.1:0-14422 GCA_041748925.1 Nitrospiraceae bacterium | reverse complement strand
CCATCGACGATCTTTCGTGGAAGAATTTTGTAAAGGAAGTGTTTCTCGACAGCGAGACTACCATCGGCCTCATCAGTACGCCGCCGGGGCCCTATCCGCAAGAGGCGGTCGTGCCGCCCAAAGAGATGGCGCATATCCGTGATGAGATCAATCGCCTTGCACAGTCCCAACGAATGCTCGCGCATGGATTGGCTACGCCTCAACTCGGGTCAGCTGATTTAGAATTCATGGTGATGCAGGCGGAGACGCTCAAGGTCGATGCCTGGAAGTGTTACACCGGGTCTTGTCCGAAGGGATTCGATCGTGGCTGGTGGATGGACGATGAGCGGATTGCCTATCCAATGTTGGAACAGGCGCGCAAGCTCAATATCAAGCGTGTCTGTGTCCACAAAGGACTCCCCCTCGGGCCGGTGCCGGACTACAACCACCCCAGGGATTTGATCAAAGCGGCAAGAGATTTTCCAGACATTGATTTTCTGGTTTATCACTCAGGGCTCAAGAGTACCGCGGCGGTGGACAGGGTGTTTGCGAAGACAGGCGAAATCCCCTGGACCACCGAGTTCTGCCGCATGAAGCAGGCCCAGCCCGGAATCAAGAATATCTACATGGAGCTCGGCTCGACCTTCGCGCAGCTCGTCACGACTCATCCGGCGGTCTGTGCACATGTGCTTGGACAGATCATCGACGCGTTCGATGTCGACCACGTACTCTGGGGGACAGACTCGATTTGGTATGGTTCGCCTCAATGGCAGATCGAAGCCTTTCGGCGATTCCAGATTCCGGATCAGCTGATCGACCAGCATCGATACCAGCCGCTTACACGCAAGGTGAAGGAACAGATCTTCGGGCTGAACGCGGCGCGTGTTTTTGGCGTCGATGTCAAGACAAAGCGGAATGAGCTGCCGCAAGACGTACTGGGCCAACTCAGAATGAGTTATCTGGAAGAAGGACCGGAGCCGAGCCTCAAAGCCTACGGATGGGTGGTGGGGTAAATGAGGCGGGTCTTGTCAACGAGCAGCCCATCCGGTCCGGCCGCCTCACCAACTCGGCGGCGCGCACAAACGTGGCGCTCTTTATTCATCGCGCCGTGCGCCCTCTTACCCCGCCCGGTGTAGGGACCCCGCTGCGGGCGGATGGGCGCCCTGCTCATTGCCACCCGCCTTAAAGAAGGATGGAGAAAGGAAGAGAAATGAGAAGTGAAATCTTGTATCCAGGCGCATTTCCCATGGTGCGGGTGGAATTGGCGGCTGGTGAGAACATCAAAGCCGAGTCGGGTGCGATGGTGGCGTGCTCACCGACTATCGACATTGAAAGCAAGATGGAAGGCGGTTTTTTAGGAGCCCTCTCGCGAAAGTTCCTGACGGGGGAGAAATTCTTCTTACAGACACTGCGCGCGAGCCGCGGCCCAGGCGAAGCCTTGCTGGCTCCGACGGTGCCCGGCGAAATAGTCATTTTGGAACTCGATGGTGTGAATGAGTACATGGTGCAGAAAGACGGCTTTCTCGCGGGCGCAGACGCAATCGTCATCGAAAGCAAAATGCAGGGCCTGAGTCGTGGACTGCTGGGCGGAGAGGGTTTCTTCATTCTGAAAATCGGCGGGAAGGGGACTCTTGTTCTGAACAGCTTCGGGGCCATTCACAAGATCGAGTTGAAGCCCGATCAGGAATACATCGTGGACAATAGCCACTTGGTGGCATGGTCCACCACCACCTCATACAACATCGAAAAAGCCACCTCTGGTTGGGTTACCAGTTTCACCTCGGGTGAAGGGTTTGTCTGCCGGTTTCGAGGACCCGGACTCGTATACATTCAAAGCCGGAACCCGGGCAGTTTTGGAGCGTGGATACGACAGTTCATCCCGGTCAGCGAGTAGGGGGTAGCGGGGTATGGGGATAAAGGGATAAAGGAACGGATGAATGAGTAGTAGAGTATGCACCGCGCTATCCCGTTACCCCCGTACCCCGGTTACCCCGCTATGAGTCCCAACGCGCTTTGTTTCGGTGACGAGTTTCCTGCTGCCGGTGCGCCCTGTCTTGTTCATGTCGAAGAACATGGACTCACCGTCACTTTTTCATCTGATACTGCCGACAGCCAGCCGGAGTCAGTTCCCTTTTCAAGCCTGACCGTTTCGGCAGGCGGACTCGATCACGATCAGCTTGTTGTGAAATGGGCCGGGCAGAATGGGCAGCGGACGTTGTATCTGAAAAACCCTGACGTGATTCGGGCGTTTCGGGAAACGGTTCCTGACCATCTCGGTCTTCCGTTTGCACAGGCTGCGGAGCAGGTGCGTCAGGTACGTCACCGGCGCCGGCTTGCCTGGAGCGTAGTCGGCGGGATGATCCTGGCCACGGTGTTGGGACTCTGGCTCGGGTCCGATCTGCTCGTCGAAATTGCCGTGAGCCGGATTCCGGTAGAGTGGGAACAAAAGCTGGGCGAATCGGCCTATCGAGACTTTCTCAGTCATCAGGAGGTGATGAAAGAGGGTCCAGCGGTCGCAGCGCTGGGGGAGATGACCCAACGTATGATTGCGCAGATTCCTGATAATCCCTATAAATTCGAAGTGACTGTGGTGAAGAGCGACGTTGTGAATGCCTTCGCGCTGCCTGGCGGGTATGTGGTGGTGTTCACTGGGCTCATGAAGAAGGCAGAAAGCGGCGAAGAAGTCGCGGGCGTGCTGAGCCATGAGCTGAACCACGTGCTGCAGCGGCACGGGCTTGAACGGATCGTGAAAAGTCTGGGGCTGATGACGGTGGCTGCCATTGTGCTTGGGAATCAACAGGGTCTCGTCGGGATGATGAAGCAGCTCGGTGTCGAACTATTCACTCTCAAGTTTGGCCGTGAGCAGGAGACCGAAGCCGATCTGACGGGATTGCAATTGCTTCAACGGGCGAAGATCGATCCCTCCGGCATGATCCGGTTTTTCGAACGGCTCTCGGAGAAAGACGAAGGCCGGATGGAATGGCTCTCGACGCATCCGATGAGCGCTGCCAGGGCCGAACGATTGAGAGCGGAACTTGCTGCCTTGCCGAAGAAGCTCCCCGAGCCATTTAAGTTTGATTGGAAGCAGGTGCAAGCTGGGCTGTAGTTGGAGAGGAGTGACCTACTTGTGCACGCCGGTTACGATCTCAATGCGATCTTTTGTAGAGGAGCCAACTAGGGGGTTGGAGTCATACTCTTCTCGGGCAACAATGTTATTTCGAAGTCCGCAGGATCGTGCTGCCAGGCAGCGGAAGAAGTCAGGCCGACAAATGGTATCAGCCAAAAAAATCCACTGACGACATCGAGAAGACCCAGGCCACTCAAATTGCTCGATGACTTTCGATATTCCATGTGGTATCCCGATTTCTGAATTTCGAGTAGCATATTGTCTCCTCTATCGACGTCGAAGCGAAGAGGAGTTATCCCCATGGGTTTCCCATTGACGAGAACTTGGGCTTCTGGAGGGTTAGATCTTACGCCGATGCTTTGCTTTGTCGGACCGAATAGCGAACACCCAGCCATGTAGCACGCAATCACAACGAGTGACAGTATACGGCAGAAAAGCATTCCCGCAAATCTGTGGAGTCGCATTGCCGATCCTTCCGTCTCAGATTAATGTATGCCGTTCTGAAGCAGGTTCACGGATTAAGAGATGCCATGATTACGACGAACTGCCACAACGGCAACGAACGTAAGACAGTCCGAGCATTGGCTGGGTTGAAGCCATGACAGGATGGCCCCCGACATCCAAAATCTTCCATATCGGCGTGATCACCGATACCCACGGCTTGTTCGACTCGGCGATCTTGCGGCACTTCCGATGCGTCGATCATATACTCCACGCCGGGGACATTGGCAAGCGATCAGTCATCGAACATCTGGAGCAGAAAAAAACAAATGAAAAACATTAGATGATGCTGCGAAATGATGCTAGCCCAGTGCTGGGCGACACGTAAGCTCAGGGAAGAGGCGCAGGAAAAAAACAAATGCCTCACGTTCTGAGGGATAAAGATGCAAGCGCTGAGAGGTTCACCGGCCAAGCGCTGAGTCGAGAAGATGTTATCGCTGCACGGATACATGTTATGTTTGGACGTGTATGTCCACACGGTGTGCTTAGATTCAGTGTGTTGTGCTCACGAGGAGGGCGAACAGAATGTGGAAGGGTACATTTTTGCTGCTATGCATGATGATTGTGTGGATGCATACTAGTAATGCTGCATTTGCCGACAAAAACCCCGATACAGGTCCTGGCTGTGGTCTTGGCAAGAAATTGTGGGAAGGCTGGAAAGGTCAGAAGCAAATTGCACCACAAGTGTTCATGGCCAGCACCAATGTGACCGGCAGCTACTCATTTGCTCTTAGTTCAGGAACTTCTGGTTGTAGCAATGATGGAAGAATATGGGATAGCGAGAGGGCGAGTCTCTTCATTGGAATCAATTACGCCAACCTTGCAGAGGATATGGCTCGTGGAAGCGGCGAACACCTTGCGTCGTTGGCAACTCTCATGCGCGTGCCGTTGGAGCATCAACCTGAATTCTTCGCGATGGTCCAGGAGCATTATGCTTCTTTGGCCAACGCAGGAGAAGATGATCCGGTCGCGGTCGTGGAAGCTCTCCAACATACAATAAAGACTCATCCGGTCCTTGCCACGCTGCAGATCACGCAGTGACCGGCCCCCTAATCTCCACAGGGTTTGCCCGGGTCAACCTTAGGCTCTTCGACGCCGTGTGTGATCAAGTAATCAGCGGGTAGTTGTTAAAATTTTCTAGTCATCACCATCTATTTAATGTATAAAACATCATAAGACTTTGGATCGTACGATCTCGCTCAATTTCACACTCAAAGGAGGGTTGTATATGCGCAAGAGACATATCGTAGCTTTGATTGCAGTAGCAATTCTTGGAGCGCAGCCCGGCATGGTGTTGGCTGCGGGGATTGCTGACAACGGTCCCGGGTGTGGTCTTGGGAAAGAGCTCTGGAGGGATCAAAATACCGATGCGTGGGGAAAACAGATCTTGATTTCCACGACCAATAATACCGTCGTCCCGTTTCAGGCATTCGGGATCACGTCCCAGACTATGGGCTGTAAAAACGGTGGGAAGTTTTGGGCAGAGTATAAGACAAGCATGTTTGCCCAGTTGAATTTCGAGAACCTGTCTCAAGAAATGGCACAGGGTCAGGGCGAACACCTGGCTTCGCTGGCGACGCTGATGGGTGTTCCATCTGCGCATCAGGCAGAATTTTTCGCAATGACTCAAGAAAAGTACACAACGTTAGTGCAGGCGGGTGAGGCCTCACCAGTCGCGATGATCAAAGCGTTAAATGAAGCGGTTGCGACTCATCCGGTTTTGGCGGAAGTCTCTGCGCGGTAGGTTCAAAGATTGGTGGAGGGCTCCCATTGCAAGATGGGGGCCCTTCTTATTTTCAGGCGTATGGTTTGCCGCTGCCCTATGCGTTTTCGCCGTATATCAGTCAGCGAGTGCCACGGTGATCCCCGATCATTCTTTTCTAAGCGAACTCGTTCAGCGAGCTAGTCAAACGAAGTTGGCTGAATCGCGAGAGTGGCATCTGCTCCTCCACTACCGCGCAAATGTGTTCGGCGGTTACACGAGCGAAGCGGATGATCCGAAGTTTTTTCTGTCTCCCACCGGTCGAACTGATCCGCAAGCCGAACTCGAGAGCACGATACGCGCGTTCTTTTCCACGGAGCAGGTCGAGAGTTCGAAGCAACCTGTTCAATGCGCGTTCATCGCGCGCTATCATTGGCTGAAATCAGAGTTACAGATCGACGATCTTCAACTTCCCGCTCTGACCTGTGAGCGATTTGACCAATGGATCGCTGAACTGAACGCTGATTCCATCACGCTCATCTTCGCGTCGGCTTTTCTCGGCAATCCAGCCTCAATGTTCGGCCACACGTTCTTGAGAATTGATCAAAAGGGGCAAACTGAGCAGACGCGCCTCCTGGCTTATACGATTAACTACGCGGCGGATGTACCTGCAGATGCGGGACTGTGGTATCCCATCAAAGGCATTTTCGGAGGGTTCAAGGGCTTCTTTTCTACGCCGCCCTACTACCTCAAGGTGCAGGAGTATCGGGACATAGAGAATCGAGACATGTGGGAATATCGCTTACAGTTCTCGGAAGCGCAGTTGCGTCGGTTGCTCGAGCACGCATGGGAGCTGGGTAGCACCTATTTTGACTATTATTTTCTTAAGGAGAACTGTTCCTACCACATTCTCTCCCTCTTTGAATACGCGAACCCGACCCTTCATTTGACGGATCAATTCCATGCGTGGACGGTCCCGGCGGATACCGTTCGGCTCGTCGTGGCTCAACCAGGCCTTGTGAAGGACACGATGTACCGAGCCTCACGACGAACAGTGATTCAACGGAAGCGCGAACGGCTTTCAGTTGAAGAGCATCAATTGTTCGTCGATATCACAGAACACGTAGGGCCGACAAAACAGGAACCATTCGTCAGCTTACCGATCCAAAGACAAGCCTTCATTCTCGATGTGACGTCCGATTACCTGCGTTATCAAAGCGAGACGGACAAATCCTTCGCGTCCGTGTACAAAGGGCAAAACCGAGCTGTTCTTGCCGCCCGGAGCGCTCTCAGAATTCCGTCAGAAGATGTAAAGATCGATCCATTTTCCAAACAGCCGGATCTTGGCCACCACACATCGCGTGCAAGTATAGGGGCCGGTTGGCGCAACAACGATACGTTTGAGGAATTGTCGCTCCGGGCCGGTTACCATGATCTCTTGGATCCTGAGATTGGCCATACACGGGATGCGCAGGTCGAAATTGCATCAGTAAGCGTGCGGCATTACAACCGGGCCGATCAGACCAGGGTTGAACGCGCCACGCTGGTCAATATGATGTCACTCTCGCCGATGGACTCGCTGTTCCATGGGCTCTCGTGGAAGATCAATGCCGGTATGAACACGATTCGCTTCGATAACTGTCAACTCTGCAGCAACGGTGTCGTAAATGGCGGCATCGGGGCGGCGGTGGAATCGCACCTGTTGAAACGGGAGGTTGTTTTTGCCTTCGCAGAGGCCGAGGCCAACTACAGCCGTGCGTATCAGGAACATCATCGCGTCGGTGGCGGAGGAACCGTCGGCTTGTTAGCCGATCTCACTGACCGATGGAAACTGATGGCGTCCGGAACGTACCTGCGCTATGCCTTGGGTGATCAGTCAGACGACATTCGATGGTTCGTGGGCCAACGCTATACGATGAGTCAGAACTGGGCGCTCAGGCTGGAGTACAATCACCGTGACCGCGACAACGATGTGGTCTTCAGCATGCAGGCGTTCTTTTGAGTGCCTCGACGTAGCCGTCTCAGAGATCATGATTTTAGCGTTGACAACCCGTCAATAGTAGATATACTTGCTTCCATATCATTATTAGTACTTGCTGACTATCGACACTCGGATTTTTCCGGCAAGCGCTCACTCTAATCATCCATCACAGGAGGAATCATGAAGCAGCTGAAACTCGTTTTGACACTCGCAGGAATCTCAGTGGCAGCGTTTAGTCTGGCCGCCTGTCAGATTGTCGCCACGCCGGCGGCGGGCTGGGTCCTCACCGATGTGAAGTACGGCGATACCGCGACGACTGCGACCGCTGCAACCAAAGAGGGAAAAGCCTGCGCCTCAACGATCCTCGGGTGGGTTGCGACCGGCGATGCGAGCATCGCGGCGGCGAAAGCGGCCGGCGGGATCACCACAGTGTCTTCGGTTGATCACACGGCCCACCAGATCCTCGGAGTCGTCGGTGACTGGTGCACGGTCGTCAAGGGCAACTAATTCTCGAACGCGCACAATCGAAGGGGCCTTTGGGGCGGAAGTCCCAGAGGCCCTTTTATTTTGGTCGGCGCTGCTGGACCATTGCAGTGCAAGGCAGACTTGAGCTGTGGCCATTCTCCCTGGTGCTCCCGGTTTTCCTTTCGTTGTCGGCCGCCATCGTGGTTGTATTGCTGCAACCCGGCCTGGTTGTAGCCGCTGAGACCGTCGACGTGGATATTGGCCTATACACGCTGGGATCATTTCCATCAAATCAAGGCCTCTATGCGCAGGGAGCCAATCCCTCGGACACCAGGATCGCCAATGGAGTTGGAGCTGGCATCAAGGTCGCGGTGTTCCCACACTATTTGGGAAACATGATCGGGATCGGACTGGAGTCGTTCGGTCACGGGAGTGAGATCGCGTTTTCCTCGTCGACGAGCGCAGGGTCCACTGCCAGTACAAACCTCTGGGTCTTCAATTCGATGGCGAATCTGATCCTTCGCTACCCAGGGAGAACGCTCGTTCCATACATCGGTGTCGGGGGTGGTTATTCGAGTGGAGTGCTCACCGATCCCAACATTCCGGGTCGGTCGGATCGTGATTTTGAAAGCTCATGGACGTTCGGCTATCAGTTCTTGGGCGGGGTAGAAGGCAATCTAACCGACAAGGTGTTTCTGTTCAGCGAGTACAAGTACTTCTCGGCCAATTACCATTGGAAAGAGCTCGCACTGGATTTCCGCTCCCAGTACGTCCTATTCGGCATCGGGCTGCGCTTCTAAGTCGTCGTTCTTCGAAGTAAGACACGATGAGCATCTTTGACCAATCTTCGTCTATCAACCTGAGCCGTGGCAAGATCGAGACTGGGCTTGGCTCAGTGGGTTGCCGCCTGAGGATGTGTGGTTTCAGGCTGTCGATGGCCACCGGCACATATTTTGAAGTATGCACTAGGCGAGAAGTCCGACGATATTCGGTGGTTTATCGGGTCGCGCTATACTCTCGGAGAATTGGGCGCTTCGCCTCGAATACAATCATCTCGGCCGCGACAACAATGTGGTATTTTCCATCCAAGCATTCTTCTGAGATGACCGTTCGCCTTCCCCTTGCCCGGGGGAAAGAGTCCTGCTACAAGTGTGGCCGTACGTGTCTCGGGAGGCGTCATGAATCAGCCCATTGAGCCAACCGGCCAACGATCCACAAACCCATCCGGTCAGGCGCTCGCGCCCCATCCGCCGTTGCGTCAATACTATGACGAAATAGAGGCCAGACAAGGATTTCTTAACGAGCTCTTCAACCGCACCGCCTATCAATATCGTAACATCGATAAGGCAACAGCGTTCGGCTCCGGGCTGTGGTATCGCCGAAAGGCCTTGCAGGAGGCCGGGCTCGGGGCCGGCATGCATGTCCTCGATGTCGCCTGCGGACCAGGACTGGTTACCCAGTGCGCGCGCGAGCTGGTGGGACCGTCGGGTTCGGTGGTCGGACTCGATCCGAGCATCGGCATGTTGCGCGAGGCACAGAAAAGTCCGTGCCGGAATTTGGTGCGAGGAGTGGGAGAGCGTCTTCCGTTTCCTGATCAGAGTTTTGATTTTCTCAGTATGGGGTATGCGCTCCGGCACGTTCCCGACCTCAAAGGCGCCTTTATCGAATATCGTCGCGTGCTCAAGTCGGGCGGCATTGTCCTGTTGCTGGAGATCTCACGGCCCAGATCTGCGACGCTCCTCACTCTCTCGCGCTTTTATATCAAGACAGTTTTAGGAAAGGTGTTTTCAGCTACCACGGGAAATCGCGACATGCAGACGCTTATGGGTTACTGGTGGGACACGACCGAGTATTGCGTGTCGCCCGAAAAGATCATGGATGCGCTGAAGGATGCCGGCTTTGCCGACTGTGCCCTGAAGGAATGGTGGAGCGGGTTGCTGCGGGATTATCGTGCAGTGAAAGCCGAGAACAATTAATGACGAACTCAGCCGTATCTCCCCTGGAACAGGATGTCGCCAAGCTGATTGTCCAGACGCTCAAGCTCAAGGTCGATCCGGCCACGATACAGCCTGAGGCGGCTCTGTTCGGAGACGGACTCGGCCTCGATTCGATCGATGCGTTAGAACTCTCGTTGGCCATTTCCCAAACATACGGCTATCAACTCAAGTCGAGCGACCCGGAGATCAATGTCATCTTTTCATCCCTGCGAACCTTGACCAGGGCGATTGAGAAGAACCGTACGAAGTGATGCCCGATGTGGTGCCATGTCAGACGCCCCGCTAATCGGTCCCTATCGTCCGGACGACGTACTAGCGTGGGAGCCGGATGGTCCCCGCACCGCGCGTCAGTTTCTTGTCGACGTGTTCTGCCTCGCAGAGTCGTTGCCCGATCGGCCCACGGTTCTCAATTTCGCGACCAGCCGGTATGAGTTTCTGGTGGGGTTTTCTGCCTCGATTCTACGGCGTCAGTTGACGTTGCTTCCACAAAGCCGGGCCGCCCAGACCCTTCGCCGCATTGCCGGCGACTATCCCGATAGCTACGGCTTGACGGATCGGAATGAAACGCTTGAGGGGATTGAGTCCGTCTCGATCCAACTACGGGGCGGCCGGGCTCCCTGGCCAGGTGAGATTCCGGGTATCCCATTGAGCCAAGTCGTGGCGATCGCGTTCACCTCAGGGAGTACGGGCCAGCCGATGCCCAACAAGAAAACGTGGGGGGCGTTGACTGCCGTGGCCCATGCGACTGGATCCAGGCTCGGCATCAAAGGTGGCGATCGCGCCGCGGTGGTGGCAACCGTTCCGCATCAACATATGTTTGGGCTGGAAGCCTCCGTGATGTTGCCGATCATGCATGGGTTGGTCATGCATGCCGGGCGACCGCTCTTTCCGGTCGACATCCGGAGCGCCTTGGCCGATGTGACGGGTCAACGGATTCTCGTGACCACGCCCTTGCATCTCCGCGCCTGTGTCACCGAAGGGGTAAGAGTTCCACCCGTTGGACTGATCCTGTCCGCCACCGCTCCTCTTTCTCGGAGCCTGGCGCAAGAGTCCGAGCGGCATTTTCACACCGAGGTGCACGAAATTTTCGGGTTTGCCGAAGCCGGCAGTGTAGCCGAACGGCGTACGATAGACGGCGATCTCTGGCGACCCTTAGACGGGGTGCGTCTTCAACCGGATGATATGCGGTGGAACGTGCACGCGGACTATCTTTCCGCGCCGGTTCGGATGCCGGACCGCATTACCGTCGATGCGCAGGGGATGTTTGTTGTGCATGGCCGGGAAGCAGATCAAATTAATATCGCCGGCCATCGCGTGTCGCTCGGCGATTTGAATCAAAAGTTGCTGGAGATTGACGGTGTTCGGGATGGTGTCTTTTTTATGCCTGAGGAGGGGGCCGATCTCGTCACCAGGCTGATGGCGTTTGTCGTGGCCCCGGGAAAAACCAGTGAGGAGCTTCAGCGAGCGTTGCGTACGCATATCGACCCGGTCTTTATGCCCCGCCCGTTGATCTGCGTGCCTAGCCTGCCTCGGAATGCGACCGGTAAATTACCACGTGAATCAGTGAGTGAGCTGGCCCGGCAATGGCTGGCAGGGCAGGGCCATGATGCATGAGCGCGTGCTGTCGATCGACTACGACCATCCGGCGCTCGCGGGACACTTCCCCGGCCATCCCGTCGTGCCCGGTGTAGTGCTACTGAACGAAGTGCTCGAGACGCTGCGTCGCGGATCAGCGGCATCACTGGTGGTGACAGGTCTACCCACGGTGAAGTTTTCCTCTCCTCTCAGGCCGGGCGAGGTTGTGACGATTCACATAGACGAGGAGGGGACAGGCCGGGCCACATTTTCCTGCCAGGTGGATGCGCGCCTCATTGCGTCCGGCGCAATCGAGTTCACGCTTGGCACAGAGGCGCAAGCGGAACGGGTGTGAGTCTCGCCTGGCAACAGCAGCAGGAGCGCGGCAGCCGCACCAGCATTCGGATGATGGCGTGGCTGGCACAGTCGCTTGGCCGCCCGGTTGCTCGGGTGCTGCTGTACCCGATTTGTGTCTACTTTCTCCTGCGCTCAGGAGCCACCCGCCGGGCGATCGGGCGATTTCGTGAGCGGGTGCTCGGCCATCCCGTCAGTTGGCGCGATCTCGTTCACCATTATCATGCGTTTGCCTCAACGATTCTCGACCGGGTCTATTTCCTGCGCGGCCGGTTCGATCTGTTCGAGATTCAGGTGCATGGTCTAGACGCGCTCGATCGGGAGCTGGCGAAAGGCCGTGGCTGCGTACTGTTGGGGTCGCACCTCGGAAGTTTTGAAGTGGTCCGTGCAGTGGGGCTTTCCCGCCAGCACATCGAGATCCGCGTCGTCATGGACGAACAGAACGCGCCCTTGATTCGTGGCTTGATCCATGAATTGAACCCCGCCGTAGCGGAAACGGTCATTCAGCTCGGTGGGGCGGATACGATGTTGCAAGTGAAAGAATGTCTTGATAGGGGCGGTGTAGTCGGCATCATGGGCGATCGTGTGATGCAGGACGATCAGGCTGTTGTCTGTAATTTCTTGGGCCGTGAAGCCCGGTTTCCGATCGGAGCGATGCGATTGGCCCATGTCGTCCGTACTCCTGTAGTCCTGTTTTTCGGGCTCTACCGGGGAGGGAACCGGTATGAGGTGTATCTTGAGTCTTTCAGCGACGCGGTGCAGCTTTCGTATGAACAGCGGGCCACCGATCTGAAGCAGTGGACGCAACGGTACGCCGATCGACTTGAGGTATTCTGCCGCCGCGCTCCGGATAACTGGTTTAACTTTTATGAATTTTGGAACGATTTACATTAGCTGGCTCCTCCCCCTGTGTGCCCTCCTGATGGCCGGGAGCATAGCTGGAGCGGCCGACGAGAGTACGCCCTCTCACGGCGATCGTTTGAGCAACGCCTGGACCGTTGAACAGGTGGTCGCCTCGCTGAAGGAAGGGCGGGAGCCCTCGGTATCATTTGAAGAGGCGACGTACTCGTCGTTGCTGACCGAGCCGCTGATCGTGCGAGGCGTGCTGCGCTTTACGCCTCCGTCGACGCTGGAAAAAGAAGTGGTGGAACCGTACCGGGAACGCTATGTCATTGAAGGAGACCGGGTAACCTTCGAGAGTGAACGGACGCACGTGAAGAAAGCTATTTCACTGGAAGACTTTCCGGCCATGCGCAGTTTTGTCGAAGCCTTTCGGGCCAGCTTCACGGGTGACGTGGCACAGCTGAAGAAGGTCTACGAAACCACAGTCGAAGGCACCAGCCGTCAGTGGACATTGCTCCTTCGTCCACACGACCCAGCTGGGAAATCCATGGTCGATTATCTATTGTTGTCAGGGTCTGAGGGACACATTGCCACCATCGCAATCCGAGCGCCGGACGGTGACCACTCGGTGATGACACTCCGCCGAGGACCATCCAAGTGAGAGCCGCCCGGTGGCCAGTTCTCGCCTGGGTCGTCCTCATCACCGGCGCACTCTGGATCACCGCGACCCGCCTGTCAGTGCATAGCGAACTCGGCGACCTGCTTCCCGAAGGGACCACGGCCACACAACGAGTGTTGCTGACTCAAGTGCGCTCGGGCCTGGCCGGTCGGCTGATGCTCCTGGCCATAGAGGGCTCGCCCCAGGATGAATTAGCCAGACTCAGCAAAGCGCTGGGCGAAGGGCTGCGAGAGCACCCCCAGATCGATTTCGTGGGCAATGGAATGCAGGCGCTGTCGCCCGAAGAGCGACAGGTCGTGTTTCGCTCGCGCTATCTCCTGAGCCGTACGGCAGGTGCCGATACCTTTTCCGCCGACTCGTTGCACGTCGCCCTTGAACAACGGCTCGACGATCTGCGTTCTCCTCTCGCCCCGATGATTAAGGAATATATTCCGACCGATCCTACCGGCGAGTTTCTCGGGATCCTCCAGTCTTGGTCCGGATGGGAGGCGCCCGCAACACATCGCGGAGTCTGGATGTCGGCCGATCGCCATCGTGCGTTGTTGGTGGTCGAAACTAAAGCCGCCGGGTTCGATGCCGATGCGCAGGAAGTGATTCAACAGGATATCCGGGCGTCGTTTCAACGTGTGCTCAATGAGTCGTCACCATCGGCACGGTTGCTCATGAGCGGCCCTGGAGTGTTTACGGTCGAAATCCAGCGAACGATCGAGCGGGAAGTGTGGTGGCTCTCGACAGCGGCGGCCACATTGGTTTTTCTCTTGCTCTACGCCAGTTATCGATCGGTGACGCTGGTTTTGCTCAGCCTGATTCCACTCTCGAGCGGGATTCTGGCCGGTATGGTCGCGGTGAATAGTTGGTTCGGGTTTGTCCATGGCATTACATTGGGATTCGGCATTACGCTGTTGGGCGTGGTCGACGATTACCCCATCCATTTGTTCAGTCATCTGAGCCGGCGAGATACTGCCCAGGCGACCATGCGGGCGATCTGGCCGACGATGCGGCTCGGCGTGCTGACCACGGCCATCGGGTTTTCGTCACTGCTCCTCGCCGGTTTTCCCGCCTTGGCGCAACTGGGACTTTTCGCTCTGGCGGGGCTTGGCACCGCGGCCTTGGTGACGCGATGGGTTTTGCCGGTCTGTGTCCCCGCCGGTTTCGTCCCACGGGAGATCCGGGCCGATCTGCTTGGAACGATGGCGTATTTATCCAAGGCGAGGGTCTT
>JBGTCI010000065.1:0-96739 GCA_041748925.1 Nitrospiraceae bacterium | reverse complement strand
AGCGTGACCCGGTATCGCGGCACGGCGTATTCGTGTCTCGGCTTCGACTGCCGTTGCCCGTTCAGTATGCCCTGTGAACTGTGAATGGCCATGTCCGTCTCCTTCTTCAAGATGTTTAGCCCCACCCTTCACCACACAGAGCGTGGGGCGTCGAAGAAGAAGGCGGGATGGCGCGCTCGCGGGGGACAGGACTGAACGGAAGGGACCCTTGGGGAAGGTACCGAGAAGGCGTGTCGCTCGCTCTTCAGCGATCGCCCGCTACCGTTGGGCCTCCACGAAAGATGACCAGATCAAGTCATGAAGACCACCTGTAACCAGACATTGGCGCTAGTGATTCCCACGATGGCCTTGAATAGACCGTGGTCGCCTCAACTTTTTGAAGAAATTACGGATCTCATGGCCGAGGCACTCTTCCAGGATTTTCAAGCACATCGGCGCGCTACGGTTCAATCCCCCCAGGGAATTGACCATACAAAGTCGTTGACTGATGCGGTGGAACAGATTAAGTGATGCACACACCGACTGAAACGGTGCACACCGAGGCCCCCATGCATGCCGCAATCTATTGCCGTAAATCCACCGAACAAATCGGCGTAGCCGATGAGGCCCGTTCAGTCAATCGCCAGCTTGAACACGCGAAACTGTATGCGGCGAAGAAGGGCTGGACCGTCTCCGAAGAGCATGTGTTCATCGATGACGGCATCAGCGGTGCCGAGTTTGAACGCCGACCATCATTTCAGCGTCTCCTGGCCTCACTGAAACCTCGCCCTCGCTTCCAATTTCTCGTCGTCCTGGATGAGTCACGGCTCGGTCGTGAAAGTATCGAGGTCTCGGCCATATTGAAGCAGCTCTCGCTCGCGGGCGTGGTCACACATTGCTACCTCGATAACAAAGCGGTGTTGCTAGACACGCCGATCGATAAGGTGATGCTGGCGCTAAGAGGTTTCGGGGATGAGACTCAGCGCACACAAGGCGCGCAGCGGACCCATGACGCCATGCTCCGGAAGGCCCGCGCCGGGCATGTGACCGGCGGCCGCGTCTACGGCTACGACAACGTCGAGATCCTGTCTGGCCTGCTCGATGCGTACGGAAGGCCAAAGCGGGACCACGTTGAGCGAAAGATCAATGAGGCGCAGGCAGAAATCGTCCGTCGAATCTTCCGGCTCTGTGCCGAAGGCAAGGGTATGGTCTCGATCGCTCGACGCTTGAACGACGAGGGATTGCCAGCCCCACGGAATAGCCAGGGCCGTCGGATCTCGTGGAGTCCATCTTCCGTGCGTAGCCTCTTGTTCCGGCGTCTGTATCTTGGAGAAGTGATTTGGAACAAGACGAAGAAGCGCAACCCTTGGGGCATTCAGCAACAGCGGAAACGACCAGAAAAAGAATGGGTGAGCATTTCCCTGCCTCAACTGCAAGTCATCTCAGAGGCCGAATGGAAAGCCGCGCACGATCGGCTTGATGCCACGCGGGGCAGCTACCTGCGAGGTACCAAGGGAGAACTGTGGGGACGGCCGAGCAGCAAGCTCAATTCCAAATATCTTCTGACGGGGCTCGTGAAGTGTGGGCTGTGTGGGGGAAGCCTTTACGTGAGAAGCTGTTCGCGCAAGAACGGCCGGGCGTTGTTTTACGGGTGCACGAACCACCATCTTCGCGGAAATACCGTCTGCACAAATGCCATGCTGATCCCGATGGAGGCTGCTAACGCCGCCGTGCTGCAGGTCTTCGAGCAAGAAGTGCTTCACCCCGATGTGACGAAGACCGTCGTGCGTAAAACGCTGGATAAGTTCCGGGCGGTGGAACGAGGGTGGAAGGAGGAACGGGAGGGGTTGGCGAAACAAATGTCGATTGTCGATGCCGAAATCAAGCGGTTGGTTACAGCGATCGCAGCCGGCGCAGACATTCCCGCGCTCGTCGAGGCCGTGAAGGACGCGAATGAACGCCGAGAGACGCTCTCAATGGACCTCGCAATGCTCAATATCCAACAGCAGCACACCGACGCGGAATGGGACGAACTTGAGAAGGAACTGAACGCGCATTTCGAAGCATCATGGAAAACGCTCCTCAACCGCCAGGTCGAGCAGGCCCGTCAGATCCTCGCTAAGCTCTTCGGCGGCGAGCGGGTTCCGTTCATGCCCACCAGATCAGGCTATGAATTTAGCGGAGTTGCCTCGGCGGGAAGTCTACTCATAGGCAGTGCAAAAGCCCTGGTGTCCCCAACGGGACCCGTCACACAAGGGATCAGCCAGAGAGCACCCGCTTAGCTTCAAAATCGAGCTATTGGTGGTGGCCGCATGAGCACCCGCCTCGCCCTCCCCAACCGCCGGAATCACATCACACAGAAGGTCCGAATTGCCGGTCAACGCACGCTCTACCTGAGCGTCCATGATGATGAACATCCCGCCGAAATCTTCCTTCGCCTGAAAGGGCCAGACTGTTCCTCGGAATTGATCGGTCTCTACGACGTGGTGGCCCGCCTGATGAGTTTGGCCCTGCAGTCCAACGCTCCGCTTGGGAAGGTCGGTGATCTCCTCACAGGCGCCCAATTTGCTCCATGTGGGCCGGTATCTGGACACGATCGCATCAAGCAGTGTTTGAGTCTGCCGGATCTGATCGGTCGGCATGTGTTGGTCGAGTATTGCGGCCGACACGAGCTGGGGCATGTTCCACTATCGACGAACGCGAAGGAGACACCATGATTTCGAAGGCGCGCACTAGAGAAGCACAGACAATACTAGACTGATGAGCGAGCGAGTTCTTTGCCCTGCACTGAATCCTCCGAAGAGTGAGGGGATGATTTCAGGGTCTCAATGTTGACCAATGATGACCTGATGTACAAGGCGTTTTCCTCGTGGCAGCGTTCGAGCTCCAAGAATGTCAGCAATGGCCAAGAAACTTTGAGCGCAGGAATCGTGTCTGAAATGCAGCCGGTGAAGGGTCTACGGTTGATGATTTCGGGCGTTACAACATGAGAAAACCTCACATCGCACACATGTGTCAGGTGGAGAAAACTAGAGAACACTAGAGAAGCCCTAGAGACACTCACATGAAACATCTGGTGACCGAATACCACGCCCTGAACATCGGGGAACTCGCTCGACAAGGGTATCTGTATCCATTCTCAAGATATGACTGGGTGTGGAGAACGAACAAAAACGCCGACCAGACCACGGTAACCATCACGGTACTCATAGATGCGCTCGAACTGGTCTTCCCAATGAATGGGGTTGAAAAGGTCCATCAGAAGGTTCAACTCACCTACTCGCTGGGGTCTCAAGGGGGAAAACGTGCGTGGTTTGTCTGTCCCACCTGTCGGCGACGGGTTGGGGTGCTGTATCACACGAACGGTCTGCCGTTTCGGTGTCGGACGTGCTGGAAGCTAGCCTATCCCTCCCAGTACCAATCACGAAATCAAAGTTACGGCCGTCAGGCCCGAATGGTGAGTTATCGGGAACGGGAACGACTCAGCGCGCAGTGTGCAGAAGCGACAGGATGATGTCTCACATGAAGACGCTCACCACCAAGCAAGAGCGGTTCTGCCAGGAAGTCGTCATAGGACAGACGCTCTCTGCCGCCTATGGGGTGGCATTCGCGCCCAAGACAATGAGCAAGAAAACGGTCAATGAAAAGGCATGTCGGCTGGCAAAGATGGACAAGATTCGGGCAAGGATCACAGAACTTCGAGCGCCTGTGGTGGCACAGGTGCAAGGGACGATGGCGAATCGGCTCGCCGAGTTGGCGTATGCGATGTTCCTTGATCCAGCCGATTGCTTCGATGACTTTGGGTGTCCGCTGTCACTTCGGGCGATGCCAGAACATGTACGCCGAGCGATTGCGGTCTATGAAGTCGATCCCGTGAGTCTTGTGACGAAGATCCGGTTCGTCGATAAACTTGGCGCGATCATGACCTACTCGAAGCTGGCGGGAGATATTCCCCGCGGGAAGGGACCGCTCCCGGCGCCTCGCCGGGCGGACTACGACCTCTCCAAACTCACCGACGAGGAATGGAAAGAGTACATGCGCTTGCGGAAGAAGACGATGGTCGAGCCCACGGATGGAGTCCAAACAATAGGACACGCTGACAAATGATTCGGAGGCGACAACCTGAGCAACACAGCAAGTCACTCTGCCACCAACACTCTTGCTACACGTTGCGGAGATTATCTGGATCAGAAAGTGTCTTCAAGAGATCTCTGTAGGACAAATCGTATCTCTGGAGTCCTCCATACTCTGTTGTTATCACGACAGAGAAGGATTTCCCGTCATTGCTGAGTGTACCGATGGCGTCCACCGCTATGGGGTTGTCGTCGAGACGCACAATCAGTCGTATGTCTTCACCAGGCTTGGCCATCGCTATGTTTACAGAGTTCGATGGATCTCGAAGATCAAGGGCACATGCGAGTGATTCGACTTGCGCGGGAAAGGAAGGGCGCGGATACTTCGCTGCACAAGTGGGCATCGATTCCGCCAACGTTGCCGAAGAACTGGAATACTTGGAACATCGTGGCATCGTCAAGCGTAGTCGTAACAGCGTGACGATTGCCGATCAGGAGGCGCTCACTCAACGGGCCTGTTCGTGTTTTGTCAAGGCAACGGAAGCGGTCGATGACTATCTCCGGAATCTGGCTGACTTCGCTCAACGGTATAATAGCCGCCCTATTGTAGTAGAGCCGTCGCAGGGGCCGTAGAGGTATGGACAGGGGTTTGATTTGTTGCCTAGATTGAATCCATAATCTAGGTCAAACTGCGTGGATCAAGAGGGATCGATCACTTAATAAGTCGGTCTTCCTTTAGTCTTCCGAGTGCGCCCGCATGACATCATCGCACCATAATTTTCCCAAGCGAGTGGTGGTGATGGCATTCATCACACTCATCTACGTTGTGGTCGGGAAGATCGGACTTGGGTTCGCCTCGGTACACGCGAGTGCTTCGCCAGTTTGGGCCCCTGCGGGAATGGCTGTCGCGTTTTTTCTGCTGTTCGGCTTCTCCGTGTGGCCAACTATCGTAGTTGGAGCATTTTTGGTAAATGTCACGACAGCGGGAACATGGTTAACGTCGGGCAGCATTGCAGTCGGCAATACGCTGGAAGGTTTGCTTGGTGCGTGGTTGGTCCAAAGATTTGCTCATGGGCTTCGTGCCTTTGAGTCCCCTCCTAACGTTTTTAAATTCGCAATTTTAGCCGGACTACTGAGCCCAACAGTGAGTGCGACGATTGGGGTCACGAGCCTCACATGGGGCGGCTTTGCCTCATTCGAGCAGTATATCTCCGTTTGGCTCACGTGGTGGCTGGGGGACGCCGCAGGGATTCTGATCATCACGCCAGCGCTGATTCTCTGGACTCAGCGTCCCAAGATGGAGTGGAAGACGGGCGAACGCATCGAACTAGTGGTGTTGGTGCTTGTACTCTTTGCGACCTGTGAGATGGTCTTTGGAGTATCGCTAGGCATGCAGAAAAACTATCCGACGGAGTTTTTCCTTGTACCGGTCCTTATATGGGCGGCATTCCGATTCAGTCCCCGTGAGACGGTCAGCCTGAGCGTTCTGCTGGCGGCGTGGACAGTATGGGGCACCATAAATGGACGAGGGCCCTTCACGAGTGATACCGAAAATGCTGGCCTCTTGCTCGGTCAATCCTTTCTCGGGGTGAATACGGTGATGTCCCTCGCCCTTGCCGCTGGCGTGCGCGAGCGCATGAAGACTGAAGCTCTTCTCCACGAGTCCATTGAAAAGGTGAACCGTTTTGCCGCGATGGTAGAGTCCTCGGATGATGCCATAATCAGCAAGGCTCCCGACGGCACAATCGTAACCTGGAATAAGGGCGCTGAGCGACTGTTCGGCTATACCGAGGACGAAGTAGTCGGACGGTCAACTACGCTCCTTCTGCCTCGGGGATTCAACGATGAACACCTGCTCTTGAGCAGGATTACTGCAGGCGAGCGTATTGACCACTTTGAAACACAGCGTCTACGAAAAGATGGGTCGATGCTCGACGTGTCTTTGACCGTATCATCCATCAAGAACCGTCAGGGAGTTGTCATCGGTGTCTCGACGATCATGCGGGACATCTCTGCTCGTAAACACGCCGAACACGCACTTCAGGAAAGCCAGACACGGTTACAAGACTTCGCCGACCAATTGGAAGACCTCGTGAAAGAACGGACGGAGGAGTTGCTCCAAGCGCAAGCGCGGTTGCGCGCATTGGCCCAGGAACTCACCTTAACCGAACAGCGTGAGCGCAACCGCATGGCGACGGAACTGCATGATCATCTACAGCAGATGCTAGTGCTTGCGAAACTAAAGCTGAGTCAAGGAGAACGTATTGCGCAACCCAACGCTGTCTTTGCGGAATTGATTCAACAAGTGAACGATATCCTTACCAGCGCATTACGCTACACGCGAACATTGGTGGCGGAACTCAGTCCTCCCGTGTTGCGCGAACATGGACTACTGGCGGCGATGAATTGGCTAGGGGAGTGGATGAAACGGCATGACCTGAACGTTAGGGTGGAGACTGAGAGTCATTCGTCGCTCGTGATCCCAGAGGATATATCCGTACTCATGTTCCAATCGGTCCGCGAGCTTCTCATCAATGCAGCGAAACACTCTGAGTCGCACGACGCGTGGGTCTCGCTGCAACAGCATGACGGCGAACTTCGGATTACCGTGCGAGACAACGGCAAAGGCTTTGATGTGGGAGCAGAAACTAGTGCAGGCATGGCGAGCAAGTTTGGATTGTACAATATCCGGGAGCGAATGCGGGCGCTTGGCGGGACATTGGAAGTCGACTCCACATTACGCAAAGGCACAATCGCCACGCTCACGCTTCCCCTGCCAGCAGTGCGGACTCCGCTGCAAGAGGACACGGAAACAAAACACAAGGTCGGACCGGCAGACAGGACGAGACATAATCCCCAACCTGACGTTGACCGATCAGGTTATGCCGAATCCGCAGTTCGTGTCCTGCTGGTCGATGACCATGCCATGGTTCGGCAGGGCTTACGGAGTCTGTTAGAAAGCCATACCGATATTGAAGTGGTCGGTGAGGCCGGTGATGGGGAAGAGGGGCTGGTCTTAGTCGAACAACTTCGTCCGGCGATCGTCATCATGGACATTAATATGCCCAAAATGAATGGAATACAGGCGACGGCCGAGATTAAGGAGCGGTTCCCTTCGATAAAGGTTATCGGATTGTCGGTCAATATTACTGACAACCAAGAGGCGATGAGATTAGCAGGGGCCGAGTTGCTCTTAACGAAAGAGGCTGCCGTCGAACAACTGTACGCAGGAATCCAGGAAATACAAGGTAACAAATATCAGCGACCCGACGTCTCTGTTTAATTGCAAGATCTCCTCGCATACTTTTGAATCTTACATATCTCAGGGAGGATCTGGCGCGAGAAACCGGCTGGTCTGCTCCCGCACTCTCTCGGGTATCTGCTTGAGCATGGATCCCACCGGCAAGATTTCGTTTCCGCAGAGGATATTGCTAGGCCAGTTACCTTATGACTGAGTGATACCATCGGGGACATGGAGTCGGTTTTACGCCCAGAGGTCCAGGAGTTTATCCGCGTCTGCGAACGATTCGCAGAATTCACTCACCGGCACAACGGGCTAACCAGCAAAGAGCGCGAGGCCGCCATCGTCAATGTTCTCCGAGCCTTGAATAGGAGAGTCATTCCAACCCCGCCACAGCAGGACGAAGAAAAGGCTGCATGACGAAGGCTGAAGCCGAGGCTTAACGCGTGAAGTGGAAAGAGCAGGTCGATCCACCGACCTGTGCGCATCTGATCCAGATAGAGGAAGTGAACGAAGACGGCGATTCGACGGGCGTCTTTGTCTGCAATCTCTGTGGTGAATCTGTGGCACAAAGTGACCTAGCCGCGTAACATTTCCACCAGTCCCTGCACAATCAACGGCGCATTCCCCTCAGCTCGATTGTTGACCAGCACGTAGGCCCGCCCGACCTGCACCGACCGCCTAGCATCTGCGGTAATTTCGGAATCGATGTAACTCGATTGGTTCAGACTAGTCCGTGATCTATGGTAGAAACTATTAATCCCTAGGGTTTGCCCCAAGTCCTACAGAGTCGCTTGATGTGAGATTAGTAGCCACAAAGCCGATGAAAGGCACGAGCGCAGTCATCTTAAAAGCAACATTGGAGTTTGCTGCCAGCGCCACCACCACCCTGTAACCATTGGATGTGGGGATTGGACCTCGATGGAACGGGTTGCTATTGACAGGGACTGCATTATCTAAGGTAGTTGTAAAAAATGCGGCTGACCTCCTCAACATGGGTAAGCCCATCTAAACCCTATGTCCCAGCTGGGAGCATCAGTTTGTACATTGACATTGACATACACGAAGGAGAGCTTTTAGACTCTCCCCTCTCATACCGCCCACTCTCTGAGAAGACGGTCATGCGCTCTCCTTACCTTCAAATTCGCGACCTATTTCCCGACCTTCAGGAACACGATTCTCTCACGACGCTGACTAAACTCCTTCAGGTTGCCATTACTATTACGGCGGCTGACAAAGGCAACATTCAAATCCTCGACCCGCTGTCTCAGACCCTGCGTATCGCGGTGCAGGAAGGCTTTGCACAACCCTTTCTCCAATTCTTTGCTGAAGTAAATCATCGATCAGCTGCTTGTGGCACAGCGATGAAACTGCTTGAACGGGTCGTTGTCGAGGATGTTAGGCAGAGTCCTATATTCATTGGCACCGAGGCATTACGGGTCCTGGTTGAGGCAGACGTCCAAGCGGTGCAATCCACCCCATTGATTACCAAAGACGGGTATATCGTTGGGGTGATCTCAACCCACTATCGGGTGCCGACGCTTCCTACGAGAAAACAATTGCGGTTATTGGATGAACTGGCCGAAATCGCAGCGGAGTTCATAGGCGGGTTACAGAAAAACAGACCATAAACAGTTTTTTCTTTGTCGTTTCCGCTTTGAGGGCATGCATTAAGGGGCCAAACAGGAAGGCCCGACCGGGCCGAGGTGTCTCATCTGTTGGGAGTTGGTTGTATGCTTGCCATCGAGCCAAAACCCATTCCTATTCTCATCGCCGAGACCAATCCAGCCCTACTTGAAGCCCTCCCGGCGGTACTGTATGACCGCATGCCTGAGCTGCGTCTCGATGTGTGTACGTCTCGGGATCAGGCCACGAAGTACCTCACTAAGTTCCTCTATCACACGGTCATTAGCAGCGTACACCTCGTAGGATCAGATGACCGTTTCCTCGGGCGACACACAGCCCTTCAATCGGGCGTGCCGTTGATCATCACTGCTGGAACCTCAGATGAAGAACTGGCTCGTCGAGCGCTGGAGGAGGGTGCGTTTGACCTCATCACCCATCCGCTGGACCCCGTTCAGACCGTGACCACCGTCCGTGAAGCCCTCTGGCACCACACGTTGCCGCGCCTAATAAACTACAAAGAGTGTGCGATTGCCAAACACCGGAAGCACATGGAAAAGTACCCGAAAGACAAGAGAACTGAGACTCTCTTCCAACAAACTCTTGCAGCAATAGACCAAGGCTTGGCCTGCTTGAAGGCCTCTATTCCCACCATTATCGAGACACGTGCGAGAGCCTTGGAACGTCTGTCTGCGCGGTAACGAGAGAGCGCAGCGATCGCTCGGCCAGTGATGACGGTCCTGATGATAACCGACTCGTCACATAAATTGGAGCTTGGCCATGTCTATACCATTATCAGATCCCCTTGAATCCGCTGCCTATCTAGCTGCAATCGTGGACAGTTCTGATGATGCCATCATCAGCAAGGATTTGTCGGGAGTTATTAAAAGCTGGAATAACGGCGCTCAGGAGACTTTCGGGTATACGGCTGAAGAAGCGATCGGTCAACCCATCCTCCTCCTCATCCCAAGCAACCTGCACCATGAGGAAACCACGATCCTGGCTCGTCTCCGACAGGGCCAGCGGATCGAACACTATGAAACCATCCGTCGCCGAAAAGATGGTCAATTAATCGACGTGTCTCTGACGGTCTCTCCAGTCAAGAACGAGAAGGGAGAAATCATCGGCGCCTCGAAAATCGCCCGAGATATCACGGGCCAAAAACAGGCTCAACGAAAACTCGCAGAACTTGGGGTGACATTGGAGGCCATAGGAGATGCGGTCCTGGCGACGGATACTAGCTCCCGAGTCACCTATGTCAATCCAGTTGCCGAACGGCTGTTGGGCTATGCTCGCCATGAGGTAATCGGACGATACCTGGGGGACGTATTCCGTATCGTGAATGAAACTACACGCCAGCCGGTTGAAAACCCGATTGAGCGTGTCTTGCGTGGAGGACTCATCGTCGGCCTGGCGAACCACACGGTGCTCCTGCGTCCAGATGGCAGCGAGCGTCCCATTGATGACTCGGCGGCACCCATCAAGGACGCCAAGGGGCACATTCAAGGCGTGGTATTGGTCTTTCGTGATGTGACCGAGCGACACCGCCACAGCCGGACGGCGGCGCTCTTATCCGCGATTGTCGCTTCTTCGGATGATGCCATCATCAGCAAGGATTTGTCGGGCACGATGACGAGTTGGAATCACGGCGCGGAACGCATCTTTGGGTATACCGCGGCTGAAATGATCGGACAGTCCGTTCGGCTGCTGATTCCTCCGGATCGGCAGGGTGAAGAAACAATTATTCTCACTCGATTGGCGCAAGGTCAGCGCGTCAACCATTATGAGACGGTCAGACGCAAGAAAAACGGTCAGTTGTGCGACATCTCGCTCACCATATCTCCAATTAAAGATGAGGAGGGACGGATCATTGGCGCGTCAAAAATCGCCCGCGATATCACTGAATAAAAACGCGCCCAACGTGCCCTCCACGAATCTGAGGAACGCTGGAGGGTCACATTGGAGAGTATCGGCGATGCGGTGATCGCCACAGATGCCCAGGCGCGAGTCACGTTTGCCAATTCAATGGCGTTCTTTGATCCGCACGATCACTCGAATCTCTCCACCAGGTTTAGCCCTCGCAATGTTTAGACCGGTTGATGGATCTCGAGGGTCGAGGGCGCATGTCGGTGTTTCGAGTTTAGGCATTGTAAAATCTCCCCGTGATAGCTGAGTCATGGCTCCGACCATACCATCAGGCTTACCCGCACGATGCCCAACGCGAGAGCCAACGCAAAAAGAGACGCGGATACCATGGGACCTCTGGTACTGACTCTCGCCTCCGGCGAATGGTGCTAGATCTCAGCAGATCGATTGCGTCGTGCTCGCACTCGATTTGCCAGATCAATCTGGCTTCAGGGCATTGGTAGACTTGATTCCCATCGTTCTAGCAAACCAAATGTAGCTGTGGTTGCGCTCACCGACCGCACTGCGCGTGGAGTACAGGAGGTCGCTCTGCGGTACGGTGCGTATACGTGTTTCATCAGACCGTTCACATCAGGTGACGATCTGGAGAGAGCCATTCTGCGTGCGATCGCGTTTGTGGGACAGATACCAAAGGAAGATCCGTGCCGACCCAACTAGCATCCGCTGTGTAGATGTTACGAGGCTAGACCTTCTTTGCGATAGACTCACCGCAGGTTGTACAGTGATAGTCGCCCGTCAAATAGCCGCCTTCGCTCGCTTCTAGCTCCTGGTGTGGATGCTCGCAGGCCGATGGGGGGGGTGTTGTTGCCACTTGTCCCGTAACGCCGCCGCTTCAGCCTTCGTCATGCCGCCTTTCCTCGTCCTGCTGTGGCGGGGTTGGAATGACTTGTCGATTCAAGGCTCGGAGAAAGTAAAGGAAGACGGCCTCGCGCTCGTTCTGGGTTAGCCCGTTGTGCCGATGAGAAAATTCAGCGAATCGTTCGCAGACGCGGATAAACTCCTGAACCTCCTGGCGCGCCGATTCCATGTTCCGATGGTATCACTCGATAATAGGTAATTACCCTAGTAAAACCCCCAGCGGAACGCGATACTCTCGCCGGTGGGATCGATGTTTTAGCCTAGCAGACCGAGGAGGCATCGCGCTTACGACTCGCTGACCTAGTAGGGAGAGGTTACACAGCTAGGGGCCATGGGGCCAAGGTGAAATATCTACATGTTAATGCGAGCCGCTTCTTTGCACACGCCATCAAATAGACCCGGAATCCCTCGCCGCTGTCTGGAGGTCCTAAACTCCTTCAGACACTTGGCTGGCAGGGCCATGCGGCGGCTTTGCACGCCGGGGGGGGGGGCGCTTCAACGCTTGACCGCATACAATGCAGTAGTAGAGGCCCGCTATAAAGTGGCCGTTGTCAGAGTGCGCTGGTTCCTGGAAGAGATGCTCGCAGGGCAACGGATCACCCCGCTGTGTCCACTTCATTTGTAATCCAGCCGCGTGAGCCTTGGTCATGCGATTTCTCACTACCTGAACGTGTTTTGAAGTATGCCCACAAACCACCAAATGCACAAGTAGTGAGGCCACCAGATTGGAGGGGAGGCTTTTGCTCAGTGAGGTTGTTATGCTCAGATGAGGCGCAGCGATCGGGTGCGGGCCTTGTGGAGGCGGACGAAATTCAGGAAAAACAATCGGATGATTCTTTGGAGTCGTCCGATGAGTAACAAGGATTTACAACGAGTTACAAAATCCGTGTCCTATATAGGACAAGCCATTTCGCGTCGTTCCCTTTTCGCCCGTCGCAATCACATCACGCAGAAAGGCAAAGTGCCGACAACGCAGCTCTATCTCAGTGTCCGTGATGACGAGCAGCCAGCAGAAAATCTTCCTGCGCCTCAAGGGAAGCGATTGCTCCTCCGATTGATCGGTCTCTACGACGTGATTGCCCGCCTGATGAGTCTCTCGCTGCAGTACGGCGCTCCACTTGAGAAGGTGGGTGATCTCCTCACAGGCCTCAAATTTGAACCGTGTGGTGGGCATCTGGAGACTGAGTACTGGAGGCAGAGAACCTGACCGGATCACATGAACCAGGAGGCACGCACGATGAACATCGACAGACTGACAGGCAACAGGGCGAGGGTACGACGGTATCGCGCCACTCACAGGCGTATTGACTATGTCCCAAGTCCAGACGTGCTGCCGATCATCGAGCACCATTTGAAACTCGGAAGGGATAGTTGCCTGGCTGGTGTGATCGACTACTTGATTCGATCGAGGCAACGGGCCATTACCGGAAATGGGGGGGAGTAATGGGACGATGCCGAGGCTTCTTGCCTCCTAAGACTTGTCAGCAATGTGGAAAGGCTCCAGATTTGGGGCAGCATCTGTGGCCTAGCGACAAATGGCTCTGTATGGCCTGCTTGAAAGATCGTACCCCGGGGAAGGATACGATCTCGAAGTCCATGCAGAAAACGCTTGAATATGCCGAGGAGCTTCGGGCTGCTGTTGTCCTTAAAGAAGAGGGCTCAGATACGGAGGGGTTTCGCAATCAGGCCGAGTGGTCGAAGATGATGGCGGCCGAAATGAGGAAGCAGGAGATGGCCCGAGCCAAGGAGGTCCCACACGCCAATGGTGAGGCGCTTCCCCCGGCGAATGAGAAACTATTCTACGACACCATGGCTGTGCCTGACTTGGCAGCGGTCGAAGCCTCGCTGGAACGCAGTCGTGTGCTCATGTATATGGGAATCGATGCCCTGGCAATGGGGCTGGATGCGTCGGCCTCGATTAAGGCAGAGAACAGCCTCGAACGCATGTTGGCACATCAGTTGGCGGTCACTCATAAGATGGCGATCGAACAAATGTCACGGGCCCATGGCGCATGTATGCCAGACATTGAAATCAAACGACTCAATGTGGCCACTCGCCTCATGTCGGTATACCAACAGGGGCTATTGACCTTGAAGAAGCTTCGGCAAGGGCAACAAAAGATCACCGTGCAGTACGTCAATGTCGCCAATGGGGGCCAGGCGGTTGTTGGGAACATTACGAGAGAGGGGCAATGACTTCTGACAATTTAGGAGAATCTGGCGACACTACCGCCCTTCAATCCGCAGGCCTCGGCCATAGGGGTTCGTGGGACTGTCGGGCCGATACGGACTCCCCGCTCCATACGGATTGTTGAGCGACTCAGATGAATAAGGATTGCCATACCGGCCGTATGGATTGCTCACCGAATCAGGATCGTACGGATTCGTGCTCAGCTTGCCACGGTAGTTCCCCTGCTGGTCATAGAGCTTCGGAGCGTCTGTCGCATAGGGATTGGTGAAGGACTGATTGCTGAACGGACTGCCGTAGAGGCCGAACTCATTCGTGATGCTGTTCGATGAGTATGGGCTGCCGGCGCCGAACTCATTGGCAATCGAGTTCGGATCGAATTCGTTGGCGGAGAGATTGCCGAGATATTCGGCGTAGGCGTTTAGGGGAAAGAACAGAAAGAAAAGACAAAGCATTAGGGGCATGATGGCACCCTCCAAAAGTGAGGTAATAGCCGTGTATGTCCCGGCAATATCTTAGCCGGCCCATTATGGGAAAGGCCACACCATTTTCGAGCAAGTCCCTAGTTTGTGGAGCCTTCGGCTGCAACAGATTCTACGTTTAGGTTTTTTAGAGTTGGGAATGCTCTCTTGGCCACCTCGATGAACTTCGGATCTTTGAGGGATTCGTACGTAACGGCTTTGTAGAGGATTCTCACTTCCATCTTCCCAATCAAACTTTCGGCAGTTCCGAACGCCTGACTTAATTCATCATCAAGCCATTGCGCGACATCCTTAGCGTCAGGCTTAGACCCATCCGATTTTATCCAATCCTTCGGTGGATTCCTGCGAACACTGGGAAGAAGGGCTTTGTGCAGCGCCTTTCGGTTTTTATCCATTGCCTTCTGGAGCTTTTTCGCGATCTTCTTCTTGAAGGTTTCGACGCTGTTGCGGAGCGCGGTAATTTGGATCTCAAATGCGTCCTTCCGGGTCCGCAGGATAGCAGTGCCATATCCTGGCAACGATTTCAGGAATGATTTGCTGATTAGAGTCTTGTCATGCTCCAGATGTTTGCCGGAGAGGTTATCCGTTTGGCCCACCACTCGGTAAGATGCCTTCAAGAGATCTTCAGTCTTCTTATCGCCGGCGAGTCCCATAAACTTGGCTGGGATGGCAACTGTCTTCCGGCCTATCGCCGTTCCAAGTAATTCAAACTCGACAAACTCTATATGCGCATTGAACACTCGGACTTGCCGTGCCAGATCAAATTTTTGCGGGGGGTTAATTTTGAGGTCTTCAAGGACAGGTTTGATTTCTGTCATTTTGGCGAGATCAAGGCCAACGGTTTGCTCCCTGCTCCCATGCTCACCCAGGCCCATTTCACGAAGAACAGAAAGAGGTGGTAGGCCAATGACGACGGCGTTTCGTCGAGTCTTCTCCTGTGAACCTGTTTCGATTAGCAGGGGTGTTGGGGCGTACACCATCATGACGTCATCGCTTATTACGACACCAACCCGAAGACCGGCTTGTCTTCTTAGTGGACTGTCGTGTTTCCGGCTAGCTTCATAGAGCATATCGATCGTCGCTGGATCACCGTAGCCCAACCGGTAGGTTTCAGCATCCACGTCTAGGGTAATCGTGACTGCCCCTCCTCCCAATTGCTCGAGCCGGTCAATCAAGGCCTTTGCAACCAGTGGACTGACCGCTGGAGCCATGAACACAAGTTTTTGCCGAGCCTTTCGGATCAAGGTGGCAAGACTTGACTCGTCCGCAACGGTAAAGGCGCTCATGAGACTCTCAACACATACATCAATCCATGCGAGATGTTGAATACTTTAGTCTGTAGCTCGATAGTATTCAAGGCGTCACCATCGCGGTATGGGAACCCGTGGCGCGAAGACCTCCGCTGAAGCACTGTTTGGGAAGGAGATCGCTCGCCTCAGGAAGCGAGTTGGCTTGTCTCAGGAGGAGTTAGGGTTTCGGGCAGAAGTTCACCGGACTTACATCAGTCAGCTGGAGAGAGGGCTGAAATCACCGACGTTGAGCATGATGCTCAAGCTGGCTCGTGCGTTGAAGGTGTCGGCGAGCAAGATGGTGGCTACCGTGGAGGGGTAACTGCTGCGGTAGCATGATCGACAATTCTCCGCTGACACTATCAGCCCGCTTTCAAATCCACTTCGTTAAACTGCTAATTTCCACGGGTCACTTCCCATAGCGACAAACTGATTGAGGCGCGAGCGATACTTCTCGTCTATCGTGAGAAACTCGACGCCAAACACGGTTGCCTGAACCCAGCGTACGACGGCCAACGACGCACACACGGACTTGTCACTCTCTGGGAGAAAGAGGCGGAGTTGAAGATGATCTCCCGCTTTGATATGCAGCTGGGATTCTACCAAACATCCATGCTTGGACAGGTTGAGGACTCGTCCTTCGCCGGTCTGTACGCCTGTTGCAACGATGATGGAGCACTGAAGGGTAAGACGCTCACTCGACCGAGTTTCGTGTACGTGTGTGCCTGGACTAACCATGTCTTCAACCTCCTTTTTATCCCCCACGCTGCAACGTCAGGGTGGCGCCGTCGATGCGTATGGGAAAAGACCTGAAGGAGTTAGTACGGAAGAGGCATATCTGGCCTTAGTAACCTGACTGTAGTTCGGGTAGTTGATAGACGCGACCCTTGCGAAGGTGTTAATCGGCAGGGCATGGTACCGCATGAACCGTGATGGACTAGCGAAAGAGGCGTCGTTCTGGCATGATGAAACATGGCTGTGAAGAACCTCCTCAAGGATGTCAAAAAAGCCTTATCGATCGCTCAAGCTGGCATTAAGGGTACATTGAAGTCCTTGAAAAAAGCACAGTCAAAGGGCAAGACACGAACTGTGAGAAAACCCACTCCGAAGAAAGTGGCCTCCTCCAGTGTCGCCAGGAAGCCTAAGGCCAAAGGCAATACACTGGCCAAGGTGCGCGCTCCACGTTCAGCTGCTCCTGCCGTGGAGCCCCGTAAGCCTAGCAACCAAGATCCTGTTAGGAAGTCCAAGTCGAAATACTGGCCATGAGCGTTGGCGGATACACGTCCTCTGCGAGTCCGCAAGGCTTTCCCGAGCGGCTTCAGACAATTACCGATAATCGATCACTACCGCATTCGCCTATTTCTTTCTCCACTCCCACGGTGGTATGGGCGCCGGATCAACCCACAAACCTTTCTTCGCGTCTCGCGCTTCCTTCTCCAACCCTTCTAACGTGGTATCCCCGGGTGCATACTTCCGATACCACCAGCACCAGCCGTCTTTGACCAGCGTGTGATTGACGTTGGTGCCATCCTGAAGGATCACATCGGCAAGGGTGCGCTTGTACTTGTCGTAGCCGTGTGTCTGAAGCGTGACTTCCTTCCCGTACACCAACTCTGAGGCAGCTTGTTTCGCTCGCTTGCCGAACGCTTGACCTTTCTCTGGGCAATCGATCCCGCTGAGTCGGATGCGTTCAGCATGGTGACCGTTCAGGACTTCGATCGTGTCGCCGTCGAGGATGGCGACGACGGGGGCGGTGAAGTCGGCGTAGCCATTGCCAACCGACATCAAATGGAAAAAGACGCCAAAGAATGGGGATAATATCAGAGTTTTCGTTGCCGAAATCACATTCAGCTGTAGTAATTATCAATCCAGTTGATTAGATCACTCGCAAGAAATAGCAGTTCGGGAAAGATAAGCAGAGAAGCATGGACAGTCTCGTGCGACACTGGATCGATACTTTTGGGATGCCCTGATTCATTTCTCACGGTTCGGATCTGCTGTGTAAAGGCTGGCCAGTATGAATCGAAACGTTCGTAAAGCCCTTTTGGCATCTCTGTCGTCTTTATCGAAATGGCTTTTTCGATACCATCAAGAATGGTCTTGACTCTCCAGTCTATTAGCTCTTTAGGCTTTGGTTTACCCAAACCATCTATACGGGCGCTCAGGCTGTCTCTTAATTCCAGCACGGTAGACTCCGATGCTGCGCCTATCATGACCGCCGAAGCCTTGAAACAGCCAGAATTATATGTGGATAATGCCTCGATAACGTAAGACTTTGTTATGGGATTTAGCGGAGACATTTTGCTCAGGTATTGGAGGTAACCGTCTGGGTTGGCTGGATCACGGCCAATGTTTGATAAGGTCCTTCTCCCTTGTTCTGTTACATGACAAAATGGTGGAATTGGGTTTGACAAATTAGCTCCCCATGCCAGATGTCCCAATCTGAAAAGATCATGGAGGCAGGTGAGCAAGGCGCGTTCGTGATCTATATGCGGTTTCAAATCTAGCTTCTTTACTGTTTCTTGAAGAATCCATCCCGACTGGAGGAGGGTATTCGGCCTTTTTGACAGATCATCAACGACCTCAAGTAGGATTTTACGGATGGTGTTAACGTCCATACAGTCAGTTATAGTCAGTTAGATGATAACGAAATTACTTGTGTGTCGAGATACTAGCCATCCAGGTGCCCTGCAATTAATTCGCGAGTGAAATCGATTGTAGCCTTGACATCTTCAAGGGCAAATTCGTCCCATGCAGCGTGGGTTGCTTTAGTGCGGACGTGGGCTGCCGCTCGTGCGCGTTTCGCTTTCGCACCAGTAATTGCACCTCTGGTTGCGAGTGCAGAGATCAATGAGTCAAGTTCCATGCCTTTATCCGTGATTCCGTGTTTTCTGCAGATGCGTCTCAGTGTGTCTTCGAATACAACGCCAGCAATGGCACCAGCTTCATTCTTCCTGGAATCTCTGTAATAGGCATCGGCGTGATCGAGGAAATTGTCAAAGACTTCGGCTCTAGTCTGATCCGCAACAGACGCGAGCATTCCATTGTCTGCATCAGCGAGAAGGTTTTTCAATACTGCTGCAAGTGTCCCGACAGCATGGCTGATGGCAAAGCCATGACGTTCAGCGGCAATGCGATCCACCGTTAGGCGGTATGGTGTTGATGCCGACTCCAGGGCAAGATGTACTACGTTTTGAGCCGCCGCAATCCAAGCCGTACATTCTTGCTGTTGCCCTTCATCAGTACATTGCCCGTATTCATCTGATACCGAAAGACCTTTGCTTCGCTCGATCAGTTGCGTGATCCTTTGCTTAACTACTTCCTCAAGAGCCACATTGATCTCCTTCACAAGTCAAAATGAGACATCCTGCAATGGCCAACCATTCATATAATGTAATTCCGTTGAGGCGTCCCTTGCGCGCTTGCTATAGGACGGGGGATCAAAATGGATGTCGGCTGAAAGTAAGTCACTTTCTGAAAACATATCCAAGTCGTCACATATTCCCGCTATGGCCCTACCTGTATCTGCGGTTGATAAAGATACTTCTGGAATCCCGCAAACACTCTCCCGATCTCTTCTGGCTTTCCCAAATCGGCCACGGCGTCGGCAATCGCGTCATGGTACTGGAGCCTTAATAGGGGCGAGAGCTTGTCTTGTGCAAGTTCCTCCACTCCAACTTTCACATACTGCGACAGCACGAAATCAAGAAAGGTTTGCTGCTTATTGTTGAAGCGAAAGCTGATTTCCACTTTGGCCTTTGCCGCTCGTTCTTGACGTGTGAGAACTGGCATGGCATAGGCCACATGGGCCAGCACATCAAATAGATCGCTGTTTTCGGCGTCGATAATTCTCTGCATCTCGGTCATCTGTTCCTGACCGAACCCCTTCTCGGCGAGACCCTGTAATAGCTTGGCTCTCGTTTCGGGAACACTCCAGAGAGAGCGAAGTTCCGCTTCATTCTTGAAGAACTCTGGGAGCTTCCCAAAGAGCATTTCGAGGAATTGCTGAGCAGACATGGGTGTGCCATCAGGATGCCAGAACGTCGTGACCATCATGTGCTGAATGGTACGGTCTTTACCGTCAGCGAGTTTCACCTTCGCCTTCTTCTTGCACACACAGGGATAGCTTCGGCATTTCGAGCAAGGACAAACACAAGGGCGCTGTCCGCACTCGCCGCACAAACTCGTAGCGGGTCTTTCACATTGACAGGGACTTACCCCACATTTCCTACATGGTTCTCTGTCCTCAGGCGGTGCGGGTTCGCCATCCCACTCTGGGTCGCTAAAATGGTGATGAGCCTTCACGAAGTCATAGATCGTGAAGTAGTCCTTCCCGTCGTATAGGCGGGTGCCTCGTCCAATAATCTGCTTAAACTCGATCATCGAGTTGATCGGACGCATTAGCACGATGTTGCGAATGTTTCTCGCATCCACGCCCGTAGAGAGCTTCTGCGAGGTCGTCAGAATCGTGGGGATGGTCTTCTCATTGTCTTGAAAGGCTCTGAGGTGTTGTTCGCCGAGTTCCCCGTCGTTGGCCGTGACACGATGGCAGTAGTTAGGTTCATCGCTCGTCTTTGTCTGGTTGACCAGGTCGCGCACGGCCAGCGCATGGTCTTGCGTGGCGCAAAACACCAGCGTCTTCTCCTGCTGATTGATTTGTTCCATGAAGATTTCGACACGCTTTTTCTCTCGCGCCTTGATCTCGATAATCTTATTGAAATCGGTTTCCGTGTATCGTTTGCTGGCCTGTATCTCGCCTTCGATCACCGTGTCATCCGGTGTATAGACGTACTCATCGAGGGAGGTCGAGATTTGCTTTAGTCTGAATGGGGTGAGGAAGCCGTCGTTGATACCTTCCTTGAGGGAATAGATGAACACCGGCTCGCCGAAGTATGCGTATGTGTCCACGTTGTCTTTTCGTTTCGGCGTGGCGGTTAGGCCAAGCTGGACCGCTGGAGAGAAGTATTCGAGGATGTCGCGCCAGGTACTCTCATCGTTGGCTCCGCCGCGATGGCATTCGTCGATTACGATGAAATCGAAGAAGTCACGCGGGTACTCACCAAAATAAGGACTGGGCTTACCGTCCTTCGGAGGTCCGCTCATAAAGGTCTGGAAGATGGTGAAAAACAGGCTGGCATTCTTCGGCACTCTTCCCTTTTTACGAATATCATCCGGTTCGATGCGAACAAGTGCATCCTCTTGAAAAGCCGAGAACTCGTTGTAGGCCTGATTGGCGAGAATGTTTCGGTCGGCGAGAAACAGAATGCGCGGTTGACGAGATGGTTCGTAACTCAAGTTCCAGCGGCTATGGAAGAGCTTCCAAGCAATTTGAAATGCAATGCGTGTTTTTCCGGTGCCTGTCGCGAGCGTGAGAAGAATGCGAGGCTTTTTAGTAGCGACGCATTCAGTCACCCGCTCTACAGCAATATCTTGATAATATCGCGTCGGCTGACTACCGCCCTTATCCTCAAAGGGTATAGCGGCGAAGCGGTCGCGCCAGGGATTATGTTTGGCGAAGGTCCTTTGCCAAAGTTCGTCAGGAGTTGGATAAGACTGTGTCTCACCTTCCTTGCCCGTTTCCATATCAATGCCATAGATGCCCTGCCCATTGGTCGCATAGGTAAATCGAATCGCCATCTTTTCGGCGTAGTTCTTCGCCTGTGCAACACCTTCCGTGAGTTCCTCGTTCCATGCTTTGGCTTCAATGACCGCGAGTTTGGTGTTGCGGTAGACGAGGACATAATCTGCGACTAACGGTTTGCTTCGTCTACCGTGACCTTCAATACGGCCTAGTGTAATGGGATATTCGCGAAGAACTTTGCTGCCCTCAATGACGCCCCAGCCAGCCGACTTGAGGGCAGGATCGATATGCTCGGCTCTGGTCTCGGCTTCGTTCATGAGTTTTGTCTTGCGGGAACAATGATAAGGCCGGTGTTCGGCTCGCCAAAGCTCCTGCATTCTCCACCAGTGGCGGCATGGTAGGCCGTGAGGGCGCAGAGCGCAGCATCCACAAGGTCGATGTTGGTCAAATCGGTAAGATCGATGTCAGCCTGCTCTAACAAAGCACGGCGTTGTGTTCGCTTTTGAGACGCATCGGCGTTGCCGCCCCGCAGATGCCAGGTGATAGCGTGTGGGAAAGTCTCGAATGAGCACGTCCGGCCTGCTTCAGGCAAATCGTCGCAAATTGGAAAATCTTCATCGAGCACTCGAAATAACTCTTCGCCGCTCAGCATCCAGCCGAAGTGATTGGTGCGATGGCCGACTGCTTTCGTACGTGTCGGAGTCGAGAAACACCAGATGCGTTTATCCATTAGCTCTCGCTCGGCGGGGCGTGAGTGTCCATCATTGCTCCAGCGGCAGGGCGCATCCACGGCTATGACCCTCGCCTGCACGGTTTCACGACACCATTGTGAAAGCTTTTTCACATCCTTGGTGGCGATATGGCTCGAATAGCCTCCGTCGGTGAGCGCAACAGCGTGAAACCCTTTACGCGCTGCTCCTACATCAATGCCGACAGCGGTAATCCCGTGGGGATTCACTATGCATTTTACTGAGATGGGGTGCATATCACAGTTCTCCGGTGAACGTATGATGCAGTAGCGACTTCTTCAAAGCATCTAGTGCGGTGAGCTTCTGCTGGTAGATGGATTCGAGGCGTTTGGTTTGTTCGCTGAGTTCGCTGAACCTATCAACAATGCACTCTTGTTCTTTGATTGATGGAACTGGAACTCGGATCTCTTTCAGTATCTTCACAGACGCCACGTTCTGGATTGCAGCACCTCCAGAGTATTCCTTCAAGGCCTCTTGGAAGGCTTCGCTTCCCATCCATGACTTGAGAAATGAGGCTTTTATCGTGTCGGTTGGAGTCAACTTGAGGAGTGCTTGATTAATGATTCCTCGCTTGATCCCTTTGGGGGCAATTGCCACCCTCCCCATCGTCCCAGAACAGCTCATAATCAGGTCATTTGGTAAAAGTTCAAACCGTTTCATCTCCTTAAATTTCGCATTATCAATAAAATACCGGACATCATCGAATTGGTCGTAAATTGCATGCTGTTGCTCATAGACTGCATAGCCATCATCGATAAATATCGACTTCTTCAGACTTCCGCCAAACGGCCCTCGAACGAATCCGCATACATTGCCAAGAGCTGTGTCCATCCACCCATCACCGCGCTGGATGAAAACTGATTTGACGTAGCTGTGGAAGAGAGTACGGGCGTTCCGTAGATTGTTTTCAGCGTTGGCTTTGGCAGTGGCGAGGCTTTCAAACGCTTTGTCGAGGATGCCGACGATGCGCTGCTGTTCGTCTGGCAACGGAAAGTGAACTGGCATTTCCTTGAGCTTCGCCTTATTGAGCGTCATCCCCTTTAGCTTGACATCATTCTCGGCGGCCTTTATCCAATCGAAGAAGTGCATAAAGTAGAAGAGAAAGTCCTTGGACAACTCGCGCTCATTGAAGATGGACAAGGCGGCAATTGCCTCGTTTGTGAAGAGGTCCCGTCCCGCAAATGCCAACCGTCCCAAAGTCAGTTTGAAGCTCACCAGCAGCGTTCCCTTGCGGACGGCTTTCGAAATCGCCGCACCTCTATCCGAAAGGTATTCCTTGCTATCAACTACAACGTTGTCCTCGGCGTTCAGAAGATCCGCGATTGAAAGCCAGACGTTCCTCGTTTCACGCTTCTCGTCCCAAAACGCGGTGTTGGCTCGTGCCGGAGTTTTTCCAAGTTCGATTTCACAAAGGTCGCCAAGCCTCTTTGTCTGCCACCCATTCTTCATAGCAACGCCTTGATATTACCCAGTACCTCCGCGCTATCCGCGTCCAGCGCAGCAATCTCGTCCATGATGTCCTTCGGACTGCGATGCGCCACTACGTCGCCGCCATTGGGGTTTTTCACGGAGAGGTCGAAGCTCTTCTGGTTAATGGTCTTGGCATCTATGCTCCAACTCGTGAGCGAATCGGCAAAAGTCTTTTGCAGTTTAAGGAACTCAGCAAGGTCGGCGTCATTGAGCGGGTTAGTCTTGCCCATGTTGCGCCCTGGATCGAGCTGGTAGAACCAGATTCTGCGCGTGGATGTGCCTTTCTCGAAAAAGAGCACAACGGTCTTCACCCCCGCGCCCTGAAAGGTGCCGCCAGGACAATCAAGCACGGTGTGTAGGTTGCAGCTTTCAAGCAGCTGCTTCCGCAGACTCACCGAGGCATTGTCAGTGTTGGAGAGAAAGGTGTTCTTGATGACCACCCCGCCGCGCCCACCTGCTTTGACCATCTTGATGAAATGTTGGAGAAAGAGAAACGCCGTCTCGCCGGTGCGGATGGGGAAGTTCTGCTGGACTTCCTTACGCTCCTTGCCGCCGAAGGGAGGATTAGCTAGCACCACGTCGTAACGGTCTTTCTCCTGAATGTCCGCGAGATTCTCCGTGAGCGTGTTTGTGTGGATGATGTTGGGTGCCTCGATGCCGTGCAGGATCATGTTCATAATGCCGATGACGTAAGCGAGGGACTTCTTTTCTTTCCCATAGAGGGTGCGAGTCTGAAGTGTCGTTAGGTCTTTGGTAGTGAGGTTGTCCTTGGCTTTCAGGTAATCAAACGACTCGCACAAGAACCCCGCTGAACCACAGGCCGCGTCGTAAATCTTCTCGCCGAGTTTCGGCTTGACCACTTGCACCATTGCGCGAATGAGCGGTCGAGGGGTGTAATACTCGCCGCCGTTGCGTCCGGCGTTACCCATGTTCCTGATCTTGGCTTCATAGAGATGCGAAAGCTCATGCTTTTCAGTCTGCGAACGGAAGCGCAATTCATCGATGTGGTCGATGATCTCGCGCAGGTTGTAGCCGCTCTGGATCTTGTTCTTAATCTCGCCGAAGATTTCACCGATCTTATATTCGATAGTATTCGGTCCAGTAGCCCGTTGCTTGAAGCCGTGCAGGTAAGGGAAGAGTTTCAGGCTGACAAACTCACGGAGATCATCGCCGGTCATGGCCTTGTTATGGTCGAGTTTGCCATCCTTTCCTTTGGGCGTGGCCCAACTCTCCCAGCGATATGGCTTGTCGAGAATGTAGGTGTGCTTTTTCCCGTGGAGTGCCGCTTCGGTGGCTTTGTCTTCTTCTAGCCCATCGAGATACTTCAGGAAGAGGAGCCAGGAGGTTTGCTCGGTATAGTCCAACTCGGTCGTGCAACCAGCCTCCTTCCAGAGCACGTCATCGATGTTCTTGAATGCTTGTTCAAACATAGATTCCTTCTCTCAGTGGACTCTCCGGCACACGATTGGCGCTGAAGGATACGCCTTTTACTAGGACAATTCATCTAGTCTTATGGGGTATCATCAGAGGATGAGTGGCATGGAACAAATGCGTAGGTATGGGGACGTTAGAGCTATCTGGGGTCTATTTATAAGGGGCCACTGTGAGGACCGGCGAGCCTATGTGCTGGTCAACAATCGGTCAGAGGGGAATGCGCCGTTGACGGTGCAAGGCCGAAGTGCTAGGCAACGAGCTCACCGTTTTGACCGAAGTGCCTCGGTTGGCAAGGATCCTGAAGACGTGGGAGGCGTGAAGGATCGAAGTCAGTGTAAATCTCTTGCGCCAACTCCAATCCCGCCGGCGCTGACAGAAATTCTCTTACCAGGGTTCGCCTTCAGGGTTGGGACGATATCCTTCACCATGTGAACTTTCAAGTGATCTTCACGGATGTCGTCTATGAACGCTCTGTTAAATATGAGTTCGGAACTTTGTTTCCCATCATTGAAGACAAAACGTAGACTTGCTGTGTCTAAATTCACGTCATTGAACGACGCTTGAAGACACGATTTCACGATCTCGATTTTGATTGGATCAACACCCATTGTTCTTTGTTCCTCCATAGGACATTCGAATCCTGCTTGTTTTAAGGCCGAATGCGCGGTTCGGCCCCAGATTAATAGAACTGTGATTTCTGGTATTTATGTTGAGCTGCAAACGGCAAGCAAACGGTTTTCACCTGATTGCAGGGGTAATCTCACGCTGAGGAAGGAGTCCTTGATTCCGGACGTGTAGATAATGGGGAAGACGGAAATCTTTGGACACCTTCCATGAATCTTGAGAAGTGTATCGAGAGTTTAATGAGGAAAATGTAAAAGAATGTTTGATTGAGCCTGATCAAGAAAGTACGATCGCGACTGAGAAAGTCTGCAAGGGGATGTGCGTGTATATCATCCAACAAGATTATGCTCTCCCGCAAAGTGTCTTGATGCGAAGGCAGATAAACCATATTGGTAATTTTTTGCTTCCGTATGTTGGAGAGGATATCGTCGATCTGTGTCGTCGATTTTTCCGCTAAATTGAGAAGAGCGGAGGAGAATCGTTCTATGCTCACGAGAGGGGCAAAAAGGACATTGACAGGGAGATACCTTGTATTCTCGGCGGAGATGTCACATGAGTTTGAAAGGATTATTCCCGAAACGGTCTTCGGTTCGAATGAGCCGAATTTCACCGCGATAAAACCACGCCACCCGTCACCTTGAAGTAGTTCTTCTTCGACATCTTCCCGCGACAAATAAAATGACGGTATATTCGGGAATCTAGCCAACTCAACGTACAACTCTTTAGTCTTTTCTGGGGTAAGGTATTTGGGTAGGAAAAGCTTGGCCTGCTCGAAGATATCCGACTCGTTACTCACGTATACAGATCCCAGAGATTGGCGTAGAGTACCCTCTTTGCTTCGGGATCGAGCTCCATTTGGTTGCGCAAAAGATCCTCATAAACTCTGTTGAGCTGAGTAAATACATCTCTCTCTGTTATTTGCAGAGAGAAAAGTTCTGCTAGAGTGCCTTCTGTCTTCGAAAGCTTGATCGTTTCGTTTGGCGTTGGTATCAGGCCATAATTTGCAAAAAATAAAGCCAAGCCCAAGGCGGCTGTAGTTAATACTGTGGAGCCTGAAGTATTTCGCCCCTCAAATTCAGACATTTTTGATTCTGATATGGTCATTCACCACACAGGCTGCATTCGCTCGAGAGCCTCTTTAGTTAACAGGGAAACAAAATAGGTCTTACAAGCCAGATGGGCTTCGTCCAAGAGGCCGGTAGGATCCGACCAGAACTCCCGACCAGGTTTGTCCCGAACCGTATCGAGGTCTAAAAGAAGTCCTTCGATCTCTTTGTCGTTCTCTTTTGCCACAGCGTTTGGGACTATCTGAACTATCGTGGTATAGGCACCGCTCTGGACTTCATATCTCAACTGAAATCCCGCCTCCATAGGCACCTGTTGGTTGACTCTGACTTGCATGTTTATGAGCGACAGTTGGTGTTCGGGTGGCTGGCTCTCAATAACGTTTGTGTACTTCATGGAGAAGCGCTCAGCTTCTTTTACTAGCCCAGTTTGTTTGACCGCAGCAATCAAAGATGCAGCCATTGTTCTTAGAGATTGCCAGCCGGGATAATTTTGGACGTTTACTGCCACTACCCTATCACCGATCTGGACCATGCCCGACTTTCCGCTAAGCCGATGAGAGTGCTGATAGAGAAACAAGGGATTCTTATCTCGGATAGTCCGGGGCACATTTGCAAGTGGCAACGTTGTTACTTCAGGATAGTCGCCCTTGAGCGTGGAATACAAAACGCCTGGAAGAATGTCCCCAAGGCCTGGCATGGCTGATTCAAAACGAACCTCAATTATCGCCTCTCTTAGAGGGCTGTTGAGGAGTTTTTGGGGAAGTGTTTGGCTCATTTCAACAGGTCAATGAATAATACATTTTTCTACCACGGGGGACTAGTAGGTGGAAGACTTAGTGCATTTGCTGATCGAACCTCTCCTTCGGCCCCGCATTTTTGAGGCCATAATTTCAATCAGTTAGCGGCTATGCAAACCATTCGCTACCGAACTGGTCAACTAGTTCCAGGGCCATCAAGACCATTTGCGCTGCGTTAGATCAGGCGCGATCTGGTGAAGGTGACGGCGATTATGCATCATGACTGCGACCCAGCCGTTCAACGACTAGTTCATCCAACCGAGACATCCGATCCAAATACTCTTGGCGAAGTGTCTCCATTTCTGCATCCGTAACTCGTCCTTCGGCATGAAGCCGGTCAAGTAGCGCCGAAAACGGGTGAAGTATTACCCCAGTGATAGCGCCAACGATTTTGCTGAGATCAATGTTGATATGTTGCTCCATGATTAATCAATCCTTTCCCCCTTCGCAGAATCCGCTTCTCCATTGGATCGAAGACACTTAAAGTCATCCTCCTCCAAGAAACTTCCCGATCTCATAGATAAGCTGCCCACCCGCTCCCCCGGCCGCCCCCTCGAGTATTCGTTGAATTGTCTCGAAACTTGATCTGATAGTCGCTCGTTTGGGTTTGGGAGAACGGATCTGAGCTTCCACGGTATCGATCTCTGCCTTGACCTCATCGACTTGATCCTTGTCGAGACCAAGTTTCTCGATCGCGTCTTTGACCTTGGGGACAAGGCCTTTGACCTGCTCAATGTAGATGGCGTCGGCGACGATAACGTCATCGCCGGCATTTATCTGTATCGCGTGAGGGGACTGTTGCTGAATCTGCGACTGACCAACCGACCCGTAGAAGTTAGTCACATGAGAAACGGAGCTGCTGGTCGCCTTTGCTTGCTCTTTCGGTGAGAACGTCAGGCCTTCACCGAGAATCCCGTCCGATTCAAGCTGGAGTGTCCATTTAAGAATTATGGTTTTAACCGCTTGGATTATTCCGAGCGCACTCGTCGGTGGAATATGTAAGGTGGGTCGCGACAGCGGATCTATTTCTTTGATTAAGGAAAGCTCAATCTGTTTGGAAAACGGCATGACAAAAACACCGTTTGGCTTCTGTAGGGAGGGCAGCATACCCTCTAGTTCTGGAATTGCCTGACCACAACCTCTGGTTGAATATGCCTCGGCCATCTCTGCGTCGCCGAAATATACTGGGACCCAACCGTGGTATGGGTTCCACGCTTTTACCTCTCCTCTTAGCATCCGATATTCAGGACACGTATCTGTTGCCGTGTATCCAGAAAGCTCCTTATTTGCCCATAGTTCAAACTCCGTGAGCCGAAGTTTCTTAGCGACGACCAGGGCCTTTCTGAGCAAAGAGGATGTCTGAATCTCTTCCTCGAGTGCCTCATGCTGCAATTCTAAGACGATGGAGTCTTTGCTTGGCATTAAGTCCGAACCCCTTATTCGGCCCCCGTTTTTTCGACCAACGATCTCAGCACGTTGCGGCCGCGGCAAACCGCCGGCTAACGGTCGGGCGATCTAAGCTTGAGGATAAGCGGTGTCCGGGAGCTTACAACCTGTGATTGCGCAAACTGCCGCGACGAACGCTTCTAATATCTGATTGTCAGAAAGATCATTATAGATTGGGAAATCTGCGGCATTTCCGCTCGGTCCACCTTCCAGCGTTTCAGTCCGCGCCACGTTCAAATATCTGCCTCCCTGAACCTCAGCCCAATTTTTATCTCCTACACGAGTTTGCACCCATGCGCGCTTGGAACCACCAGATTGATCCCAAGCGATATAAGGTGAGCCATTACCATCTACGCCTCTGAGAATTTTCCCTCGCATTCTTTTTGCCTCCCTTATTTGCTCTTCGGCAAGATCCCCTTCTTCTCCATCTCCACCCAGTGCGCCTCGACCAGTTTCATGATGTAGGCCTTGACCGAAAGGCCCTCGAGGGCCGCACCGATTTTGGCCTTCACGATCGCATCCCGCGGAACCTCCCGGAAGTTCCAGACACCAGGCTCTTCATGGTCCTTTTCTTTCGCCATAGGGACGCACTCTACCACTGATAAATGATACCGCTCAACACCTCTTGACATCTATACATCATATGATGTATCTACATCTTCTAAGGGAGGTGGTCAAAGTGAAAATGGTACGACTCAACATTCAGCTTCCGCAGCCACTCAAAGCCAAACTCGATGCCTTGCGATCCCAGGGCACGACAGCGAGTATCCGATCAATCCTCGAGCGTGAACTCAACCAGGCCCCATTGGGGCGGAAAGGACGGTAAGTATGAAGAAGTCAAATCTTGCAATTGCACCGTCAACTCGCAGCTCAATCACAGTTTCGTCATGGAAGGAGGCCCTGCTCGATGAGATTAATCACCAGGGGGGCATTTGTAGCCGATACGGATCATTGTCGTCAGGGCTCCACAATATCGAATTTTGAGGGACAGACAGCGACTGGAGTGTGCAATGACCAAGAGGTTGTTGCACACCCCACGACGGACAAATCACCTATTTACTTGACCCCAGATAACCTAAGTCTCGAAACCCCTGTGAATGGGGATGTTCTGAAGGCGAATTGGACTGTGTAGAAAGCATGTGTAATGGAAATGGGGTGAGCCGATGAAAGATGTCACAACCAAGCGTGTTGCCATCTATGCCAGAGTCTCCACTGATGGACAGACAACCGAGAACCAACTCCGCGAGCTTCGACTCGTAGCCGAGCGAAATAGCTGGCAGATTGTGCAGGAATTTATCGATCAGGGCATCAGTGGCGCCAAAGGCCGGGAGCAACGACCGGCCTTCGATGCACTCTGGAAGGGCGCCGTTCGGAGAGAGTTTGATGTAGTGATGGTGTGGGCGGTCGATCGCTTGGGCAGGTCTCTTTCACACCTGGTCAATTTCCTCTCTGAGATCCACGCTAAAAAGGTGGACCTCTTCATTCACCAACAAGGAATCGACACGACAACGCCGGCAGGGAAAGCACTGTTCGGGGTGATGGGCGTGTTTGCTGAATTCGAACGGTCGATGATCCAAGAACGAGTCCGATCTGGTATCAAACGTGTCAGAGCAGCAGGACAACGTTGGGGAAGACGCACGATCGAGGAAACGGATCCGGCGAGCTGTACCAAGATTCTCGAACTGAGGCGCCAAGGCCTTGGAATGGCAACGATTGGCAAACGAGTCGGAGTCAGCTCGAGAACTGTGTGGCGGTTTCTGCGAGGAAGTCGAAGCCAAATCTAAAGCGGCGTGATATAGATTTTCTGGTTCTATCTGCGGATGCTCTCGAAGCAACACCTTTGCTCAAGTAGAAATCGACCTGTGGTTTACGAAATTCCGACAATTCAACCTCTGACAGCCTCACCCCACAAAGCGGGATACTCTCGAAGTGGGTGTGGATGGGGCTGGTTTGTCCTGTCCTGGTAGCAGTGCGGTAGCAGAGGGGGCGAGATTTGAAAACTCAACAGCCTCCGAGACTATAGGGCATATTCTAATCTCATCGATTCAATCTCAATCACTTACAGAGGTGTCAGAGGCAGGGAAGAAACCGATTAAAACTGATCGGACACGATAGTTCTGCCACAGTTCAACCACGCTCTGTAGTATGCTTGTCCGCCATGAATAAAGAACCAAACAAATACTGCAAGCTATGTCTACAGAAGAAAAAGCTAATAAAGGCCCACATCATTCCGGAGGGATTCTTTCGACTGCTTAGATCTGGGAACCTCTCGCCCGAGATGCATAGCAACTCCCCGGGGAGTTTTCCAAAGCGAATGCAAGTCGGCACCTATGATTCAACCGTTCTTTGCTCGGAATGCGATCAGAAGATGGCGCCATGGGATGATTACGGCCAGCAAGTAATGATTCACCGATTTCCCGAAGCAGTGGAAATTTCCGTACAAGGGAAAACCGTGGCGTGGAAAATAGAGAAGTTTGACTATCGAAGGTTGAAGCTTTTTTTCATGTCGGTGTTATGGCGAGCGTCTGTATCAAAGCAAACCTTTTACAAGCGGATTTCGCTCGGGCCATTCGAGGATCGACTGAGGACTATGATTCTAAATGAAGACCCTGGCGACTCACAGGACTTTGTCGTCGTTCTGGCGCGGTTTGAAGACGTTCAGGTTACTGCCATGCTCGATCCTCACCCAGAAAAATATGATGGCATATCGTTCTGTCGATTCTATCTGTCTGGGTTTGTGGCTTACATCAAGGTGGACAAGAGACCAACACCTAGTTTTCTGACGGACCTTCGTTTGCAGGAGGATAAGCCCCTAATTGTCCTGGCTCGGTCAATTCACAATAGTCGCGATGGAGCGGTCATGCGGATGCTAGCCGAAAGTGCTCTGGTTCACGAGGCGAAACGAAAGAGGAGTGCCAGCCCAGCGAAAATCAACGGGGGAGGCATTGTATGAGCTATCGATTAGAACACCGTATCCACAACCTAGCCCAAAACTGCATAGATGGAACCTCTGCCGGCCGGTATGCCTTTACGGCCGAAGGTGTGACCTTCTCGCAATGGCCGGCGGGGGCCCCAAATCCGTGGGAGCATCAGTACTGGCTGGCTACAGCAGATATCGAAGCTGCTGACTACATGACGGCATGGCGGACGCTAAGAAACAAACTAATCCGGCTTGTAGCGAGGATCTCAGTGGTGAGCCAATGCTACATCGAGTTCCTTGGACAACCTATTATGATTAAACGTGATGACCAGGACGTGGCTTTCATTCACTGGATAAGAGAAGACGGGCCCGTTGGACTACCGCTTATGGAGCGTGAACGGAAAGCACTTGAATTGCTGCTTAAAGGGAATGAACCCCCGGAAGAGTTTTTTTACTATTGGAACGATGCCACTAACTGTGATGGATACGCATCGAAGCTGTTGCTGATGTTATCCGCAGTAGAAACGCTTGTGACCACTCCGACGGAAAAGGGTCCTCCTCGCAAAGACTACGACAAGATGGAATTGATTTTAGGATCAGACGTGAAGAAGGCACTCTGGGGAGAGAAGGGAATGTCTGGCGATGCTCTGCGCCATCGCCTGGTACATGGTAAGTATCTCGATGTCGAAGATGGAAATGTAGATTATGTTGAGGTAGTTCACCGCCGTGTCATCCATTATCTTAACGAAGTCGTTTTTAAGGAAAGATTGATTGATGAAGAAACAGTTAATCCACAAAGGCATCCATCAGGCAGCAGGAGCCAGGCAAGAGCGTTCATTCGAGCTTTGGAGGGGGCATCACTCAATCTCGTCAATGTGTTGGCTGAAACTACAGAGGACATTGACAACATGAGTAGCTATGAAGTGCTTCTTTTTGATGATTATCAGACGTTGTATTGAAGCGCCGTGAACCTGCGGCTTGCAGAAGTGTGGCGGCACAAGCAGTCTTCCTCGAATAGCAAAATCTCTTCGGTGCTTCTGAGAGAACAGGACCCTAGGTTTTTTCAATAATCGCGGTCGATAGATCCATCCCCACGAACAATGAAGTATGTGCTTATGGGTTTTACGAAGCCTCCAACATCATAGGCCTTGTCATCTTCACGCGGGATATGATAGTGACCAAACACAAGGCGATCAGGGGTTAGAAAATTACTGAAACTAGTGAAACTAGTTGTACGGGGATCGCGTTCTACAGTAACACTTCGTTCCCTCCTAGATCGGCCCAAATACTTCATTGTGTTGTCCCAGATAGCCTGCAAATCCTTCGGCACTTGACGTCCCTGAATATCACCTAATGATAGTAACGCGTCACGAATAGCGATCCACTCCGATTTACTGATGTTACTCTTGGCATGAAAATAGATAGACAAAGCGAGGTCAATAAGCTTGACGGCCTTCTGCGGTTCGCGCTCTATTGAACGGTGGGCAGCCGCATGAGCTCGGACAATTGAATTGGTGATTGAGATCGCAGCATCCTCGATCCCGTGGACACGCTTCAACCAATCTGTCTCATTGACAGCACGGCGAACAATACGCGCATATTTATGCGCTAATACTATTGAGGCCGTTGTCAGAAAGAGTGCACTCTCTACCGGGGCATCCGAGAAACCTGCAACCTGTCGCCAATACCACTCCTCATAGTGACCGTGGGTGAAAAGGACTTTCAGACCACCCACTTCAACCTGATAGAACGGATAATGAATTGATGCCACTTCTCGCATCAAGCGAGAACCTATAGCTTTCTTGATAAACTGGAACTCCTTGGAGTGCGCCATCACAGCCTTGCTCCAAGGGAGCAGGTCCGCCGTTTCTATGAAAAACACAAAGACATCATGGTTTCCAGGGATGTAATGAATCTGTGTACCTTGCTTTTGAAGTCTTGCTAACACTGTCCACAATTGTTCCCACTCGGCAACGATACGACGAAGTAGATTGTCTTTATCGTCGTGCTTGCTAAAAATCCAGAAATCGAGGATATCGCCCAGAAGGATAACCGTTTCATGCGGTCGTCTTTGCTTTAGCCATTGATAGAAATTCTTTTTTTCGGAGTATTTAGTGCCCAAGTGCACGTCAGAGCAGACGGAGAAGGCAGGCTTCCCTTTCGCAAATACTTGCGGGATTGAAATGGGAGCAGGCCCTCCTCCACCGCCCTCTCGTAATACTCTCGTTTGATATTCTTCTTCAGTCTCAAACCTCGGCATTGGACGACTAAAGAACTCCCTGAGTCGCTTTTCTTTTTCTGACAGCTCTTTCTCTGGTTTCTTCACGGTGCTATGGATGTCAGGATGTTAGAAAGATGTCAACCCCTCTCACGAGTCAGAGGGCTACGGCAAGAAAGCAATGGCTCCGATTAGGATAGGATGGACGATACTGAGATTAAGATCTGGACCGAAGGGTGATAATATTGGGAGCCTATGTGAAACCTATAGGGTAGGCACCTCCTAAGTTTGAGTCTTCTTGCTCTAGCCTTGATATGGGCACGAGCAGAGAGACATGTCCTGAACAATATGCCTTCTAACGGAAACAGCTCCAAGGGTTGCGCTATCGTGGCTGGTTGGGTTCTGACAAATGAATCGGTGAGTTTCTCACCGCCTCAGCAATTACCTGCTGAGGCGGGGTCGGCGGGCGTTCCTGGCGCCCGTGCCTCCTCTCTTCTCTTACCAGGATCCTGACCAAGAGGGGCATGTCACGACGATCAAATCATGTAGATGCCTTCAGAGTATCTCATCCAAATGCCATCGCTGAATTGATGGCTCGTGATCCGCTCTTCACAGAATTGCGTACTACAGTTCGAGAAGCCAGCACTGCCCAAGATGACGATCGGTTGCTAGTGAGTAAGATCGCCGCCCTTCAACGAAAGCTATCCGACAAATACGGTGGTGCTGTACATGTGGATGTCCCTAATCCGCCAATTGAATCAGAAATTCGATTTTTGCTTTCAGATTTTAATAAGAACAGGGCGATGTCTTACACGCTCAGTACGGTCACATTTGCAGATGGTTCCTGGAGCCCAGAAAAAGCTCAAAGAATCTCAAATCTTTTCTTGCCTCACCCTGGGGGGGACCTTACCCCTGCTATATATGTGAGGGTGGATCTTTCCCGCACAACACTCTGGGACCTCGACAGGCTGGCTACGGACTTCAAGGAAGTTCTCCGAAATGCGCTGGCCCAGTATCGGAAAACTGGCACTCCTAGTGATCCGAGTGAGTTGGCTTTCTTGAAAACCGTACGAAAGGACGTGTTTTACCGTGATTTAAAGAGATATGATCTGCACATAAACCACCGACTACCATACCGACTCATCGGATTTTTGGAACTTCACGGACGTACTCCCCCGGACGCCTCCCTTTCGTCACATCGCGTGGGAAAAACGGTTTCGACCGAATCTAGCGTGTCCGATTCGGTCAGGCGTATCTACGCGGCGATTCATAGGGTTAAGTACCGGTGGAAATCGACGCAACCGGAGAAGCGGACCGAATCCGAAAGACCATACCACTGCCCAAACCATGATCGCCAGCTTTGCCCAGCTTCATGCCCTGAATTGAAGAAGTTCGAAGCCTGGTTTAATAAGACCCATCGTCCCATTTCCCTGATTACCCGCCCATACGCAACACCTAAGGGCAAGGCGAAAGCGCATACGGTCAATACCAGTTTGGACTAGCTTAGCTTTCGATTCACATCTCTAACTCACCTACCTTCGGAAAAACTCCCTCAACTTTTTCTCCGATTCCTATTGGTACTACATGATGAATCATTATTCCCAAAGAAAGGAATCGAGATGCTGAGAATCAAGCTATTGCGAATGTCAGCGGGGCGCTCTCAGTGGGATGTTGCACAGTCCGTACACATGAGCCAGGGGCGATATTCAATGATCGAGCGCGGACTCATCGAGCCGACCGAAGAAGAGCGCGAGCGCCTTGCACGGGTCCTTATTGCGCCAGCCTCAACCTTATTCCGGCCAGCTTGCCGGATTAGGCAAGCATCAGCTGTCCCAGTCAGCACTGAATGAAGAGAAGAGGTAGCGAGATGAACCGCCCACCCGCTTTTCAGTTCTTCCCCAAAGATTGGCTCGACTTTAAGGTCCAGCGCATGAGTCTTGCGGCGCAAGGCGCGTACATAAAATTGCTCTGCTTTATGTGGAAAGACAGTAAAGATCAATTTTCTATTTTAGATAACAATGACTTACTTGCTCGGGCCATCGGAACCACGGTTGAACAGTGGGTGGAGCTTCGACAGCAAATCCAGCAGGACGGCGAACCAATTCTTGAGGAGAAAGATGGACGCCTGGTATCTGCTCGCCTCAAAGAGGAAGCGACGAAACAGCGTAACTATCGGAAAAAACAATCGGACAAAGGGAAACTGTCAGCGCAACAACGGATTAGCCGTGGTTCAACCACGGTTGAACCGATGCACCAACCGAAAGGCAACTCTTCATCTTCATCTTCTCTTAATAATTATAGAGAGAGAAAGGGATTACGCGGTGAGATCGAACTCAATGGTCATGGTCCAAGCTTTGATGAATTTTGGGCCGCCTATCCAAAACATGAGGGGAAAAAGTTGTGCAGACAGTGGTGGGCCAAGCACACACCGGATGATGTGCTGCTTGGGATTATGCTCGCCAAGATCGACCGGGCCAAGCAGACCTCGAAATGGAAAGACCGAGGTGGCAAGTTTATTCCAATGCCGTTGACCTGGCTGAATGGAGAACGCTGGGAAGATGAATTTCAGGCCGCCACGCGAAAGGAGAGAATACCACTATGAACACCTTCGACGAATTCAAGATTGATCTCGGCGGTCGCTCCGGGGTCGAAGTGCAGACCACCTGCCCGCAATGCAGCCATACGCGCAAGAAAACTAAAGCTCGCTGTCTTTCAGCCAATACGGTCGAAGGTGTGTGGATCTGTCACCATTGCGATTGGCGCGGATCATTGAAAGTCGGTGAGGAATCGAAGTCGCGGCCGCCGAAACGGACTGTGAAGCCGACTTACTTGAAACCCTCGACTGTGTCACCCATGGTCCGCGACTGGTTTGCAAAACGCGGCATCTCCGAAAAGGTGGTGTCTCGTCATGGCATCGGCCTTGAGACGGTCTACATGCCGCAACTCGAAGAAGTAGCTCCTTGCATCGTCTTTCCATACAGTCGAAACGGCGAGACTGTGAATCTGAAATATCGCTCAGTCGAAAACAAACATTTCCGCCAGGTGAAAGACGCTGAAAAGATCCTCTACGGTCTCGATGATCTCATTGGGTCCTTGGCCGTGATCGTCGAAGGGGAAATCGACAAGCTCTCGTTGGAAGTAGCCGGCATCTGCAATGCCGTGAGTGTGCCGGACGGCGCCCCTCCGGCAGGCTCGAAATCGAGCGACACGAAGTTTGAATATCTCGTGAGCTGTGCCGAACAATTGAGCACGCTCGAGAAGATTATCATCGCCGTCGACAATGACCCACCCGGCAAAACGCTTGAAGAAGAACTCGCCAGACGACTAGGCCCTGAACGCTGCTGGAGAGTGACCTGGCCGGACGGCTGCAAGGATGCAAACGACGTTTTGATGCAGCACGGCGCTTCATCCCTGCGGGATTGCATCCAATCGGCGAAACCCTACCCACTCGAAGGTGTGCTCCTTGTTTCGGATCTCGCGGGCGATGTCATGCAACTATACCTCGAAGGCCTCCCTGGTGGCGTCACCACCGGCTGGACATCTGTCGATGCGCATTACACGGTGAGACCTGGCGAATTGACGATTGTGACGGGCATCCCGAGCCATGGGAAAAGCCAGTGGCTCGACGCGCTGACGGTGAACTTGGCACGAGAACACGGGTGGAGCTTTGGGATCTGTTCCCCGGAAAACCTCCCGGTCTCGCGCCACCTTGCCAAACTGACCGAGCAACACACGGGCTGGCCGTTCCGCGAAGGTCCAACCAAACGACTTCCAAAAGAAGAACTCATCACGGCTCTGAACTGGTTACATGAACACTTCGTCTTTATCGCGCCGGAGGAGAGTTTAACGATTCCCCGCCTGCTGGAGACCGCGAAGTGTCTCGTCGCCCGTCATGGACTTCGCGGGTTCATCCTCGATCCATGGAATGAGTTCGAGCATACGCGCCCGAGCGGACAGACGGAGACGGAAGGCATTTCCCATGCTCTCTCTCAGATTCGGAGATTTGCTCGAAATCATGGCGTCCATGTCTGGCTCGTGGCGCATCCTCAGAAACTGTATAAGCGGGAAGACGGCAGCTATCCGGTGCCGACGCCCTACGACATCTCTGGCTCAGCACACTGGCGGAACAAGGCCGACAACTGTTTGACGGTGTGGCGTGATGAACAGGACCAGGACCAGCCGGTGAAACTTTACATTCAAAAGATTCGATTTCGTGAAGTCGGCAAGATAGGCGTGGTGGATCTTCAGTTTGAACCGACGAACGGTCGCTATAAAGAAGTTGTCCCTACGATCGCTAGGCCATGGGAACGCTGAACGAATGAGTCTCATGCGCCACATGTCCGAGATGACCGAGAACCCATTCGGGCTCTCCGGCGGTGATGTGGAACGGAAATGATGGGCTGACGATCTACATACATGGGGCATGCGTCGAGGCGTGGATGCCACGTCTGTTGTGCGATGCGCTCGAACTGAAGTACCAAGGAAACCCGTGCTGGAACCAACTCGCATGATGGCCCCTTCACCCCCGATGAAGCGTGTCGATCGCTTCGCACGATTTGAGGATCTGGAACCGTGAAACGGCTTGACTCCATGCATGTGTCGGCATCACAAGTGGTTGGAGTATCGCGAGCAGCCGGGTATCCACCCGACCTCTTCAATCGGTTGACTGACTTGCTGGCGGATCTCGTCTTGGAGGACCTGAAGCAATATCCTCGGCTCCACGTTGATTGCCCCATTGACACGTTCGACAGACAGGTGAATACTTCGCAGGCCGTACAGAAAGGTCAAGCATGAGAGCCGCCATTTACGCCCGAAAAAGTACCGAGCAGGTGGGTCTCGGCGAGGAAGAGAAGTCCGTCACGCGCCAGATTGATCATGCAAAGCTCTACGCAGCCAAGAAAGGCTGGACGGTCTCCGATGAGCACATCTTCGTAGACGATGGCATCTCCGGCGCGGAATTTGTGAAACGTCCTGGTTTTATCCGCCTGATGAACGCCTTGAAACCTCGACCGGCCTTTCAATTCCTCATCATGTCGGAAGAATCCCGCCTCGGTCGTGAGCAAATCGAAACCGCATATGCATTGAAACAGATCATGGATGCCGGGGTCCGTGTGTTCTTCTATCTCGAAGACCGAGAGCGGACGCTCGATTCGGCGCTCGATAAAATGATGCTGTCGCTCACGGGCTTTGCCTCAGAGATGGAGCGCGAACGAGCGAAGCAGCGCACGTATGACGCGATGCTCCGGAAAGCGAAGGCCGGACATGTGACCGGTGGGAAAGTGTTTGGCTACGACAACAAAGAAATTCTGTCGGCGGATGGTCATCGGCTCCATGTGCTTCGAGTCATCAACAAGAATGAAGCCGCGATTGTCCGCCAGATCTATGATCTGTATGCCGGCGGGTTGGGGATCGGGCGAATCGCCAAGCTCTTGAACACAGAAGGCGTCCCGGCGCCTCGGCAGAGCCCTCGAGGCTGGGCACCAAGCGCGGTTCGGGAAATTCTCCATCGGCCCTTGTACAAGGGTGAGATCGTCTGGAACCAGCATCAAAAGATTGTCCGAGGCGGCACCAAGAAGCGCCGGGCGAGAGACGAGAAGGATTGGATCCGGATCGATGCTCCGGACCTCCGGATCATCACACCCGACCTCGCAGCCACAGTCACGGCGCGACTGTCGAAAACCAAAGAGAAGGCGCAGACCATCTGCCGAGACGCGGAGTCCAAGTATCTGCTCACGGGTATGGCACGATGTGCGCATTGTGGCGGGCCGATGCAGATTGTCGGGCAGGACTATCACAGGCGGAAAGGACGCTTCTACGGGTGCAGCTATTATAAGAATCGCGGCTCGTCGATCTGCAAAAATTCGTCCCTCGTTGAGCAGACCGTGCTCGACCAGATTGTGCTCAAGTCGCTCGAAGAGGCCTTAACAGAAGAAATGATCAAAGTCGCCGTTGACAAAGCCCTCGCGAAGCATCGGGCCGGAGAAGGGGCGAAGCTCGACCGGCGGACAAATATAAAGCGGGAGTTGTCACTGATTCACGCGAAGCAAAATCACCTCGTAGACCGGATTGCGGCGGGCGATAAGAACCGGATGATTATCGATCGGTTGAATGAAGAAGAGGCCCGCCGAGAAGAGTTGATCAAAGAACTGGCACACCTTGAAACGTCTGGCGAGGTCGAGTCACTCGATGAAGCCCGATTGAAGCGGGAATTGAAAACCCGACTGGCCAACATGCGAGGGTTATTGCAGCGCCACATGTCCTCCGCCAGGCGCTTACTGAGCACCTTGCTTGAACAACCGTTACGCTTTGAAGCGGTCCAGGAAGAGAACAGGAGAGCGTATCGAATCCTCGGGACCGGCAGTTATCTCCCACTTCTCCCCGAACTACCAACCCCGCTCAATTCCTCAGAAGAATCGCTGCTCCCTGGAGTCTGGTGTCCCCAACGGGATTTGAACCCGTGTTACTGCCTTGAAAGGGCAATGTCCTAGGCCAGGCTAGACGATGGGGACGACACAGAGCCAGAAAAAATGAGCTGGACTTTTATCATACTTGAGACGCATGTGTCACTAGCGGACACGGACGGCGTGACCGCGCCCGGTCGCGTTTCCTTTCCGAATTCGGTTAGGATAAACTGCATCAAGAACTTTGGAGCCTCACCTGCCAAGGACCCCAAGGAGTATGAGTCATGTCAAGCCCCGGATTTGCATCGTACCGACCACTGCTGCTTGCTGTCTGCTGCCTGATAGGATCCGCTTGCGCCCATGATACCTATCAAGAGCGGGCGAACCTGATTAAAAATCATTCCGACGCGTTCTATGACAGTCTGAAAGCGAACAGAGTGGAATCTGCAATCCGGAACAATGAGCAGATTGAAGCGATGGCGTACCAGATGGGAGACACTGTCAAAAAACGGGCCGCCCAACAAGGCACCACAGCGGTCGAACAGGAGTTTGCCTTGATGAAAACCGCCAACGAAGCCGCAGCCGCAAACTGGCTTGCGCTGGGCCAGTACTTCGCCATCAAACGCCAATACCCCCAAGCCCGCGCCACCTATCGACGTGTCATCGACACTTATACGAATCCCACGGACCGACCATACCGAGAACATGCCCTGCGCGCATTGAAGGATTTGGACGTGATCAATCCGCCCACTGCAACAACGACGAATCCGTGAACGGCGACCATCTCCTACGTCTATTCTCTCGAATAATTTTCAGCGGGCTCCTGCTGCTCAGCTTGGGGTGCGTCCACCGAATTCACGTCACTCCGGTGGCTCCAGCCGTTTCGCCTACCGCCATTACGCGATCACTCCAAGTCATTGTGCCATTTCTCGCATTGGAGGGCGCCGATCACAGGCCGGGCATCGTCTTGCTTGAGTGGCCGGCACAGGATCTTCGTTCTGCTGCAATCAACTACATTCAGTCGCGCCGGTCATTCGCCTCGGTTGGCGACCAACCGACCGATCTCACCCTGACCATCAAGGCCTGGCTGACCATGCGGTCCCACGACACCTACCGCTACCGTCTTCGCCTGGAATCAGCTCTCGGCCCTTCGGAGATGCCGCCGATCAAGTCTTATCTGGCGGAAAAGGAAACGGGAGGGTCGAGCGTTCGGTGGGTCACGGCTTCTGATCAGACCCCCATTACAGAAGCAGTCCAAGCCGCACTGGATGATCTACTCTCGCAGATCGAAGCCGATCACCTCTTGTATCGAAATGGATCGCGCTAAGAACGGGAAAGATCTGGCAGGCTACGGGACGAGTTGACCTGATTCGTCAGCTTAGTGTGGCTCAACCAAAAACCCAGACAGACCAGACAAACCAAACAACAATCATCGAATGCGGGTGGAGTTTTTCAGCATCCTGCTAGGAGGTCCGAAACCGTCGGTCGAACAGGTGCATAACAAGACATCCGGCTGCCACACCCGCCGCAAACATGGCACCGACTATCCATCCAGAAGAGATATCTATTCCTCTCGATTCACGACGTCGAAGCTCCCGATTCAGATTCGGCATGTGGGATTCCGGTCCGAGCCATTCATCCTCTGATGAGCGGGTCGAGTTTCTCTGAAAGAGAAGGGTGGTCTTTTTTTCACTCATGATTCCCCTACTTCCCTGCAAGCCCGCTCATACCAATTCCACCTACGCAGTACGAGAACCAGTAAAGTTAACCCAGGCCTCATTGGTCTGTGCGGTCGAAGCCGGCTCGTACACATGGCAATCAAGCCGTAGCGAACGATCGCCGAGCGGAATATTCAGATAGTCACAGTGATGCGGACGATCGGTATTACCGTGTTGATTAGGGCGAAAGTTGTGACAGGACACGCACATCCTCGCGACTGAAATCTCACCCTGTTCCTGGAGACTACGAATCACCTTCACCAGGGACCTGAGGAGGACAACTTGCTCCGGCGCCGAGAGTGCTTCCGTCGCAGTCGCCAGTCGATCGGGCATACGGGAAGACGGCGTGACGGACCGATTCCCTTTTGCCGTCAACTGCGCCGTCACAACCCGTCCATCGCTCCTGTCACGACGCCGGCGAACCAACTGCTTCCGTTCGAGCGTGGCAATGACTTCCGATGCAGTGGGAAGCCTGACCGCCAGCTCGTTCGCCACCGTGGACACTGTCGCGCGTTGATCGGGTTTGGACCGAAGAAGCGTGAGAACCTGCCGCTGTAACGGGCCAAGACCTGCTCGACCTTCTCGCCGCCATGTCCGGCTTTTCATCGCTAGCCCGATCTTCTCCAGGCCGGCCGCCAACTGAGTAGTCAACGCAGCCGCGTCCCGTGACACCGACGACTTCTTCCCGCCACTGAGCCGCTGTTCAGCCATGTGAAGGCCTCCTTAAATACCAGCATTTCCTCAGTGTAGTGTGCTCACTGTCCCCACGTCAAGATTCCTAATGGCCCTAGCCCGCATAATTGAAGGTTCGTCGCGAAAGCACGCAGACGCGAAGCGAGACGGGCACTCGGAGGCGTGAAGCCCTGAGGCATACTCGTGCAGTATGTCGAAGGGCTGAACGGCGAGACTGCCCGTCACAGCCGCGTATCCGCGCTTGCAGTAGAACCTTCATGAATAATGCGGGCTAGGACCGGTATCCCAACCATGAGCGAGACAGGACGCCGAACGATCGGAAATGCCGATTGACCCGCAAGCCAAAACCAGAGACCGAAGGGCAGCACCTCTATTCCGGTGTATCAGTAATACTTTAACAACAGCAACCGCATCCGACAAGCGTGAGAAATACACGAGGCAGCGCGTCATGAATGCAGGTCAAAAACCTGGACGGAACCGATCGCAAATCAATCCGGGTACATCGTAAATGTGTGTCCTGATGGAATGAGAATGTGGCACATCCGTTCGCGCTATGTAGGCTTTACTCCTACAGTGAAGGACTCTGCTGCGTAGGAGCCTGCCGACATCATTTACAATCTCAAAACGAGACGCATGAGAGTGTTGCGGTCTATCTCTTGAAAACATAGACAAAGTTCAACTGGCACTCCACTTGCTCACTCTTTCTCACCTGTCGACTGCGCCAAGCTCGTTTCGATGACCATGCATGACGCAGAGTCGTGTGCTCATGAGGTCTGCATCGTCGTATTGAGGCGTGAGGCCATCGAAGCAAGAAACCTTGAACACACAACGGGTGTGACCCCACACCCTCTTCGATTGGACCTGGAAAAACGAATTGAATCCGGGCAGGTAGTTCTTCCGTAGGGGGTGGTAAGGTGCAGTGCTCATTTAACTGGTTCAAACAAGGAGGTCGTGATGCATGTGATGGGACGTATCGGGTTCATGGGATTGGGGATCGCGTTAGCGGGCTGTCTCGGCGGAGCACCGGTTTTCGCAGCGGATAAACCAATAGAAGACGGGTCGAAGATCATGATTACGTCCCCCAAGAATGGGGACAAGGTCAGTGACAGCTTTGAGCTGAAGTACGAGTTGACGAAGGGCTCTCAAGCTGCCCATGCCCACGTGTTCGTGGACAATGAGTATCAGAAGGGCTTCCAGGGGACGTTTAAGGGTTTGAGCAGAGGCACGCACCAGATCACCGTGACCGGTGCCACGAAAGACCACGCACTCGTCGCGGCCAGTCAGACCATCACCATAGAAGTACAATAGGGCCCAGCCATCCTCAAGTCCACCAGGGCCTCTAGTACAAGAGGCCCTGGTGCGCCGCCAGGCTTCACACACCATTTCCAACCGGGCCAGACCATCTTTCTTACTCGTTGAGGCTGCACAATCAGAAAGACCGAGAAGGAGATGGAGCCTGATGATCTGCTGTGCTCGCGCAACCCACGGTCTCGGAAGGATGGGGGTGTCCCGCTACGCACGGCAAAGGTAACCTTGATGACGTTCTTTGCGTTTCGCCCAATGGATGAGCGGGTTTTTCGCAGCCTGCTAGACTTAGCCATGGTCTAGTCGCGTCTTATGGATGCGCGCTATTCCAACGAATAACGAGGTGCCTTCATGATCGATTGGCTGATGGCCACGTCCATAGGGTTCGGTGGACTCGGGCTCTTGTTCCTGCTGGCCGGGGTGGCCTCGGCGCGGCGGCGGCGGTTCGCTCGCCTGTCACTGCATATCGCCTTGGCCTTGACATGCCTAACGTGCGGCGCCTTGTTTCTGACACTTCAGCTCTCGTTGCAAGGCTACCGTGCCCTGACGCGCGAGGATCTTGCCGCAACCATTCAAGCGGAGCCGGTTGGGCCATCGCAGTTTCGGGTCACGATTCACCTGGCGAATGGGCAGACGGAGAGCTACTGGTTGGCGGGCGATGAAGTCTACGTCGATGCGCACATTCTGAAGTGGAAACCTTGGGCAAATCTGTTCGGACTGCACACTGCCTATGAGTTGGACCGTATTGCGGGACGCTACCACCGCATCGAGGATGAGCGCGTGAGACCGCGCACGGTCTACCAGCTCACGACGGATCGATTGGTCGACGTGTTCGCACTTCGTCGTCGTTATGGTTGGCTGGAGCCGGTGGTCGATGCAGAATATGGATCGGCGGCATTCTTCCCCGCACGCGATCGCATCACGATCGAACTCCGCGTCTCCAACACCGGGTTGCTATTTCGCCCGCTGACGAAAGCGTTCTGATCACGTGGCGATGGCCGGCATCAGGCATATGGATTACCGAATCGCAAGATAGAGGATCATGTCTTGTCATCCAATAGCAGAAACTCGACCCTTGTTGCAGGGGAGTGAGATCAAACCTCACCATCGAATAGGCTGAGCCCCTTTCGTCACACGCGGCGCCCCACCCCTTGAAATGCCAACCGCTCACTGAATACTTCGTTGACACAATTTTTACTGGGAAGTAGTCTATTTCCGAAGTTCCGGGGGTGCCGCCTATGAACGACGAGAATGATCAAGGGACTCTAGACAGTCGTTCACCAGCCGCCGCTGAAGTCCCTGCTGCAGGCGACTCGACGCCGATTTACTTCCCTGTTTCTTTGACCAAATTTATTGTCATGCATTTCTGCACAGTGGGGATGTACCAATTGTATTGGTTCTACGAGAATTGGAAACTCATCCTGGAACGTGAACAGTCGGACGCGAGCCCATTTTGGAAAACGTTCTTTATGTTCATATACTGCTATACATTGTTTGAGAAGGTTCAGCGTAGCGCTGCCTCGCTCAAAATGGGTCACTCCATCTCTGTACATGTTCTGGCCACTGGATGGATTCTGTTGTCGGCGCTCTGGATACTTCCGGATCCATACGGACTGGTTGCGTTGTTGTCCATTGTCTTCCTCATCCCGGTTCAACAGGCTGCCAACCGAGTCAACGAAGTATTGGTCCCGGAACATCATCGAAACGAGGGGTTCACTGCCTTGAACATGGTGGCCGTTGTCATCGGCGGACTGCTGCTTGTTTCGGTAATCATTGGTGCATTCGTTCTGCGTGTGTAGAAGGAGCTCTCAGCTCCCGTGTCGTGGTACTCGATGGGCCATCTCCTGAAATCCCAGAACCTCCTCAATCATCCGGTTGACACTTCCCTCACTAGAACGTAGCCTCTCCCCATTTCCGCCACGGGACAAGAGATCGTTCACCGGGACATTCGGGTATGGATTGGTCACTGCTGATCGGCGTGATTCTTCTCCTCGTTATCGGAGGGGTCGCTTCCTTCTATCTGTATGTGTTCATCGCCAGAACCAAGAAGGAGTTCCGCGCGACTCAGCCGGACCTCAGAATTGCGAACCTGTCTGCGATGAACTCAGGGGACGTGCTGACCCTCTATCCGGAACTTGAGAACGTCGGGCTTGGCGTGGCGTACGATTGCGTGATGCACCTAGGCGGGTGGGAAGGAAATTTCGCCGTCAAGAAAGTGTATCCTCGCGGCCCACGTTATGAGAAACACGTGGTAACCATTGTCTTGGGTCCGGAAGCTCCGATCCGCGTGAAACTCAAGACCATTGGCTACCTCCGGCTATTGTATCGAGACCACTGGGGACAAAAGTACGAATGTTGGTACTCTGTTACCCAAGTCAGAAGTGGCCTGATCCCTCCCTACAACCCTCAAATCGACTTGGAGCATGCCGAATTGACCGAGCCTCACCCTTCGGTCTGGGAAATGCGGAAATTAGTCCGAAGTAGTTCCTTGTATGACTAAAAAATCCTCCAGCCCCCGTTTACTCCGCATAGCATTCCAGCTCTGTCCGTACAATCAGATAGTGTCTCGACGGGTACCAGCGGTATGATGGGATATCTATGCTGCTGGCGGCATATTCGACACACCAGCGCGCTCGAAAGATGGAGGATGCCGATGTCGTATAAAAACGGGCCTGTGGGACGTCTTCTTTCCCGCCGTGAAATTGTTCTTATGCTGGGTGGTAGCGCTGTCTGGCTGATGGCCGGCAGTCTGATCCCTAGGCAAGCTCTATCGGGTATGCTTGAACCCTCATGTGTCGTCAGACCGGAACAAACAGAAGGTCCATATTTTGTCGATGAGCGCTTGAATCGGTCCGACATTCGATCGGATCCGACCGACGGGCGCGTCAGGCCCGGTATGCCACTGGCGCTGACGCTACTAGTCTCACGCCTTAATGCCGGAGACTGTCAGCCGCTGCCGGGCGCCCAAGTCGATATTTGGCATTGCGATGCACGAGGTGTCTACTCGGATGTGCAGGATCCTGGTTTTAATACCATCGGCCAGAAGTTTTTACGTGGCTATCAGGTAACCGACGCGCGCGGCGAGGCGCGGTTCGTCACAGTATACCCAGGCTGGTATGCAGGCCGGACCGTACACATTCATTTCAAGATTCGCACTGCGCCAGTGGCCCAGCGGAGCTTCGAGTTCACGTCGCAATTGTACTTCGACGATAGACTGACAGATCGTGTTCACGCTGACCCGCCGTATGCCTCGAATGGCCAGCGCACCGCAAGAAATCAGCATGATTGGATCTTCCGCCGTGGCGGTGATCGACTCATGCTGGCTCCGGCAGCAACGGCCGACGGCTATGCGGCGGCGTTCGCGATCGGTCTGCAATTTCGTTAAAGAGCCGTGCGACGCAAAGTCGCTCTGCTGACTCACCCGAGCCAGGCGCGCCGAGGCGCGTTTTTCCCATTCGGCCTTCTCTCACCGCTCTCATGAACCGTGAAAGGTAAGACCTAACGGTGAAACGTGGGACTGCCGAGCGGTCTTCCTCCGAAACCTTTCACACTTCACGGGCGGTGGGACGGCTATTTTGAGCATCTTTGGGGAGTGTTTGTTCTTGCACGGGCTATCCAGGCCATCGAAGACTTACTGTGCCTAAATGGTTTTCCCACAGCGTGCTGGCGGTTGCCTCCCTCGTCGCTGTCGAGTTATGTTGAACGTGGATATTGAGCCGTTAAAGAGGTGCTATGTCCGCATCGGTGGTGATCGGGATTCATGGTCTGAAGAATAAGCCTGAGAAGGATCTGCTGACCCGGTGGTGGGCTATGTCCCTCCAGGAGGGACTACAACGTAATCTCGGGCTCGCGTCACCGCTCGCCTTCGAACTGGTGTATTGGGCCGACATTCAATATCCCGAGCCAATACCTGAAGCTGAGCTCGACAACCCGTATATTACGGCAGATGGGCATGGTCCTCTGCCGCGGTACGGGGGAACCGCGCTTGATACGGTCAAAGCGATCGCAGAAAAGTGGGGCGGCCGAGCCATCGACAGAGGTAAAGATTTGATTGGTCTTGATGAACACGTTGACCATCTTCTTGGAATAGCCTTTGACGACCTCAGAGACTACTATGGGAAGTCCGACGTGCGGAACCGCGTGCGCAACAGGCTGACCAACGCTCTTCAGCGCCATGCGGACAATCGTGTGTGTCTTATCGCTCACTCGGTGGGATCGATTATCGCCTATGACGTATTGCGGATGCTGGAGCCGCACCCACAGGGAATCGACCATTTCGTGACGATCGGCTCACCACTTGGATTGCCCTCCGTGACACAACATGTCCGAGAGGAGTTCTCCAACACCTTCGTCCCGCAGCAAGTGCGACAATGGACAAACTTATCTGATCCGAGAGATAGGATTGCGCTGGACTGCAGCCTAGCCGATGACTATCGGCCTACTCCAGGCGGCATCCGAGTCCGGGAAGACCTGGTCCACAACGATTATGTCGATCGAACAGGGAAAAACGACCAGCACAACAGCTACGGCTATCTACGGACTCCTGAACTGTCGGACATCGTTCGCGGGTTTCTGGGAGTTGGAACTGAAACCTGAGACGATCCCCGGCCTAGCAGACTGATCGGAGGCAGAATCAGAGCGAGTGTGGGCCTTCAAAGCGTGATCTACGCGAGCTCCCGTCTCATGGCTTGTAGAGCGATGGTTCATTGCAGAACCTCGAGCATACCCGGGAGCCTACTGTCTGAAGCAATCACGCTCCGCCTGCGGAACCGGGCGCTACAGTCGTTATTTTCGCGGCAAAATATGACTGCTCTTGCAGAGCTTGGGAGAAATGAAACGTGAAGGGGCTATTAAAAACTGGTGGGCCGGATGGGACTTGAACCCAAGGCTTTCGTTAATTGGTGATCAGTGGATCACCTACGCTGGTGATAGGGTGGACGGAAGACCAAGAAAGGTGCCCGAAGAACTGGCGGGGCGGAACCACGTTGAGCTCCGCTAGCCGCCAGGACGTCGAGTGTCGTCAGATCCAACGACTCTGAGAAGCTACTTACCTTCCTTGCCGCCCTCGATCAACTTCCCGTCCAGCATCATGATCTGGCCTTCCTGCAATTGCCCCTCTTTCCCGTCCTTCATCATCATCTTGCCGTTCATCAAGACTCTCGTACCATTGGACATGGTCGTCTCGCGATCCATCCGGCCGATATCCTTCCCTTCCTGCAACCTCACCATCTTGCCATCCTTCATCATGACGCCATCTTTCTCGGCGGCCATAACGGGAGCGGCAAGGAACGACAAGGACAAGGCGAGTCCGGCAACTGCGAGGGTAATGTTTCTATAATTCATGGCTGCAATAAACCTCCATTGATATGAATGAATGATGTAAATGAATTCTCCTTGACAACATTGAGCCTGGAGCAGCAAGGAGGACTGCGTCCGGCTTGGGCTGATATGGGGCCAGCCTCGTTCCCTGACTGCCATCGTTCGTCAAGGTCGAGATCGCGCCATCTTCGATGTCGCTGACTATGTATATGTATTCGTGGTTGGTGAGGTGATACGTGAATCAGTGAGTCAGACAAGAGCGGCCGCTGTAAGAGCGGGCACAGATTCACAGCCGAGACTTGAAGAACAGAACCGCGCATCACAAATGACCGCCCGCCTTTTCCGCAACGGGCAAGCTCATCACGCGATGCGCGTGGAGTTTCCGGCGCGTTTCTTAAATCTTCTTGCTCGCACTACAGCACGCGGACAGGGTCGGGTGATGTGTTCGACGCGCACTGTTCACCCGCCATGCACACTCGCCGCACGAATCATCCTCTTTCTACCTTCACAATCTGCGCAACAATTCCTTTTGGGCGATGCATTATTCACTAGTCTTTGGAGACTGTCAAGTACACGGGGGGAAATGTTATACTCATCCGTATTATTCATACGCGTGGCTGCCGACCTTCGGCTGGCAGGCTCCTAGGCGATTTCAGAATGAATCGTCATGAATAATGCGGTCTAGCGCCCGGTTGAATAGCCAAGGAGTGGATACGATGTTGACACAGGGCATGGCAAAGACCGAGATGACCAGGTTTTGGCAGTTTATGTTTGACTACTGTAATGAGGATTATTCCTGTGTGCTCGGATGGCTCCTGTTTGGAATCTTGACATTTCTGGCAGTCATCGTGAGCTTGGGTCTCATGATGAGACGCCTCAATAACAGAGAATAGCGGAAGGGGGATGCGACTCCGCTAAATTTCGGGGTATATGTATTTGTTACACACGGTAGGCCAGCCTGAAAGGGATTCAGCCCGCTTCAAGCCTCAATCTCTTCAGTGACATCCGGATATCTTTCACCGATGCATTGCCCGGAACTCACTACTTCCTTAGTACACACTTTTCATAAAGGTTGTTAAGTTTGCCCGCGGAATCGTATCGAGTCTTTAGTCGGCGATAGCCACTTTCATTGTACAACTGCCCGAACTCCTCTCTGGAATAGAACGAGTTCGAATAGAGAGATTTTTGGCCCTCGAGTTTCCGCACCTTGGCTTCTATGGCCTTATTGAAGTACCCCTCTTCGTGATCGGTCTTCACCGTATCCCAGAATCCAAAATTGACATACAGTTTGTGCGGTTTCATGGAATACAGTGAATACGAAACCGACGGATCATAGGCAGTCACAGGACAAATCCAGACCGGCTTGATCCCGATCTCTTCATGGAGGAACTGGGCAAATTCAGACGCATGCTCGATCGGAATTTCGACATCCTGAATGACCGCTTCTTGCCGATCCTCAATCGCCCTGGCAACCCATTGTGCTACAGGTGACCGACGAGACCACTTCAATAACTTCCAATACACCGAAGAGCGAAGTCGCTTTTTCCCCCAGAGCCATCGCATCACGGGATACTGTAGGAAGAAATGTTTGGAACACCAGAACCAATCTGTATCCCAACGCCAGATATAGTCATGGGCCGTGAGATAGTCGGTCTTTTTATGCCGGATCGATTGATAGTAGATCTGCAAATACGTGTAGTCGCTGAGCCATTCGGCACGGTCGATGAATTCACCCGTGGTGATATACAGATCCTTGTCGGTGAAGATCGTCCCGTCCACGAAATCCACAGACCGTTCTTTGCACAATCGTGCGACTGCGTGGAAATATTGTTCCCAGTCTGAATAACGGTGGTGTGTCAGTTTGACAAACGGCTTGACGGGGACAAGCTTCACTTTCAGCTTCAACACATACCCGAGTGTGCCATAGGAGTTCGGAAAGCCGAAAAACAGGTCGCTGTATTCATTCGCTTTCGTCGCCACAACGACTCGTCCATCAGGAAGGAGGATTTCGAGTTCCTGCACCGTTTCATGCACAAATCCACACTTGAATGAAGACGATTCAATACCGATGCCCGCGATAGCCCCCCCAATGGTGATCGATTTGAGCTGGGGCACGACCGTGGGCATCAGTTTAAACGGGAGTGTTTCCCGAACCAGCTCTTCGTAGGTCGTCAAGCCTTCGACTTCTGCAAACTGCCCATGTTCATCCACCCGGATCACATGATTGAAATCACGCAGATCAAGTCGGTGCACCTGCTCCTGCACACGCTGCCGGAATAGATTGGACGTGGATTTTTCAAGTGCGAGAGGGTCGGCCGCGTTCGTCGCGCGAATGGCTGTCACCGCGCGCTCTCGTTTGCCGGCGTATTCCTGCTGCGAGATCATGCCGGTTATCGCACCGATTCATATCCGCCCAGTACACCCTGTTTGGACATCACAATTTGCCAGAGGTGAATCTTCCGGGCGCGGAACGACCCTGCGAGGGATAGCAGATAGTAGCGCCACATTCGATGGAACCGCTCGTCGAACTTTGTCTTAAATTCTCCCCGGTGCTTATCCACATTATTCTGCCAAGCCACGAGCGTTTTGTCATAGTCGGGTCCGAAATTATGCCAATCCTCCATCACCAGCAGTCCATCCATTGCGGCGCCGAGCTGAGCCACAGAAGGAAGCATGCCACCCGGGAAAATATACTTGTCAAACCATGGGTCGGAGGTGGTGACTGAGGCATTGTTCGCGATGGTGTGGAGCAAGAAGAGGCCGTGCGGTTTCAATCTGCGATGAGCCGTTTCCATCAACGTCCGGTAATTTTTATATCCCACATGCTCGCACAAACCGATGGCGGCGACCTTATCGAATTCGCCGGTCGCTTCCCGGTAATCCCCCTGAATCACCTCAACGGGAAGGTCCGCACACCATCGGCGCGCAAAGGCAACTTGCTCCGAGGAAATATTATGGGCCACCACCGAACAGCCGTACTTGCTGGCCGCATATTGCGCAAAGCCTCCCCATCCGCATCCAAGTTCAAGGATACGATCGCCCTTGCGAAGCTGCAGCTTCCGGCAGATCAACTCCAGCTTCTGTTCTTGTGCTTCTGCCAGAGTATGCACCCCTTTCCAATAGGCGCAGGTGTATTGCATGTGCGGGTCCAGCATCTTTTCGTAAAAGTCGTTGTCCAAATCGTAGTGTTGTTGCGCCACTCTCTTCGAAAGTTGTTTATTTTGCATATTGAAGAGGCGTGCTTTGACTGCATTGACGATGAGACGCTTATCGACGACGTCCTGGTCGAGCTGGGCCATATGAACCTTTGAAAAGAACTCGTCGAGCTGGACGGAATCCCACCATCCATCCATATAGGACTCGCCAAGTCCCAGCGATCCCTCGGCCAGGACACGGCCATAGAGTTTGTCATTATGCACCAGGATATCTCCAGGCTTGGTGCCGTCGATTTGAATCTGGGCCTTGTCGAGCAATTGTTGAATGACCTGTTTGTGGCTCATCGCAGGATTGTCCTTAGTGGCTTGAAGCGGGTCCGAGCTGTGGGGATCTTATGACGGTCCTTGACTATGGGTTGGCGGAGTGCGCCCCATGGAGAATTCACTCTCGGCGGCGATGGTTCTGGCTTTGATGTGATCGGGAGGCGTTCTGAGATCCCACACGATCCCGAGCCATGACAGCAGCGACAAGACGTAATAGGACACGTCCACTTCCCACCAAAACCATCCTTGATTGGCGGCCGACTGATAATGATGATGATTGTTGTGCCAGCCTTCTCCACAGCAGAGTATGGCAAGAATGAGACTGTTCTTACTCCCGTCGTTGGATTTATACCTGACTCGACCGATCAAGTGCGCGAGGGAATTGATAAAGAATGTACAATGATACAGCGCGGTCGTCGAAATAAACACGCCCCAGACGAGACCCGGGAGGCCCCAGACGCCATACATGAACAGCGCATAGCACAATGGCGGAATCCAGTAGAACCGGTTGAGGAAACAGATTTCAGGGTTTCGACGAAAGTCTCTCACGAGATTCAAATCGGTTCGCATATAATCTGTGGAGAGTATCCATCCAACGTGAGAAAACCACCATCCCCTCTGCAGTGGGGAATGCACATCTTCTTCCTGATCTGAGTATTTATGGTGATGCCGATGGTGGGCCGCCCACCACAACACGCCTTTCTGTGCGGATGTCATCGCGAGGAACGCCAGAATAAACTGGAATACCCGGCTGGTCTTGAACGAGCGATGGGAAAAATAACGGTGATATCCCACCGTGACGGCAATCATTCTCAAATAATAGCTGCCGACAGCTAGCAAAACCCATTCCCATCGAACCCCGGTCTGAAAGGCCAAGAGGCACAGCAGATGGATGCTCAGAAATGGAATGACGTCCCAATACTGAACAAAATCTTTCCAGGATCTGCCTGCCAGGGAACCGTCGGTGTGATGTGTCGTTCCGTTCATACAGAATCTGTTGTGCCTTCAGCCACTCCACAAGTGGTCATTGTGAGAAACTGCTCTCTATCACTACCCCTTAATCATTACCCACCCAGGCCCGGCCGAGGCGGCCTCTATCATCACTAGCGCCGTTCGACATCGCTCATTGGACGGCACACACGATCCTGGTGACATCGACCGGCTCTGCAGAGCCGGTGCGCTTTCTGACTTGAATGGTCTGTGGTAGAGAGATGTCGTCGGTCTGGATTTCTTGAAGAGTAGCGGCTTCTGACGTGGCAACGAGACAGGTGACTCCCGCGACGGGTGTGCTCAGCATAAACGTGTTCCTCCTCCGACGGGTTATGCAAAATGGATTATCACTTTGCATAGAGCCGCGAGGAAAAGATGGCAGTTGAAGCGCGCGTGAATATGCAACTGTGCTCGAACCGACCTCCACCCCCGACGGGTGTCGACAAAACCATGTAAGAGGGTGGTCGTGAACGAGAACGGAAAGATGGGGCTGAATCCGAACCAGCTCAGACCTACTAACCTCCCTCGAGGTCTCCAGGTCGAACCGGCTCGGGTTGTCTCTCCCGCGCCGGATGCTAGCAGGTCTTCGGGCTTGCGAGCGCTTCGGCTTTCGCCGTATTCCTACTATCCACTGCTTCCCAGCACAAAAGAGCTAGTGCCTGTCGTGGATTCGTTCTCGCTCACCGCTTCGTGACAGCCCCGGATTCGCACCGGGTTCCCTTCTTTTTCTCTGAAAAACTCAGAGAACCAGCACATCCAGCAGTTTATTGTGGGATTCGAAATTTGTCAACAGTGATATTGCAGCGGGCGGGACGAGTGAGCCTCATCTGGAGAACTGCTGCGCTCAGCCTGGCTGACTCTATTCCGTCTCTGGGGTTCGCTGCTCACCGCACTAGGGAAACTCCTAGCGCCATAGAAGCTGGATCCAAACTATAACACCATCACGGTTGTTTCCGACGTGTCGTCGGTTTATTTGTTGAGGGCAACATGATAGGAAGCTGATGTTTATGAAGCACACTACACGGAGGAGGGCCTCGTGTGTTTGGCAGGTAAACCCCGCATGGCTTCGTCAGATGGCAGGGGCTCTAGCACTGTCATGCGATCCCGAGTGACATGACCTTATGGAGGAGTGGTTGGCCTCTCGCCATCCTATTATTCTTCATGATCGGTCTATTCTCCATCAGTGCGCTCGCCGAGGAAGAAAAGACTGCGGAAGCGGGTAAGGAGTTTCACACCACCTTATTTGGGGAGAAGATTTATGTTCCCCCGCGCGACCGCCGCAGTGTCACGGCCGTGAACTTCGGTATTAACTGGATTCCAAATGGGCCGGATCCGGTGGAGGTGCTGCCCTTCGGCGCCTTATATGTGTGGCGCAATTGGGACGCGGATAACAGACGACTCCGAGGAACCTTCTCCGGCGTCGTCAATGATGTCGATTATACGATTGGACTTCGCTCGCTCCCCAACTGGTCGCTGATCTTTACCCTCGATAATTTCATCGCTCCTATTTGGCGAGCGGAGTATATCGAGGGGCAACGCGTCCATGAGTCGGAACTCGAATGGAACTACATTTTTGGGGGCTTCGGAGTCGGGTATCGTCTTCCATTCGACCCTTTTGAGCAAGACAGTGCCATGAATCTGTTTTTGACCTATGAACCAGGATATCGATGGTTTCGCGGGACGAATAAAACCTCCGCTCAGTATGGCGTGCCCAACGATACGTACGAAGGCCGGATACACGGCCGGATTCGTTGGGATGCCTTAGTCCGCAATCTTATGGAGCTCCCCCATCGTGGATTCTCCGTAGGCGGAGATATCATCCAAGGGCATCGGGCTCGATGGGGTGCGTGGGGCGGCGCGCCGCTTCACACGCCGGATTTCAAGGAAGAGCAAACGTATTTTTTAGGGTCTGCCTATGCCGTGTTCGCGAGCGGTCTCCCAGGCCTCGAGAGCGACAAGCATCGATTGGTGACCAGTCTCTATGGAGGTATAGGAAAGGATCTCGATCGCTTCAGCGCGTTCCGCCTTCCAGGCCGGCCTACTGGATTCGAATGGGAAGCATTGTCGCTCCCGATCATGCCCGGTGTGCAATTCAACGAGCTCTTTCCTCGACACTATGCCATTGCCAGTGTCACGTATCGATACGAGGCGCTGTTTTTTCTATATCCCTACGTGACTGCGACCTACGGTCTCGTCGAGCGGCTTCGGTCCACCCCCCAAGGCATTAAAGATTCGACCGATTCGCTACCAGCTCTCGGCGGGGGAATCGTTACTGGAGCCCCTTGGAAATCCCAGATCGAGCTCAACTATAGCTATAACTTCGGTATCTTTCGCGACCCGGGCGGTGCTCCGCCTACTATGGGTGGGCACGGATCGTTTTTTCTCTGGGCGAAGGAGTTGTGAGCGATGACCATGGAAGAAACTTTGGAGCGACATCTTCAGGGATGGCCACTAGCGAGATTTTGCATCAACATTCTCGATCTGCTCGAGGAGGATGGCTATTTCCATTCTCCAGGTATGTACATGGGTGTGGCGGGCGAACAAAGAGCCCACCAAACCGCCGTGAGCATCACGATGCTCACAGATGCGCTCCAGCTAGTCTTTCCAATATATGGTAGCTACAGGCCTCCATCAGCGGGCTTCCGTGTCGAGCCCGACCGCTTCAACGTGATTCATTGATCGCGTTGAAGGGTGGTCGCATGCCCTTGGTCCGTCATATAGGCTTTGACCTTATCGCCCACTACCACTTTGTCCAGCTTCGTGCTGTTATCGACGTGAAGTTTAATTTCTTTCCCGTCATTATCCTTCACAAAGAAATATTCTCCATCCATCCTCATCAGCGTACCTTTGACGGTATCTTTCGTCAGGCGCTCTCCCATGGTTGGTTTGGCCTCTTTGCCCGACATCGGATCAGCGGCTTCAAGGGTCCCCGCTCCAACACCTAGAATTGCCATCGCAAGTATTGACGGTGTGAACTTGGTCATACATCCTCCTCTGTGAATCGGGTAGACTGACCGACCCGCTGTTCTTCAAATTGCGTCCATTGATTATAGGCGGTCTTCACCGGCACGTTGAGTTCGATGGACTTTTCGATCACTGACATGAGGCTGGTCCTTTCATGTTTAAGGTCCCGTCAGAACTCAACTATGCGCTATTGGTCGTTGGGGAGCGACTAGTAAATCCCCGAGACCGAAAGCCAGGAACCTCTCCTTGAAGAAACCCTTGCCCAACACGCCATATAAGTCAGTTCTAACCTCGGCTTAATGCCTGACTAATTTGAATTGATTATCAATTCATCTGAAGAGGAGATGAACCAAGCGACATCTTGGCTTGCGGGTCTATCTGACTGATGGCGTGTGCCACGTTGATGTATTCCCTCCGCGCACGATACTGCGCGTCTCGTGACGAACGCGCGAGAGAAGACAGGTGACCATCATCTGATCCATACAGCGTTATCATGGGCACGGAATCATTCCGCTGAGAGCGGAGTGAGACACAAGGAGGCCATCCTGTGACGATCAAAGAAGCGGCTCGCATACGGGCCCAGTGGAAGGGGCAGTCAGCCGTTAAAACATGTAGACATTTCACTCTGGAGTTAGAGTTTAATGACCAGGGTGATTCGACAGGCAACTATGTGTGCATTCTTTGCGGGGAACCTATGGCCCAACGGCCCCTAGCTGCGTAACACCTCCCTACTAGGTCATAGAGTCGTAAGCGAGATTCGTGAACTCATCAGTCTGCTAGGCTAAAACATCAATCCCACCAGTAAGAGTATCGCCTTTCGCTGGGGGCTTTGCTAGAGCAGTTCCCTCTGACTGCGTGATAGCATCGGGGGTATGGAGTCAGTTTTGCGAAAAGAGGTCCAAGAGTTTATCCGCGTCTGCGAACGATTCGTTGAATTCTCTCATCGACACAATGGGCTAACCCAGAACGAGCGACAGACCATCTTCGTTTTCTTTCTCCGAGCCTTAAACAGGAGAGTCATTCCCGCCCCGCAACAGCAGAACGAGGACATGGCTGCATGAAGAAGGTTGAAGCAGCGGACTGAAAAAGGCTATGGGTTGGTCGATGAACAACCGGCGGTCGCGGTGGGTGATCCTAACTACTTGAAAGTGGTGAGCCGGCTGGGACTCGAACCCAGGGCCCTCGCCTTAAAAGCACCGACACTTCTGAAATAAATCAAAACGATCATTCCTCGGAGTCGTCCGATGAGTGAGAAGGATTTACAACGAGTTACAGAATGCGTGTCCGATATAGGACACGCCGTTTCGCGTCGTTCCCTCCCCGCTCGTCGCAATCACATCACTCAAAAGATAAAGATTGCTGGTCAGCGCACGCTCTATATCACCGTGCATGACGACGAACACCCCGCAGAAATCTTTCTGCGTCTGAAAGGGTCCGACTGCTCCTCCGAATTGTGATTGGTCTCTACGACGTCATTGCCCGCCTAATGAGTCTCGCCCTGCAGTACGGCGGCTCCACTGAGAAGGTCGGCGATCTCCTCGCAGGAGCGAAATTTGCTCCGTGCGCCCCGGTCGTCGGGCACGATCGCATCAAGTCCTGCACGAGTCTGCCGGATCTGATCGGTCGGCATCTGTTGTCGAGTACTGCAGGCGTGAGGAGTTGGCGCATATCGGGACACCACAACATGTCTGAGAACAGAGAAAAACAGACTGGGAAGAGGAAGCTGCCTCGCTCCGCGTGGGGCCGGGGCAAAGTGGGAACCCCGGTGGGCGGCCCAAGGTCGCAGCGGAGGTTCGAGATCTCGCGCTCGTGAACATGGGAGCCGGGCCCTGATCGATTAGTGGCCTTGATGAAATCCCAGAATCAGTCTGTAGCTCTCAGAGCGGCAGACGCAATCCTTGACCGAGGATTTGGCCGACCTCTGCAGGCGATAGAACTCCCACCCAGCAAACCTCCGGAGGAACCTAGGCGCCTCGATTTTTCTAAGTTAACCGATGATGAATGGAAAGCCTATAAGCGTGGACAAGAGATCCATCGACGACTAATCAACGAAGCAAAAGAGAGTGACCTAGCCGTCATCACAGACACGGTTTGACACAGGGAAGCCCGTCCATCCGATGCCGGCTGCGGCGCCGAAAGCGCCGGGTGGAGCGATGGGGTTGCTTCCGTCGAGCATGCGCCTCCCGAGCTTGGGGACGCTGCCAGGGATGCGCCGGCGGTACTAAATCGCATCACGAGCAGCGATGCGATTTGGATCGGTGAGAGTGCCCTATATAGCAATCGGTGTTGGTGAACATGCCCAGACTATACGAACTGCAATGGATAGGCTCTCGCATCATGGGCATTGGGGATAAGTACATCATAGATAGCCATTCCCCGCTCCATCCTGGCGATCTCCGGTGCATTGAAGGTGTCGGCGAGCAGGTTGGTAGCAACAGTGGAGCGCGGACGATAGAAGTACCCATGGAGATCTGCAATGGTGCCGGAGGGGGATTGTACGAGTGGATTGCTGAAAACCTTTGACAGGACCGCCCACCTTTTCGAGTAGGCTTCTAATGAGGACGAACCCCAGGGAGAGACCTGCTCACAACTTCTTCAGTCGGGCGCAACAGGGGCAATGCAGAATAATATCTCTTGATCCAGAGCCTCCCCAAATAGACGGGGAGAAAATACAGGCCGAGACCCACGGCAAAGAAGATTACGCTGGACAGAATCTCGATACCACCGCCGACAAGAAAGAATCGCTTTCCCATCACCGCGCTGAAAACCGCGGTCGCGACGATGACCTCTAGCAGCCACACGAATTGAGTCAGCGTAAGTTTCACAGGCAGGCACATTGAGGTCGAGAGATGAATAGCCTTCGGTTCGTTCGACAGCACTCTGAGTAAACGATGCCCTACACGGTGCAGCACCCAACTGCCAGCAAAACCGACCATGGCATTCAGGACGAGTGAGATCCATGGGTTATTCGCCACAACTGCCGCCGGTCCCAGCATGAAGAACATTGGTGGCAGATAGACAGTAATACTCAGAATGCCTTCATACGACAACATTTGGATGAGGCCACGGCACCATTGCGTGAAGGCCGAATGCTTGGGCGTAGCATGTGAAGACGACATCAAGAGATCTCCATGCGAGGATGTCACACCAGGAGGCGAAAGGTTGGGATCTTGTAATAGAATCGAAGGGTGGTGTCAAGCCATTATTCGACCCGAAACTGGGGAAGCTCCTAGGGACTGAAACGGGCTGAGCAAGATAGGATTTCATTAGCATCGAATTTCATAGAGAGGAGGAGGCCATGCTCTACTTTGCACTGATGTTTCTGGTGGTCGGATTGATTGCCGGTGCCTTGAATCTCGCCGGAGTGGCAGCGATTGCAGTCCAGATTTCTTGGATTCTGTTCGTGATCGGAGTCGTGTTGGTCGTGATTCATCTGTTCACAGGGCGCAGCACTCGGGTTGAGTGATAGGGGGACTATAGGCTGTCCGACATGAAATCGATGAAGACCGTTCTAACGGTGAAGGAGAAGCGTAGGGCGTTGAGGAAGGTCTGATTTATTATATTGGTTCGGTAGCCCCCACAACACTTCCGCCTGTCTCGTATCTTTTGAACTCATTTAGCTTGGTGTGTGTACCACGAAATACGTATGGATTTTGGCGATTGTAGCCCCCATTTGATACCGCGCCTCATCCGCTCTGTTCACATCCGCCCCGTTACAGTGCTAATTTCCATGGGTCGTTTCCCATAGCGATAAACTGATTTAGGCGTGAACGATACTTCTCGTCCATCTCCAGAAACTCGACGCCAAACCGGCACGCGTGAGCCCAGCGTACGACGGCCAACGACACACACACGGACTGATCATTATCAGGAAGAAAGAGACGGAGCTGGAGATGAGTTCCCGACTGAATACTTATCACGGCTTCCACTAAGCAGCCATGCTTGGACAGGTTGAGGACGAGTCCTTCTCCGGTCTGTACGCCGCTTGCAACCACGATGGAACACTGAAGCGCGAAACGCTCACTCGACCGAGTTTCTTGTACATGAGTAACCATGTTTTGACCTCCGTTCGATACCTCATCCTGCAAAGTCAGGGTGGTGCCAACGATGCGGCGAAGAGGATAACGATCCAAATAAGAGGAGCGAATATGGTGAATCCGAGGAAGGCCAGTCCAGAATATGTTCCAATCAGGGCACGTAAAGTGGTCACAATGATCTCCTTGCCATGTAGGCTAGGGCGCGACGTTCATTAAGTTACGCACAGGCCGCCGCTCCGCCCGCGTGTCCTGATCGATGCGCTTCAACGCTTCCAGCTGACTGGACATGACCTCAATCTGGGAGTTCTGCATGGCGATGGTCCGCTCCCGCTCGTGGAGTCGCTTGTGCAAGACGTGAATCGTGGCTTGGTCCTGACTGGTGCTAAATAGAGTGGCGGCTGTCGGAGGTGGTGTCGTGCTCCCGCAGCCTGACAATCCCACGAGACCCAGTACGCAGACAGCCTTGATGGTCCACACAATGGTCTTCATTTCTGGCCCTCCCTACACCGTGCGGTGCGTCAGGGTCATACGCGGCCCGCTGTTGCCGTTAAGGCTAGCACCGGGACAGGTGAAGGGAAGACTCGGACGGGTTAGTTCAAAAGAGGTATGGGAGTGATGTTTCAGAGAATCAGACAATCTGCGATGCTATGGGAGGCATACAGCTAGGTCTTCGTTATGGGCGACAACACATTTCACCGGGAGGGACGGCAGGGCGAATCGAGAATGGTTTGGGGGCTTCGCGGGGAGGCGTATTGTAGGAGGGAAGCGAAGCAAGGGGCAAGAGGCTCACGATTTGGACAAACGCGACGATTTCCACTGTCAATAACTAGGAAGATTCACAGGTGCGAGAATTATATGGGTAGGTATACTGGGACAATGGCGATCATCAAGGCGTGTCCAAAAAAGGAGGCTCCCATGTTATCAACTTCAAGAATCTTCGGTGTCATATCTTGTGGATTCGTCCTGTGTGTTGGTCTGTCCGATGCGAATGCCGAAGGTAATGGCGCTTTGAGTGAAGGAGAGTCAGGTCCGACTGTAATACAGGAAGACCAAACTGGTCGCGGCCCAGGCGATGAAGTAATCAAGGGAGAAGTATTGCGTGTGGAGGGCGATCACGTATTCGTCAGCGCGGAAAATGGCAAGGAAGTACGGATGCAGATCGACCAAACCACCAGAAAGAACCATAAAATACCTGTCCAAGGAGAGCTTATTGAGGCCACAGTGGACGGGGAGGGTCATGCGCTATCGATCAACTCGCCAGATAGGAAGAATGAGCATACTCTCGATCCAGCGCAGACGATGGAGCCGCTGCGTAAGTGATGGCCCTTGTATGAGCATCGGGAGTTGCCAATGTGGCTGGGGAAGGAAGGGATGGAGCTGCTGAGGTATGACGATATGGTGGAGGCGATGACCTAATAGGGCCTTCTGTATCCACGAATCTTGGACCATTCGTCCTTCTGAAGACGGTACGGCCGTGATGGAAGCTTCCTGACTACGAGACGCTTGAAGAGTAGAGCCAGTGTCGCGATGGAAATGGTTGTGAGCAGTTTCATCATCATGGGTCTTGCCTATTAAATAAATCAGGCTGCCAATTCCCTTGACCACTTGAACAGACAGGTCGGATTTTACACAGGCCCAGTTTCCACTTCATTTGTAATCCAGCCGCTTGAGCCTTGGTCATGCGGCTCTCCTCAAAGGCTGCCTTTCCCATTTGTACAGACAGGTCGGAGTGAGACATCCCCACATCAGCTTCGGTGGTTGTACCAAGGAGCCATTGAGGTTATAGAGGATCTGAAACGGCACGACATTGCGACCCAGACACTGGGGACAAACCTCGCTGAGCATCCTTTACGATAGCACTGAATCCGCGAGGGCTGCGACTAGGAGAAGCCCCCAGCGGCACTCTATCGGAGGGGTAGCAGTTTGCGTGGGCCCTTGTGTTGTGACGTTTTCAATATGGTGAGTGTCAGTTGTGTTGGCCGGTTTTGAGCAGTGTGCGAATCATGTCGGCGTGCCCTTCTAGTTCTTTGGCCTGGGCTTTCCATTTTGTTCCGACGGACTCCGAGTGATACTTCCGCTCTCCGAGGCGCCGCAGCAGGGCGGCCCGCTCATCGAACGTCCGGACGGCGGACCAGAGGGCCCGCTCCAGGCCAGTCGCATGATCCGCCAACAAACTGTCGGGTGAATAGGCATGTCCCACATGGCATCGGAACTGGAGGGAAGGCCCGGCGTGTGTTTCCCATAACGGCCCGTTGCATTCAGGACACACAAATGAGGTCGGCAGGCCAAACGCCATCTGGACGAATGCGCCTGGCGATATCCAGCTTTCGCATCCCTGTCCTCTTCAGCAGATCGCGAAGGTCTTCTCAATGCCGGCTGAAATAGATCGCACCCACGACCATCAGGAGCAGGATCCCGTAACTCCACACACGAATAACAAGGCTCCGCCATGGCTCATTCACTGAGAGTTCATCTCGACTCTCGACGCATGTAGGTCCAGGAGGCATTCTGGCCAGCGCATTCCGCCCCGCCTGATTTTTTGCCGCCTGGGCACGGGGAAACTTTCATGTTGTCTGGAATCGATCGCTCAACGCCGCAGCACACGGAGACATATACGCCGGGGACATGGTTAACATCGCCCGTTCTTGGCATAAGACAACTCCTGGGCTATCACGCGAAGATTAAATCAAGTCTATTAGTCGTCTTCATCGTCTGGAAACATTCTCTCATGCGGAACGCCTTTGATATTGTCCAGCATGGCATATAGAGCTTCCTGCTCGGTGTCTCCGCGGCCAATAAAATCTGCTGCGCTATAGGTCATGCCCAAATAGGGTTGTGCCATAAACTGTCCTCTGCGTTCTCCACTGAGGTACTTGAACACTCTGATCTCGATTTGTCCGGTAGAAGGCGCGATGTCACCTTCCGAGTCAACCCGTGTGCCAGGACGAAGGAGTTGATAAAGGGTCATGGACCGCAGAACTTCGCCTTCCGCCAATAACTCGTCCAGGTTCTTCATAGGCTCTCCCGGGTTTGGAGGGGTGATTGATGTGTGGGCCGTGTCTGCTCATCGATCAACAGTCGTCGTTACTTCCCCTTCGGCAGCAGTCCCATCCGCTCCAGCACTTCCACAATGGCGGCGATCTCCTCGATACAGCCTTCAAAATGTCCTATGGATTGTCCTAATGATGAACGACCGGCGGTCGCGGTGGGTGATCCTAACTACTTGAAAGTGGTGAGCCGGCTGGGACTCGAACCCAGGGCCCTCGCCTTAAAAGGGCGATGCTCTACCGACTGAGCTACCGGCTCACCGAGCGGAGAGCGCGGATTCTACCACCGACGCTCGACCTGTGCCTAGCAGGCTGTTGAAAAAGTCTGCCGGCCTCGTTCACGAGATCCGCTAAGCGTATCTCATGATTCGCGCGAGATTTGCGGGAACAGCGGGACGGGTCGGACATGTCATTTTGCGAGTCCCGTCTGCCGCGCACGCCTTGCTTGTCTCGCTCGCGCATCACGAACGACGAGAACGGATCTTGAGTGGGTTGCGAAGGATAATGGTTTCACTGCGTTTTGAACCGGTAGAGATCATATCGATGGGGCACTCGGAGATATCCTCAAGAAACTGAAGATAGCGCTTGGCCTCCACGGGAAGCTGCTTATACCTGGTCGCACCGGTGGTAGAGCCGGACCATCCCTTGAACGTCTTGTACACCGGCTCACAGTCGGTCAGCGCTTGGAGATCGGCCGGCATGTCCCGATAGAGCTTCCCCTGATACCGGTAGCCGGTACAGACGTTAAGTGTCTTACAGCCATCGAGCACGTCGAGCTTCGTCACGGCCAGTGATGTGAGTCCGTTCACTTTGGTGGCGTAGCGCACAATCACGCCGTCGAACCAGCCACAGCGGCGTGCGCGTCCTGTCGTCGACCCGAACTCTTTCCCTCGCACTTGGAGCCCATCCCCCACCGCATCGGTCAATTCCGTGGGGAAGGGCCCGCTGCCGACACGCGTGGTATAGGCTTTGGCAACCCCGAGCACCGCGTCGATCTTCGTCGGTCCCACGCCCGTTCCCGTTGAAGCGCCTCCCGCCGTTGAACTGGAGGAGGTGACGTAGGGATACGTACCAAAATCCACATCCAAATGTGTCCCTTGCGCCCCTTCGAACAACACGGTCTTCCGTCTCTCGATCATCTTATTGACAAGCGTAGCAGTATCGACGATATGGCTCTTCAGCCGATCGGCATAACCCATATACTGCCGGAACACTTTGTCGACATCGAAACGTTCCAGCTTATATAGTTGCTCAAGAAACCAATTGATCTCGACCACGTTCTCTTCAAGTTTGGCTCGAAATACCTTCGGATTGAGCAGATCTCCCATTCGGATACCGACCCGCGACATCTTATCTGCATAGGACGGGCCAATCCCTCGCCCCGTCGTTCCAATCCGACGGGACCCTTTAGACTGTTCAGCCGCTTTGTCGATAGCCTTGTGATACGGCAGGATAAGATGGGCACGCTGACTCACGACAAAATTCTTTGCGATCGTCACGCCTTGAATCTGGAGGTGGTCCAGCTCCTCGATCAATGAGCCTGGGTCCACGACAACCCCATTCCCGATCACACAGAGCGTCCCACGATAGAGGATCCCTGAGGGGATGAGGTGAAACACGAAAGTGCCCCGTTCATTAATGACGGTGTGCCCCGCATTGGACCCTCCCTGGTAGCGAACCACCGCATCGACATCGCGGGCCAAGATATCCACGATCTTGCCCTTGCCTTCATCACCCCACTGCGCCCCGACCACAACGAGATTTCCCATCGCCTCATGCTCCCAAAAGAATGGCTCTGGCCAGACTGAAAGCCAGAGCCGAGGGGCCATGGTAGGAGCGACTCTGTAGTTTGTCAAGAACCGTGACGGTCAAACCGCTCTGAGTTCTTCATCTTCTCTCTTCCCTCCTCTCATCATCATGAGCTGGCCCTCCACCGTCTTTTATTACGCGCATCGACAAGGGAAGTCTTTAACCGCGCGTTCCGTGAGCACTAGAGACCGTTCGCCTTAGCCAGCCCACTTTTCTTGACTGTCGCGAGAGGGCCATGTTAGCATGACCGCGGTTTCACAAGGATTTTCGCGTATTTCCCGATCAAACGATGTGGGGCTGTAGCGCAGTTGGGAGCGCGCGTGAATGGCATTCACGAGGTCGCCGGTTCAATCCCGGCCAGCTCCACCAAACCTCAACCCTAGGCAGGAGGCGAGCGGCAAGGGGCTAGAAGTAAGAGCAATTTTCGGATTTGGCTCCTGGTCTCACGCCGAACTGGTCTCTTTCATTCCTCTCCTCTAGCCTTGGGCCGGTAGCCCCTGGCCTACCCGAACAGACATGCTTCAAATCGAGTCCGTCTACAAACAATATTCCACGAGGGTTCTGCTTAAGGAGGTGACGGCCCACCTTCGCCCCGGCTCGCGGGTTGGCCTGGTGGGACCCAACGGCGCAGGCAAGACCACACTCTTTCGGATGATTCTCGAAGAGGAATCACCGGACAAGGGAACCATCCGCAAGCGTCCTCGCCTCCGCATCGGCTACCTTCCGCAGGAACTCGAAACCATCACGGGCAAGACCGTATTGGACGCCACCCATCGCGATCTGTACCCCGAACACGAAGCCGAACGTATTCTCATGGGGTTGGGATTTTCGGAGATCGACTTCAGCCGCCAGATCGAAAAACTGTCCGGTGGCTATCGGATGCGTGTCGCCTTGGCACATTTGCTCTTGACGAACCCCGATGTGCTCCTGCTCGATGAGCCGACCAATCACTTGGACAAACCGACGCAGCGCTGGTTCGAGCAATTTCTCCTGAACTCGGAGATGACGCTGTTGATTATCAGCCACGACACGGCGTTTCTCGATCGTGTCGTCACCCATATTTGGGATCTCCGGCACCATAAGATCGAAGAATATCGAGGCAACTATACCTCGTTCATCAAGATCCGTGCTGAACGGGATGCTCAGCGTCAGGCTGCCGCAGGGCGCCAGGCGAAAGAGATCGCACGGGTCCAAACATTTGTGGATCGATTCCGCTACCAAGCGAACAAGGCCAGCCAGGTTCAATCGCGCATCAAGCAGCTCGAGAAGGTCAAGATGATCGAGATTAAGCGCGATCCCAAGCGGGTGAAGTTCAAATTTCCTCTCCCGGCACCGAGTGGCCGACAAGTCCTGGAGCTCGATGGCGCAGCAAAACGCTATGGGGAAAAAGTGGTATACGAGCGAGTCGATTGCTCGATCGAACGGGGCCAGCGAGTGGCGCTGGTGGGAGAAAACGGCGCGGGGAAAAGCACGCTGCTCAAAATGCTGGCCGGAGTGTTGGAACATGATAAAGGCAAACGAACGGTCGGCCACGGTGTCACGTTGCACTACTTCGCCCAACACCAGGCAGAAACCTTAAACCCCGAACACACCATTCTCGACTCTCTTGCCGAGGTCTCCAATCAGGCGGAAACGAACTTTCTCCGGGGAATTGCCGGCGCCTTTTTGTTCACCGGTGACGATCAAAAGAAACCGATCAAGGCCCTGAGCGGCGGGGAACGCAATCGCGTCGCCCTCGCACGGATGCTGGTTGAACCGGCCAATACTCTGTTGCTCGACGAGCCGACGAACCATCTCGATCCGGCTTCGGTCGATATGCTCACCGATGCGTTATCAGACTTCCCCGGCACGATCATCTTTATTTCTCACGACCCGACGTTTTTGACCAGAGTCTGCACGCGCGTCATTGAAATCGAAGAGGGCAAAGCCCGAAGCTTCTCCGGTGACTACGAATACTATTTGTGGAAGAAAGCGCAGGAAGTGGAGTCCATCAAGGAAACGAGTGAAGAACTGAAAGGAACGGATCGCGGAACCGCTGCCGCGCCGACCAGGGCGATGACCTCGCAAGTTCAGGCCAAGTCTTCAGCGGGAGATCGCCGCGATTTGAACAAGACTCAAGCCCGTCTGGAAAAGCAGGTTGCGCGGGCTGAGGCTGAGATCGCCGAATACGAAACTAAAATTAAAGCACGGGATCTCGAATTGGCCGACCCCGCACTCTACAAAGATGAATCCACGAAGTGGAGCACTCTGCACCTGGAACATGACGGGTGGAAGAAAGACCTCGCCCGGCTTACCACCCGGTGGGAAACGCTCTCAGCTGAACTGGAAGAGGTCAAACAGAAGTTGACGGCTTTCGCCTAACCCGCTGCGGAAAAAGATCGCACACGAGAACACATTCGCAGGATGCTCAAAAAGACTGTCAGCAAGGCCGCAGCGAGTGAAGACCGGAGGCGTACCCTCTGGGGCGCACGGTGCGACGAATAAGGAGCACCACGTCTGTGCGCGCCGCCGAGTGGTGAGGCGGCCGGGTCCCCGTTGAGGATCTGAACGATGCGAGAACGCAGCTGGCGGGCTTTTTCAGCATCCTGCTAAATGGAGGACTTAACCGTTTCTTCAAGGTAATAATACAACCAGCGGTTCTTTTCTTTCGTGACCAGTTCCTCCCAGATCACGCCGATCAAAAACCCCTTCTCCCATGGTTTGACCCAGGCAACTTTCCCATCGAGCTTTTCCATCTGCTCCGCGCGATCCGAATCGAGAAAGGCCAGCGACACGGTCACCGTCTGAGCCAATCCCAACTTCTCTTTCGTGTGCAACCCTGCGCCGACTCTATTGACGTTATCCAACACGGCCGTAATCGCCTTGGCTCCGCTCTTCGGTGAAATCAGCGCCGACCCGACCAAGGTCGCCCGCACAAACTTGCGCCGTTCGTTCGTGGAAGCGATCGATACAGGCGATTTCGAATTCTGCCGTTTCATAAGCCTAAGTATAACCGATTAGAAATCTTTGTCCATAACCCTGCGGGGCTCCGGTTAGATGTTTTTAGGCCGGTAATACCGGCGCCCGTTGAGCGATTCCGGGAGGTGCTCCTGCGTCTTGGCCTGGGGATCGTCGTGGACATAGCGATATCCCTTCCCATATCCGAGGCCCTTCATCATCGAAGTCACGGCATTCCGCAAATGGAGCGGAACCCCCAGATTTCCATGGGTTTTTGCGTCTTCCATCGCCTCAAGAAGTCCGATATAGGAGGCATTATCCTTATGCCTGGTTGCAAGATAGGTCGTCCCCTGGGCCAAGTTGATCTGTGCCTCGGGAAGCCCCACAAACTGTACAGCCTGAGCGACCGCAGCTGCGACAACCAGCCCCATCGGATCGGCATTCCCCACGTCTTCTGAGGCAAAAATAACCAGGCGCCGGGCAATAAATTTAGGGTCCTCCCCTCCTTCCAACATTCGGGCGAGCCAATAAAGAGCGCCGTCTGGATCGGAATCGCGCAGACTTTTAATGTAGGCGGAAATGACGTTGTAATGCTCTTCACCGGATTTGTCGTACCGGATCGATTTCTTCATCAGTGCGGCTTCCAGCGCCGCGCTATCGATCAAGCGCGTGCCGTCAGACCCGGTCGATTGCTGTTTAACCACAAAGTCTAACGCTGTTAGGAGCGCCCTCGCATCGCCATTGCCATACGCAACTAGTCGCTGTCTGGCATCAGGTGACAGACGGGCATTCCACTGTCTCAACCCGATCGCAGAATCCGCGAGTGCCCGGTCCAGAATATGCCCCAGGGCTTCATCCGAAAGAGGCTTGAGCACAATGAGCAAGGAACGAGACAGCAGCGGTGAGATCACTTCAAATGAAGGATTCTCCGTCGTTGCGCCGACCAAGATGACCGTTCCCCGCTCGACATGAGGTAGAAAAGCATCCTGCTGTGCCTTATTGAAGCGATGAATTTCATCGACGAAGAGAATGGTCTGCTGGCCGTTGATTGCTTGGCGTTGCTCCGCTGTCTTGATAATGGTCCGCAGCTCCGGAATGCCCCCTGTGACCGCCGAGAAGGGTACGAACTGCGCTTTGGTATGGCGCGCGATGAGATGTGCCAGCGTCGTCTTGCCCGAACCGGGCGGCCCCCAGAAAATGACGGAAGAGAGTTGATCTGCCTCGATCGCACGCCGCAACGGGCGATCCGGTGCAGTGATCTCCTCTTGCCCGACAAAGTCCGCAAACGCTCGCGGACGCAGACGTTCCGCTAACGGAGCCACAACGGAATTCTCTGCCTCGGGAACATCAAACAAATCGGGAGCCTGATCGTGTGATGTCGTCATCCAAATCCTCAACAATAATGACGTGAATTGTATACGCCGGGCTTTATGATCGCAAACAGACCCTTGACCCTTATCAAGAGCCAATGTTACGAACAGCGGCGAGAGAGGGGAACGCGTGCGCACCCAAGTCAACAACATCACAATCGGCTACAGCGATCATGGGGTTGGTCTTCCCGTCGTGTATCTCCACGCCTTTCCCTTGAACCGGACCATGTGGGCCAAGCAAGAACGCCTGCTCTCCCCACAATTCCGGATCATCACGATTGACCTGCGCGGGCATGGAGAATCTGACGCGCCGCTGTGGCACTACACGCTGGAACAATCCGCCGACGATGTGAGGGCACTACTAGATCATCTCGAAATCCAGCAAGCCCTGTTCGTCGGGCTCTCGATGGGCGCCTACATTTTGTTTGCGTTCTATCGGAAATACGCCGGTCGCGTGAAGGGACTGATCCTGGCAGACACCAAAGCCCAGGCAGACACAGAAGAAGGGAAAAACGGACGATTCCAACTCGCGCAGATCGCCTATAAGAAAGGAGCGTCTGCCATTGCAGATAACATGATCCCAAAGCTCCTCAGTCCCGCGACCATCCAGAAAAACCCCGATATCGTCCAGCAAGTGAGAGCCATGATTGAGGGAAATCAGATCAGCGGAATTGCTGGGAATCTCATGGCAATGGCCGAACGGCCAAATTCAGTCCCGCTCCTAAGTCAGGTCACCTGTCCCACTCAAATCATCGTCGGTGAACTGGACCAAGCCACTCCGCTCTCCGATGCGAAGGTCATGGCAGAACAAATCCCCCACGCCCGCCTGGCCATCATTCCAAACGCCGCGCACCTAGCCAACCTCGAACAGCCAGAAGCCTTCAACCGCATAGTCGGCTCCTTTGCCTCTGACCTCGGAAAGTCATTCCGTTTGGGATGAAGATAAAATAGAAGAGGTTACGCAGGACGTCCAAAAAGTTCATCCAGCAAGGCCGAAGCGAGTGAAGGTCCGAGGCCTGGTTTCCTGAAATTGAAGACCGGAATGGCTGGAATGATGCGGCAGCGGCAGGGTGTTCAAAACGGCTACCCAGGGCGGCCGCAGCGAGCGCAGAGGCGAGGCGTACGCTTCGGTACGTTGAGTCTCTAAGCGACGCGAGAACAAAGCTGGAAGCCGTTTTCAACACCCTGCCTAATCGGAGTCGGCGACGCTGCCTCGACGTATGAGTTTCAGAAACTCCTGCCTAGTTTGCGGCTGACTGCGGAAGGCTCCTAACATGGAGCTGCTGACCGCAATGGTGTTCTGCTTTTCGACGCCCCTCATCATCATGCAGAGGTGTCGCGCTTCGACGACTACGCCCACGCCATGCGCGTTGAGCTTCGACTTCAGGGTTTCGGCGATCTGGACAGTCAGCCGTTCCTGGACTTGCAGCCGTCTCGCAAACACGTCCACGATGCGCGGAATCTTGCTAAGCCCCACCACCTTCTTATTGGGCAAATAGCCCACATGAACTCTGCCGTAGAACGGCAGCAGGTGATGCTCGCACATGCTGAAGAAGTCTATGTCCTTCACGATAACCATCTCGTCGTACTCGATCGGGAAAAGCGCGCCGTTCAAGAGCTGATCGATGTCACGGTGATAGCCCTGGGTCATGAAGGCGAGGGCCTTGGCCACTCGCTCGGGAGTCTTGAGGAGCCCGTTCCGTCCTGGCTTTTCGCCGAGGGCGAGCAACATCTCTGTGACCAGGGATTGCAGCACATCCATATCTGCCGGTCCGCGATTCCCTTTGACGTCTTCGACCTGCCGCTGACTTCGCCGTCTGACTACCTGCTTAGCCATGCCGTCCCTCTCTAAGCACCGGAGTCTGACTCATTAACCCCGCATACTCGAAGTAGTTGTCGCGTGTTTCAATCAGCCCAACCTTTTCCAGTTGTCCGGCTGGAAGGCACTTCACTAAGAGATCCCAGATCAACAGCACCAGATTTTCTCCCGTCGTGGTGCGATGGGTAAATTCAGGATCTTCATTGAGATCGTGATGATCAAATCGGGCAACCACTTGGTCAGTCACCATCCGATCCAACCGATCGAGGTCGACGCCTCTACCGGTCGTGGTCGGAACCGTGCGCTTCACGGTCACCAACACGACATAGTTATGGCCGTGCCCGTTGGGATTATTGCACTTCCCAAACGCAGCCAGGTTTTCTTCGGGAGACAGATAATCCGTGTGCAGCCGATGGGCCGCGCAGAACCGATATCGCCTCGTGACGCTCGCCTGTGCCATCGTACATTCAGCTCACAACCGGCGGACAAACAGAAAAGCCAGGATCGGCCGCCGTATTCGGACCATCCTGGCTTCTCCTATCGCTCATTCACCGACCAGTTCGCGCGATTCCAACCCACACTTCTTAGGCGCTGAAAGAGCTGCCGCAACCGCACGTGGTCTTCGCTTGCGGATTCTTAATCGAGAACCCGGACCCCTGGAGACTGTCCACATAATCGACTTCGGCTCCTTGAAGGAGCGGAGCGCTCTGCGAATCCATGATCACCTTGACCACACCCTTTTCAACCACGGTGTCGTCGTCGCCCATCTTCGACTCGAAGGCCATCCCGTATTGATAGCCGTGGCACCCGCCACCCTTGACATAGACCCGCAGGCCGACGATGTCCTTCTCTTCCACCATTAATTCTTTGATCTTCTGTTCCGCAATCGCCGTAATTGTCAACATTGTGATCCTCCTCGTGTAACCAGGCTGTCCTTCGAAGACCTGCCCAGAATGATTTAGTGTAACACCTCTTTACTGGATTTCAATACCCTGCGACTCCGATTGCGGCATTGTGGGCGCAACCCACTTGCTCTCAGGCACCCGAACAACCACGTCGCCGAGCACTTTGGCCTGGCATCCAAGGCGATGCCACGGCTCACTCAGAGCTTCCCGATCAAGGAGATCTTGCTCATCAAAGTCGATCTCCGACAGGTTCTCGGCGCCGACCTGCACTTCGACCCGACAGGTGGTGCAGGAGGCATTCCCACCACAGTCATGGTTCAACGCAAACCCGATCATCTTCGATGCTTCCAACAACGACGTATTGACCTCAACCTCTCCGCTCTTGCTTTCAGGATAGAGAAACGTGACGCGCGGCATCGTAAATCCCCCTCAATGTACCAAGGCGCCGGCCGCCACCGGCTGATAGGGACAGCGCTGCAATCGGATATGTTCCTCAAACTCATGACGGAACAATTTCATGCTGCTCTGAACCAACACGGCAGCCCCGGTCACCAGCGTGCAATAGCCCGTCCCCTTCACAAATCCACAGAGCTGAAGGAGACTCTCCATATCCTTCTCCGTCCCCTCTCCCTGCTCGATCTTGGTCATCAACGCGGCGAGATTGATCGTCCCCATTCGACAGGGTGGGCACTGCCCGCAACTCTCGACCTTGAAGAAGTTTGAGAATTTGAGCGTGAGCGCGACCATGCACGTGGCATCATCGACCACGATCACGCCGGCCGACCCTAGCCCCGTGCCGGCTTTCTTCAGCGAATCAAAATCCATCGTCAGGCCGAGTTGATCGGCGGTGACCATCGAGAACGCTGGTCCGCCAGGGAACACTGCCTTGATTTGGCGCCCGCCCGGCACCCCCCCTCCACACTTGTCCACGAGGTCCCGGATTGTCGTCCCCATCGGCATCTCGTACACGCCGGGCCGATTCACAGCACCGCTCAAGGAGAACATCATCGTGCCCGGACACTTTTCCGTGCCGACCTGCGTAAACCAGGCCACGCCTTTCAGTAGAATCCGTGGAATGTTGCACAAAGTTTCGACATTGTTGACCAACGTCGGCTTCCCATAGAGGCCGAAGTCCGTCGGATAGAACGGCGGCTTCTGTCTCGGCATTGCCGGACGCCCTTGCATGGATTCGAGCATTGCCGTTTCTTCACCGGCCACGTAACTCCCGTGGCCTTCAAAGACTTGTAGATCGAGATCTACACCACTACCCATAATATTGCTGCCCAAAAACCCTTGCGCCTTCGCCTGCGCCAATGCTTTCTTCAGATTCTCCCGTTCTTCGTGGTACTCATGATTCACGTAGATGAACGCCGCTTTAGCTCGGACCGTGTACGCCGCGATAAGGCAGCCTTCGATAAGCTGGTGTGGCGCCTGTTTAAGCAAGTACCGGTCTTTAAACGTCCCCGGCTCATGTTCGCCTGCGTTGCAAACGAAATAGTGTTCCTTCACCCGATGATTCAGGACCTTCTCCCACTTGATGCCGGTGGGAAATCCCGCGCCCCCACGCCCGCGGAGCCCGGCTTTCTTCAGTTCATTGACGATATCGTTCGCGCTCAGCTCTTTGATGCACTTCTTCCAAGCTTCGTAGCCTCCGATCTTTCGGTAGGCCTCGATATCCCAGGGAGGACCATCAAGCGTGTGGAGGACTCGTGGTTCAGCCGCAATCGTCATGCATCCGTCCTTACCCGTTTGGCTCAGCGAATCGAAACACTATAAGGCGCCTGGCTGGTGTTCGTCAAGGCGATGCCACGATAATAGGCCTGAATCTCAATGACTTAGGGCCACTGCCCTATACAAAATCGAGCATATGGGCCATATGCGCAGATTGCGAAAGACTAGAGGTCGGAAGCACAGAAGATAAACGAACTGACCGGCGGGATTTCCCGCCGGTAGTCATACACCATTATTATATTACCTGAGGTGGCTGCCGGCTCCCATGAATAACAGCATGGGGATCGACAACATAAAGTTGACCCGGGACGCGAGGAGCGCGGTCCGACCCCACTGGGCCATTTCCGCAGGTGCAGGGGTCCCCTGAGCTGCTGCCGTCACCGCCGCAATAATCCTGCGTTGATTCGGCCAAATAATCGCGTGGACATTGGCCATCATGATGATGCCCAACAACCCGCCGATTCCCAGCGCGACCGCGCCGGTTCCACCTCGTTGATACATGTAGAGATACAACACAATCCCGGCAAGCACCGTGACCGTCGCGCCATGACGGAACCAATTCAGTGCGGCGGGCATCAACTTGGGAATCACGATGTTTTTGGTGGGGCCATCCAGGCTCTTCAAGAACGCCGCATTGATCAGGTTGAAGAAGTACAACAACCCGATCCAGACGATCCCAGCCAAGAAATGGGTCCAGCGTAACAGCAAACCGAACCAGTCGGCATCACCAACCGGCACGCCCACCATAGCGAGATACCCCATGATCAAGATCACCGCGAGCCCAAATCCTACGGCCATCGTCTGCATCGGACTCTCAAGAAATTTCATAGTATCTCCTCATTTAGTACACGACTAGGCTGCTTTCTGTACTGTAGGCCCGCTTCTCCTGTCAAGCAACCGAGGTCCATCATCATTCGTCAACCGAGATGCGTTTTCCCCATTCGGACCGAATGACGCATGCCGCTCAACGGTTTTCTTCTGCCATGAGGCGATCGACTGCCGCGCAGAGCTCGCGTACCGCGCCGGCCGAAGTCGCCACTGCCGCCCGTTCCTCCGCCGTCAACTCATATTCGACCACCTCTTCCGCCCCACCTCGACCCAGCCTGACCGGCACTCCGATGACGACATCCCTTACTCCATACTCGCCCTCGCAGAGCACGGCACAGGGCAACACCCGCTTCTGGTCTTTCACAATCGTCTCGACCATCTCGACCGCCGAGGCCGACGGAGCATAGAACGCGCTGCCCGTTTTTAACAGGCTAACGATTTCGGCGCCCCCCTCGCGTGTCCGCTTGACAATCGTGTCCAGGCGATCCTTCGACATCAACTCCAAGACCGGCTTCCCCTTCACCGTCGTATGCCCCAATAGCGGCACCATCGTATCGCCATGCCCGCCCAACACCATCGCAACGACGTCGGGACCCGGCACACTCAATTCAGCGGCGATGAAGGCGCGCATGCGGGCAGTATCGAGCACTCCCGCCATTCCCAACACTCGCGACTTTGGTAATCCGCTCACACGACGCGCGACATGGACCATGGCATCCAGCGGGTTGGTGACGAGGATCAGAATGACATTCGGCGATCGCGAGACCAGCTCGGAAACGACCGATTTCACGATCTTCGCATTCGTGGCCAACAACTCGTCACGGCTCATTCCCGGCGTGCGAGGGATTCCGGAGGTGATCACCGCCACCGACGAGCCGGCCGTTTCATCATAGCCGTTGGTGCCCACCACGCGGGTGCTATAGCCGCAGACCGGCCCGGCCTGCGTGATATCGAGGGCCTTGCCTTGCGGGACGCCCTTGACGATATCGACAAGCACGACCTCGTACTCGTCCTTCTCGGCAAGCCGCTGCGCCATTGTGCCTCCGACGTTCCCCGCGCCCACCACCGTAATTTTCGGTCTGCCCATCATCTCACCTCGTGAAACGTGAAACGTGAAACGTGAAACGCAAGACTCCCTTACGTCACACCTGTCACCTTTCACGCGTGTTCATGTTCCGTCCAGCCCCCGACTTTAAAATTGATTGTGCACACGAAATTGTCCCCGTCATAGAAGTTGACTTTAATTTTCTTCTTGCCATAGGTCTTTGCCAGAAAGGCATCCGGGTCGTCGATTAATTCCTGAAATCCCCCTGCCGGATATTCGCCGAGGTCATGAAATACCACGATCATCCCTACTTTGACTTCTTGAAGAATCTTAGCCCAACAACGGGGGTAGACCTCCCAAAACTTGGCCTCGATCAGATCCTTCGACGGCTCCTGGCGATCCTCCCCTGGCTTCATGGGCTGTGCAAACTTCGCCAACCGACGGACATAGGGATATTGATGCCCCGTAAATAGCTTGTGCAGCCAGGGCGGCACCGTCGGTCTCTCTGCGGAATTCGCCATCGATTCTCGGAACCCCTTACGCCTTACCCTTTACGCCTCACGTCTTTTACGTCGTCAGTCTTTGATAGATCCGTGGCAATCGCATCGGCAACGCTTCCAGATGATCGATCACGGCGAACTGCACGTCGCCGTACATTCTCCGGACATAGCCATCGGCCTCCCGATCGATCGTGATACAAAACGGATGTAGCCCCCGCTGACGCGCTTCTCGTAACGCAACCTTGGTGTCTTCCAGCGAATACTCATCTTTATAGCCGTCATCGAGCGGCCGCCCATCGCTGATGAGGACGAGCAGTCGCGTCCGTGCCTCTCGCGCCAGCAATTTGGCGGTGGCATGGCGAATGGCCGCCCCATCACGGTTTTGGCGCAAAGGAGCCAGTCCGCCCAAACGCTGTGCCGCCTTCCCACCCAACCGATCGTCAAAATCTTTGATCACAAGAAAGTCCACATGCCCGCGGCCCTGGCCCGAATAGCCATAGAGCGCATATTGATCTCCGACCGCTTCGAGCGCTTCACACAAGAGCACCAGCCCCTCTTTCTCCAGATCGATCACACGGCGGCCGCTGTCCAACTGGCGGCTGGTTGACCCACTCACGTCGACCAGACACGCGGCCGCGACATCCCGTTCTTTTCTCTCCCGCCTGACGTAGATCCGATCCGACAGGTCTGCCCCCGCCGCCCGCTCAGCGCACATACGAACCGCCGCATCCACATCGAGCTCGTCGCCGTCAGCTTGGCCCGGCACGCGCCGAAACCCCGGAGGCCGGAGGCTTTCGAAGAATCGTCGAAGGGCCAAGACCTCACTCCCGTGCGCACTCAAGGTGGCGCCCACGATATCCCCGTTTCCCTCCTCCGCGGCACGCTCGACGACGCGACACCAGTTGAGGCGATAGTCATCGATCTCCTGATCCCATTCCGGATAGCGCACCGCACGATCACCGGGTCCGGCATAATCACGCGGCGCCGGCTGCTCGACTTTCAAGGCCAGAAGCTCCTCCACATGGGAAGGTAACTGCCGCCCCCCGGCAAGCCGGTCACTCTCAGTTTCCGTGCGCGCTCCTTCTCGATTCCGTTGACCCTGCGTTGACGATTCCTGTGCCCCGCCGGCGGCACTCGCCATTCGATCGATGGCCTCTGCTTGTTTCTGATCGTCCGATGCCTGTTCGTCCTGATCATGCTGACGAATGAACTCAGGATTCATCGCCCCACGATATACCCAGTTCGTGATGGGGCGATAGTCTTCGCCCGTCTGTTCGGACGCAGAAGGCCCCACACTCAATTCCGCTGACACATCATCCGCTTGATCGGCCTGGATCATTGCTCCCTTCGAGGCCAACAGCTCTTCAAGCCGCACGTAGACAGTATGGGCCACGCGCACGGCCTCTTCCGCCGTTGCCGTTGGAGCCAGAATTGCCCGGCACATCGGCCACAGAATGGCAATCTCGTCCTTGACGGCTTCGTGAATGGCGACAGGCTGTGACGCGGCGGTCGACAACTGGAGCAGGTGATCGACGATGAGTTCTTTGACGGTCAGCCCGTGTGTCAGCGACCTGGTTGTGACTGCCTCTCGCGCGAATCCTTGTAGATCGCGCTGGAGACCCGGGTACTCCTGCTGAAGTAGATATTCCACCCGCGCATCCTCCACGAGCATCCACAAGTCCCTGATCCGTCCCGGATGAGGATACAGACGAAACAGCGCCGCCAAGGTGTCCGGCGCAGGCTGTTTTACCGAACCATACTTCTGCCGCACGGCTTTGACCAGATCCGCAAGCGGCTCAAGGGTCAGCCGGTACGTCCCAAACTCCACATGCCCCGCTTCGTGAGCCGCCATCACCAAATACAAACGCGTATTCTCTTCGGCTGTGGGGTAACGACGAAGGAGCGCCGGCAGTGAGATGATGCGCCCATCCTGGCTCACCGTGGCCCGGGCAGACGCCTCCTGGCTCAGCGAATCGGGGAGCGCCTGAATGGTCAGTTCCGTCCCACAAAGTCCTTGCACAAAGAGCTTCACGGTTCGGGCTACCTGGCGAAGCGGCACACCGCTTAAGGCCGCTTCCACCGACGTCAGCGCCTTCTTCGACTCCAGAGCAAAATAGGCCCTGGCTCCTTCGATACTGTAGGCCAAGACTTCCATGCCTGCTGTGAACCAGGCCTCGAAGCGAGCCCTGGCCTCGGCAGACTCGCCGATCACACTCACCAATTCAGGCGCTCGCCGCAAATAGGCCAATGCCGTTTCCGCATCGCGCTCTGCCAGTAAAGCCCCGTACTGTAATATTTTGAGCCGCCATCCCTCATTCGGTACGGCACGCAGCAGACGTGGCGATTCCGACAACCAGGCAATACCGGCACCGGCATCACGTTCAGCCAACAACGAGCCAACCGTGACGACCCTAACCCTCACCGACTGGTCTTCAAGATCGCCGAGGATGAGTGGACTGGCACGAAGGAATTCGATGGTCCCGAAATAGTCCGTCTTGCCGAAACTATTCTGAGCAATCAGTTTCAACCCGAATGTCGCCCAGGCCCTAGCGTCTTGGATCGGCAACACGCGGGCGACCGCGGGAATTTGGCGGATATATTCGAGCGCCACAACAAAATCGACCTGCGTCAGTTCGAATCCGATCTCTAACCAAGCCCCTAGTCGATCCGGCGAGATGACCGTCACCACCTCCGGCGAGACATGCAGAAATTCCAGCGCAACATTCGCATCCTGCTCAGCCAGTTCCAGGGCAGTTTTTAGCACCAACGACCGAATCGACGAATCTTCAATCAGACCGAGAACCAGCGGGCTCTCTTTGAAATACTTCAATCCGATCGCGCCGGATGATTCGGCCAACGCAATCCCCAGATCCAGCCAAGCCACCGCATCGCTGAGCCGACCCCGCTGTTGCAAGTCGGGAAACGATTCGATCGCGGCGCGAACTACTTTTTGGGAGACCTCCGTCAATTCATCAAGCAACAGCACGACACCCTCCACCTGACTCGGTGTCGCAACAGCCTCGACGAGACGGGAGACCAGATGCTGGGCCGTAGCCTGCCCCAGCTCCTCCGCCAGTTTGGCGATCAATTGCTGATGGGTATCCGACATCTCGCCCCTCGGTCCAATCCTACGGAATATACGGGAAGTGTTGCCCGCACTATTCATGACGGTTCGTTGCGTAATCGCGGAGCCGCGTCGCGAGACCGGCGCGCGGAGTCCCGAGGCCCCGATGCGTACTCGTGCAGTACGTGGAGGGTCCGAGGGGCGAGTCCGCCGGCCGGAGGCTTGTCGCAGCAGCGGATCGGCGATTGCAGCAGAAGCGGTCATGAATGATGCGGGGTAGATTGTAAAGGACGCCCTAGCGCTTGTAAACTATGCTCCGTAGCGCAGGGCTTAACTTCTACCCCCCGCCCGGTGCCATTTGCTAAAGGAGTTGTAATGGCTGAGCCCAAGCAAGAGAGTCTCGACAAAATGTGGAAGTATGTGAAGGGCTATGCGGACAAGAGCGGGACGACCATGCATCCCATGCCCGCAGTCACCGAAGCCGTAGTCAAAGGCCTTGCGATGCACATGGACGAGCTGGGCAAACCCCTCTGTCCCTGCAACTTCTACAAGGATAAACCGGCAGAAGCAAAACTCCGCCGCTGGATGTGCGCCTGCGACGAAATGCAGATTTACAAATACTGTCACTGTCTGTTATTTGTCCGTGAAGACGGCTTGCCGATCACGGAATATCTCCCGGAAGGCCACGAAGGGCGGGACGTGTACGGAATCGTCACCGATCCAACTCCCGACAAAGGCCGCGCCCTCAAACACAAGGCCGCTGCCGGACCGATACCCTCGGACGGAACGCCGCCGGCGTCCTCACCTATATCCTAACGACCATGCCATTACGCAACCAACTTTTGTGCGCCGCAGTCATCGTACTTTTAGTAGGAATCCTATGGCCGGACAAGGCTGGGGCTGCCGAGCCTGGCAACGTATCTCCTGCCGTAACGCCACCCTCTCCAAGCCTAAACGAAAAAGATCTCTTGCCTTACAAGCAGAAAGGGCGAGCTACTCTGGCCGGGCAGGCGTTTCTTGGCTCGCCGTCCGGGAAAGCGATCACCCAAGCCGGCGCACCAGTCCATCTCATACCCATCACTCCCTACACACGTCATTGGTTTGATCACAATGTCAGAGCCACATCCTGTTCAGCGACAGATCCGTCTTCTCCAGCTGAAGGCGCCATAGTGCCACGATCACTATCTGACTGTGCTGACTGTGCGCATGATGAGCTGACCCGTCTCCGAACGGAAAAGCGGTTGGCTCCCTATCTCCGCTTGACCAGAGCCAACCCCACTGGACATTTCTGGTTTACGAAGATTCCTTCAGGGCGGTACTACATCGTCAGTCTGATCGAAGCGGGATCGGGAACCCACCAAGACGAACGGCAGGCGGGACTGGCCTGGCTAGCTATTGAAATCGATGTGGGCGAAAAACTCACAAATCTCGTGGTGACCGACTGCAAAGCCGACGTGTGCTGAAGCCTCTCCACTTATCTTTTTTCTCTCCTCCCAAAGCGCGCCGAGACGCGCTCCTCACCCAAGCGAGCACCTTCTGAGCGTACGCGATGGGTGAGCAAGGAGATGACTAGGCTGCCTCGCGTCTCCCTTCACTGCCACCCCGTCACGTCATATCCCTTATCAAACAAACACCGCACCACCGCATCGCCGTATGGAGGATCCGGATCGAGCGGTCTATAGGCCCCGCCCACTGAGCCGATGATGACTCCGAGCGTGGCTCCGACCGCTGCCCCAATCGTCACGCCCGGCACTCCCCCGACGAGTCCACTCGTCGCCCCTACCGCGGCGCCAGCAATCAGACCCAGTCCAGCTCCGGCTGCCACGTTGCCACTTCGATTGCTGGTGCCCGGCTTTAACCCGGCCGCTTCTGCCTTTTTTTGACAATCCGCAACATCGAGCTTCGCCGCCTCCCGTCCCTGCAGCTGGAACTTCGCATTCGACCGCAACATCGGCTCAGGCCCCCCCGCACAGGCCGCAAGACTCAAGACAGATACAGCCAGAACAAGTTGATAGACGCATATACAAATCTTCTTCCACATCCCCCTCCAGTCACAGGAGGGACCTCTCTTCCTCATCGTGGGATGGCTCGGTTGGGCTTCACTGCGCGCATCGACCGAGCACTGTTTCATCGTGCGCGGTCGGCGAGCAAGAAGACCGACCGAGCCGTCCCGCGAACTTTTTATTGCCATCCTGTGACCTCATATCCTTTCTCTTGCAAACATCGATTGACGAAGTTCGTGTAGGCCTGATTCGGTTGAGACGATCCCGACTCCCTAAACAACCCCATGAGGAAGATCCCCACACCGCCCCGGTTGCGGCTCCGATCATGGCACCGGTGCCTGGAGAGCCTGAAATGGCTCCGCCGACCGCCCCTGCTGCCGCCCCAACTCCGCCACCAACTGCCGTGTTTGTCGCCACACGACCGGCCTTCCCGCCGCTTTCCTCAGCTCCTGCCGATTTCGCCAACTGTTTACAGGACTCGATGTCTTGCTCCGCTGTCTCTTTCCCCACGGACTGAAAATGCGCATTGGGATACAGGATAGGCCGTGCAGTCGAACAGCCGGCGAGAAACAATGATCCCACGATGATCCACACTACCTTGTGCCTCATGGCTTCGCTGATCCCTTTCGATTTCCAAGGTTCAAACGAGCCATCACCAGTTGCGAGGTAGTCCCTTTCACGAGTACACGTTTGTGCCGCCCGCCTGAGCCGGAGTGAATCTGCACCGATGTAGTAGGAACCGATAGTTGGCGCGCTAAAAACCGAATCAATCGATCATTGGCTGCGCCATCGACCGGTGGGGCGGCCACTCTGATTTTGATCGCGTCGCCGTGAATACCCACGCACTCCGTGGTAGAAGCTCTAGGTTGGATATGAATGGTAAGGATCGCTCCGTCCTTGGTGTCCTGCACAATCAACGAGTTCATCCGTGACGGGGATCAACAACGACGGGATCAGAAGATGGCCTTCACCAATTCCAGAATACTGCGCTGCATATCAGGATCGTCGGTGATCGGGCGGGCGATGGCGACATCACAGGCTCGATCGGTCGCCACGCCTTGCCGGATAAGTGTCCCGGCGTAGATCAGCAATCTGGTGCTGACCCCTTCTTCCAAACCATGATTCTTGAGGTTCCGCACCTTTCCACCGAGTTTGACCAGACTGGCCGCAAGATCACGGCTGACTCCCGCTTCCCGCTCGACCACAGTCGTTTCGACGTCAGGCGCCGGATAGTCGAACTCAATCGCCATGAAGCGCTGCTTCGTGCTTTGCTTCAAATCTTTGAGCACGCTCTGGTACCCGGGGTTATAGGAAATCACCAGGAGGAAGTCGTCGGCCGCTTCGAGAATCTGGCTTTTCTTTTCAATCGGCAGGAATCGGCGGTCGTCACTCAGGGGATGGATGATGACCGTCGTATCCTTCCGCGCCTCGACAATTTCGTCCAAATAGACGATCGCGCCATGTTTCACGCCGAGCGTCAGCGGCCCATCAACCCAGACCGTCTCCTGGCCCTTGAGCAGATACCGCCCTACGAGATCGGAAGCGGTGAGATCTTCGTGGCACGCAACGGTAATCAACGGTCGGCCAAGCCGGTAGGCCATATGCTGCACAAATCGGGTCTTGCCACACCCGGTAGGTCCCTTGAGCATGACCGGCATCTTACTGTTCGCTGCAATCGTGAACAACCCGATCTCGCCACGGACCTCCGCGTAGAAAGGTTCTCGCTCGATCCGATACTGTCCGACGTCGATTTCGCGCGCCTGCTGCATTGATGTGTCGCTCTGGTCTGTCTCGTCTATTTGTATCTCGTTCGGTGCTGCCACGATAAACGGAACCGAGGCCGAAGATCAAGCGATCTGGTTGGAACAACTGGGTGCGGCCGAGCAGGCTCCGGAAAAACTATGTGGCTCGCAAGAACCTCTGTGGTCTGCACATATAGGGCAACTAGACAACGCTCCCGCAAGATGCTCAAAAAGGCGTCCAGCAAGGCCGCAGGCGAGTCGAAACCGGAGGCGTACCCTCTCGGGTACGTTGAGGATTTCGATGAACCGAGAACGACGCTGGCGGGCTTTTCTAGCATCCTATTAGGCAACTTTCACACTGTCCAGCACATCACGCACTTTTTTCGCCAACACGGGTGGTGAAAAGGGCTTCGGCAGGAACCCGGTCTGGCGGCTCACGCCGCCTTGGTCAAACACCGGATGGTCCGGATACCCCGACATGTAGAGCACTTTGATCTCTGGCCGAACGGTCAGGATCTTCTCCGCGACTTCAGGCCCGCTCATTTGTGGCATGACGACATCCGTCAACAACAGATGGATGGTCCCCACATACTTTGCGCTGGCAAGAAGGGCTTCGATGCCATGGCGCGCCTCCAGCACCGTATAGCCATGAAGTCGTAACGTCTCGTGCACGAGACCGCGGACCGCCGGCTCGTCTTCGACCAAGAGAATCGTTTCTCGGCCATGTGCCGGATTGATCGCTTCGCCCGACCCCATGATCCTCGGTAGCTCCTGTTCGACTCGCGGGAAGTAGATCCGAAATGTGGTACCCCGACCAGGGAAACTCTCCACGGTGATGCTTCCCCCGCTCTGCTTGACGATCCCATAGACGGTCGAGAGTCCCAATCCTGTCCCTTTCCCTTTTTCCTTCGTCGTGAAGAACGGCTCGAACAGATGCGAGCGAGTCTCAGCATCCATCCCTTGACCGTTATCACACACCGCGAGCAGCACATATGATCCCGGCGCCACCCCTACGGCGTCCAGGCGCATCTCTTCCCCAATCGTCACATTCCTGGTTTCGATCGTCAGGCGTCCGCCCGTGGGCATCGCATCACGGGCATTGACCACCAGATTCATGATGACCTGCTCGACCTGACCGGGATCCGCCTTGATCGCGCCGGCCGACGTGTCGAGTTCGGCACAGAGTTCGACGAGGTCTTCACCGATAAGACGCCGCAACATGCCGTCCAAATTGGCCACAAGCGCATTGAGATCGAGGACCTTCGCCGCAATGAACTGACGGCGGCTGAATGCCAGCAATTGACGCGTCAGCCCGGAAGCCCGATCCGCCGCTTTCTTGATCTCTTCCGTATCTTTCCGCATGACATCATTGGCCCCCAGGCGACCCAGGAGTAACTCACTGTACCCTCGAATCACCGTGAGGAGATTATTGAAGTCGTGCGCCATGCCACCGGCCAATCGTCCCACCGCCTCCATCTTCTGCGCCTGTCGCAATTGCGCCTCAGTTTCCTGTAACACCCCCTCCGTTCTCGTCCGCTCGCCGAATTGGCCGATCTTGAGACCGATGTCTTCCACCATCTTTAACAACTCGTCATCGGGCTGCCTCACTTGGCGGCTGAAGAATTCGATGACACCCTCGATCTCATTCCCTACGAGAATAGGAAATCCAAACGCCCCGTGGAACCCTACGTGTCGAGCCTGCGCACTACGAGAGAAATTGGTATCCGTCGTCACATCCTTTATCCAGGCCGACTTGCCGCTGGTCCAAATTCGTCCGGGCAAGCCTTCGTCGCGTATAAACGCACGCTGCCAGGTGTCCAGGGTAAATGGGTCAACCTGCACGGACGGCGCCTTCCACTGATCGAAACAGCGCAACACCCCGGCCGCCTTATCCACCTGCCAGAACACGCCCAGATCCCATTCCAAGCTCTCCCCGATTGCCTGGATGATCTTCGGAATAGCCTCTTCCATGGTCGTCGCCTCGGCGAGAACTCGGGTCACCGCATACTGAGAGGCGAGACGCCGTTCAGCCCGTCGGCGGTCGGTAATGTCCCTGATAAAGGCGCTGAAGATATACGCATCCCCAATTTTTGCCGGTGACACCGCAAGCTCAACGGGAAGCTCCCGTCCGTTCTTGTGTTGGGCGACAATTTCGATCCGGCGGTTCAAGATCGCTCCAGCCCCTGTTTGAAGAAACTCACGGATGCCATGTTCATGCGCCTGACGATCCCGCTCAGGAATGATGGTTTCGGTAAGTGCCCGTCCCAACGCATCCTCGCGGGACCACCCGAAAATCGCCGAGGCCTGCGCATTCCAATCGGTCACGATCCCGGTCGAATCGATGGTGATCACCCCATCAAACGCCGTATCGACGATGGCCCGATTTCGCTCCTGACTCTGGAGCAACGCGGCTTCAGCGGCTTTCGCCCAAGCACTTTCCTGTCGCGCCTGCCGATGTTCTGCGCGCAAACGTCCCGTGGCCCAAAACAACAGTCCCAGCATGGGAATCCAGACCACCCCGCCTGCGATCCCGACTTTCCACAAGAAGGCATGAATAGGCGCCAGAATGTCCTGTCGGTCCATTCGCACTAAGACCGACCAGCCCAGCCCGGCAAATTCTCCAAAACCTCTGGTCTGCGCGTAACCAGTCACCACCTGGACATGGCGACGCAGATGCTCTTCTTCGATATACCCCGGTAGACCGGCCTCGCTCAGCAGCACCGAAGGCAATTCGAGTTCTTTGAGGTTGACGAACCCTTTGTGGGGCAAATCCGAGTCGACAAACGCCCTGCCCTGCTTCGTCAACATTTGGTACTCGACTCGCCCTCCCGCTTCTGCTCCTGGTCGAGACTCAAGCGAGCGAATAGTTCTGGTGGTGACTTCCTCCAAAAATGGGATCCCCACCTGCAAAACCACGGCACCCAGGAACGTGCCTTGCGAGTCGAGAATCGGGGCCGTAAACGCGATGGTATCGACGCTACTCTCCCCGGTTTCCTGTACCGCAACGTCGGCAATGTCGAGTCGTCGCGTCGCGCGCACAGCGATAAACGATACGGCGCGGCTATAGTCGCGCCCTACCAGAGAGGGTTCTGTCGCTGCCACGACCGTACCCCGAACGTCCATGATCGCTAACGACATGTAGACCGGGGCATATGCCGTCTTCATCCACTTCAGATATTCAGAAAGATAGTTCGGATCGGAGGCGCGCAACGAAACGGCTCGGGCCATCATAAGAGCGTCGCCTTGGCGTTCGAACAGCATCCGGTCGAGTTTCTCGGCAACTTCCGCCGCAGCCAGCGTGAGTTCTCCGCCCGTTGCCTCCACGAGACGAGATTCGACGAACCGAATCAGGCCGATGCCGACCAGGACCGTGAAGAGGGTCATGGCGATCAGGAGATAGGGCAACCAGCGATAGCGGCGAAGATCGAGGAATGATACGGCCATTGTGGTCTTCATGATTCACGCGCCGGATAGGCAACGAAGTTGGGAATCAGCATGGTGGGATGATAGGCCAGTTTCGATGCGCGCAATCCAGGAAGGCCTGCATCATCCATAGCATTGATGTATACGGCTCCTTCCGTCACGGCCGTCCGGCAGGTCTCCCGAAATAGGTACTGCGCTAACCCCGGCAGAGTCCGATCCGTGACCTCTAGGAGGACACAGAATGTTGCGCTCGTCAACCAATAGCCCAAGGTATACGCGCACAGCCGACCGTGAATCCTAATGACTTTCCCCGTGACCTGAAGGGCCGATGCCTGCGACCAGATGACTTCATGGGCCGGCGCCGCATCAGCTAACAGCAAGACCCCGAAGGATGCGAGCCCTTCCGCTTGCTTCTGCCGTGACCACGCTTCGAGAAGAGCCCGACAATCCTGACGGTCTTTCGCTTGATAGGTGTCGATTTCAAAGGACTGCTCCCGTTCAAATCGATTGCACAACGCACGTTGAGATTTATACCGGTCGCCTGCCAAGCCCGCGAGATCCGCCGCGCGATACCAATAATCCGGTTCCTTGGGCATCACACGATATCCCAGACGCTCCAGCTCCGCTACCAACTGGGAGGGCACGTTTTCGACTCGGCTGACCGGCGAGTCCCCGTTCCAACGCCGCAGTAAGGCCATCGCAGCGGACAGAGGCTCGTCGATCGAGCCGGCTCCGATCGGAGGCAGGGGCATGAACCAGCCGTCCGGCGATTGCGCAAAAAGGCACAAGGCCCCCCGAAGCTCCGTCCACCAATAAGCCAGCAATCCATTCCACATATAGTGATAGACGGGCGAATAGGCCGCGAGCGACTCATCGTGGCACCGCCCCGACCTATCCAATGCCATTCTCACGTGCGGAATATCGTCCAGCGTGAGTCGATGCAGCGGCGCCGGCCCCCATTGATCAGTCACGGCTTCGATGAGGCGTGGAAGGAGGGCAAGCACGACCACGTCCTCTTGAAACCGTCCGATGAGTCGAGGATGCGCGGCAACGTGGTCACGGATGTCTGGTTGATCGAGCAAGGCCATCACCCGATCCGCATGGCGCTGAATCTCTTCCGGAATCTCCTCTCGCATGAACGGACATTTTGTATCCCACCCTAACAATACCTGGTCGTGCAGCCGATCCCACATCAACGCCAGGGGATAGAGCTGACAATCGAACGGACGCTGCTCGTAGATGCGGCAGGTTGAGGTCGCTGCCTCGAATGCCGGGCAGAGAAACCCCTCTCCATGGGGCTCGGGAACCAAGATTACCTGTGACCCGTGCCGATCGGGAAAGGCCGTTTCCTCAACGCCCCCAGCCAGGGCTCGGTTGATTTCGCTCTCGGCAAAATATGGACGGAGGGCGCTATCGGGGTCCGGGAACCGACAGCAGACATCACACTGGAGACAGATGCGGCTCGGCACGAGTTGTGGCAGCGCGATCGGTGGTGTCACGAAAGCACCTACCAGCTCATCGGCATATGATGACATAGGGGCATTTCAATCGATGTGCGGCTCATACTAGCATCATTCTGCAGAAGTGCCCTCAATATGTCACTTTTCCCACCTGTATCCCTCCGAACGAACACCACAACATGTGACACCTATGCCCCGTTTCATTGAACCTCGCTGTCGCTCTTGATGGTGCGCTCACCGTCGCGTACACCATGGGAAGCCCTGCCACCTACCGAACCCCTCGCCTCTTGTACAGCCCTAAAGCCCATGTTACAGTTCTCAGCCCGCATTACTCATGACGGTTCGTCGCGAAATCGCCCGAAAGCGCGTTCCTCATGAAGCGTATCTCGTATCTCGCAAGAGAGGATGCAGCCACACTCTGTCTGCCCTGCGCTTCACGAACGACGCTCCACGCTGCAAGAGCAGCGGATCGGCGATTGCAGCAGAAACGCTCATGAATAATGCGGCTTAGGCCTCGTATGAGAGGCTCTCATTGAAACGGATACTGCCTCTATCTGACTTGGCTACCTCCAACCTCCTACACCGTTGCGCAATCATTCGTGACCAGCTAAGCCACGCTGGGCTCTTTCCATCGCTGCCTGGGCAGGCGTCAGCCTCCGATGTCGCCGCAGCCACAACGACTTGGCGCATTGCCGTCACACCATTTCCCCTCACGAAAGACCAGTTAGATTTTTTCCACCAACTCGGACCACAACTCTTATCCTTTTATCGAGCCCTGAACCGCCTCTATCTTGACAGTGTACGCGGCCTCCAGCCGGCCTGGGTCGCGGGATACCTCGACCAAGGAAAACCAGAAGGTCTGCTGGCATACAGCCGAATGAAACGGTTTCGTGACCAACTCCCCTCGGTCATCCGACCGGACATCATCCCCACCCAGGACGGCATGGTCATTACCGAACTCGACTCAGTTCCTGGAGGGATCGGTATGACCGCATGCCTCTCAGCGCTCTATGCCGATGGGGAAGCCAGTGAAAGTCTCTCGCTCGTGGGAGGCTCCGAGGGGATGGTGCGGGGATTTGCAGCGATGTTGAAAAGTCAGCTCGCTCAGCATACCGGATGCGTCGCGATTCTGATCTCAGAAGAGGCCAAGGACTATCGACCCGAGATGACGTGGCTCGCGGCCAGGCTTCGAGCCATCGGGCTCGATGCCTACTGCGTGGAACCTCGACATATTCGATTCACCGAAGAAGGTCTTCGGATCGCCAGCGAGGTGATGGACCAGCCGATCGCCTTGATTTACCGCTTCTACGAGTTATTCGATCTCCTGAACATTCCCAAATCAGAGCTCGTCCAATATGCAATCAAGAAGGACCGGGTCGCCGTTACGCCCCCGTACAAGCCGGCACTGGAAGAAAAACTCGCTTTCGGTCTTCTCCATCACCCGGCATTGCGTCCCTTCTGGGAGCAGACGTTGGAACGGGATGTCTTCTTGCACCTGACCGCCATCATGCCGCGTACCTGGATTCTCGATCCTGCGCCGATCCCTCCGTCTGCGACAATTCCGGGGTTGGCAATCGGCGGGCGTGCCGTGATGAACTGGCACGATCTGGCTAGGGCAACGCAGAAAGAACGGCACTTCGTGATCAAGCCATCGGGATTTTCTGAACTCGCCTGGGGGAGTCGAGGCGTCTCGGTCGGCCACGATATGCCCCAGAACGAATGGACCGACGCCATCGACAAGGCCCTGGACTCCTTTCCCCACACACCCTATATCCTGCAAGAGTTTCACAAGGGCCGTCTGTACGAACTTGACTACTTCGATCCGGTGAGCGGCGAGATGTGCCGGATGTCCGGCCGCGCCAGGCTCTCGCCCTATTATTTCGTGAGTGGCGAAAAGGCCGAACTTGCTGGTATCCTGGCCACCATCTGCCCGGCGGATAAGAAAGTGATTCACGGGATGAAGGACGCGGTCATGGTGCCCTGCGCGGTCGCCCAGGAACAGTCCGAAAGTCATAAAGCCTGAATGTCATAAACCCCGTATCTATGTGTTAATGATGACTTTAAGACTTGACGACTTTCGACTTGACCACTGAACGTTTATGGGACTGACTCTCTATCACGTGGCTTGGTGCCCCGACTGTGAGGTGGTGCGCCGGAAACTGGCAGACCTCCATCTCGAATATGAACACGTTGTCGTCCCCGACATTCGCCCGATGCGCAAAGTGGTCCACGAAGTCTCAGGCCAATATTATGTTCCGGTCCTCAAGGATGGAGACATCGTGCTGACGGAAACCGACGACATCCTCGATCATCTGGATACGACGTACGGTCAGGAACGGATCACCGGTAGCTGACACCGGCAGACCTGCTGATCCTCATCCACAGTAAAGGAGACCGCATGGAAACATGGAGACGCATCCTCGCCGACAGCATCGTGAAGCCAAAAGACCTGGCGAACCGGCTCGGTGTCGATGCAAAAGAAATCGAAGCGATCGTAGGCGACTATCCGATGCGCATTACCCCTACGGTGATGGCGACGATCAAAGAAAAGGGAGACGCCATTTGGAAACAAGTGGTTCCGGACATCGCCGAAATGGACGACTTCGAAGCGGAAGACGATCCGCTAGAAGAAGACCTCATGAGTCCGGTCCCTCATCTTGTCCATCGCTACCCGGATCGTGTCCTGTTGATGGTGACGAACCAGTGCCCGATCTATTGCCGATTCTGCACGAGAAAACGGCTGGTCGGGAAACCAGGGTTCCTCAAAAATGGCGAGCTCGACCAAGCCATCGCCTACCTGCGTGAGCATACCGAAGTGCGCGACGTCATTCTCTCCGGTGGCGACCCCCTGCTCCTGCCGGATCATTTGCTGGAACGGATACTGAAGGCCCTACGCACGATCCCGCATCTGGAGCTGATTCGTCTCGGCTCACGCGTGCCCGGCACGTTGCCGGAACGGATCACCCCGGAACTCTGTGCGATCGTGAAGAAGTACCACCCGATCTACATGAATCTGCACTTCAATCACCCTGACGAACTGACTCCGGCCGTGAAAGCCGCCTGCGGGATGTTGGCCGATGCCGGGGTCCCACTCGGTGCGCAAACCGTACTGCTCAAAGGCGTCAACGACGATCCGGACATCATGAAACGTTTGATGCATCAGCTCCTGCTCGCCCGCATCAAACCCTACTATCTCTACCAGGCGGACCTAACCAAGGGCACGAATCATTTCCGCACCACGGTCGAAACAGGGCTCAATATCATTAAGTCGCTGCAGGGCCACACAAGCGGAATGGCGGTCCCGCACTTCGTGATCGATGCGCCAGGCGGCGGCGGCAAGATCCCATTGCTGCCGGGCGACTATATGGTGCACATGGATGCCGAGGGAGTCCTCTTGAAGAACTACGAGAACAAGGCCTTCCACTACCCTCAACCGCAACAGGGATCCGCGCGAGCGCTGCCGATGGTCAGCGCAGTACCTTCACTGGGATCGTGCAGTAACGGAGAGCACGACGACCTGTGAGTATCCGAACCCCGCAAGGCATTTTGCCCTACCAAGAGATTACGCAACTCATCGCGAGCGGCGCCATCCACGCCGACGTGCCGATCGAAGACCGGCAGATCCAGCCGGCCAGCCTCGATCTGCGTCTCGGGCGCAAGGCCTATCGATTGATCAGTAGCTTCTTACCGGAGCTGTCCGAGATCACAAGCCGACTGAACGTACTGGACTTCTACCAGTCCGACCTCGTGATGTACGAGATGGATCTGACCGAGGGGGCTATCCTCGAAAAAGGCCACGTCTATCTGGTGCCGCTGCTGGAACGCGTGGCGTTACCCAAAACCCTCCGGGCGCGGACCAATCCCAAGAGTACGACCGGACGGCTGGACGTCTTTACCCGTGTCGTGACGGATCTCAACACCGGATTCGATGAAATCCGAACCGGGTATTCCGGGCCGCTCTATCTGGAAATCGTCCCGCGTTCGTTCGCGATCAAGGTAAAGACCGGATACGCTCTCAATCAAATTCGCTTCGTACGCGGCGACGCCACCGTGTCAGACCAGTCGCTTCACACACTCCACAAACGAGAGCCTTTGCTTTACCACAATCTCCCCACGAAGAACGCGCTGGGCACCCGCGATCTCCGTATGGATCGTGGCCTGTTTCTCCGTATCGATCTGAAGGGAAACGACCAATCCAGCTCGCCGATTATCGGCTATCGGGCGAAGAAGAATAGTCACGTGATCGATCTGTCGAAAGTCGGCCACTACGCGTCGCTCGACTTTTGGGAACCCCTGTATCGCCACCGCCAAGACAGTCTCCTCTTGGAACCGGAGGAGTTTTACATTCTCGCGTCGAAAGAACGGATTCGCGTTCCCGCCGGCTACGCGGCCGAAATGGTCGCCTTCGAAGCCGCCTGTGGCGAGTTACGAACTCACTATGCCGGGTTTTTCGATCCGGGTTTTGGGTATGGCCGCGGTGAGCTGCACGGCACCCAAGTGGTCCTGGAAGTCCGCCCCCACGACGTGCCCTTCCTGATCCATGATGGACAAACCTTTTTTAAGGTTGTATACGACAGGATGCTCGCACGCCCCAGCCAGCTCTACGGCACGGCACTCGGGTCCTCGTATCAGCGCCAAGGTCTGACCTTGAGCAAACATTTTAAGGGTTAGCCCCGATGCTCAGTATCCGCAAAGGATATCTCGCGAAGCATCGCGTGCTCTTGATTTGACCGGTTCACGTTTAACGTTTAACGGATAGATTGGAATCAGCTGACCATGTCGACAGAGCCGACCAACGAGCCGGAACAGCGCGAGCCGGATGAGGATTCTGGAGGCGACAGCCAGATGCGTGTGGCCGGGATGGTCATGGGCACCGCCCTCATTTTTATCGGCTTCCTCAGCGTGTTTCTCTCGATCAGCGGGGGATTCGAGATTGATGCCATTCCCTTCGTGATTTATTTCGCTGGAGTCGCCGTGTGGGCAAATTCAGTTGTCGAAAACCCGACCCTCCGCTACAGCATCATCGGCGGCGCGCTTGTGCTCGCAGCCATCTTCTTCCACTATGGGGAAGTCCTCTTCTGGCACAAGCAAGTATTGTTTTGGACCACCGTGGTGGTCGTGATGTATTTCATGTTTTACGAACCAAAAAAACGCGCCTAACAAGAGCCCCGTCTGTATGGTCCATTTGGTCTGTCTGGTTCGTGTGAGTCGTTTCGTTTTACACCATACACACGAGACAGACCAAACAGACGAGATAGACTGGACAGACCATTTACTGCTGACGTGTCATGGCGAACCCGATTTCGGTCATCATCCCTACACTGAACGAAGAGCGAACGATCGCAGCGACACTCGCGCACACCGCCTCGCTCGGCTTCGATGAGCTCATCGTGGTCGATGGAGGAAGCCTCGATCAGACTCCTGTGCTTGTCGAATCGTACAGACGGAGCACTCAGCCCCCAGCACAGAGCCCCGTACGACTGGTGACTGCTCCACCCGGACGCGCCCGGCAGATGAACGAAGGGGCAAAGGCCAGCCGCGGAGAGGTCTTGCTCTTTCTCCATGCCGACACGCAGCTTCCACACGATGCCACCACCGTCATCAACAGGGCGCTGGCCGATCACCGGATGGTGGGCGGGCGGTTCGATGTCCGATTCGATCGCCCATCGATGTGGGGAACCATCATCAGCAGGATGATGAACTGGCGATCGAGATTGAGCGGCTTCGCCACAGGAGATCAGGCTCTATTCGTCCGTCGCTCTATCTTCGAACAGATGGGAGGCTTCGCCGACATGCCGTTGATGGAGGATATCGAGTTCTCCGGCAGGCTCAAACATGTGGGGACGACCGCGGCCCTGACCGCGACCGTGACCACATCTTTCCGGCGCTGGGAACAGCAAGGACCATTGCGGACAATCCTCTTGATGTGGACATTGCGGTTCCTGTATTGGATCGGCATCAGTCCATCGCATTTGGCCAAATGGTATAAAGTCATCCGATAAAAATGTAAGGGGTAAGGCGTGAGGGGTGAGGAGTTGCAAAGTTGAAGAATTTCTCAAGACCGGGAGCTTCTCCATCGCCTCACCCCTCACCCCTCACCCCTCACGCGGCCGCGCTGGTGATCTTCGCCAAGGCTCCGATCCCGGGCGAGGTGAAGACACGGCTCTGCCCGCCGCTGACGCCTGACGAGGCGACCACCCTGCACGGGAGCTTCGTCCTCGACATGCTGGAACGGACCAAACTCGCCGTCGCAAAATTGCAGCTTCCCTTCCATCGATACTTGGCCTGCGCGCCTTCGTCTGAGTTGGTGTTCTTCAAAATTATGGAAGAGCGACAAGGCGTCCGCTTATTGGATCAAGCAGGAGATGACCTGGGCCAGCGGATGCACCAGACGTGTGTCGACTTGTTCGCCAAAGGCTATAAGCAGGTTATCATCGTGGGAACCGACGTCCCAACCTTGCCTCTGTCGGTCTATCAGGAGGCGCTCACGTTGCTAGGAAAATCAGACGTGGTCTTGGGGCCGTCCCTGGATGGCGGCTACTATCTCATCGGCCTCACACAGCCGGCAGGAAAAATCTTTACCGGGGTGCCATGGTCCACTGATCAGGTTCTTGCTGTCACACAACAGAACGCGATGACATTGGGCTTGTCTGTCGGGCTGACCATCGCCTGGCGCGACGTGGACACCATTGCAGACTTACAATCGCTCATCACAGACTGCCAAGAGGACAATAAGAAGCCCAAACAAGACCGAACCTTTTCCATGCGAACAGCTGGCGCCTTGCAGCTGCTCGCGACCAGACTCAAAACTCGATAAGATGGGGGACAACCAGACCAACCACGGAAGGGATCACCTATGGCAGAGCGAGTCGCGCTTATCACAGGCGGGGCCAAAGGCATCGGACGGGGGATCGCGCTTGACCTGGCAGCGCAACATTGGTCGGTCGCCATTTGCTACCGCACGAGCGAATCCGAGGCAAGAGCCACAGCCAACGCGATCACCAGTCATGGAGGCCGCGCGCTCGCGATTCGCTGTGACGTGTCGGACCCCCAGGCAGCCTGGGGTCTCGCGGCTCAAGTCGAACAACAATGGGGACATATCGACGCGCTCATCAACGGCGCCGGCCCCTACCATCGTGTGAACCTGTTCGACGAAACCGTCGAGGGCTGGAACGAGATGTTCGACGGCAATCTCCATCCCATTTTCTATCTCGCCAAAGCTGTCGCCACGGGAATGAAAGCGCGCAAATCAGGTCGAATCATCAGCTTCAGTATGGCCAATGCCGATCAGATGATTTCTCAACCTGACGTCACAGCCCACTACATTGCCAAGGCCGGCGTCTTGATTCTGACTCGCACACTGGCCAAACTGCTGGCGCCCCACGGCATTACCGTCAATGCGATCTCGCCCGGGTTCATCGATTCAGGCAGCGCGCCGCCGGAAGAATTAGCCGGTATGACCAAGCGCATCCCAGCCGGATACATCGGAACGGTAGACGACACCGTGGCTGCCGTCCGGTATTTACTGAGCGACGAGGCCCGCTACGTGAACGGGGCCAACATACAAATCAGCGGGGCGTGGGGGGTGTGAGGGGATGGAGCCTGATGATCTCCTTTGCTCGCGCAACGCGCGGCCTCAGAAGGCCCTCGTTGCACGCGCGCAGTAGGAGATCAATCAGCCCCCATCCCTGAAGAGAGAACGAGCGAGCTTGGAAGGAGCATTTGTATGGATGGGCGCGGTGAAGGGGCACTTCAGGCCACCCTCTAAAAGGAGTAAGGAGGAATGAGGACGCTATGAAATCAGAGCAAGAACAGACAGCCCACGGTCGGTTTGTGCAGGCTTTACAGCACGAACATCTCACCTGTCCCAAGCCCGGATGCGGCGTGCCAATGGATGTCACCGATCACACCCCACATCTCGCCCGTATCAAGACGTACGAGGCCGAATGCAAACAATGCCATACGAAGGAACAGATTGTCGGCAAAGAGCAGCCGATGCCACCGTGGGACGGCGCCTCGATCACGATGATGGCAGAAGTGCATCTCCTCCACGATCAACCGACATGCCCCTTCGACGACACCCCCATCACCTTTACCTCCATGCCGAATCCCAGACGCAAAGCCCGCTACCGCCTCTCCTGCTTCTACTGCGGCCGACACGCCGAATTGAATTGGCCGCCGGCGG
>JBGTCI010000064.1:0-89426 GCA_041748925.1 Nitrospiraceae bacterium | reverse complement strand
GGGCGTCTGTGTCGGCCGCCGGCGGCGCGGGTGGCGGCTCGGTTGGAGGCTTAAGCGGGGCCACCGCGACCGTGTCTGCGACCTCAGCCTCGACGAGCACCACCTCGTCGACAGCCGCCAAGGCCGTCGAGCAGGTCCAGCAAACGGCTGCGGAATCGACTGGGTCATCGGCTTCGAATGCCGGGAAGCAAATGGCGTCCAATGACGGCGATAAGAATAAGAAGTCTCAACTGGCCAAGTCGGTTCAAATGAAACGTGGCGTCGTGATCCAAGTGGACGTGAAGCCGCAGGCCCAACCGGGCGGCTAACGAGAAAGGAAGAGGCAGCATGGATATGAGTTCGGGAGGCGTGGCGTTTGCGCTGAACCACGCCACGCTGGAAGGCAAGATCACCATAGGGGTGTTGCTGTTGTTTTCACTGGTCAGCTGGACGGTCATTATCAACAAGTTCCGTCAACTGGCAAAGGCCAAGAAACGGAACGGGACCTTTCTTGACTTATACTCCAAGGCTAAAACCCCGCTGGTGATCTTCAGTAAGGGACCGATCAAACAGCTCCAGGGCTCCCCCATGTATGAGCTGTATTATGGGGGATGCGAGGAATTGCAAGTACAGCAGAAAAAGTATGGGACTGACAAGGTGCCGAATCATGGCATGAGCGCAATACGGATCGCGTTGGAGCGGGTTCTCGGAGAGGCGGCGGTCGGGTTGGAATCAGGAATGATCGTCTTGGCGACAGCGATCAGCGGCGGCCCTTTTATTGGATTGCTCGGGACGGTCTGGGGAGTCATGGACACCTTTGCCGGCATCGGTCGGGCGCAGCAGGCCACGCTCACGACTATGGCGCCGGGCGTTGCGTCGGCACTCATTGCGACGGTCGCGGGCCTCATGGTCGCGATCCCCTCGCTCTTTTGCTACAACTTTCTAGTGACCAAAACGAAGACGCTCACCATGGAACTCGATAACTTCGCGGCCCATCTCGAAACCGTGTTCATCACGGAGTATCTCCGCGAAAAGAATGGTTCGACGACCGCGGCGGAAGATATTGAAGACTACCGCCCCGGCGGGCATCGTCAGGAGTCGGAGCCGTCCGGCGCAGCGACCGGACATTGACGCGAGACGAGCGGGACTCGCGGGACAAGCGAGACGTGGGCGAGAGTGATGGGATCACCGGTTTACCCGTCGCGCCTTTCTCGCGAGTTTCGCAACTCGCGCGGCGACGAGGAACGAGGAGAGCATGAGAAGGTTTTCGAAAAAGAGCCATAGCGCGGTGTCGGATATCAACATCACGCCGCTGCTGGACCTCGCCTGGGTGCTGCTGGTGATTTTCATCATCACGACGACGGCGATGGTGCAGGGGATCGAACTCAAGTTGCCGGAGGCCACGCCGCATGAAACCGAAATGGAAAGTAACACGCCGACCATCTCAGTGAAAAAGGGTGGCGACATCTATATGGACGAGGAACGGGTGAAGCTCAACGAGCTGGAAAAACTCATTCGGGACCTGAAAGTTGCCAAGGGCGGCAAGTTGCCGCTCGTGCTTCGCGGCGATTCCGGCGTGGAGTACAAGCATGTCGTAGCGGTGCTGGACATTCTCCAGCGGATTCCGGTTGAAGATTTGGCTATTGCCACGAAACCAATTAATGAACCGTAACACGCGTAAGGCGTTAGGGGTGAGGCGTAAGGGGTAAAGGACGAAGTGTGAAAGACACAGGGCGCACGGTCATGAACTGGCGGCTCGGAATTCGATAATTCATTCGGCCCTCTTCTCATAAGGCTTCTTCGTTCGTCCTTTGACGCCTCACGCCTAACGCTTCACGCCTGACGAGTCTCAAGAATGGGCGGCTACAAAGGATTCGAAAAGAAGAAGAGCAAGCTCGGCACGACACTGTTGATCGTCGGGATGATCCATCTTGGGATCGGCGCAGGACTCTATTGGGTGTCGCAGACCGATTGGGGACAGAATCTTATCAAGGTCTACAAGCTGAACGCGTTCAGAAAAGAAGACCCACCGCCTCCGCCTGAAAAAGAGCCGGAACCGGAACCAGAACCGGAACCGCCGAAACCGGAACCGAAGCCGCAAGAATCGCCGCCGCCACCTCCCCCTCAAGCCGAAGCGCCCCCGCCACCGAAGGCCACCGATGCGCCGGCCGGGCCTCCGCCCATGGATGCGAATCCTTATGCCATCGGCAAAGGACGAGGCCGATTCGCGGGGTACACGGATATCCTGACCGCGTCGATTCAGGCGAAGTATCAGCAACCGCCATCGCTCCAAGACGACCTGGAATATGCGGTGCTCTGTGAATTGGTTATCGACGAACGGGGACGTGTATTGCAATACCGACTCGTCAATTCTTCCGGCAGCCTCCTCTTCGACCAGTCCGCCCTTGACGCTCTCGCAAAAGTGGTCGAAGTCCGACCTCCACCGGAAGGAATGGATCGCACCATCATCGTCAAGTTCTTTCCTCCGACATAGGGCGAGAGTCGCGCGACAGGCGAGAAAAGCGAGACGCGCTGGAAACGCGCCTATCTCGTATATTACATCAGCCTCGCACCTTCGCTTCTCATCGGCGTGACCGGCTCTTAACCGGCAATTTACCTCCTTCAGACCTTCCCCTGACCTGTCCGTAATCCCATTTCGATACAACGGAAGCAATTGAAACGCCGGTGATCTGAACCGGCCCTGTCATCGGCTGCAGAACCGATAAGCGGCATCTGTGGCCGAATGAGTCGAGTCAAAATATTAACGGGCCTCGAATAGAGCCCTGATGTCCCCGTAACACGGGAACGAGATAAAGGAAGCGTGCGAGCCTGGCTTAGGGCCGCGCTTCCGTATCAAGAAGGACGAAAGGAGGTGGCGGGCCAGAGAAGGCATAGCCGGTCATCGAAGATCAGAAGCGGACATTCATCATTACATTCAACAAGGAGGATAGCGATATGAGACTCTGCACAGTGAAAAAGACCGTGATGGCGACGGCCTTGGCGGTCGCGACGGCTGCAGCAGTCGCCGGCGCGCCATCGAACGCCTTGGCCCTGGGATTCAATTTCGGGGATGCAGGATTCTTCGTGTACGGTGGAAATGACCAGCGCTATGAAAATTTCGGGGCAAACTCAGCCCTTCCGGTTTTTGAATCACCTTCGGCGACAACTCGGGACATCAGCGGCAGCCTGCCACAATTGAGCACGGGGGCTGCGACCGGCCTGCGCTATTCCATTATGGGAACATCGGCAGACGGTTTGAATTTCTATGTGTCCTCGACAGCCTCGACGATCACGCCGACCATGATCAACAACACCGATCATCTTAGCGCAGCGGGAAACTTTCTCTTCTGGAGCGGGCAGCATGGAGCCGCAACCGGCGGCGCGTATGCCAACAATCCCTCGATTACCGCAACCTCGGCCCCTCATTCCTATACGAGTATTCTCGGAAATGACGGATCGATCGTTGGTGGGTTTGCCTTCAGCACCCATGGCACGCTGGGTCAGCTCCTCAACATCTTCCGTGTCAACATCGATGGAGAGGCGGCAAGCTACGTGAGAGTCGCGTCGGGCTTATTGGGAACGAACGGTCAGTTGTCGATCACGCCGGCGGCAGTGCCGATACCGGCCGCAGTCTATCTGTTCGGGACCGGTTTGGCCGCGTTGGTGGGAATCGCGCGCCGCTCGATGAAAAAGAACAAGATGGCGGCGTAATTTGCCTACAGGAACGGACGACTAATGTTCAAGGTTTACCAACACAACAAGGAGTGAATCTAATATGAGATCAATGAAGACATCTATGGCAATCCTCGCCGGACTGGCGTCGATTGCGGGCGTGGCCGTATCGGCCCAAGCCCAGACGGCCTTGAATGTCGCCGGCGCCTCGGCGGCCAAGCCGTTCGTTGAAGAAACACCGATCACCCTTTGTAACAATCCCGGCGGTAATACCTTGCCCACTTTTGTGGCAGGGTCAACCGCCCCACGTGTGTTCATGGACGGTCCACTTGGACCGGCAGGAAACCGTCTGGCCAATTCAAATTTCGTTACGTGGGTCTGCGAAGCCACCAATCCCAACGTCGGGTTGCCTAGTATCGTCATCCGGTATCGGGCCAGCGGTTCTTCCGCGGGGATCGATAAACCGAATGCGTTCCCGACGGTCAACAATGGCGGCGTGACACCGAATGCGGCAGCCAGGGAAGTATACGTCCTCGAGAATCCGGGATCCTGCGGTGCGACTTTGACTGAAGCGGACAGTCTCGGCAGACAAAGAACGTTTCATCCGTCCTGTACACAGTTCAGCCCCAACCCGAATACGAGTCCGGCAACAGCGCTGGTGGTGAATATGGGTGTGTCGGACGTAGCTGCCAGCTCCTTCGGCCAGACCTCGGTGGGATGGAACGGGGGAGTCTCGTCATCAATCGTCGTCGGTCCTCGCCCCGACAGCAATATCACCATAAGCCGTCCGGTGGTAGTGCCCTTCTCCATCGTACTGGGTATCCAAGTGAAATCAATCAATCCAGCGACCGGCGCCGTGCTTGGCCCAGTTCGCAACCTGACTCAACTGCAAGTCGAAGCGATCGCTTCCCGTAACATCACCCGTTGGACCCAGCTCAACGGGATCGGGGCCGATACCAATGGCGATAATGTGGTGAACGCCTCGGACAATAATACGATCATCCTGTGCCAGCGTCGTGCCGGGTCCGGCACGAAGGCGGCCTTCGACCAGACGCTCATGAAGGATGCGAACGAGCATACGGGTCAGACACCAGCTAACAGCGGCAGTTTCAATCTGACGCTGGGGACGCCGGCGACTCCGACAGGAGGGCCCACAACATTGATGGGCATCGCCAACGGCGATGTGAAAGACTGTATCGGAGGCAACCCAGCTCCCACCATTCCCTCGAGCGATCCGTTCCCATTCCCAGGCGCGCGTCCGGCCCATCCGACCGCGTTCGCCTACATGGAAGCCGAGCAGGCTGCAACTGTGAGTCCTACCGCAGGGTATGTGGTGTCCGTGGATGGTGGTAGGGCGTTGCGCAATGACAGCTTCAACGGGCATGTGCCTCCGGTTCAAGATTTGATCTATGCCGGCAACGAGAAAGAGAATGTTCGTTGCGGCAAGTATCAGTACTGGACGTTCCAATCGTTCAACACCCGGAATGTGCCTGCAGCCGGTGCGAGCGAACAGATCCTCATCGATGCATTCCTCACTCAGGCGGAAAGCCCAACGATCATCAACAACCTGCCTAACGTCGGGCGGTATTGGGTTTCACCGCAAGAAATGCATGTGACGAAGAATGCGGATAGGGGACCGGTCAACTTTAAGGGGAACGTGACCGGCGTTCCGAATTGTTTGGCGGCAGTGAACAACATTCCGTAAGAACAAGGAAGGGCGGGGCTTGGAGGTTTTCCCAAGCTCCGCCTCGGCAACGATTGATCGTATTGCGACGGCGGTGTGATGCCCAAGCACTTCTCTGCTGGGGTATGAGAAGAGGATCTCTATGATAAAGACCAAGTCTGAAAGAACAGTCAAGGGGAGCGTGATGGCTCTCCTGGTGGCGTCGGTGTTCTGTGTTCTGCCGACACCAAGCCAGGCTGCAGAGGTGACGCAACTGGACATCACCGGCGGGTCGATCAATTTGAACTTTGGGATCTTGGGGAGCATCACCGGTAATTTCAACGCCAACGGACAACTTCTCATGAACCAGTTTCAGCCGCCCCCGAATATCTTCGATCCGATTACGATTTCGCACCTGACGTTCTCGATTTTCTCGAGCAGCGGAGGAGTCCTTAATCTTCCAGTTCCGACGGCGGAGACGGCGGGCTCTAGCATGACGGCGGACCTTCAGTCTCTTTTCGCCGGTGTGACCAGCGCGGGCTGGTCATGGGTGAACACCAACCCGCAGATGGCGTCGTTGAATATCGGGGGCAATGCCAGTGGAACATTCAACGACACGACGAACGTATTCAATATTTCATGGACTCGAGCATTCACGGGCGTGCCCTTTCTGACCTCGGGGAATTTCAGTCTCCAAGGGACGGCGCAAATTGCGGCCGTGCCGTTACCGGCTGCCGCTTTGTTGTTCGGCAGTGGCCTCATTGGGCTCGCCGGAGCCCTGCGGAAGAAATTCGGTTCCGCCTAAGACGCCTTTCACGGCCTGATCGGCCCTCACGTCTAGCAGGCCGCAGCGATCCTGCGGTCTGCTGGACGTGATTTTACTTCAATACCTACGTTCACGCTCCTGCCGATTCGCGTCGCTGCAGGCGATCAGCTTCCCGCTCGTGTGTGCCCTCGATTCTTCTAGAAACATAACCCGCATTATTCTTGAGCGCTTCTAGCTGCAATCGCTGACTTCCCTGCTTCGACGACTCTTTGGCAAGAAGTCTAGCAGCAACGACACACGCCTGTGGCGCCATGCCTGCCCGTCGCGCGCATTGAACCACCTGTGAAGTTAATTCTTCCGACTTGAGCACTATTGACCAGACCGATGCCGGTCTTCCCGCCATATTGCTCAAAATAATCAGTAATGGGGAAAGTGGGGAGGACTCATTGCTTGGCTGCAGAACCGTTTTCGCACTTTCCACCCCAATACCTAGTATGTCCCCTGACCCACCGCCAAAGGTATGGGCTGTGACCTGAATTAGGCCGATATGGGTCTCCATAGTTTTTGCCATGAAAGGAGGAAAATATTGAGGATAAATTAATCAATGCTAAACGAGTTTGTTACATAGTTGTTACACACGGCCCGTATCAAGACATTGCGGGGATCACAATCCTCGTCTATCGATTACAGAATGGAACACACATGTGAAGATACTGCGACAACTTGCCCGTGTTTATGTCTAAACTGTTCGAAGGGAGGGACGGCACCATGAAATATTCACATCAGATTCTATTTGCGGTTGCGCTGGTTTTGTGTCTCATGGGATTCGAAGGTCGTGCGGAGGCACTGTCTGTGACATCGCTCGATTTCACATCGGGAGCCGTCAACTGGGATGGACGGCATGGCCGAATCCTCGACCGGATTTTCGCTCAAGATGGGAGCATCACAGTGGGGTCGTATCAATCGATGTCGGACATCGTGGATCCGATCATGCGCGAGTGCAAGACGTTTTCTCTCTTCACCAGCGGCTTGAACGGCGAGCTGTCTCCGTCGGTGAGCATCAACGGCTCCTCGATCTCGGTCGATCTGTCGTCGCTCTATTTTGGGTGGACGAACGGCAGTGAAGTTCGGGCCTGGAATATCGGCGGTCTGGCGACGGGGGTTATTAATCCTCAGACTTCAGAGTTCTTTCTCTCGTGGAACCATCTTTTCGATGAGAGATTCGGCAAGGGAGAGCACAACATGATGGGAGATCGCTCGGCCACGTTCTTCTTGCAAGGCATAGCGGACGTGGCGCAGGCGCCTGTCGCGCTCTCCGCCAGCATGGTGTTCTTTGCGACCGGACTTGCGCTCCTGGGCGGGCTGTTTTGGCGGAAGTCTCGCGGCGCGCTGGCGGGGACGGCTTCTTGACTGACCGGTCGATGCGGGGACAGGTTTCCGTCTCTTCATCGGAACCGTAACGGCCGCGTAACTGTGATCGTGGAAGGTGTCCATGTACTCATTCCTTCCAGCAGGATGCGGGAAAGTCTATCGGCGGCATTCTCGCATCCGCGTTGCGCGGTGCAAGCGGGCAATCGTATATGCTTCGTTCTTGCCTGTGGCAGGGCTTGTACTGCTCGCCTGGGTGATCCGAATACTGCTCCTGCCTCTTTTACTCGAACCGCTATGGGCCAAGCAGTTCGCCCATCTCCGCCTGGGCTAAATCGATGGCGCCGCGAGGGGTATAGTGAACGTCGTCTGCCAGCAGTTCGGCCAGCCGGTCTGGATGGTCGGCTTTCCATCCCCTCTCATCCATCAATCGCCGTGAGTTGACTACCAAGACGTGTGGATCGGCCGCAGCAATAGCTCGCAGCGCGCCTGGGTAGTAAGCGTACTCCGATTCCATCATCGGGTCCAACCCCTTCCGATAGGGATCGCTCATCAGGATGATGGGGAAATCGGGGTTGCCGGCCCAGGAACGGATTCGAGCGATCAGCCGTTCCGTGTCTGTACGAAACATCTCTGCCGTCGCACCTTCACCGATGTCGTTTGCTCCAAAGTGGAGAACGGCCGCGTCGAAACCCATGGCCCGAAACAGGAGTCCGGCTCCACGGTAGGTACTCAAAAACTCCTTGGTGGACAGTCCGCCCGCGCTCAGATCCTGGATGACGAGGCCATGCGGACATTGATCACTCTTAAAGCGTGCGCCGATGATATCCGTCAATACCGAAGTCATGCTGCCGAGTAGTTCCAGTTGTAGGTGGCGTTTTCCGTTGAAGGGCAGTGGGACCGTGGTGAAAGACTTTACAATAAACGTCGCATTAGCCAGCGAGAGAGGGGCGGTCTCTTCGATCGTCGCCGTTGCGGAATAACTAGGCACTAAATCAGACGGTCGCGCCTTATAGAGAATGTCTCCGGACTGCGGATGTGTCGCGGCAAAAATCTCGGCTCGTACCGAACCGTAAGTGCAAAAATATGAGTTGGTGGTGGGCACTTCCGCGCGGGGGTTGAGACTGCGCGCATCCGATTCGAGGACCATCAGCTGACCATACCATTGTCCGTTCACCGACTGCGGTCCGGCAGGCGCGGCGTGGGCGGCGGCCGGGATACTCGGCAAGAGCTGCTCTGCGGGAATGCGGGTCGGGGAGGCTCCGGGGCTGGCCGCCGCCCCTCTCAGTAGCCAATCTCCAAACGGAGCGCCGCCACCGTAAGAATGGTAGCCGGCGACGACGGTTTCAGGCACGTTCTGGTATCGTTTCCACGCTTCGTATTGAAGGCGCGGCACATACACGTCGCCTTTCCCTCCCGGTGATGTTTCCTGAGAATCGCCAAGCAACGCAATGCGGACGGTGCGGGTCTTCGCCTGTGCCCATAGGCCGGAGAACAGAGCTGCCGATTGGGTATAGGAATGTTCGACTTGATCGAAAGGCAACAGCGCAACCGGAGGAGGCCCTGTCGGCGGGGGAACGACAGGCGGGGGCTCTGTCGGTGGGAGGCCGGCTGATGAACCGTTCTTGATGCCATGACGGGCGATCATTTCTTCGACCGTCACGATTTCAACTTTCCCCTCCGCTCGCAGCTTGACCAGATAGTCGGCGACCGGGGGAAAGTCCTGATCGTATCGTTGCCACTCCAACCCAAGTTGCCCGCCGTATTTGACTGCATGGTCGATCGCCGCGAGGATCTCGTTCAATGACCGAGCGTCGCCCGACACCGCCCACAGGTTGTACGGATTGATGAGACCTCCATAGAGAGAGCGGCTTGTATTGTCGGAAAAGATGTTGCCGCTGTATGCGGCTACGACATTACGTTTGGCCAGTTCGGCATCGAGCGCGGCGTTGTGCTTGGCATCTTCGTAACACCAGAAGATCGGGCGTGGGTAGCCGAGGCGTTGGAGGTCAGCGAGGTGCTTGTCCATGTCGGCGGCTGCACCCTCTAGGGTATAGAAATCTATGTAGTTGAGTCCCTCCGTCGATTCTCCGCCGATAGTCCACCCGGCTGCCACCATTTCCTTCAGTTGCTCATTGGTGAATCCCCCTTCCAACACCACGCGACCGGGATCCTTGAGCATCTCCGTGACCGGGCAGTAGGAGCCGGTCAAGTTTCGCTTTTTGGCTTCGGGAAAAAGATGGGTGTACACACTGGCGAAGTTGTTCTCACCCCAGATGTTGATGTGCGGCTTGGCATAATAGCCATAGATAAAGTCGCTGAAATAAAACGTTCCCGAACTGTTGGGCCGGAGATCGAGGAGAATTCGGAAGGTCGTGAACGTCTGGTTCATCGTTGCTTCGCCGACATTTGCGATATGGTCGCCGGCCTGCCAGGTGATGGGATTCCATCCGTCGATCATCCGCCGTCCGATTCCTCCCGTCGCCCAATTGAACCTCAAATATTGAGAGAAACCGGTGGATGTCGCAAGGTCGAGCGTCATGGCAGTCGAGACCTGAACGGACGGCTGATGCCAGAGGAATCCGAAATTGCCGAGATCAGTCATCGTGCGGTCGTCCATATCGACTATAATTTCGATCCGTCCACCGTTTGGACCGCCGGTACACCTCGCTTGGATGTAATGCAGTGTCGTGCTTCCGCCGAACGGTGCGTGAGGAGGCAGGTCGCCGTTATCATCGACCTGACTCAAATCACAGGCAGCCGTGCCGCCTGTGAGCTTTGGCCAGTTGTGAATCGATCCTTGTCCTCGAGAAGGGCTCGTTCCGTCGGCCTGCCAGAGGAATTGGTGTGGAGTCACCGGAGAGCCGGTCGGTTGGCTGATAGGTGCGTTCGTGAGTGCCGTTTCCTGGTTGCCCTCTTGGCGGCAAGACAGAAGGCTGGTTACTAACAGGATGGCGAATATCCAGTTGCCTGTGCAAAGCACATATGGGGTCTGAGAAGCGACATGCATCGCTGACCTTGTTCGACGTTCACGCGCCATCGTCCGCGTATGATTTCATACCATATGCCGTGCTTGGAGTCTTCTTGTTATCTCGCCCTTAACAATTTGTTAACACAAATTTGAGCGTTCCGTGCCATAGGCTTCGGTGCTGGGTAGTAGACTGAGTGCCATCTGAAGACTGGAAAGGACTGTCTGTCATGTGCGGCATTGCCGGTATTATCTCTGCCTCGCCTTTGAAGCCGCTCCAAGAAATCGCCCAATCCATGTCGTGTGGTTCTCTACGCGGCAGCCCGTTGGCGATGCTGGCTTATTCAGCCCTCACGCTCCAATTTTGGTGCGCCGCCTATCCGGGACATTTGCCTGCTTCGGAATTAGCGTGCTCGACTCGACATCGTGAATCGGTGCAACGATGTTAACAGCCTCTACGTTGGGTCCTTGGTGGGTCAGTTTGAAATCCAATGCAAAGGAGATGGGTCTAATACGACGGATTCCGCTCTATGCTTTGGCTTCGGGAATCGGAATTCTTGCCGGCTTGGCTCGAGAGGTCGTCGTAGCTTCGACGTACGGTCTTAGCGGCGACCTTGACGTTCTGGTCGCAGTCATGGGGTTTCACTTGTTGTTAGGCGTGCAAGTTGGGAACGCGATTGAATGCGTGTTCGTGTCGAAGGTGGCGCCGTTGCACGGACGCGGTGTGACGCACCTCCTCAGGCAAGCATCTCTAGCCCTCCTCGTGATCAATGCCGTGGCACTTACGGGCCTCTTCCTTGCGTCAAGGCCGGTGCTCGAGTTGATCTTCCCTCATTTCACTATCGATCAGTACGACACGGGGGTCCGCTTGATCCGGATCTTACTATTTTCTATAGCCTGTGCAGGACTGGCCGGCCTTATGCGAGCTGGACTATCCGTGATGGGTAGTTTTGCTCCAGGATTTCTGGCTGGGTCAGTCGTATCGCTCGCAACGATCGTTTCGGTCTTGATGTTTGCCGAGCGTTGGGGGATCGATGCGTTGATTTGGGGATTCGCCACGGGGCATTTCCTCGTCCTCGCATGGTTCACGTCAGCGCTTAGAAAAGGGCAGTTCCCATCCGTAGAGACAGACAGGAAGGACCGGGGAGTTGAGTTAAGAGAGTTTTGGCGCCCGGTGCTGATCGTATTTATCGGCGAGCTGCTGTTTCAGGCGGTGGTCATGACGGAACGAAGTTTCGCGTCTGGGCTGGGGACCGGAAAAATTTCCGCCTTTTTCTACGCCGGTTCAGTTATGGTCGCGCCGCTCGCGTTGTTCACTACTCCGATCAATACGACCTTATTTCCCCAACTGGCTCGAGCGTTCCATGCTGGATGCCACGAAGGGCGAGCTTTGCTGGCCCGATATGGAGCAGTCCTGTTCGGTGTGACGATCTTGTTCAGTGTCTTCCTGGCTCTCGTCTCGGATCCGCTGATCGAAGTTGCCCTAGTGAGAGGCAAATTCTCGACGGCTGATGCCCAGCTAACTGCTCACATCTTGTCGCTGCTTGTCTGGGGGCTTCCGTTTGCCAGTTTGTGCGGGATCGTTCGAAACTCGTTCTACTCGCTGTCCGATTATCGGACCCCTCTTGCGGGGTACGGTATCAAATGGGCGGCTCTCATTCTGTTCGGAAGCTGGCTGATTCCTCACTTTGGGGTGGACGGATTGGCCATCGCATCCGTGGCCGCTCAAGTCGCCGACACGAGCGTGATGGGATGGCTCCTGCAACGACGTCTTGCCGTATTAACGGAGGGACCATGACGTCGGAGACCGAAACGCAAGCTCTGCCGCTTCAGGACAAGCGAACCTGGGTCGGCTTCGTGTTGGGCCTCTGGCTGACCGGCGTCTTCGCCGGCTCCCTCTTCGGAAGGATTGAGGGCAGAATGAACAGCACTTTTGAGATCATCATGCTCGCGTCCCTCTTGTGGCCGACCGGGTATTTTCTGCTGAGCCGTTGCCGCTTTGTTCCAAGCGGATTCACCTCAGGTACGATCGCAGGGCTGGTGGTGTTCGGGCTCTGTTGCGGACTTTCGTCCTTTGGCAGCCGGGCTGCGCTCGAATCGATCAACTATACCGTGTTGACAGTTCTGACCGCTCTGGTGGTGCTTCAATTCAATTCCAACCTGGATGCTAAGCACTACGAAACCGCATTGAAATCGTATGCCGTCTTCATGGCTGCGCTGGTGTCGGGGTTTGCCGCGTACGATTACATGCCGGGATCTCGGCTCGGCGGGGGAAAAGGAATCTTGAATCCGGCCAGCTTCGCGCTGGTCACCATGTCCGTTCTCATTGCCGCCATGGCTATTCGCCGGGCCATCGCGCGCGTCCCGATTCTCGTTGCGATGGGGACAGTGATCTTCTTGACCGGTGCCCGGGCCTCTGCCGTGGCTGCGCTCATTGGGCTTGCGGTCACGATGGTGTCCCGACGACGGACCGCGGGAGTCAGGGGTTACGCGCTCTTGGTGTTTTGCGTCGTGGTCGGGGCGGCATTGACGGCATATTATGGCGACGTGGTCATGCGAGGATTGACGGGATTCTTCGCGATTGACGATCACCACCGAGGGTTGGAATCAGGTGGGTCCGGGCGTCTGGAAACCTGGAAGGCTGCATGGAACTTGTTCTTATCCCATCCCGTTCTTGGCGTCGGGTTCCGCGTACACGAAACGTTCTTGAAGATGAATACATCCGCGCATAACGGCTATTTGGCATTGCTGGCCGAGATTGGCCTGATCGGCTTTGCCGCAGCATTGTACTTCACGCTCACAGGTATGTGGAGGATCTGGCGCCGCAGTCAAGATCCGTCTCAGACATATAGTTACAGTGTGCTATTAGGTCTGGCCTGTGGGTATTCCGTGCTGGCTGTTTTCGAGCGGTACTTCATCAATGCGGGCAACCCCACGTCGTTGCTATTTTTGCTGAGCATTCTCGGTCCGTCGCTCTCTCCCGGCAAATCAGCGCCGGAAGAGCATCCCGAACAGACAATTGATCATGATGTTGAAGCGGAGCAGGCGAACTGGTCTCCGGTGTACCCCAACACAAGCCTTTCGGGAGATCGGATCAGGACATGAAGCCCACGACCAAGAGGAAAGGCGCCGGGGAAACGCCGCTCGTTCTGCTACAGCAGGCCTGCATTCCGCATTATCGACGGCGCCTGCTTGAGACGCTGGGATCAGACGTGCGGTTCCAGCTTGTCGTTCTCGCAGATCCCTCGGCCGACGTCCCGTTTCTGCGACTGTCCGACGCGCCAAGCGGATATACATTCGAGCCGGCGAAGCAGTACGCAATCAGACTACCCCTTCAACCGTCATTCTCATGGCAGCCCGGGGTCATCGCGAAGATGTTTCGGAATCGCCCGGACGTCGTGATCGCGCAGGGTAGTCCATACGATCTAACCGCCTGGGCTTTGACTGTGGCCGGGCGCATCCTCGGCACGGCGGTTTTGTTGTGGACGCACGGACTTCAAGGCGAAGAATCTGGGCTGAAGTGGGTAGTGAGAAAATGTTTGTATCGGCTGTCACGTGGCCTGCTGCTCTACGGCGATCACGCGAAACGACTTTTAATCGCGAAGGATTTTCCCGTGGATCGCTTGCACGTGGTCTATAACTCCTTGGACGACTGTGAGCAGGAGGCGGTCTTTCGACGCATCACAGAACAAGATCGTGAGGCGTTCCGACTTTCGCTCGGCATTGAAGCGAATGAGCGGCTGATGTGCTTTACGGGTCGTCTCCAGCCAGTGAAGCGTCTGCCATCGCTTCTTCAAGCTCTGGCCCTTGTCATGCGGCGAGGTAAGCGCGTCCATCTTGTGTTGGTCGGTGATGGAAGCGAACGACAGAGGGTGGAGTCGCTGACGGCTGAATTGGGACTCACCAGACTGGTGCATTTTCTTGGCGCGGTGTACGACGAATCGCGGCTTGGGCTCGTGATTTCCGCGAGCGACCTGGCCGTCGTCCCATCGGGGGCCGGCCTTGCGGTCATGCATGCGCTTGCGTACGGCACCCCCGTGCTTCTGCACGACAAGGTCGAGGAGCACTTTCCGGAATGGGAAGCCGTGAGAGAAGGGGAGACAGGATGGTTTTATCGATGGGGGGACGTGACCGATTGCGCGAATAAGATCATTGATGCGCTGTTTCCCAGTCCGAGTAAGGATGCGATGACGGGCGCTTGTCAATCAATGATCAGCAGCCGATACAACACGATTACCCATGCCGGCTTGTTCATCGAAGCGATTGCCAAGCACTGTCCGCTTGCGCCACTCGCCGGGAAAGAGCGAACCTTTCCCGATGCTATCGTTCCATCTGGGTCGCTCGATCACCCGATAGAGGCGGGGCATTGACTATGCTCTTGAAACAAGCGCGGGCTCTATGCCGGAAGGTGGGACAACGCTTCGCGCAGCGCGACTTGAATCGCCTTCAAGACGTGATGACTATTCCTCATAAGAAGATTGGAACAGGCTATGGGGGTTGGTTCGTCCCGGTCGGGCTGTTATCCCGTCAGTCGCTGTGCTACGGAGTGGGCGCCGGTGAAGATATCTTCGAAATCGGGCTCATTAACCAATACGGATGTGATGTCTATTGTTTCGATCCGACACCGAGGGCTCAACGGCACGTGAAACTGTTGCGGGCGAGCATAGATAGCGGCGTTCCCATGCCCATCAACAACAATACAGCAGGGGTTTATTACAAGGTTGGCCCTGGATGCCTGGACCGACTTCACTTTCATCCCTTTGGCGTGTGGAGCCAGGACAGGATCATGCGTTTCTATTCACCCGAGAACCCGACTCATGTCTCGTGCTCCATCGTCAACTTGCAGCGTACGGAGAGCTATTTCGAAGCCGACTGTCGAACAATCAAGACATTGACGCAGACCTTCGGCCATGCCGACGTGTCGTTGCTCAAGCTCGATGTTGAAGGGGCTGAATATGAAATTTTGGCGTCATTGCTGGACGGCAACATCCATCCGGCTATTCTTTGTGTTGAGTTTGACGAGGGGTATCAGCCGATGGACGATGAATATTTGACGCGCATACTGAGGCAGGTTCGACGCCTGAAAACTGATGGCTACCTCTTGACATACATTGATGGTTGGAACGTGACGTTCATTCATAAACGTATTTTGGCGAAGGCTCAACAGGGAATTGTATGAAAGTCGGGATGGTATCCGCGTCGTTGTCTCGCAGCGGCGGAGGGATACACGAGGTCGTACGAAGGAGCGCTCTCGAATTGCGCCGTCGAGGCTCCAGCGTCAGCGTCTTCGGGCTTGACGATGAGAACTTCGCCCAGGACCGTGGCGCATGGACGCCTGTGACAGTTAACGTCTTTCGCAACAGAGGATACAAGCCGTTCGGTTATGCTCCTGATTTGTTGCCGGCGCTTCGTTCAGCGGCTCCAGACCTTCTGCACAATCACGGCTTATGGATGTATCCCTCAGTGGCCTCATTCAGGTGGTCTAAACTTATGCGAAGGCCGTACATGATCAGCGTGCATGGCATGCTCGATCCCTGGGCCATCAAGCATTCGTACTGGAGGAAGCGGTTGGCGGGCGTGATGTATGAGCGTCGTCACCTCATGAATGCCGCGTGCCTTCACGCTTTGTGCTCCGCGGAAGCGGACGCGATTCGACGTTATGGGCTCACCAATCCCGTATGCGTGATTCCTTGTGGCATCGACCTTCCTGTTCTCGGTCATACGGAGTCCACCCGACAGGAGAAGGTCCTATTGTTTCTTGGACGTATTCATCCCAAGAAGGGGCTTGTGCATCTACTGACGGCCTGGAAACGGCTTCAGCGTGACGGGGCATCCGCTGCGATTGGATGGGAGTTATGGATTGCCGGATGGGATCAAGAGAGTCACGAGGCGGATTTGCGGCGATGGTGCGCCGAGCAAGGCCTGCAGCGTTCTATCCGATTTATCGGTCCGAAGTTCGGAGTGGAAAAGGATTCGGTGCTCCGGTCGGCCGATGCTTTTGTCCTACCATCCTTCAGTGAGGGTTTGCCGGTCAGCGTCTTGGAAGCCTGGGCTTACGGACTGCCCGTCGCCATGACCGCGCATTGCAATCTTCCGCAAGGGTTCGCGGTCGGCGCAGCGGTATGTATTGATACGACAGCAATGTCGATCGCGCGCGGCGTGCTGGATGTCATCGCCATGACGGATGAGGAACGGTCGGTTATGGGGATGCGCGGGAGACGACTAGTGGAGGAACAATTCTCGTGGGCTTCCTATGCCGAGCAAATGTATTCGGTGTACTCGTGGATGAGTAGATCCGAGACCCGGCCGGGATGTGTCAGCCTTGTTTGAAGAATCGAGATTATTAGGCGGTGCGCGGTGATGCGTCATCACACGGCTACCCAGCCACTCGGGAATAAGGCCGCTCGGGTATTGTGGGGTGTTGTATGGTGGCTCGCTTATCGTCCCAGTCCACGGCCATTCCATGTTTGGCGGTGCTGGTTATTACGGATGTTCGGCGCGCAGGTGGAACAAGGGGCGCATCCCTATCCATCGGCCAGGATCTGGGCTCCTTGGAATCTGACCATGGGCGAAGGCAGCTGTCTGGGTGATCATGTGGATTGTTATGCCGTCGATCAAGTGACGCTCGAACCATACGCGACGGTTAGTCAATACACCTTCCTCTGTACGGCGAGCCATGACTATACGATCAAGGAGATGCCGGTCATCACTTCGCCGATCAGGATTGGACGTCGTGCATGGGTGGCTGCGGATGCGTTCGTCGGGCCTGGTGTGACCATCGGCGAAGGGGCTGTGGTCGGCGCTCGCGCCAGCGTTTTTCGCGATGTTGATCCTTGGACGGTAGTGGGCGGGAATCCCGCACGCATTATCAAGAAATATGAGCTTCAACAGGAAGAACCATGACCGAAACCGCGATCGACATTTCCGGCTATGCCTATGAGGATGGCGACCTCAATCCGTCGCATGACTATCTCGTCCCGTCCTTGTTAGAGGTCCTTGAATCGTTGCACATTCCGCAAGATCGGAAGCGCATCTTCGAACTCGGATGCGGGAATGGGGCCGTCGCTGAATTGTTGACGCGGCATGGATATCAGCTCACCGGTGTCGATGTTTCTGTCCAGGGCGTTGAGCAGGCACAACGCCGCCATCCTCATCTGTCGCTGCAACTGGGATCGGCCTACGACCGTCTCGCCGACACCTATGGACGATTCCCGGTCGTCATCAGCTTGGAAGTGGTGGAACATCTCTACTACCCACGTGCGTTCGCACGGAATCTATTCAATCTCGTCGAGCCTTCGGGAACAGCCATCGTCTCGACGCCATATCATGGCTACTGGAAGAATCTGGCCATGGCGATGACGGGTCGCTTGGACCATCACTTCACCGCGTTGTGGGATCACGGGCATATCAAGTTCTGGTCGATGGTGACGCTGAAGCAGTTGCTCCAGGAAGCCGGGTTTCACTCAATCACCTTCCGTCGAGTGGGCCGCGTGCCTGCGCTGGCTAAATCCATGATCGCGATCGCCACAAAGTCATAAGCCATGAGTGTGTCGATTCTCATTCTAACGTTGAACGAAGAAGCCAATCTGTCGGAGTGCCTCCAGTCGGTGAAATGGTCCGACGACATTGTGGTGCTGGACTCGTTCAGCAGCGACCAGACTGTCAAAATCGCCGAGGAAATGGACGCGCGCGTCGTCCAGCGCCGCTTTGACAATTGGTCTGCCCATCAGAATTGGGCACTCGCGCATATTCCGTTCAAATATCCATGGGTTTTCTATCTTGACGCCGACGAGCGCATGACGGAAGACCTGAAAGACGAACTTATTTCGATAGCACACGATCCGAGTCGAACCGCAGTAGCCTACTACTGCGGTCGCCGGAATATGTTTATGGGCCGCTGGATCAGACACGCGATGCCACCCGGCATGATTATGCGCTTGTTCCGTCCTTCTTACGTGCGATTTGAGCGGCTGGTCAACCCTGTTCCCGTCATCGACGGGCCTCATGGCTATCTGAGCGGGATGCTGGTTCACTACAACTTCAGCAAGGGGATCTCCGAGTGGATCGAGAAGCACAACCGCTATTCGCAATTGGAAGCGCTGGAAGGGATGAAATTGATCCATCAGCCCTCGGAGGCGCAGCCGGGACTCTTCAGTGCCGATCGCGCGCTGCGCCGCCGGGCGCTTAAGGATCTCTCCTTTCGCTTGCCGTGGCGGCCGTTCATCAAGTTTCTCTATCTGTACGTGTGGCAGCGAGGATGGTTGGACGGGCGGGCAGGATTCACGTACTGCGTGCTGCAATCCTTTTACGAATACATGATCGTGCTGAAGATGCGAGAACTTGAACGGCGGGAACAGGAACTACCAACCTGAAAGGAATCGAGGCGACTGCGTCCGTCGTCTCTGCAAGTATGGCTAAAACCATTTTCGTCAACCGGTACTTTTTCCCCGATCACTCGGCGACGAGTCAGCTTCTCAGCGATCTCGCCTTCGATCTCGCCTCTCGAGGCCAGGACATTCATGTGATTACCGGCAGGCAACTGTATACGGATCCCCAGGCGTCGCTGCTCTCCGAGGAAGTGATTTGCGGCGTGAAGGTACATCGCGTGCGCACATCGCGATTCGGACGCGCGCGTTTGTGGGGCCGGATGCTCGACTATGTGACATTTTATCTCGGCGCGACCTGGCGATTGCTCCGCTCGATTCAGCCGGGCGATGTGGTGGTGGCCAAGACTGATCCTCCGATGATGTCGGTCTGTGCCGCGTGGGCGGCAAAAATCAAGCATGGGGTCCTCGTCAATTGGGTCCAGGATCTGTTTCCGGAAGTGGCTACTTCCCTGGATGTCTCCGGTGTCCGCTTTCTCGCGCCCATGCTGAAACGATTGCGCAACGGGTCGCTGCAACAGGGTCGATCGAACGTCGTGCTCGGCGTACGTATGGCTCAACTGCTGCGTGACGAAGGGGTCCCATTCGATCGTATTACGGTGATCGAAAACTGGGCGGATGGCGAAGTCATTCAGCCTGTCTCCAAGGAAGACAATCCGCTTCTGCGCGAATGGCGTTTGGAGGGCAAGTTTGTCCTGGGATATTCCGGCAACATGGGGCACGTTCACGAGTTCAAGACCATGATCGATGCGGCAGAACGCTTAAAAGACGAACCCGAGATCGCATTCGTGTTTATCGGCGATGGTATTGCACGCCAATGGCTCGAAGCTGAAACGGCGACACGCGGCCTGACGAACGTGCAGTTCCGTCCATACCAGCCGATCAATCGTTTGCGGTGGAGCCTGAGTGTGCCGGATGTGCACTTCGTTTCACTAAGGCCGACGCTGGAAGGGATGATTGTCCCGAGCAAGTTTTACGGTATCGCCGCAGCCGGCCGTCCGGTCATTCATGTCGGCGATCCAGAGGGAGAGATCGCTCGGATCGTTGAACGCGAACAATGCGGGTGGAACTTCTGCATCGGAGAAGTCGATCCGCTGACGCAATGCATTCTAGGACTTTCTCAAAGACGTCACGAAGCGGCGGAGGCCGGATTTCGAGCACGACTAGCCTTCGATCGACAGTACGCCCGTGTCCATGCCCTGAAAAACTGGCGCAGGCTTCTGGATTCTGTCTCCGTTTCGGTCCTTCAACGCGAAGAGGAGAGGATCGTGCGGGAGCTTCCGGTCGCTGCCGGGAAAGAGTGATGGGTCGGGTCCCGATGAGACTATTGCTTTTTATCCTAGCCGGTGCGGCGATGGCCGGGATCTTGCTGTCCCGCAATCCCCACCCGATCGAACCAACGGCGTCGGCATCCGTCTCGCGACCATTCATCGTGTTCGATGGGACGCTCTATAAGGACAAGCCCTCTCTCGCGGCCTACCACGTGCGTCCTATCACGGTTCTGTATGAGTCACGCCTGTTCGTGGCCAACCAGTTGCCTGCCGCCATGCCTCCGGAGACCATCGTGCGTTCTCTCGCGCATGAACTGCGCAGTTCACCGGAGCCGGTGGTACTGGATATCGAGCGGTGGCCGCTCAAGGGAGATGGGCTCGCAGTGCAATCGACGGTCGGTAAGTTCTTATCGGTGTTGTCGTGGGTGAAAGGCGAGGCGCCCGGCGTTCCAGTCGGAATCTATGGCACGGTGCCGATACGGGACTATTGGCGCGCGATTCGCGATCCTGCAAGCGCGGAATTTCAATCGTGGCAGCAGGATAACGACCGGTTGGAAGGTGTGAGTGACCGAGTCGACGCGCTGTTTCCCTCCATCTACACCTTTTATACCGACAGGCAAGGCTGGGTGACTTACGCGATTGCGCAGATTGCTGAGGCCAAACGCAAAGCGAAAGGGAAACCGGTCTATGCGTTTCTCTGGCCGCAGTACCATGAATCCAATCGAGTGCTCGGCCTTCGCCCGCTCGATCCGGATTATTGGGAGTTACAATTGAATACGGTCTATCAGCATGCGGATGGTGTGGTGATCTGGGGAGGGTGGAGCGATAACGGACCGGAGTCTTGGAATGAAGAGGCCCCCTGGTGGCAAGTGACAAAACGGTTTATGCAACGAATCGACCAGTCTGCCCCCCGCCACTCCTACAGACATCCAAGTCCAATAGTGCGCGAAGCTGTTGATCTTACAGGGCTGCTTCGGCCTGTTCTAATCCGATTTCGTACCCAACGTCACGTCGGGTACTGTGAGTAGTCCTTTCCTCCCCCATTTTCTTTTAACATTTAGTTAACACAAACTTGAGACTGGTGATGCCACCGCTCGATCGGCAAGCGATAGACTAAGCCTCCTAAAAATCAGCTGAATCCGATGTAATCCTTGCTCAGTGTGGACGTGACGTGATGAGAGGACCCCGATGATTCTTCACCCCACGGCCCTCGACACTCCACCACCGCCTTCCTCAGTCATGTCTTTGATTCGCGTACTGACGGGCATGAGTGTGTGGGTGTTCTTGGCCGTGCTGGCCGTCGTGATGACGGCTCTGGGCTATCTCTACGCAGACAGTTTGCGGTTCTTGATGCAGACGTGGCTGGAGGATGACAACTACAGCCATGGGCCGTTTATTCCGTTGATCTCGCTCTACCTGATCTGGCTTCGACGGACGCAGTTGCATACAGCCGAACGGCGCGGCGCCTGGTGGGGGATCCCGATTGTCGCTGCCGGGCTGCTCGTGTATGTCGTTGGCGAGTTCGCCGCCATGTATGCGGTCGTCCATTTCTCGCTATGGATTGTAATTGTGGGATTGCTCGCATGCGCCATCGGGCTGTCCGGTATCAGTCTGCTGGCGTTCCCCCTGCTCTATCTGCTCGCTGCACTTCCGCTGCCGGTATTTCTCGTGAATGAACTTTCCAGCCGTCTCCAGTTGTGGTCATCGGCTTTGGGGATCGGCTGTCTCCAATTGGTCGGTGTCATGGCTTACCGAGAAGGAAATGTCATCGATCTGGGACCTATTCAGTTACAAGTCGTCGAAGCCTGCAGTGGGATCAGGTATCTGTTCCCGCTCATGGCCCTCACATTGCTCTGTGCCTATCTCTACCGGGAATCCTTCTGGAAACGGGCACTGCTCGTTGTGTCGAGCATTCCAATCTCGATTCTTCTGAACGGCTTTCGAATCGGCGCAATTGGCGTATTGGTTGAAACCTATGGCGGGAGCGCGGCCGAAGGTTTCAGTCACTTCTTTGAGGGGTGGGTCTTCTTCGTGGCCAGTCTCGGGCTGCTCTGTGCGGAGATGTGGGTACTTGCTCGAGTGAGTTCGAGCGCAACTCGTCGTTCATTTACGCAGTTGATCGGTCCTCCTGCGGCCGGCGTCTCGGCGTCGACGCTCGCCGTTCACCCATCCGAAGCAGTTCATGTTTCGCCGGCTCCCGCGCTGGCGGGAGGAGTGTTGCTCATACTCGCGGCCGTTGCGGCTCCATCGGTGGCCCCGCATGATTTCCCTCCTCCCGCGCGGCAGTCGTTTCTCGACTTTCCGTTGCAGCTTGGCGAGTGGGGGGGCGCCTCTTCCGTCATGGAGCGGCAGTACCTGGACGCGCTGCAATTGGACGATTACGTGCTTGCGGACTACAGCGCGGTCGAGAAGGTGCCGGTGAATGTGTACGTGGCCTACTATCAATCCCCCAAGAAGGGCCTGTCGTCGCACTCGCCGAGGCAGTGTATTCCGGGCGGCGGGTGGGAGATCACGTCCTTTGAAACGGTGCGCTTAAATCATGCCTCGGGAATCGCTACCGCTCTGGACGTGAATCGGGTCGCCATTCAGAAGGGTGGCCAGAAGCAGATTGTGTACTACTGGTTTAAACAGCGTGACCGGTGGATCACCAGCGAGTATCTCGTGAAGTTCTTTCTCTTTTGGGATTCCTTGACGAGGCATCGGGCTGACGGCGCATTGGTGCGACTCGTGTCGTCGGTCTATGCCGGAGAGACGGAGGCAATCGCCGATGGGCGTCTTCAGGCGATGGCCGGCCTCGTGACCCCACTGTTAGGTCGCTATGTTCCGGATTGAGGTGTGACGAGTCATGGACACGGCGTTGTTTTTCAGTTTCATTGGCTCATTGATTATCTGCATGGCATTGATTCCGGCATTGAGCGCTTCCGCCTGGCGGCTGCGGTTTGTCGACATTCCGCGCGAGCGCCACGCGCATGACGCCCCTGTCGCGAAAGTCGGTGGGATTGCGTTTGCGCTCGCGACCTTTGCCGCGGTTCTCTTGTGGGCCCCCAAAGACCAGCTGATACTTTCCAGTTTGCTTGGCGGCGCGGTCATCGTCCTGTTCGGAATTTGGGATGACCGAATCGGCCTCAACCCTCGAATGAAATTCCTTGGACAAGTAGTGGCTGCGGCAATCGTCATCGGCTTGGCAGGTGTTCGCCTCAACACGGTCCCATTCGTCGATGACGTGTTGTTCCCGGCATGGGTAGCCATTCCGCTCACCCTGTTGGTGATTGTGGGGGTGACGAATGCCGTCAACTTGGCCGACGGACTCGATGGCTTGGCCGGGGGGTTGTCCCTCATCAGCTTCGCCGGCATTGCCCACCTTGCCTACCAGGCGAACGAACCGCTGTTGGTGTTGTTGATGATGGCAGTCCTGGGAGGGCTGTTGGGGTTCCTCCGATTCAATACGTATCCCGCCAAAATTTTCATGGGCGATGCGGGAAGTCAGTTTCTCGGACACTATATGGCCGTGGCCGCCATTCTGCTGACTGATTCAACCAGGACGATGTACAGCCCTCTGCTGGCGCTGTTTATTTGGGGCGTCCCTCTGCTGGATACGATCGGGGTTATGGGGCAACGATTGGTCGAAGGCCGCTCCCCGTTCATCGGCGATCGGAACCACATCCACCACAAGTTGCTGGCCAGGGGATTGACGCATGGCCAAGCAGTCAGCGTGATCTACCTTGCCCATACCGTGATGGTGAGTTGTGCCTATCTATTACGGTGGCAGTCTGATGTCGTGCTGATTGCGGTGTATCTGTTATGGGCCGTCGTGATTCTCTCGATGTTCGTCCAAAAACCACATCAGGCTTCGTCGGAGAGCGCTCATGCCGAAACCGCACGGCCCGCCCAAGCGAACAGTCATCCGTCGCGCCTGTCGATCGGAGACTATGCGTTCAAGGCACTTCAACTCGCGGTTCCCCTCTATCTCATCACATCGGTGGCGATGCCGAAGGAAATTCCTTGGGATGCCGGGATGATCGCTGCGGGACTGTTGGTTGCGGTGGTGGGATCCATGATTGCGGGCCGCGGAACGGCATGGGTGGTACGGGCGGGTCTGTATGTCGGGAGCACGTGCCTGATGTATTACAGCGAAGTCTCTCCGCGACTCTCCGGAACCGATTTGATGACTCCCCTCAATATCGGGTTCATCCTCTTGGCCGGGCTGGTCGTGCTGACCGTCCGGTTTGCCGGTACGGACCGGTTTCAAACGACGCCGTTGGACTACTTGATTGTGTCGTTGGCTGTCGTCATGCCGTTCTTGCCGAATATGACGGTGGGCACGGTGCCGGTGAGTCTTCTCGCCGCAAAACTGATTGTGTTGTTCTTTTCATTCGAACTGCTGCTCCACATCTATTCATCTGCGGCAACTCGCTTGGGCTGGGTGTCGGCCTGGATGTTGGGTGGATTGGTACTGCGGGCGTGGTGGTCGTGATTCGATTGTGGAAGAGGAGGCAGGAGCCATGAAACAGAGTGCGGCCCTGGTGTTGACGGTTGTGCTGTTGGTCGGGTTGTCCGGCTGCGGAGGTCCCGAAGAACAGAAAGCCAAGTATCGTCTACGTGCGCAAGAATACTTTCAACAGGGCAATTTCGCCAAAGCCCGGGTGGCGCTTCGGAACGTGCTGAAGATCGATCCCAAAGACGTTGAAGCGTATTTTCTCTACGCGCAAGTGGAAGAAAAGGAGCGCAATTGGCGCAATGCCGTTGCGGGATATCAGCAGGTCGTGGAATTGAGCCCGGATCATGATCGAGCGCTCGTCAAACTGGCCAAGTACTATCTGGAAGCGCGCGCGCTGGAGGAAGCCACACAGGTCGCGAATCGGATCCTGGCGAAGAACCCGGGGCATGTTTCGGCGCAAGCATTGAAGATTGCCGTGACGGCGGCGTCAGGCCGGCTGAACGAGGCCATCGGGCAAGCAGAGCAGTTGATCGCGGCGGCGCCGACCGACACTGATGCGGTGCTGCTGATCGCATCTCTGTACATTGCCGGCCAGCGCGATGAGGAAGCGTTGCCGCTGCTCCGTCACGCTTTGGAATCCAACCCCGGCAATCTGGAACTTCTGGATGCCCTGGCTACGACGTTGATGAGGCAGGGACGGATGAATGAAGCAGGGGCCACGCTGCAACAAATCATTGCCTTGGAACCGACGGTGTTGAATCACCGGCTGCGGCAGATGGCGTTTTACGATCAGCAGCACCAATATGACAAGGCCGAGGCGGTGCTCACGGAAGCGATCCGGCTTGATCCCGAGAATGAAACGCGTCGATTGGCGCTGGTCGAATATGTGGCAAAGCGGCGCGGGCTGGAGCAGGCGGAAACGGCGCTCTTGGACGCCCATAAAAATCTTCCACGCTCAGCCAAAATACGGTTTGCAGTCGGGGATCTCTATGAATCGACACAGCGCGCGGACAAGGCCCGCGAGACCTATCGAGCGATTCAGAGTGAATATCAGAAGAAGCCTGAAGGGCTTGAGGCGCAGGTCAAGCTTGCCGGTCTGGATTGGATCGCGGGCAAGCCCGACGACGCAGAGCGGCAGATTCAAGAGGTGCTGAAAGAAAACTCTCGATCGACGGACGCCTTGTTGTTGCGCGGAAAGATCTCGTTACAGCGCGGGAATGGGAAAGACGCCACGCAGGATTTCCGGTCAGTTGTGAAGGACCAGCCTGAATCGGCTGATGGACATGTGTTGCTCGCGCGAGCCTATCTGATGACGGGTGAGACCATGCTCGCCCGCGAAAGCTTGGATCGAGCGGTCAGCTTGAAACCGGCATTGATGGAAGCCCAGGTGATGCTGGCCGGGTTGGACGCGTCCGTCGGCCATATCAAAGAAGCACGGGAACGATTGGATCCGCTTATTGCCCGCGATCCCGGTAATGTGTCGCTCTTGGGTATGATGTTCCAGTTGCAGACGCAGGAGAAAGCCTGGGAGCAGAGCCAAGCGACGTTGACAAAACTGCGAACCGCCGGCGCGGATTGGGCTGCCGCGGATTTGGCGGAAGGGCATGTGGCGCTGGCGCAACAGCAATGGGAAAAGGCGGAAGCCGCCTATACCAGGGCTGCCGAGCAACGCCCCATGGCACCCGAACCGCTCCTGGCGCTCGTGCAGCTGGGAGTGAAGCGTGGTCAGGTGGCTCAAACCCAGTCCCGGCTTGAAGCCGTATTGGCCGCCCATCCCGATCATCTCTACGCGGACGGCTTCCTCGGGGAGTTATTATTGACGCGAGGCGACGTGGGCACCGCGATCCCGCATTTCGAAACCGCCGCGCGCCTCAATCCGAAGTGGAGCACTCCGTGGATCCATCTGGCGCGGTATCACTACGCCGGGAAACGGGTGGCTGAGGGGGATGAGGCTCTTGTGAAGGGGCTCCACGCGAGTCCAGAGAATGAACAGATGCGGTTGTTACTCGCGGTGAGCCTCAATGCGCAGCGCCGGTTCGACGAGGCCGTCGGCCACTACGAGACTGTCCTGAAAACGAATCCGAAGTCGATACTGGCGGCAAATAATCTGGCGGCGACGCTGGTCGACCACAAAAGCGATCCACAGAGTCTTGAGCGTGCTCTGGCGCTGAGCCGGGTATTTGAGTCGCAGACTCCGAATCCCTATCTGCTCGATACTTTGGGGTGGGCTCACTATAAGCTGAACCACGGGAGTGATGCGGTGCGATTGCTCAAGCAAGCCACGGCCTTGGCGCCCGATCATCCGGTGTTGAACTATCACTTGGGGGCCGCCTATTCGAAGTCGGGGCAGCCTGGCGATGCCCGCGTTCATTTGAAGAAGGCAGTGGCGGCAGGGGCTCCGTTCGAGGGACTTGATGCAGCCAAGGCGTTGTTGGCTGAGTTTCCAGGATGAGAGGTCTTTTACAAACGAGGTTCGCGCGCAGTCTCTTCTGTATTGTGACGATATGGGGAGGGCTCTGCCTTTTCGGGAACACCGTGTGCGTGGCGGCAGAGACCGCGGTCGCCGAACCAAGTTACTTGCTCGGCCCGGAAGATGTGCTGAAGGTGGCGGTCTGGAAAGATGAGCAGCTCACGCAGGAAACTGTGGTGCGCCCAGATGGGATGATTACCTTCCCTCTCATTGGAGACGTGGCTGCGGCAGGTCGTACGGCGGAAGATGTCCGCTATGATATTGCGAAGCGGTTGAGCAAGTATCTCCCGAATCCACATGTGACGGTCTCGGTACTCAAAGTTCTTAGCAACCGCATCTATGTCCTCGGGCGTGTGAATAAGCCAGGCGAATATCTGGTCGGCCACTATACGGACGTGTTGCAAGCGTTGAGTATGGCAGGGGGCCTCACGCCCTATGCGTCTGAGAACGACATCAAGATCATGCGGCGTGGCGGAGGGGATCAGCAGGTTTTCCATTTCCGATACGGAGACATGCTCAAGGAGAGAGACTTGAAGCAGAACATATTGTTGCAGCGTGGCGACGTGGTGATGGTGCCGTGACCGAATGGGACTATTCTCTGCCGGTCTCAATCGTTCCCCTCTGGGGACCCAGCTGCGGTTGCGCCTGTTGGCCGGCTTGTGTGGTGTGACGATGCTGTTATCGGGCAGTTTGAGAGAGGCGGGCGCGGCTGAGTGGTCGGCTGCCCCGTCGTTAAGCCTGAAAGGCGTATACAACAGTAACTTGCTCTTGTCTAACGGAAACAACGAAGTGTTGGGGTACTGGGTCAGTCCCGGCTTAAAGTTCAAGGGCTCTACCGAGTCGTTGGAGGTGGAAGGGAATGCCAAAAGTGATTTCGTCCAATACTACGGCGACACGGATCGAAGCCTGACCAACCTTTATTTTCCATTGAAGGCCTCGTACCGGCAGGATCGATATACGTTTGGGTTCGAGGGAGGCTTTACGCGCGACAATACCTTGCTAAGTGAATTGCAGGAGACTGGATTGGTTTTGGGTTTTACTCAACGAAGCCTGTGGACGGCGATGCCCAGTTTGACCATTGGAATCACGGAACGGCTGTCCTGGCAAAGCGGCTATCAGTTTAAGGATGCGCAGTATCAAGATGGGATTCGATTCGGTCTCGTGAATTATCAGGTCCAGGGAGGGACGACGGGACTCACCTATAACCTTGGCGAGTTGAATCAAGTCCAACTGACCGGCGAATACACGTCGTTTCGCATTCCCTCACGCATGCAAGACTCAATCTATTATGGCGCGCAAGGCGGATGGACACACGATTTTGGTCAAGGGATGACAGGCACGATATCTGGAGGAGTTCGGTTCGTGACCTCAACTCAGGATTTTTCAGGAGGATCCTTGAGTGCTCATGAGACGGTCTGGGTCTATAGGGGTACTCTCCGTAAGAGGTTTGAGAGGGCCACAATTCAGATAGATGGAGGCAGGGAGATTAATCCCAGCGGGTTTGGCCGCCTGCTGCAAACCGATCGTGCGGGCGCATCGCTATCCTACAACCTTACCGAAACCCTCACCGTTTCGTTGAATGGAAGCCTCTATTTTGTGTCGGGAATCATAACCGAAGGACCGAGCGGTTCCTTCCCGCAGCAGAAGTACTCCACGATTAGCCCAAGCGCGTCATGGAGATTCAGCCAATGGTGGACGCTCGATGTCGCATACACCTATGCGGAGCGTGCCGTGGACAGCCTCGATCAATGGAATTTCGCCAATTCCACGTTTGTCATGCTGACGTACGGAGGGCCGAAGTGGTCGGTGTCCCGATAACCGGGGGACGCGCGCCACAGGCTACAAGGACTATGGAAGCTCCCGCAAAAGATCTGCATGACTATCTGGCTCTGCTGCGCCGCCGCAAGACCATGATTCTCACAGTCGCCGCGGCACTCTTGGCGGCCAGCGCGGCGTTGGCGTTTCTCCTGCCGGCGGTGTACCGCTCGACGGCGACTATTCTCATCGAAGAACAGGAAATCCCGCCCGATCTCGTCCGGTCGGCCATCGCGACCTATGCCGACCAACGGATTGAGACGATCAAACAGCAAGTATTGAGCCGGTCTACGTTGTGGCGAATCGTCGAACAGTACGATCTCTATAAGGATCTCCGAAAGCGAAGCCCAACGGAAGAAGTGTTGACTCGCTTCGTCAAGGACATCCAGATCGAAGTCATGAACGTGAAGGTCATCGACAAGCGAACGCAAAATCCCACTCAGGCGACCATTGCCTTTACGTTGGCATACGACGGCGAGAGCGCGGAGTTGGCGCAGAAAGTGGCGAATGAGCTGACCAGCCTATTTTTGGGTGAAAACCTCAAGACCCGCGAGCGGCATGCTCAAGAAACCACCGCGTTCTTAAAACGAGAATCCGAAAATTTGTCGCATCACATTCAGGAGCTGGAACAAAAGCTTTCCGGGGTCAAACGGCGGGCAGAGGGCGCGCTGCCGGAGCTGGTCCAATTGAACATGCAGTTGTTGAGTCAGGTTCAACGGGAAGTCATCGATTCGGACCGCGACATCAGAAGCTTGAAGGAGCGAAAAACATACCTGGAAGGAGAGCTGGCTACGTTGAAGCCGCATACGCCGCTCATCAGCGCGAGCGGTGAACGCTTGTTGGACACGAGCGAACGATTGAAGGCGCTGCGCGCCCAATATGCCAGCGTGTCGGCCTACCTTGAGCCCGACCATCCCGATATCATCAAGCTGAAACAGGAGCTGTCGTCGCTTGAGAAGGAAGTAGGCGCGACGGATGGGCGGGAAGAGTTGTCGAAGCGGCTTATGGCTGAACGGGCTTCGCTCGCAGCCTTGCGGGAACGGGTGGGGGAGATGCATCCTGATGTGATTCGATCGCAGAATGTCGTGGCCTCGCTTGAACGAGAACTGCTGGCCGCGGTGGCGCGGCCGTCGCAGCCGTCCACCGTCAAGCCGGAGAATCCTGCCTACATCAATATTCAGTCGCAGTTGGCTTCGACAACGGCCTCACTGCAGTCTCTGGAAGCCGCGCGGGTAGACTTGAAAAAGCGCATGGCGGAATATGCCAAACGGTTGGAGTCAACGCCGACCCTCGAACCTGAATACCTGGATTTGATCCGGGACCGAGAAAATTCTGTGCGTAAGTATCAAGAAATTACATCGCGCCTGATGGAGGCGCAGGTTTCTGCTGAACTGGAAGTACAACGGAAGGGCGAGCGGTTTTTGCTGATTAACCCGCCTGAACTGCCGGAGAAGCCGGATCGGCCCAACCGTTTAGCCATTCTCCTGCTCGGGGCGTTTCTCGCCGTTGCCATGGGACTCGGAACCGGCGTGGTAGCGGATAACCTGGACCGGAGGATCTTTACGACCGATCAGCTGGGGCGCGTGATGCGAGGTGTCCCGCTGGCCGTCATTCCCTATCTGCCGTCCGAGGGCGAACTCGTGGCGCTTGGCCGTCGTCGCGCGGTCTTCAGCCTTGCCGGCCTCGGTGTCGTGGTGGCTGGTGCCGTTGCCTTACATGTAGCGTGGATGCCGTTAGACGTGCTGTGGTACACAATCGTGAGAAAACTGGGCTGAGCCTGAGGAAGAGGAGAGGCCTGATGGAATACCTACAACAGGGGCTGGAACGGTTCAAGCAAGAGCATGGATCGGAGGGCCCGGCGCCCCGGCGTTCGGCCGCGCATTCTCACCCGGCGCCGCTGCCTATCGTCTATACCTCGACGAAAACAGTTGAGGTGACCGACGACACCATGCGCGCGCAGCGTTTGATCACCGGGTTTGAAGGGGGCGCATTCGTCGATGCGTACAAAATGTTAAGGACACAGGTCGTGCAACAGTGTCGTCAGAAAGGGTGGAACGTATTGGGGGTCACGAGTCCCACTCCACATGCAGGGAAAACATTGACAGCGGTGAACTTATCGCTCGCTCTGGCAATGGATTTGGCCCACACGGTGCTGCTCGTCGACGCGGATATGCGCCGGCCCGGTGTTCATCAGGCTTTCGGTATGGAGAGCTGCCCGGGTTTGACTGAATATCTGTTTGATGAGATTCCGCTTGAACAGTTGTTGATTCATCCCGGCATCGGTCGATTTGTGTTTCTTCCCGGGGGGCGCACGATCACGAATTCCGCGGAGGCGCTGGCTTCTCCCAGAATGGGAGCGTTGGTGGAAGAGCTTAAACACCGCTATCCCGCTCGCCTGCTGGTGTTCGATCTGCCCCCTCTGTTGTCGCGCGCCGATGTTCTCGGATTTGTTTCCCACATCGATGCGCTGCTGTTGGTGGTCGAAGAGGGCCGGACGGGTTCGAGCGATGTTGCGCGGGCGATGACGGCATTGAAGGGAAGTGTGCCGGTACTCGGCGGTGTCTTGAACATGTCCGGTCGAGGAGAGATGACACGGCGTCGCGCGAAAGATCTACTCATGGCGCATACGGGATAATACGACCATGTACGAAACATACTATCAACTGAAGACAAAGCCGTTCACGTTGCTGCCGGACCCGGAGTTTCTCTTCCTGGGAACCAGGCACAAGATGGCGCTGAGTCTGTTGGAGTATGGGCTGGTCAATGGGTCCGCGTTTATCGTGATCACCGGTGAACCGGGCACAGGAAAAACCACGCTGCTGAATCGGCTATTAGATCAATCGCGCCGCCAATGGACGATCGGCATGCTGGAGAATACGCATGGAGGGTTGGGCGGACTCATGCCGTGGATCACAGCATCCTTTGGCCTGGTGAGCAAAGGAAAGAACGAAGTGGAACTCTTTCATGAGTTCGCGCGATTCTTGGAGGGTGAGCAGGCCGCCGGTCGTCGTGTGCTCTTGGTCCTCGACGAGGCTCAGAACGTCGGATCGACCATGCTGGAGGAAGTTCGGTTGCTGTCGAACCTGAACGATGGGCGCCGCCGCTCCCTGCAAATTTTGCTGTCGGGACAGCCGGCGCTTCGAGATCTCTTGAAGGGGCCCGGGATGGAACAGTTCGCTCAGCGGATCGCGGTGGAGTATGCACTGGAACCGTTGGCCGAGGAAGAGGCCATCGCGTACATCGGTCATCGCGTGCGAGTGGCCGGAGGGCGGAGGCCCCTATTTTCTACGCTAGCCTGTCGAAAGATCTTTGTGTTAGCCGGCGGGGTCCCCCGACTGATGAATCAGCTGTGCGACCATGCCTTGGTGTATGGGTATGCGGCGCAGGCTGACGTGATTACAGCCCGCCTCGCACTCGATGCCGCGCGGGCGCGAGATCAGAACGGTTTTCTGCCTTTTCGAACAGATCCAGCTTCGATTGAGCCGGGCCAGAATGAGAGTGATGAGGAAATGGCTGAAGTCTCGACAAGTCCACCAGCCGCCACCGATCAGGATGCGTCGCCGAAGACAACAACGGACGGACGGGCGGCCGACGATCCCGCAGTGTCATATCGCGAGGCGCTCGCATTGAAACAGGCAGGAGAGTTTTCGCGAGCCATCGCACTTTTGGATCGAGTGGTAACCGATGAAGTATGGGGCGTCAAGGCGCTCGGACAGATAGGGCTGTGTTTGAAGGCGGTCGGCCGATACGAAGAAGCGCTGGCTGCCTATCGCGCAGCTCTCGACCGGCCGTCAGGGTCGGCGCAGGATCTGGTGTCGCTTCGGTATGTCTATGCACGGACGCTTGAGTCGATGGGGCGATCCAAAGAGGCCGTTGAATGCTATCGCATGATCGGTCGCGATGGTCGAAATTATCGCGATGTGGCTGTGCGCATCGACCAGCTACAATCTTCTACGACGATTGAAGCCGAAGTGCTGGCGGCACCTCAAACATGGTTGCAGTTGTTCGTCAGGAACTGTAGCCAGCTCCTCCGCAGCACCAGCTAACCGGCGCTCCGTCACGAAAACCATTGCAGCCCTGCAATCAGGGCATATGCGCGATTCACCTGCCGGCAGATCGACTAGTTCTCCATCTTCTGCACAAGTTAACCATTACCGGAGATAGCCGTAACTTGGCTGTAATGGTCTCTTCATATTCTCTTTCCGTCGCCGTGACATACGTGTGTGGAAGGGGATTGAATGAAGACGACCGGTCGAGGATTGGCATGGATAGGGATGATGGTCCTGGGGGCGCTCTTCGCCTCCTGGTCTCCGGCGCTGGCCGGCAAGCTTGAAGATCTCCTGCTCGAAAATAAACAGATCACCGTCGATCAGTGGGTCCAGCTGAAAGCGGACGAGGAAAAGCGGGAAGCCAAAGAAATGGAAATGAGCCGCGGGGTCGGCGACGTGCCCGTTCGAGAGCGCTGGTACGAAAAGATCAGCATCCGTGGTTACGCGCAATTCCGTTACAACCATGCGATCAACAACGATCTGTTGGAAAGTAACCAAGCCGATCGCTCCATTGCGGGAAACAACGAATTCTTTCTGCGGCGTGCCCGGCTCATCATCAGCGGCCAACCGCACGAGCGGGTGTTCGTCTACTTTCAGCCTGAGTTTGCAGGTTTGGTCAACGGTGTGGAGCAAGTTGCAACGCTCAGAGACTTCTACGCCGACCTGTTCCTCACTGGCAATAAGGAATGGCGCATCCGTGCCGGGCTTTCAAAGATTCCGTTCGGCTTCGAGAACCTGCAGTCGAGCCAAAACCGGCTTGCCCTCGATCGTAACGACGCGTTGAACAGCGGGGTGCCGAATGAACGGGACCTGGGTCTGTTTCTCTACTACACGCCTTCGACCGTGCGGGAACGATTCCGGAGACTCGTCGACAGCGGGCTGAAGGGATCCGGGGACTACGGCATGCTGGGTATCGGAATATTTAACGGCCAGGGCATCAACACACGTGATCGGAACAAGAATAAACACATCGTATTTCACTCGACCTATCCCCTCGAGTTTTCCAATGGACAGATCATCGAGTTTGGCATGGACGCCTATACCGGGCAGTTCAATGTTGCGTCGACCCCAGTGGTGCCTCTCGACCCTCAGCCCATATCGGCCGGGGCGCCATTGGCGCCGACCCTATTGAACGGGGGCAACTACCTGGATGAACGAGTCGCCTGGCATTTCGTCCTGTTTCCGCAGCCCTTCGGCCTACAGGGCGAGTACACGATCGGACGCGGTCCGGAACTGAATCAAGCCAGGACCGAGGTCACAACTGGAAGCCTTCGCGGAGGATATCTCCAGTTGTTCTACAATTACCGTTGTGACAGCCTCTGCGAAGGCATCATGCCCTTCATTCGCTTTCAGGAGTACTACGGCGGGAGGAAGAGCGAGCCGAATGCCCCGAGGAATACGGTGCGGGAAGCGGAACTCGGCCTGGAGTATCGATTCAATAAGGCGCTCGAACTGACGGTGATGTACACCTGGACTCAGCGGACGTCCTCGGACTCCTCCACAATTCCGGCATCCTGCGCCGATCCAGGGTTTACCGGGATACCGTGCGCGCAGACTCCGTACCAGCTTCAGTCCGGCAATCTGCTCAGATTTCAATTGCAGTGGAGTTTTTGAGCAGCCGGCGCTGGGTCGTGTTCTTGCCGATAGTGTCCCTATGGCAGAGTAGAAGGTTCTGTGAGCCGCAGCGTCGCCGGCAAGTGATGTACTTGAATAATGAGTTCCCGCCGGTCCCAATAAAAGAGCTGTCCGACACCTTGCGGTTTTGTGGGGCGCTGAAACTCAGACGGCTCAAAATGCAATGTTCCTTTTTGGGGAGCGAGAGAGCGAAGAGGGGTCAGCCGATCATCCTGAGTGTCGGCCATGCCGATGTCGGCGGTGGTGTGGGTCTCCGATCGATAGTTGCTCAGCAGAACATGCAAGTCCTCTCCGTCCAGAAACATCCCGCCGGACGTCACTTCCCGTTGAATTGCGGACAGTCGCCGCGATTGGTAGAACGTGACCACTTCCTCAGGCGTGGCCTTGCTCAGGGCCAGACTTATTAACGGAGCCCAGAACATGACCGTTTCCTCATCGAAAGCCCGGTGTCGGCGGGGAGTGCTCATGTCGTCGTAGAGCGGCAATCTCGTCAGTGGTTCCTGGACAATGATTCCTCGAAGGACTGCCGCCATTTGCGCAGTGGATATGTCGACCGGATGGCTATGTCTGGCGCCTTGGTCCACCGTGCGCTCGGTTTCAAGGCGGACGAAGGCGTGCGGTGTCTCGTAGATACTGAGGGTGCTGAAGTGCCCTGGTGTACACCCCGCGAGCACTGCGAGTCCAAGGGAGAGCCATGCCTTGGGGTGAGCGCGCGTGAATAACCGACTCATGGAAACGGTCTATTCCCAATTGGGAAAGAGGGGATCTTACTCAACAAACGTGCGATCAGGCGTTTCTAGCCTGGCAGATTTTACAGAGGAGACCCACTTGGACGTCAGCCGTGTGATTTCCATCAGAGAAAGTGGAAAGTATCCGTGATCGAGCGTCAGTTGTTGGCCTTGGCGGCTCAGAGTAAATCGCACAAATTCCGTCAAGGCCGGGTTCGCGGATGCCTTCGGCGGCTTGGCGATATAGAGATAGAGGTTTCGCTTCAAGGGGTACGACCCATCCATGGCAGTTAGGAAGGTCGGCTCCACATAGCGACCGCCTTTCACCGCGGCGATCGGGACGGGTTTGACTTCCGAGGCCCGGTAGGCGATCGCACTGAACCCGATCCCTTGCGGATCCCTGGTCAGATCCATCACGACTGATGCAGATCCTGGGGCGTCGACCAACTGGGGGCGGAATGTTCCACCTTTGCAGACCTCTTCTCGGAACAGAGACGCCGTACTGGATTTTCCGTTTCGTCCATACAGTCGAATGGGGGCTTCAAACCATTCGTCCACAAGCCCGACGAGGCCCCAGGACTCTATGGCATAGTCCAATCCGCGCCGCCGTTCCCGACAAAAGATTGCGTCTAATTCCTCAAAGGACAAGCCGGTAATCGGGTTGTCCTTGTGAACGAAGATAGCCAAGGCGTCGTTCGCTACCGGAACCTCCGTCGGCTCATATCCGTACTCCTTGACGAATACAGAGATTTCTTCGGACGTCATGCGGCGGGACATTGCGGTGACTTCAGTTCGATGCTCAAGAAGCGCTGCCAGTCCTGTGTCGGACCCCTTGGTTTCCACTTTGTTGATAGTGAGTCCGGGATACCGTTGTCGGAAGCCTGTCAACCATGAGTCTGTCAGCGGCTTCATGGTATCCGACCCTGCGACGGAGAGTGTGCCGGTCAGGTCGCTTACGAGCCGATAGGAGGGGATCTTTGGATCCAGCGAAGTAGATATTAGCTGTCCAGAGGCCTGGAAGGGGACAACAAAGAGCAGCAGAAGGAAGACAGAGATGCCCACCGAGGTAAGACGGCGATAATGTGTCATGGTCTGTCGGAGTTCCATTCCCCCTACTCCTCCAATGTGGCACGCGAGAACTTCGATGGTTTGCACGTGTGACACAACAGGAAAACCTTCCCGCAGGATGCTCAAAAAGACTGTCCAGCAAGGCCGCAGCGAGTGAAGGCCCAGAGGCGTACCCTCTGGGGCGCACGGTGCGACGAATAAGGAGCACCACGTCTGTGCGCGCCGCCGAGTGGTGAGGCGGCCGGGTCCCCGTTGAGGGTCTGAACGATGTGAGAACGCCGCTGGCAGGACTTTTTCAGCATCCTGCTCAGAGAGTACCGGGGTTTCGTTGCCATGAGATCAACGAACTGTTAATTCTGGGTTAACTTCAACCTAGGAGCCTGTGGACATTGACCGTTCTGCGGCCATCTGCGTTGTGCTCGGCCCGAAAAAATCCTCAATGTATTCCAGCGAATACATCTCCGGTTTTCCGGGTCTGCGGCCATGCATCTGGCCGCACCTCCTTCGCCTCGTCACGAAGGCAATGTCGGACAGGCTCCTCGCACCCGATCAATGGATTAACGTGCGCACGTTCGATTTAACGGACAATTAATACCGTCGTAACGATTTATATTTAGTCCGTTCTTAATATGAACCTGAAATGGTCACCGCTAACACATCCATGGCAGGGGTACGCAACTCGGTTCTCATCTATCTGAAATCCGAGTCGTTCGCCCAGTCGTTGAAGAAGGCATTAGAAACGAGCGGGTATCGCAGCACGGCGGTGACCACGGAGTCCGTCGCTCTCACAGAGGCGAAGGCGAACGCGCCATCCTTGATAATTCTTGATCGTCGATCCGATTCTATCGCCAACTTCCGTCGACTGAGAACGCTGAATATGGTTCCGATCGTCGCCGTGCAGGAGGGACATGTCTCCTGCCAGGATGATGAGTGTCTTCAAGAATATGCGCATGATGTAGATTTAGTCCTGTGCGGTCAGAGTGTCCGTGAGCTGGTCGCGCGGGTGCGCGCTATCCTTCGACGCCGCGAGGCCGGTATCGAATCACAGATCCAATATAGCGCAGGGAATCTACGAATGGACCTCGATCGGCACGAAGTCCTGGTCAATGGCCATGCCGTCGATCTGACTCCAAAGGAGTTCCAGATTCTCAAGCAGTTCCTCGAATCACCTCGCCGCGTGTTCTCTCGCCAGGAGATGCTCAACCGGGTCTGGGGAGAAGGATATGCTCTCGAAGAGCACGCGCTGGATGTGCACATTCACTCGCTGCGCCAGAAGATCGAGCAGGACCCGGCCACTCCGACATTCCTCCTCACCGTCAGGGGCGTGGGCTACAAGCTGCGAGCCTAGCAGGGCGCTGAAAGAGTCGCTCTTCTCACCCGCCCAACCCCGGCGGCTATTTCACCCTCCCGCCTTGCGTCTGCCAAAGCAGCCTTCTCGCCCAGGGACGCGCTTTTCCCATACATCGTTCTCGCATCGCTCAAAGGCTCAACGTACGAATGAGCCTTCCTGAAGCGCTGGAGGGACTTTCCCATCACCAAGACCCATTGCAAGGGCGAACGGCCAGAAGCGACGGAGTTTCACGTCGGAGTTTGAGCGGGAAGCGACGGACTTGTGTCGACGTAGTGAGAAGAGCGAATGCGAGGTAGCGGGTGTGGAATCAGTTATGGGGCTGCCTGAGCGTTCGGCGGCTGGCGCTGTACTACGTCATGGATGAATCCATGAACGCGGGCGTCATTAATCTGTTTCCCTAAAGCTAAAATCTCAGACGCCACTCGCTCAATGGCGGCTTCTGGCGGAGCCGTTCCCAATCGAAGGTCTTCTTCGTGCAGGATCACCAGTCCGGCTTCAGTTTCAGACCACGCTCGGTGCATGTAGGAATTTCTCTTTCCAGAGAGGAGTTTGGTTTTTTCGAGAAGCTCGTCAAGACGATACGTCTCTGCGGCAGTGGGGTGGTGCTTCTTAAATCGTTTCTTGATTCTCTTTCGTAAATCAGAGATGGGCTTTCGTTTTGTGGGATCGAGACTTTTGGGACCCGAGAGTTCGGAGAGTGTTTTCACAGTGTACCGCAAGATCCTCTCCAGATGTGTATGCGCGATGGCTAAGCGTCCCAAGGCCTCTAGCAATCGCGGCCGGTTTGGAACGGTGAGCCGGTGCATTGAGAGGGACATACGCTCGTTCCACTTCGCTCGTTTGGCAGCCTCTTCAACCTCCGTCATCGCAGTCCCTCCGTGTCCGCTCACCCCGCCATCTCTATCAAATCATACATCTTAGGCGCAAGCTTCCAACCGACGAGTGTAGCTGTTCGTAGCCTAATCGATGTCAACCGCGCGAAATCCAGATCGTATACCGTTTCTTGGGCATGACCCGGATCCCTGGTTGCGATCCAGTCCATCATTCCCTCTAGATCAAATTTGCCCGGGCAGATCACTATGTCGCATGAGAACGAGCCGATTCCGATGGAGCTCAGAAACGTGGCCAGATTCCGGTCGGTATCAGTGCTCGGTTTCGGTCGGAATAAACGGCCGACGCGCGTCTGAATCAGAGGCCGGCAGGGATCGAAATACGCAGCCCCCGCAGAGGATAGATCCCCAACTCAACAGACAACAGAGCGGAGCGCCCCATCGCCAGACAGTTCGTGTGAGCGGTTCCATGAGGAGCTCCTTTGGTGTTCCCGTGAGTATCACCCCCGTGGGATCATGCGTATCACCCTGCTGGTCCGAAGCAAAGCCAGAATATCTCTGGATGCGAAAGCCGTCCGTCATGTCATATGAAAGCTAGCAGCTCTGGATTACATGAACGTCAGGAAGGCGCCACACGCGGGTAAACAGAGAGACAGCGTTCGACCCAGGGTGATGCGGCAGTAAAGATGATGCGAGGAAGTCAGCGGTTGAGCCCCGTTCGTTTTAACGGAGAATTAATACTATCGAGATGATTTGTTATTCATCCTGGTCTTATCATGACTCGGAATGTTGACCGGTCCATCATCCAGAGTACCCGCACGCGACTCGGTGCTCATCTATCTAAAGTCCGAGCCCTTCGCGCAGTCGGTGCGGAAGGCGTTAGAAATGAGCGGCCATCGCAGCACGGCGGTGGCCACGGAGTGGGCTGCTCTCACCGAAGCGAAGACGAATGTACCCTCCTTGATTCTTCTTGACCGTCGATCAGGTTCCGTCGTGAATTTTCGACGAATGAGCATGCTGAGTACGGTTCCCATCGTCGCTGTGCAGGAAGGACACCTCTCCTTCCCTGATGAAGAGTGTTCCAAAGAATATGATCAGGGGATAGATTTGGTCCTGTGCGCCCAGAGTGTCCGTGAGCTGGTCGCGCGGGTGCGCGCCATCCTTCGGCGTCGAGAGACTCACATCACATCGAGCATCCAGTATAGCGCAGGGAATCTACGAATGGACCTCGATCGGCACGAAGTCCTGGTCAGCGGCCATGCCGTCGATCTGACTCCAAAGGAATTCCAGATTCTCAGGCAGTTTCTCGAATCACCCCGCCGCGTGTTCTCTCGCCAGGAGATGCTCAACCGGGTCTGGGGAGAAGGTTATGCGCTCGAAGAGCACGCGCTGGATGTGCACATTCATTCGCTGCGACAGAAGATCGAGCAGAACCCCGCCAGTCCCACCTTCCTTCTCACCGTCCGGGGCGTGGGCTACAAGCTGCGAGCCTAACTCGGTCTATCTGGTCCATCTGGTTGATCTGGTCTATCTGGTTCAACCAAATAAACAAGACAAACCAAACAAACGAGATAGATCAGACGGAGGGCTCCGTTTCCTCCGCATCCGGCGCGGCAAGAACCTCCTGCGCCGAACGACACTCATTCGGTTATCCACGACGAGGAGAAACGGAGGGCTACACGGTAAAGCATTTGAGGTCGTTGATCACGGCAAAGACGTGATAATGACTAATGACCTGATCATCGAATAGGACCAGGACATAACCAGTCGGGGTATTGACCCGCGCATGGGTCACCCCATTCAATTTGGCCAACTGGCTCTCCAGTATGCCGGCCATTGTGGAGGAGCCTTTGACTTCGGAGACCTCGATCCGGATCCGTCCATCAAGCTTGTGATCGTACCCAGTTCCGTTCACCGGCGGCGCGACTCCTTTCCAAGAGACTCCTCAACTTGTTGACCACTCACCTCCGGGGATTCTCATACCCGTCACGTACTATAAGTTAGCGTACAAACCCATTGTTTCGTGAAGCGAGAGAGTGGATTACGGATACGTAAACTTTTTGAGCCATTTGGCCAGCTAGCATTCCCTTAACTACGGAAGTATCCCCATCCGTTGCGGATGGCAACGAGGAGTGGAGAAATTGATGAGGAGTGCCGACGGCTAAAATTCGTCTATAGCGACAGGACGGAGCAAATCGCGGACTGAGAGGATGCCCACCACCGATCCACCCTTGGTGACACCCAGATGGTGCGTTTGGTGTTTATTCATGAGGTCTGCCGCTTCGGTGAGCGGGCGGCGCTCTTCGATTCCGACGATCGGACTGCTCATGATGTCTTCAACGGGGATAAAGTAAGGACTGCGGTCCGAGCCGACGACTTTCTTGACGATGTCTGATTCGGTGACAATGCCGATGACGCGGTTTTCGTGGTAGATCAGCACGCTGCCGACATTGCAGGTCTTCATCAGTTTTGCGGCCTCGATCACCGAGGTGCCCGAATCCACTGTGATGAGCTCTTTCTTCATCAATTGTCCGACTGTGACCATCTGTTCCTCCCTGGTTTATTATTTTTAATTGAGCCGACTGTACCAGGAGGGTATTGCGCCACCGTTAGAGGCTTGTTACTGCTGCGTAAATTTACACGCAACCGATGTTGAACTTCCGCAGGCATGACCCCAGCGCAGTGTGCCATTTATCTAGTGACCTCCCTAGTGGTGTTCGCCGGCATCCTCCCGTATCTTCGTACTACATGTAAGGAGGATGCTATGGCAAACGCACGAACGACACCGATCCATCCAGGCGAGGTTCTTCTGGAAGTCTACATGAAGGCGTCCAGACCTCCATTAAGTGTAGCTGCGCTGTCACTCTGCACCCGAGTCCCCTGGCGACACATTCGAGACCTGATCAATGGAAACCTCATGATCACACACACCATGGCAGCAGGCCTTGGAGAGATCTGCCATACGACGCCTGATTACTGGATGGGTTTGCAGAAAACGTATGATACTCAGCTGCAAGAGCGAGGCATAGCTCGCGCCCGACGCCAACGAACGGGACAGATCGACGGAACTGCAGCCGCGTAATTTCCCGGCCTGCGCTCTCCGGTCCAAAGCGATTACTGGCGACCTTGGCGGCTCTGCTCAACTTCGGTAGATGTGATGAGGGCGGCATAGCCGTAGAGGGCAGAGTAATGAGGCAAGGGCATTGAAACGCTCGATTTACTCCGCGAAAGTGAAAACAACGGGTCGGGAATCTTTTCTTAGAAGCCCATTGACAATGAAGACTCCCGACCCATCTTCTTCTTTATGAATGCGGTTCCGCATTCATGTTCTTCTTCGCGCGTGTTAGCGCGGGTCCAGGCCCCTAGTCTTCATTCTCATCGTCATCCTCGCCGTTTTCATCCTGTGGATCTCTCACAATCTCGAAGATGGTGATGGTGTTGCTGACTTCGTGGGACACCACCACGAGCGGTTTGCCGTTCGGGCTATCCTTTTTCTTGATGAAGATGAGACCTTCCGGGGCCAGATCGGTCGGCGTGGTGTTGGCATACGTCACGAATACCGGGGACTCCGGCTTGGAGATGTCGTAGACGATGACGCCGCCGGTTCGCTCCAGGCCGATGAACGCGTAGGTTCTGCCGGAGACTTTCCCGATCGCGAGCCCTTCCGGCTCAGGACCCTTGTTGTCGCTTCTGGTATCGAAGGTATCGACAGCGCCGTTGGAGTTGAAGGTCGTCGGGACCAGCGCCGCCGTCCGTTGTTCGAGGTCATCGCCGCTGTCGTAGACCAACTCGCCGTCGGCCTTGCGAATGCTGAACGACCGGGCTCCGAACACATAGAGTTTTTCGAACTCGGCGTCGCCGTCGGTGTTACCGAGCGTGTTGGTGACGGTCAGCCGGCCGAGGTTGTCGTTGTTGCGCAAACCATCAGGGCCGGTCGTCACGTCAGGAAACCCCTGGGCGGCGAAGGCCGCGGCGTCGAGCGAAAGTGAGCCGGCCCGAGTCTCTTCAGAAAAGCCGGTGTAGTCCCTGGCATCGCCTTCATTGGCCATAACGAGATAGGTTCGACCCTTCACGCGATACGACGCAATGCTGTCGGGCTGATACATTCCGAGCACCGGCCAGTTGCGAATGTTGATGATGCCGTAGTTGCTCGATCCCGGTACGTCCCGATCGCTGGCATCGAGCTTGTTGGCCGGTAAGAGATGATCCTTGAAGCCGAGTCCGACGATCTTTGTGAAGGCAGCGGAGGGAATGTCCAAGATGGCGATCGCATTATTCTCCTGCAGCGTGACCCAGGCGGTCTTGGAGTCATGGGATACGGTGATGTATTCGGGTTCAAGGTCTTTCGTGATCGTCGCGTTCGGGCCGAAGACGCGGATGCTGGAGGGGCTTTCCTGTGGGATGGAGGCGCTGAATCCGGCGGTTCTCACGTCGAGCTGGGTGAGGCTGGTGACGTCGCCTCGCATGTCGATGACGCTGACCGATCCGTCCGGGTCTACGGAGTCTGCCTGGTTGTAACTGTTCGGTTCGCCCTCGTTTGCGATAAGCAGCCACTGGCCGTTGGGCGAGAAGACCAGCATGTCGGGCAGAGCCCCGACCGTGAGTTGATTGAGGAAGGCGCCGCTCGCATCGAAGAACTTGACGCTGCCGGGATCGGTCTTCTGCGCCCCTTCGAGGGCGACCGCGACGATTCCTCTTCGCACGGCCACGCTGTTCGGCTTGCTGCCGAGCGGCACGGTCTGGACCGAAACCGGCGACTCGGGTGCGCTGAGATCGATGACATCAAGCTGGCGCAGATTCAGATTGATGCTGAACAACCGTTTGGACGACGGATCATAGGCGGAGATTTCGGCTCGCGGCTCGTCGGGGTTGGTGCTGACCCCGGCGCTATAGCGACCGATCTGTTTTAGCGTGATCGATTTCGAATCCGATGCCTCTGCGAGCATCGGCAGTCCCAGCACACTGAGCAGTCCTATTCCGACGATTGCCTGTTCGAACCTCATGTGGCTCCCTCCAAGTTGCATCGACGTTATTTGCCTGACGTGGGCGCACACTATGGCCGAGTCCGATTAGGGAGAGATCAAAGAAGGGTTAAGATTGAGTTACGGGAACAGCGATCAGCGCTGCACCACGCGGGCTGGGCCCCTTAGTCCTCCTGACCGATTCCATACGTCAATTGAGTCGTGTGATTCGCCCTTCAATGGGCAGGTCGATCGGACAGCCCACCTGATTCATGAAAAATCTCTGACCAAGCTCGACACAATTCTCCGAAATCAAATCCAGCCTGTTGTCCAGTCTGTGCTTTGACGACAAAGGGACATTGTCGACTGCTTCGACCTGTCGTCAACGAGCCTGCAGGAGAATGCTCTTAAATCGTGAGGAGGGCGCATCGTTGGGGTGACCTTCAGAAGAAGAATGCCATTTCTCCCCGGTGTCGAAAGGTGTCCCAATATTTCACGATTCAGAGCGAAGCGGTTCTCTCGATTTCCCTCACGACGCGCTCTTCCATGATGTGGCGCGCAAAAGGAGAGTGCCGTTGCGCATCGTTGAGCAGCCTGATCGTCAAAATTCGTTTTCTTGCAGCGAGCTTGCTTCGTCACAGATTAGCTGTGGTCGGCCGGCGCTCTTGCCCTGCGCTTCGCGATATTTCTTGATGGCGGCGTGAACGGCGAGGAGGAGGAATTCCTGCTCGGTCTCTGCGTTGAGTACGAGGAGTTCGACATAATGCGGAACGTGTAGCGAGGGACTCATGAAGGCTCCAGATTGTAAGGAGAGGGAGGCAGAGTACACGGAACCACCATCTGGCTCAATGAAGATTAGGTAAAGGTTCTGTTAAATCACAGGCGGGGTGGTCGGAGCCCGTTGCTTGGATTCATCCATCTACTCATGCGGCTGCCTGAGACGAGCGTCCGTCGACTGGCCGCAAAGAATGTGGAGGATCAATCACAGCTTGAACCTGCGCCGACTGAATCCCAGACCCGTCAGTAACAGTGCCAGGGCTCCGGGCAAGGGGTCAATTGACCGAGAAAGTAATGATCTCACTGTAAACGGGCCTGCGCAATGGCAATGTTCTTCAGCCGGTGAGTCACTCAGCGAATCATTTTACACAAGCATGATCTAGGCGCAACGCGTTGGTGATCCACGGATGAGTAGATTGATGCATCATGCTCGGCACGTTGATTGGAATCTTCCTGACGTCCACAGGCATCGTGATCGGCGTGGATCCGGTCCATGGGCGACCGAACCTGCCGGGCACGCGGCGAGAAGGAAAAACCTGTCAGCCTGGCCGGCAAAGGGGGTGAGTCATCATGATCGCCGAACTGCGTGCCACGTTTTTTCTCGCTGTGTCCTTCGTCTTTTTCTTGATCATTATCGGTGTGATAGGGCTCGGCACAATCATGAAACCCAGCCGATGGAGTGAGCGTCCGAGGTCGGAGGGCCGAGAGTAAGCCTCATTTCGGCATCAGCGGGTGAACGACTTCATCACGCCCGAGATCTCATATCGACTGACTGAAGCGTATGTGACCGGCCGGCTCAGGCAACTCTCACGGGAAGGCAGTGATGGAGCGACATCTCGATGTCGAGCTGAACGATCTCAAGAAGAAGCTCTTGTTGATGGGTGGTTCAGTCCAATCTCAATTGCACGATGTCTTGCAAGCTTTGACCGAGCGCGATTCTGACTTGGCGAATCGAGTCGTCGTAAACGACCTGCTGATCGACACACTGGATCTCGAAATTGATGAGACCTGCCTCCGCTTGCTGGCGCTCCATCATCCGAAAGCCGGCGATCTCCGATTCATCACGACGACGATGAAGATCTCTACCGAACTTGAACGGATGAGCGATTTAGCCGAAAATATCGCCGAACGCGCGATTGAGTTGAACAACGAGCCCCAGCTCAAACCCTATATCGATATTCCGAGGATGGCCGAGTGGACCATCCAGATGGTCAAAGATTGCCTGGCGGCCTTTGTCAATCGCGATGTAGAATTGGCGCGAAAAGTTTGTCGGGACGACGACTTTGTCGACGACCTCACGGAGCAACTTTTCCGGGAACTTGTCTCGTTCATGCTGGAAGACCCAAGAACCATCACGCGTGCGGCTCGCCTCACGTTCATCGGCAAGTATTACGAGCGGATCGCCGACCATGCTACGAACGTCGCTGAACTCGTCGTCTATTTGGTGGAAGGCAAGATTATCCGGCACCTGCGGGCCGAGCGATGATCGCCGAGAATGTTGTCAGTCGATTGATCCATTACCCATGATCAAGGAGGTCCGCATGTCTCGTCTTCAGTTTCTGCTTCTCTCATTTGGTGCCCTCGTTCTTGTTGGCGCTTGCGCATCAGTGCCCGATCAGGGGGATTGGATCAAAATCGGACAGACCACAAGAGAAGAAGTGATGAAACAATATGGCCAGCCGGATCTTGTCAGGGTCTCAGAGGAAGGAGAAACCGCAATCTATCGCCCAAGGGGTTCGAGTCGACCTACGCCTCAGATGCAAATTCCAACCGTGCAGGCAGGTCCTCTCGGGACGACAACTACCAAGATGGAGCCGGTCAATCCCGGACTGGGCGGGAGACCGATGAACGGGGGATTGCGTGAAAGACCAGAGCAGGAGTTGCATATTCGTTACAACACCCAAGGCATCGTGCAGGAGCTCATCCGGTAGCTCGAGACAATACGCATCCATCCTTCTCCTGCCCAAATGAACATTCCAGGTTGTTGTGGGATTTGGTGTGAGTGTGGGCATCGAACTCGGACGCGAACCTTCTGACGCTAGCTGTCGGTTACACATCTAGGACTTGAAGTATCCCGGTCAGTGGGACACACCCTTCACTGGTCCATGTCGGGAAGGGCAGGCCAAGCCCAAGTCTTTGATACTGAAGGATTTCGGATCAAGAAACGTGTCCGTAACAACGGTCTGCCATACTCTCACAAGATTCAAACAGAACAAATGGAAGTGAGTCAGCAGGAGGTGCCGATGAAGGACAATGCTATGGCGATGGCCGAACAGAAAACGATTGCTATCGTGGCGCATGACAACAAGAAGCAGGATTTATTGGCGTGGGCTAAGTTCAACCGGGAGGCCCTCGATGTCCACAACCTCATTGCGACCGGGACGACTGGCAAGTTGCTTCACACAGAACTCGGTCTCTCTGTGACACGGCTGCAAAGCGGGCCGCTGGGTGGGGATCAACAGATCGGGGCGAAGATCAGCGAAGGGGAAATCGACATTCTTATTTTCTTCTGGGACCCGCTTGAACCGCACCCGCACGATCCGGATGTGAAAGCGCTGCTCCGCATCGCCGTGGTCTGGAACATTCCGATCGCCTGCAACCGGGCCTCGGCAGATTTTCTTATCTCCTCCTCCCTCATGCCACTGGAGTATCAGCGGCTCGTGCCCGACTACGAGGGACACCATAATCGGTTGCGGCGTCTGGACGTGGCCTAGCAGGATGCTGAAAAAGTCCGCCAGCATCGTACTCGCTTCCCCCAGAGGTTCGACGTATGACGCATCCGTCCCGTTCAACTACCTCATCCCGCGAGGTCTTGCCAATATGAATTCACGTCGTGTGATCGGGAACCGTCGCGCAAGCTTCGACCAACACCAGCGCCGTGACAGAGATCGCGAGACATGCGAGAAGATCGGTGCGAACAGCGTTGTTCAAGAACCCTCCCCTGAAGGACTCAGTGTGTTGCCCTGGAGCTCGAGAAACTGCCCAATCGTCATGCCGACCGGCGATTTTCCCGCGAAGAGCGTCCCCAGCTTTCCCTTTCGAAACTGAGAGAGGATCGCCGCATAGGCGTCGGTGGGGAACGGGACGCACCCAATCTGATCGACAAACTGCGGCGCCTGGTTCAGATAGTACTCCACGAATTGTCTGACCGCACTGTCTATGGCGGAGCGCTGATTGACGTAGATAAAGATCGGCCGCGCGAGAGGATGATACTGACCTGACACGACCGTTTCTCTTGTCGGAAGGACCGGGCCATTCCCCGCGTCAATCGCCACGGCTTTGAGTCGTTGGCGATTAGGTTCCACATACGCAAGCGGGACATAGCCGAGCGCGAATCGGCTTGAGGCAATGCCGTCGACCAGGACATTGTCGTCTTCGCTGCCGGTATAATCTGCGCGGCTTGACTTCGCCTTCCCCACCACCGCTTCCGTGAAGTAGTCGAACGTTCCCGAATCCGGTCCGGCTCCGAACAGTGTCAGCGGCGCGGCGGGCCAGTCTCTTCGAATCTGATTCCACGACGTCGTTTTCATGTGGGCCTCCGGCTCCCACATCGCTTTGAGCTCTTTGAGTGTGAGAGATTCGACCCAGGTATTGCTCACACTCACCACGACGGACAATGCGTCGTATCCGACCGGCAACTCTAAAAATTGTATCCCGTTGCGTTGGCACAATTCCATTCCACCGCGCTGATAGGACGAGAGGCGTCTTGCAGGTCGGTTTCGCCGCGACAGAATTTCTGAAAGCCGCCTCCGGTGCCGGAAATCCCGACCGTCACCCGAACGTTGCCGCTGCCGGCTTCTGCGTATCGCTCGGCGGCTAAAGCCGATAGGGGGTACACCGTGCTCGATCCGTCGATCTTGATCAAGGGCAGGTGAAGACGAGCCACGCCTGACTGAGCGGCGGAGGCAGGCTGAATTGTCTCCACAGGGACCGTGTTGTCGGTGGAGCCGATCTTACTCTGGGGCTTCGCGTACTGAGCCGCGGTATACCCACGGTCATCCACAAGGTCGATCGTGGCGCCTCGCTGGATGAGTAGCTTCTGGATCCCCTCATAACCGAAGTAGGCGGCTCCATGGAGCGGAGTGACACCCTGGGCATCCCCACGATCCACCTGAGCGCCATGGTCCAGTAGGAGTCGCACGATTGACTCGCGACCGTGAAAAGCCGCCAGGTGCAGCGGAGACCAGCCGTAACGATCCAACGCTTCGACGGTCGCGCCGCGATCCAACAGCAGGCGCACCACCGCCTCGTGGCCTCGTCCTGCCGGTTCATGTAACGGGGTGCGTCCTTCGAAGTCGGTGGCGTTCGTCGAAGCCGCTTTGTTCAACATCAACTGAATCATGTTACCCTGTCCGAGTTCGGCGGCAAGGTGCAGCGGGGATTTCCCATGATTCTCTCGGGTCTCGATATTGGCGTGTTTATCGAGCAGCAGTTGGACAACGGGCGTCTGATTGTGCATGATCGCCTTGTGGAGGGGGGTGAGCCCTTCGCGTGTTTTGCTGTCGACGGTCGCGCCTCGTTCGATCAAGAGGCGGGCCAACTCGGCATCCCCCTCTCGTGCCGCCGTGTGAAGGGTGGTCGTACCATCTTGCATGGCCGCATCTGTGGGGGCTCCACGATCGAGCAGTAAACGGGCGATAGCGTGTTGTCCCTTGGTGGGTTCAAATAGTCGCCGGGTTCCTTTGGCTGTCAGATGGAGTGGAGTCTGCCCCTGATTTCCTGCCGCAGTAGCCGCTGCGCCTGCCTCCAAGAGCAACCGAGCTGCTTCCTCAGCGCCCCAGACGGCCGCAGTCGATCGCGGAGCTGAGCTTGAGGCGATGGATCACTCCGGTTCGACTCCCTTGCATCTCGCTGCCGAATGGAATGCCGGAGATGCCATCCGTACACTCATCGCTCGAAAGGCGGCGCTGCAAGCGCAAGATAGTTTTCTTTCGCGGCGGTGTGCAGGGGCGTACGCCCCTCGATCGTGCCCGCTTCAAGCGGAGCCCCTCGATCCAGCAGAATGGCCGCCACGTCTTCTCTGCCCCATTGCGCGGCGAGGTGCAGCGCAGTCTCCCCCAGATTATCTGCAACGGTGATCGGAACGCCTCGATCGAGCAGTCGCTGGATCTGATCGGCTTTCCCTTGCTTTGCCGCGAGCAAGAGGTCATCAGGAGATGGGCGGCAGGACGCGAGCATGATCAAGGCAAGAACACCGACATAGAGTATTCGAACTCTCATGACCATCGGAGGATGCGAAGTCCCTCTCCAGAACGAACATCAAACTGGCTGTCCGCAGACGCGGCTTAGATGACCCAGGAAAATGGGGGAACTACTATGAAATGTTTCTATTACCAGGAAGTTTTCACATGGTCAGGTTATCGTTAACAACAAAGAGCTCGATTGATTTGATGGTGTCGCATCTTTGCTCACACACTAAATGGAGAATCACCTCAACATAATGGGTCTAAAATGATTGGGGCCACATCATATGGGATTTCGCCAGGCCGATTGGTAACATGCTCAAGGGAGCCGTAGTTTTCTCTGGCACTTCTTCAACCGCCAGCTTACACTTCCCACCTCCAGACTGGCGCCAGTATCGTTTCCGCTAGGTGTCGCGCTTTTTCAGGGTGAGCAGGGGCCTGAGTCTTCGTTCACAACACTTATGGCAAGAGAGAGATCCCATGAAAGACAGCCATGATCGGCTCATGGAAGCAAAAAAAGCATTCGCTCTGGTGAGCGCGTGTTCTGTTTCGATCGATCAAGCGATCAACGTGGCGTTGTCGAGCGTCGGCGGGACGGTATTCGATGCCAAACTCAAAGAAGTGGGCCAGCACGTAGTCTGGAGAGTGAAGCTCTTGACGGGCGGAGGACGGGTCAAGATGTATATCGACGCTCGCTCTGGGCGCGTTCTTGAAGCCAAAGCTGAAATTACCATCACCGAGCCCTATCAGCGGATGACTCCCGAAGCCGCGAAATCGTGGTATCCAACTACTCTTGAATCGATTCCCCGGCTCTAACGTGACCGCCCTCCCGGGCGCAGTAAGACTCCTGAACCAGTTCTTGGTCATACGAAGGCGCAGTTAAGCCGCAACGGCGGGCTTAAATTATTGCCCACTCACGGGGGGAGTATCTGGGAAAAAGCCCTCTCTCGGTTTCACCATCCAGAGATCCTGGCGCCTGTTTTCAATGACCTAGGGTATACGCCTCCCACAGCCAAGTGTTTACCTGCCGTCGGCATTGAATTTACCTGTTTGTAACTTCGGTCGGCTAAGCTTCTGCAATCTAGGGAGAGGCAGGCGTAATGACACAGGTAGAGAGATTGCCTGGCTGGACCATTCGAGAGGAAGGCATGTACAAAGGAAAGTTGTCTCAATTGCAAGAATTTGTGGCCGAGGTCAGTGCCTTGGCGTTTCATGCCGTGGTCGTCGGACTCAGCGCCGGAATTGCCTGGTCGCTACCGAGCATTGCCCGACAGTTCCTGGCATTCTGGTCGCACATCGAACACGAAAATATACTCTTGCTGACCATTGAGGTCGGCGTGGCGCTGTTTCTCATCATGATGTCCAATTACTTGTGGCGAGCCTTTAAAGACCGCCGCCAGGCTGTTATGGCGAGGGGAGCGGGGCTGGCCTCATTTTTCCCGTTACATGATCCGGGCGCCGGCAGAAGAATTCGTGAACTCAAACAACAGCAGAGTCTGGGTCGAACCGTTCTAGCTATTGGGGTGACCGGCCATGGGACGGTTGTGGACGACAAGGCTGAGTTGCACGCTTTACTTGAAACATGCCTCGAAGCGAAGCTCATCCTCTTGAACCCATTCTCGGAGGAAGCGGCGCGGAGGGCCCAGTCTCTCTCGCATCCCGATATTTCCCCGGACCGGTTTCTGCGGGAGTTGCAAGACACCATTGCCTTGATCAAACGTTTTCGCATCAGCGGCAAGGTCATCCGGTTAAAGCTCTACTCCGATCGTCCACACCTACGGATGGTGATCCTCGGCGACTATCTTTGGCTCCAGCACTATCACACGGGACTCGATATACGCTGGATGCCGGAATATGTCTTTCAGCACAACCCAGACAATCACGGGCTCTATACGCTTTTCTATCAGTACTTCACCAAACGATGGGAGAACCAGGAGATTCCCGAATATGATTTCGAAACCGACGAACTGGTCTATCGGGCGAGAAACGGCGTCGAGTTGCGGCGGGAACCGTTCGGGCTCGGGGACTCGGCCGGGTTGATGGCTTCGGACGTGACATTGCTTGAGCCGAGGCTCGCGGTAGCTCAAGCCGAGCGCTGATGCCGGGAGGAGGGATACGCCGCCTGGCGATCCGTGAAACGTGAATCGTCCCACGTGAAACGTTCCGTTAAAGATCTCTCGGCAGTCCCACCTGTCACTTTTCACATCGTATGTTCCTCAGTGCCCGCCTATCGGAACGAACGACACTGCGATCGAGATGGCGATCAGGACGATGATGATCCATTCAAGGGTCTCCATGTGGCGGGTCGTCGCGCGGTTCGACATCTTGCTGTAGATGCTTTCCAACGTTTCCAGTTTGCGCAGAATGCTCGCATCCCAGGCTTCTAAGTGGAAACGTTGGGACGCGAGCCGATAGACGCGGGCCAAGTACTGGTCGCCTAGGAGCTTCAAGGTGTTCGTCACCCGCTCGAAGAGGAGCGCGCCGTCGACTTGCAATTGCGCGATGTGTGTGGTGTCTTTGTCGTGCAAGCCGGGGAGCGGCAGCAGGCGGGGCTTTCGAGCGAGCGCGGCGTACCCCTCGTCTAGCGCTGCATCGAGCTGTTCGTCGAGCATCCGCATCTCCAAGAGTTCCACATTGGCAAATTCCAGCACGGCTCGCACGTCGTCCATCTCTTTTCCAAAGACCACGGCCGAGTGCCAGTCGATAAGGGCGGCGTCCTCGACTCCATACGAGATCCGGCAGGACGTGGCATCTTGAATTTCCTGGTCTGCGAGCGGTGTCCGTTCGCCGCGAAGCACCTGCGCCAGTTCCGTTTCCCGACTTCTCCAGAGCGGGAGCGATTCTGCCGGCGAATAGGATTCAATTGAGAAGATGATGTAATCCTCTACCTCTTTGGCAGTCTTGGGCCGTTCGATCGAGGGTTGAATCGCCTGAACGAGCTGTTCGACCCGTTTGCGTGACTCCGTCAGCAATGGCTGGTTTTCGTAGAGCGACTCGCTGAGTTCGAGTAGGCCTTCAAATGGACCGTCCAACGTAAACCGGTAGGTGATGGTCACGGCGCCGAAGTCATAGACCATCACTTCGACCGTAGGGCTGGATTGGTACTGGCCGACCGCGAGGCTTCCTCCTTCTTGCATGAGGCGTAGCGGCGCCGGCCGGTATTCGAAATACTGTGGAGCTCTCGTCCTATGCCGGAGCCGGCTGCGCTCCCTGTCAGCCGTGATTCGGCGGTTGACGTCCTCCAAATTGATCGACCACCCGATGTCGTACGCAAACACGGCGTAACAGGTGCCCTTGTTAATCGTCAGTGGCGTGAGAGAAGAAGCGTTCATCGAGGTTCTCGCCTTCCGTGAGTACGTATCTTAACACTCATCTCTTAACGTCGGTGTTACGAGATTTTGAGGATGGACAGATAGATTCGTAACAGACTCCTGCGACAGTGCTTCGCGTGAGGGTGCCGACAAAGAGCCAGAAGGAGAAGACTGCAGCTTCTTCGGATCGCTCTTGTGATTCGGCATCGATCGCACCCACTGGAGAAGGTATTCGGTTCTTCCTCGTCTGCGAGCGACCGTTCGCTCGCCATGCATGTGTGCGACAAGGAGGAGAGCGCCGATGGCACAGTCGTTCGGGCAGAAACTGTCCAGTCAGCCACAGGCGTCGGCATTCACACCGGCACGCTCGTGGTTGCTGGTGTCGTCCGGCGTGGTGAGGAAATGTGGGAAACAAGGAATGATGACGAGAGTCAGCAAGTGGGCCACGAAATGGGGACTTTCAGCGACAACGAAGGTCTGATTGCCCTGATCGGGTAGTGTCCACAGATGAGGGTTTTGCGATCTCCATGAGTCTTGGCCTGTCGGTATGTGACGCCGTACATCCATCAGTACTTGCACATTGTGAGGAAGGAGACATGACATGAAGAACGTAGATGACGACAATGGTTGCAACACATCAGGCAACGAGAGCTTCCAAGACGTGCTTGATGCCCGCGTGTCCAGGCGAGGGTTGATCAGCAGCGGGCTCGCGGCAGCAGCATTTCTTTCACTGGGCGGTGTCGATGCGCTGCTGAGAGCCGTTCCTGCTTCCGCACAACAGACCCCGTCACTCCTCGGTTTTCAGGGGATTCCTGTTTCGAACGAAGACACCGTCGTAGTGCCGAAGGGGTATACGTGGGAGGTGCTCATTGCCTGGGGAGATCCGGTGTCGAACGGACCGGCATTCATGCAGGATGCCAGCAACAGTGCGGCCGATCAGGCCCGGCAGTGGGGCATGCACAACGACGGTATGGTGTACTTTCCCATCATCGGCTCCCAGCGCGGTCTTATCGTACAAAATAATGAATATACAGACGACGGCCTGCTGTTTCCGGACGGTGTTGCGGGCTGGAACCAGGAAAAGACCAACAAGTCACTCAACGCTCACGGAGTCTCGATCATTGAAATTACCAAGCGCACAGGCTTTCCATGGGACCCGCGGCGTCGGCGGGGCCAGTGGGATGTCGTCCGCCCATCCCCGTTCGCGCGTCGCATCACGGGAATGACACCGATCACCATCGGCGGTCCGGCTGCGGGAGATCCCAGGCTCGCCACGACTGCGGATCCCACGGGTACAAGAGTCCTCGGTACGTTGAACAATTGCGCCATGGGTTTCACTCCCTGGGGCACCTACCTGGCATGTGAGGAAAACTTCAACGGCTATTTCCGGAAGAACGGTCCGCAGACGAACCTGGAAAGACGCTATGGCATCAACGCTGCCGGCTTTGGGTATCTCTGGCACACGACAGACACGCGATTTCAGGTGGATGCCGAACCCAATGAACCGAACCGTTTCGGTTGGGTCGTGGAAATCGATCCATTCAGGCCGAACTCAACTCCGGTGAAGCGCACCGCGCTGGGCCGCCTGAAGCATGAGGGGGCGTGGGTGGAGGAAACCAAGGACCGGAAGATCGTCGTGTATATGGGCGACGACGAACGGAACGAATACATCTATCGCTACGTCTCGAACAAGCCTTGGCGGCTGGCGAGGCTTCAGGGGATTAATCCTCTGGATGATGGGATTCTCTATGTGGCCAAGTTCAACGCCGATGGGACCGGCGAGTGGTTGCCGTTGACTCCAAGCAACCCGGCGCTGGCGGCTGCGGGCTGGACACTGAACGACATTCTCATCAACACACGCGGCGCCGCGGATGCAGCTGGCGCCACCATGATGGACCGTCCCGAGTGGATCGACACATTCCCCGAATCCCTCACGGCCATTGCCACGCTCACGAACAATAATCGGCGCGGCAGTAACCCACCGTCGGTCAACAATCCCGACGGTTCCACTGCCGCAGGCTCCGCACGTCCTCCGGTGGACGCGGCGAATCCGCGAGCGATCAACAATTATGGCCACATCATCCGTTGGTATTACGCAAACGACTTTTCTGAACCGACCTTCGGATGGGACATCTTTGCGCTTTGTGGCGATCCAACCAACGCGGCTCACGGGTCCACGATCATCGGCGATAAGTATGGCTCACCTGACGGGATTTACGTGGCGCCGAGCGGGCGTCTCTGGATTCAAACCGACGTGTCGACCTCAACCATCAATGCCGGCGCCTATGCCGGATTCGGCAACAACCAAATGCTCTGCGCCGATCCCACGACCAGAGAGACGCGGCGATTTCTGGTCGGACCCAAACAGTGCGAGATCACCGGCGTGTTTGTCACACCGGACGAGAAGACCATGTTTGTCGGCATCCAGCATCCGGGCGAGCGGCCCGACGAGGCGCCGGCAAATCCGGCGAACCCCAAGGAATTCAGCGAATGGCCCAATGGCGCAGCGGGCGGACGACCACGCTCCTCCTGCATCGTGATTACGAAGGATGACGACGGCCAGATCGGCAGCTGAGGACTGAGTCGCGCGGCTCCTCGGACACCTCTCAATTGAGGGGCCGCGCGCGAAACCTCTGAGTCCTGCAACCGCATTGAGATGACGAAACTCAAGATGCTGTGGCGGTGTGGGGAGGGAGATGTGTGAACTGCGTATTTCCCATTCGAACGCCATGGCGGGCGTGCCCGTCCGCACCAAGGCTCAGGTGATGCCACTGAATCCTGCCCCATCGTTGGTGATTCAGGCTCCTGACCCGGCTCTTACGCTACGGCGGCAGATGCTGGTATCGAGTCTTTTCAAGTATGTGGCGGAGATTCAAGAGATCGAGGACGGGTATGCCTTCAAGTTCCGGCGCTCGGAACTGCTCATCAGGCGTATCGCCGATTACATTGTGTTCGAAGGACAGCATTCTCCTCAACTGACGTTCGTGCTTGTCGCGGAGCCGAATGGCGGTGTGTTGTGGTTACAGATACGGGGATCGGTAAGCGAGAAGCACCACATTCGAACCGCCTACGCGACCCCCCAGATGCGCGTGAATCCTCCAGCGTAACTTGTTCATTTGATTTGTCCGGTCTGTCTCGTCTGTCTGGTTTCTTCGTTGAAAGAAACCCATCAGTGGACAGATCATACAGACGAATAAACACACACCAAAGAAACCGGACAACGTAAACAACTCCTGTGAGTGCTAAACCATCGTGGGACGAGTTTTCTTCCACCGGTCGCTTCCGTAGCTGGGCGTTCGGGTTCGGTTCGGGTAGGGCGGGCGTCGGTGTTGACGGTTTAGGGCGATCACGCGGTCGATGATGTCTCCGCAGTGAACGCATCGCAAGGCAGGGACTCTGCTCCCTCCTTCATAGATGATCTCGGCCACTCTCAAACCGGCACAGCGGGTACACTGCATGACATCCTCCTTAATTTATCCCAGTACGAATAGTGAGACCTCTGTTGGTGATGTCCGGGTATGACGGTGATGGTATCCGGCATGTCAATTTCTCGGGGCTTTTTGCTCGATGAGGGTGAGACAGGGAACACAGTAGAGCGAATCCGGCTGCACTTTTAGCCTGGCATAGGGAATCTCGTGACCGCAGCGGGAACAAATTCCGTACGAGCGAGTCTGCAGGGACGTGAGCGCCTGCTCGATCCGGCGAAGCTTGTCGACGGCAAGCAGCTTCACGGACAAGGCGACATCGAGTTCATGTTCAACGGCTGCCTGGTCGACAGGGTCGGGGAAGAGTTCGGGTTCTGCGGTAATCAGATGGGACATCATGGTTTCGTGTGTGAGCAGGGTTCGCAGTCTCTTGAGTTCGTTCTGAAGATCTGCGTAATTTGTGGTCTCCCGCATGTGGATGTTCGAGTGTTTCGACGAACCAATTTTCGGGACATGGTTTGATGAGCTCATGTTCGGCATTGGCGCCACCTCCCTGTGGCCGTACTTTTACTACTTCCAAAGCACCGGACGATCAGCGGCAGATCAAATTGCTGTAACGTATGGTTGGTGTGTGCAGGAATGAATGGGAGGTGACGTACTACCTGAAAAGCACGATGAGAAAGGGTTTTTAATGGCCGAGATCTGTCTCTGAGAGGAAGAAGTTAACAAACTTGTAACACTCCCTTGTGCCAGGGGTAACGGTACAAGGTGATGATAGGACGGTTTACTCAGGACAGGCTCATAATGCGGGCTAAGCGTCGTGGATCAGGAAATGAGACTGGCAGCCACAATGATGAAAATGTTCGGTCTATTGGTTTCATGTGCCTTGGTATTTGTGACCGCAGGCTGTGCCAGCCCCCAGAAATACATCGACATCACGTGCGGGAAAATGCCTGGCGAGACGCTGCTCGACCGAGAAGCGGCGATTCAATGTCAGCAGTTTCGAGAAGACGAAGCGGCCACCGCCGTCTACAACGAGGCGACATTACTCCTGAAGTCGTACCGGGCCTGTTTGGAGAAGTATGAGCAGGCGCCGGCACGTGCCCGTGAGTATTGTGGACAGTATGCGAAAGCGCTACAAGATATCGGGCTGCAGATCAACGAACCACTCGACACAGGTCCTGCGACAAAAGATACGGCTCGAATTCCACCGAAGCTCAAGTGAGATGCTGCTGAGGTTTTCCGTAGCCTGATGCCATTGACATGGCCAGCCGGCCATTCGCCCGCTGAGATGGCCTGAAACTGGGGTGTTTCCCGGGTCCTATGCGATGGATTAACCCGCATATTGCGGACTGGCCGATAGCCGATACCCATACCACCTCTTCACAAGGAGAACCGACATGCGAAAGAGATCAGTCTTGGCCGTACTAGTTTTTACTGTCGTCGCGTTCGCACAAGCTGCCGGCGCTGAGGTGGATCGGGAGAAATTACTAAAAGAACCAGGAGTCTACGCAACCTTTGCCGTATTCAAGGTCGGGGATCAATGGTCGCAAATGGATAAGGAAGCCAAGGCTGGCGGTGTGGCGGAAGTAAAAAAGGTGTTTCAGAAACATGCGGACAACCTCACCGTGGATACGTACTTGTTGCGGGGTTTATCCGAGAAAGCAGACTTTTTCCTTAGGGTGCACTCCAAAGAAATGCTCCACAACCAGAATTTTTTGGTGGACCTCATGGGCACGACGTTTGGGAAAGCCCTCAAGAATACCGACACGTTTAACGGCATCACAAAGGCGTTGAATTACGTCCCGAAATTTCCGGAGGATCTGAAGGCCGAGCTGAAGACTCCACCGCCTCAGGGCAATCCGTATGTGGTGGTGGTTCCTGTCCGCAAAGATGCCGATTGGTGGGTGATGCCACAAGATGCTCGAACGACCTTGATGAAGGAACATACGGATGCGACGGTGATCTATCTGAAGACCATCAAGCGCAAGCTCTATCACTCCAGCGGCTTGGACGATCTGGACTTCATTACATATTTCGAGACGGCCAAGCTGGACGACTTCAACAATCTTGTGACCGCGTTATTGCAGGTGAAAGAAAATCACCATAACAAGCAGTTCGGTGAGCCCACACTACTGGGCACTATCCGTCCACTGGATGAAATTCTGGAGATCCTGAGCCGCTAAGTTTGTCTCACGTCACGACACGCGTCTCGGTCTTGCCTCCGTGACCGAGACGCATAGTGGGCGCGCGCACTTCTTGAGTGCATTGCCTACGCCTGAGATATCCATTTAGGAGTGTCCGTGCTACTGGTCGGACCGGCAGCGCTGTGGTTCCCAGCGTTGAGATCGCCGATCTTGATCGAAATATACGCGATACCCCACGCATCGAGAGTTTCCTGCCAGGAATTCGTAGTCCCACACTTCGCTCCCGGTCGGAAGCTTCTTGAGCCGCTGGGGGTAACCGAATCTGCGGATCATGTCGTCCTGCGCAATCTGTCCGATACTCGCTTCGAATTCATCCACGCGGGGGTGACTACAAGATAGAAGGAGAACCAAAGAGCAGCCCGGAAGGAGGAGGCACCATTTCCATGTCTGTATCATTTGAACAGGTCGCGGGTAACAGTTACCTCTCAGGAACTTGATCAGACAGCTTGTATCCGAGGGATTTGATCGAGATGATCGCCTCGTTCAGGAAGGGAAGCTTCTGCTTCAACCGGCGAACGTGGACATCGACGGTCCTGGTAGTGCCGTAGTAGTCATATCCCCACACAGCGTTTAAGAGAACATCGCGGGTCAACACTCGGCCAGGGTGGTGCAGGAGTTGTTCGAGCAATCCAAATTCCTTTGCGGTCAAGGGAATCTCTTCGCCGTCGACGAGCACTTCGTGTCGCGAGAGATCCACCAGCAATGGACCGTACGTGTAGGATGTTTGTTTGGGGTCATCGGCCCGCTCCACTCGCCGGAACAAAGCCTTCACCCGCGTGACCAGCACTTTGGGGCTAAACGGTTTCGTGACGTAGTCATCAGCTCCCAATTCGAGTCCGATGATGGTGTCGGACTCTTCGGCCTTGGCGGTCAGCATGAGGACAGGAAGTAAGGCGGTGTCCGTCGCGTTGCGGATCTTTTTGCAGACTTCCAGTCCGTCCATCTCGGGGAGCATGAGATCCAAAATGACCATATCGGGGCGATCGGTCTTGATCAACTTGAGGCCTTCGACACCCGTGTTGGCCGTCGCCGTTCTAAACCCGTCCTTTTCAAGATACAGTTTCACCAACTGAGCAATCTCTGCCTCGTCCTCGACGATCAAGATCTTCTTGGGTGTAAGGGATGGCATGTTCTCACCGGTGATTGCGTGCGATGTATGGTTCGTTCTAACGAAATCCATCTACGGCACAGGATATCCGGCTGATGTTACAGGCACATTAAGGCTGAGTAACGAATCGTGACGTAGGACTGCCGGTGAGCCTAGGTGTTGTTGCCAGCTTTAAATTGATGTGAATAGATGATCAAGCGATGAGGATGGTATCGGAAGTTACTTGAAAGGTCTAGGGAGATTCTATTGTGGGATGCCCGGTGAGCGAGCCAACGGTCCCTTGATTACGGTTCGAGCGATCCTGCCACAGACAATCTAACCCCACAAGAAACCACAAACCAGGATCCTCCCGATATGGGGGCAGATGGGCCGGAGTTGTCCTGTCCTGGTAGCAGTGTGGTAGCAAATGCGGACGAGGAGCAGGGGGACCTTTCACATGGATAGGTGTTGAATAGTTTCAAGCAAAGAGTCCAATTCTCCCTGCTTCGATTTCGGCCCACATGTTTGGACTCCCCGAATCCAACACAAACTCATTGTGAGCACGATCCCATGAGAGACGATAGCGTTCTTGGACAATGTTACATGTCCTTAATCAAGTACAAACGGCATAGTAATCCTTGATGCTTAAAATCCCTCAGCTCGATAGGCGACCAAATGCAAGAATTCTTCGAAGACTCCAATCGTGTCTCAATCGAGCCTCAGCATCTAGGAGGAAAAGATATGGTGATGGCAAAGACGCGCCGGCGATCCCTCGCCTAGTGCGAGCTACCCTTCACTCACCCGGCTGGTGCCTCCGCAAGAGGCATGACCCCCTCTTTATCACGTACAGTTTCGAAGGGACTGTGGACGACATTTTTGGGCCCGGTGTCTTCAAGTTTTTCTCGGATGACGAGTCCGCTGAGCAATTCGGCATACTTACACATGTAGAAATTGGCTTCTTCAGGAATGGAGAAGAGTATCATATGAACTGGGTGAGAGCCCTCGCTGCTATGCTGGTGTTGTGGTCGAGTACGGCGGGGGGTGCCACGTTGACGTGGCAGGCCAACAGTGAACCGGACCTGGCAGGGTATCGCGTCTATCGCTGCAATCAGCAACCCTGTACCCAATCGTCTGGCAATGCGGCTCTCCTCGCTACATTGGGAACGGGGACAAGTTTCAATATCGGAACCCCGGCAGTAGTTCAGTACTACTTCATTACGGCTTTTGATTTTACCAATCATGAGTCGGGTAACAGCAACCTCGCGATCTTCACACCCATCGGATCTCCGCCCGCGTACCGGCCCATGCCCTCGCCCCTTGTGGGGACGGTGAGTCTGCAGGTCGTGGGCAATCCAGCCACGGGGCCGTGGGGCGTGGAGGCCTCCACGACCGACCCACGGAATGTCATGGTGTCGATAGGCTTTGATGGGGTCGGGCATCATATCAAACACACCCCACCCTATGGCTTCCCTGGCGACAATGGCATAACAGTCACGACGGGGCGGTTCGGCCCTTGGTCGCATTTTGTGGAGTTCGTGTTTTACGTGGAAGGCACCACGATCGAGATCGGGCGGGCCAGTATAACCGTACTGGAGGGGAGCCCATCTCCGTCTCCTATGGGCAAAATAAGTCTGAAGGTCGTGGGTAATCCGGCGAGCGGTCCGTGGGGCGTGGAGGCCTCCACGCCCGACCCACGGAATGTCATGGTGTCGATAAGCTTTGATGGGCTCGGGCATCATATCAAACACACCCCACCCTATAGTTTCCCTGGTGACAACGGCACTACAGCCACGACAGGGCGGTTTGGCCCTTGGCCCCATAAGGTGGAGTTCGTGTTTTACGTGGAAGGCACCACGACCGAGATCGGGCGGGCCAGTATGACCATCCCAGAAGGGACATGGTGAGGTGGCGCCGGGATCGTAGCGGGGAGCTCCTTGTGATGACTTGCGGTTTGATAGTTTCCCAGGACCGACTACCGAGAGGCTACCAAAACTTCAAAGACGACTTAGCAATCCTCCCACCCCAACGGCAGTTAGAAACCCCTAACACTGGAGATTAACAAACACTCGCATTGAAAAAGATGCCCATGTCGAACTCACCAGAGTCCCGGGTGCACTCCCTCGTGACTCTGGTGAGAAAACATGGGTTGTCTTCTGCTGCGATAAATCAGTGAGTTCCTGCACCCAGCTGACTGCACCATTTGGTCACATTTTGATTGGGTCACAAACAACAGGTGTGCCCCGTTGCGGTCATCGCCGAACCTGGCGCCTCGCCTGGTCGCGGTGTCCTCCTTTTCGGGACTGTGCTCCCCTGTGCACTCCTCCGCGGACGTTTCAATCCTCATTAAGCATGGACTAAATTACACCGGCGAATTCGGGACATGCACCAGACGTATATTGTGTGGAGCCTCGCAGCAGTACGCTTCGGGGGTCGCCAGTCGTTTGAGTCAGAAAGAGTTGCTTTCTGACGGACTGACATGACCAAGTTAACTGCTTCTCATCCTCAGGAGCTCCGCTTCCTGCCCATCCGGAAAAGGGTGCTCTCTCCGCGTTTCTGCACCAGGATCCAGGCCATCGCGACGGCACGAACGCTCATGGCGCCGCGGCCACCAACCGTTTCAGGTACTCGACTATCCGTGTAAGGTGCGCTTCTTCTTCGCGAAGTACGAGTCGGAACTCCGGATCCAACCCATCCGGTTCCGTATCAATAAACCGACGTTCGCCAATTCGCTGCGCCAGCCAATGCTCACTGAGTCTGCGCATCGAATTGTAGATTCGGTGGATCGGTCCACGATCTAACCGAAATAGTGCCAGCATTGCCTCGAGATCTCGGAGGTAGTCGTCCAGCGTCTGATCCATCTGCTCCCATACCTGGGCGTGCGCTTCACTCCCCGCCACATTCATGCGGCTCATTTCCCCTGCACAGAAAGCGAAGCGCCCCGCGGTCTGTTTCAGTTGATAGAGCGCGGCTACCACATCAAGTAAAAGTATCCTGAATTCGTAACTGAGCGGCCCCGGTCGTCGGCCAATACCCTCGGTGTCTCCGCCCTGCGATGGTCGCAGCCGTTTACGTAGGGTCGAACTACTATGATTTTTGACAGCGGCGACTCCAGGCACAGCGCCAATTTGAGCCTCAGCCTCCTCCCGCTGCCTCCGAAGGGCATGCTGCCGTAGGTGTCCAAACAGGACCTGGGAAGTTTTCCAGCGTTTGTGGCACCGGTAGCACTCAAATGGGAGACGAAGTTTTCGAGCCATGATGCAGTGATCCTCCTCTTCTGTTTAGGTCCCCAAAGAGCTGGCTAGCCCAAGCCTGAATTGACGATGTCAAACTAAGAACGCGTCGTGTAGCTTGCTTATATGAGATCGGCACAAATGGCCTATTCCACCCCATCGCGTTCGGTCAAGCTCATTCCGAGTCATGTCCAGCACTCACAGTTGCATCGGCCGGTGTGCCGATATACAGTAAATTGCCGTGTTCTTAACGTCATCCAGAATTAAGTGGAGCAGGACAGGTGCATCACGGTAACCAAGGTGTCCAAGCAGTAGGTTGTTGATGGACCAGTCTCTCAAGGCGCCCATAAGACTCCTCACGTTTTTTGGTTGATGAGGGCAGGACGACGTAGCTGCGCGATCACTTCATCCACCTTCGCATTGAAGTCGGTTTTGGGAAGCTGTTTGCGCTGTAGAAAGAACTCGATATCGGCTGGTCGGATCAAAACTTTGGTTTGAGGGAAGGCTTGATAAACGGGTAAACCTTGCTGAATCCAACGATCAATTGTTCGCTGGCTCACGTCGGCCCAAAGGGCGGCGTGTTTCTTGGACAGGAGGCCCTTATCTAAAAATAAAAATGGCCGCACAGATTTCTCCATCTGTGGGCCACAACGGGCACAATTAATACGCCATGAAAGCAACGTTCATGGCGTACCTACACAAGCCCACATGTATCAACAATTCAGAACCTTGTCAAGCGGGAGCAACGCCAGTCAGCCTCGCAATTTTAGCTCATGTTAGACTAGCGAGGAGGGTGTGCCTGGGGTGCGTAGGGTGCGAGTTTCTGTCGTAGTCTGGCACCGCATGCCGCTCTCATTTCCACAATATATTGGGGTTGCCTCTTGTTAGAAGCGCCCATGGATATTTCGTAAACCGCAGGTCGTCCGTTCAATCCGGATCGCCGGCTCCAATATGTACAGGGCATTTAGATACATCTGAACGCTAGAACGGGTTCGCAGAAAGTCCATAGGTAGCATACTTATTGGGACATCGTGATATTTTCAGGGGAAGCAGACAAACAAACCGCAGGTCGCATGCACCTCCACCTGCATCTGATGCCTCTCATTGAGCTATCACAGGCGCGATAATAGACTTGACCAACCGGTGCCTTTGGGCGCTAAATAAGATATTCATCTATTTTAGTCGAAAAGAAGGAGGGAACGTAATGGCGCTGCTGATTACCGACGAATGTATCAACTGTGGAGCCTGTCTGCCAGAATGTCCGAACGAGGCCATCTTCGAAACTCGCGGCGACGCGGAAACGAAGGGCAATCATGTGGGCGACGGCCAGGGAGTGGGAGACAGTATATATGTGATTACGCATGACCGCTGTACCGAGTGTGTCGGACATTTTGAAGAACCTCAATGCGCGGCGGTCTGTCCGGTTGACAATTGCTGCATTTCTGACCCTGCCTATCCGGAAACGACGGATGTCTTGCTGGACAAGGCGAAGAAACTCAATCCTGACAAGCCTATCGATCCGGCAAAAGTGTGGAGCGGCGTGCGGAACTGATCGTTACTCCGAAGTATCGCGCCACGTTTAGAATGCTGAAAACGCCGTTCGTATAGCGTTCTCGGATGATATACGAAGAGAAGATTAACTTGTTTGCCTTGGCATAACCGAAACGATCAGTCGTGGCTGATAAAATTCCAAAAGTAATTTCTAATGCAACTGTCATTAAGATTTTAGCCAAAGTCTTTGCTTTCCAAGCCATCGAGATCAACCTGTTGCGTTCACAGGCTGGAATAACAGATGCCAATTGGAAAGCCCTCAAGACCGAAGCCTTTAAGAAAACCTACGCGAAGCAACGCTCTTTTTATGAAGATCGCTTAACGGGTGCGTTCGCTTTGGAGCGCATTTCCCAGTCTGAACGCGAGACAAGACTGCTCGAACTCTGGCTAAAACAGAGTGAGGATTCCCCCAAAGACGAACCCTGAACCAGTGCTCTCAGCTGCAGCTCGTTTCGGCTCTGCCAATTTTTGTGTCATTAGCCTTGGATTCGACTCCTCAGGAGGCTAGGTTTTCCTTAGTCATCAGCATCTGCTACCACGCTGCTACCAGGACAGGACAAACCAGCCCCATCTACACCCACTTCGAGAGCATCCTGTTGTGTGGCTTCTTGTGGGGTTAGATTGTCTGAGGTAGGACTGTCTGAAATTCGTAGACCGCAGTCGTCCGTTCATCGTCCATTAGGCTCCGCACACATAAGTGAGAGAGTTCAGCGCTGCTCACGCGTGCACCGGCATACTGTTTCTCCAGCCTCCGTTCACTTGGTATGCCAGATCTGCGACTACACGTCGTGTCCAGGCATCGCGATAGCCCGATGTTTTGGTTTGCCTCTAATCGGCTATGATAAGGGAAGCGTGAACCTCACCGTGCATCCCTTTCCAGGGTCTGAAGTAACCCAAATGCGCCCCTTATGGGATTCAACGATCCACTTGGCAATAAACAGGCCGAGGCCCAGGCCATGATGGTCGGCCACGTTGAGCTGCGAGAACCTCTCAAAAATTTTCGCCTGTGCCTCTTTGGGAATTCCTGGTCCATTGTCAGTTACCGATATTTCAACTGTCGCCTCGTGTTTTCGTGCAGACAGCCCAATGGTGCCTCCATTGGGCGTGAACTTCAGTGAATTTCCAATCAAATTGGATAGCACCTGAAGAATTCTGTCGTGATCGACGCTGGCGAATATCGGCTCAGCGTCGGTGTCAATGGTCATGACACATGACTTACTTGAAACGAGCGGGGCAAATAGGGCCACGCATTCTTGTAGCAAGGTGCAAAGGTCAATCTTTGCAGGCTTAAGGTTTAGCTTGCCCTGTGCCATTCGCTCAACATCAAGCAGATCGCTGATCATCCGGTCCATGGTCGCGGCCGCCTGCTCGATTCGTCCAAGGGTTTTGAGAAGACTGCCCGTATCAACCGTGCCTTTGGCGAGGTCTCTTTGCAGCACACGCGTGCTGATCAAAATAGCAGCGGTTGGATTTTTTAAGTCGTGACTGACAATCGAGAGATATTGATCCCTCGTCACAAGGGCAGCTTTCGTGGTCTCCAGCAGGGTGGCGGTGTGTTTCGCCTCTGAATCGAGACGGGTTCGTTCCCTGCGAAGATTGCCGTCTGTTTCTTCACGCTCTTGTTGAAGAAGCGATTCGGCGATCCCTTTGTTTTGAGACTGCTCATCAGCCCGAACACGATCTTGTACTTCTCGTTCGACACGGTGGGCTTGGTCAACCTGTTCCCGCTCCTGAGTCAACATGTCATCGACCAATTGTGAAGCTTGACTATCCGTCCCCCCAAGTTGATGTTCCTTTTCCCGGTCCACTTCTTCACGTTTGCTTTCAACTTCTTGATCGACCGCACGGCGAGTCAATCGGATTGTCTCGCTTGTCTCATCTTCGACCACCTTACTTTGTTCTTCGATGAAGTCGTCAGTTTTCTCACGCTCCTCCTCCAAACTCTTGTCGGTGATAGTGCGCAGCTTTCTCACTAACTGTTCTTTGTGATTTTCCATAAGTGGAGGCCCCACTTTCTCCTTAGAAAAGATATAAATACTTTTTAACATATCAGGTCACCCCCAGCACGTAGAGCTAGGGTTTGCCCTGGCCGGGATGCAAATCAGTAATACCGTGGCCGGAAAATCTCAGAATATTTTCGAAACCATTTACAAAATTTTTACCTTTTCTTTATCTCCGACAACTGCATTCGACTGGTATGCCTTTCGTATCCGTGACACTATCCTGAACTATGTCTGACTTCCTGAAATTTGGCGTTCTGCTCTTAATCAGCCTATTTGCCGGTCCTGTCTGGAGCAGTGAGGAACAACCGGATCAAATCCCTTCGCGGTGGTCTTCCTCCACGCAAGGACCGCAGACCAGTGCACAGCCTGCGCAGGCTCCGGTGTATCACACGAATGTCACACGGACCTCTTATACTCCCCCTATTGTGCCGGCGAATGTGCGCGATCTTTCACTTGAGACCAATCGGCCACACACGCAGGGTGTTCTCGCGTCAACGACCTGGCTCAAAGGAGCATTCGTGACAGAAACCGAGATGGCTCATGATCAGAGGGAGAGCAGCATTTCCGAAGACATACGAGAGGATCCAGCGAGCCGTATGATGCGAATCGGCCTCATCGCCTCCTCGGGCCCGTCCCGCTATGGCATGACATACCGGAGGGCGGGACAGACTTTCTACAATGGACCAGACCAGGATCTGAGAGAAGCCTGGGGAGAGTGGAAGAATGGAATGACCACCTTTCGCAGTGCTATCGGCCAACAATGGAATAACGTAGACGGAGATCACACCCGGGCTCGACTGGAACAGAATTATGGTCGAATGGGTCTCTCCTGGAACCAGGCGTCCTGGCCAAGCCTCGCCGTAACTTATTCGCAGAATGCACTGAACAGCACGCTGGATCAGACCGGCACCGCACCCCAGAAAATGAACAATCACACGCTCGAGGCCGCCCTGGGATACGGTGGCGCCGCATGGCATTTCGGACTGGCATCCCATTACATCCTCGGAGCCGATCTCCTTCGCAACGGATCGGACAACCACGTCAAATTGCAGACGGTCACAGCCTCGCTTCGCCCACTCAACACCCTGACCATTGCACCCACGCTCGGCTATCGAACGGAACAACAAGACTGGTCCGGCGTCCGGAGCGACTCGTCCTCAGCCGCTCTCGCTATGAATTACAAGCAGAGCGAGCGGCTCTCCCTCGACGCCATGGGACACTACTCCGGCATACGATCGAGCGAACGACTCATCGACCGCGAGACTATCGGCGGGAAAGGCATTCTCACGGTGGAGATTCAACAATTACGAGGATGGACCACGCTGATGTCTCTAGAAGGGGGGTATAACCAGCCAACAAATCGGGTAATGTCCTCTGCCGACACCCAAGACATTTCCGGGCTTCTCCGCTTTGTGCTGGCTCCTCTCTAGACATTCTTTGGCGCTCCTGACCACCGCACCACGGCCGCAGACGCTTCGATGCATTGTGCATTGGGTAGCGTGACGATCCGTCTCCTTCACGGGGCTGACCGTCAGCCGTCCAATACTCTCTCCTAGTAACCAGTTGTCATAAGGCTGGGGTTAATCCCAGCACGCGTAAGTCGGGTCGTCCAGTATGGTAAAGGAAAGAGAGAATTTTAGAGGGGGGGGGGGAAACTGCTATGAGTGTAATTCGATATTTAGGAATGAGCTTAGTTGCAATCGTATTCCTGGGAGGCTGTGAGAGCACGCCAACAGTGACAAGGAGTGGGGATGTCAAGGACATCATCATTGGAGATAACCTGTCGCCGGGAGAAATAGTGGTCAGCCCAGGCGATGAAGTTCGGTGGGTCAACAAGAGGACCGGACCTGTGCGAATCGTCTTTCTCAGCCCTGTGTCGGACAAGGAGTTGTCGTGCAAGAATAATTTCGGTGGATTGATGACACCCAGCAACACGGCCAAACTGGGCACGAACGAAACCGCCAGCGCCTGTTTTCGAGATCCCGGTTATGTCCGGTATACCGTAAGAATGGAATCAGCCGATATGACTGGCGAGCGCAACGTTTCTGGAGTAATCAAGGTAGGTGGGCAGTCCACTAGTCAAACGAGTAATCCAAATAGTACTGCCCGATCCCGTGAGGAAGTCGGTGATCAAACCGATGGTCAGCCCAGTGAGAAGGAGACGCCAAGCTCGACGTCGACGACCACCACAACCACGATCACGACGATGCCTGGGAAGTAGAGCAGCGCGCCTGCCCTTCTCCCCAGAGGGACACCTTATGGCATCTACTGCCTCAAAACATATCGGCATGGCGTCTTGCAGTTTCATCCTGTGCCTAAGCCTATCCAGTGTCACGCAGGCGGATGAGTATAAGAAATTTGACCCGTGTGCTGAGGTATCAGGCAGTCAACCCAAGCCTGAAAAGTGCGGCGAACAAGCTCCCCACAAAGGTATCCACACGATCACGGGTGAAATACTACACATTAACGGTGCGAATCTTCTCGTCAAGCAATTGGACGGTAAGGAAGTGATTCTCCATATTGACCTCAGTACACAGGTGGGGGTGCACATAACGCCAGGGAGGCGTATTGAAGCACAAGTAAACGAGGTGGAGCGCGAAAAATACGTGATATCGATTAGTCAGGCCCGATAACACCTCACGCATAATGTGGATGCGAGCCATTCAGGTCACTGCACAACCTCAGACCGCCCCCTTAGCAGCAGTGCTGATCTATGGGTTACGACCACATCCGGGGTCGGAATAAGGAGCGCCCCAATTATGTTATGCGTCGTCTATGCGTCATGCCCAGCACAGATCTGTTCAGTGACGGTGCCGCTGGGATGCGACTTCGGCTGCCCGAATGCTTTTTGCCCGCTCCTTTGTTCGTCTGAGTTCGGCCAACTTCCCTCTGGTTCGATCTTGTTCGTGTCGAAGTCGATCGATCTGCGACTTGACATGAAGTTTTTCCCGCTCATGAAGCGCAGCACGTTCTTCTTGAGAAAGTTGGATCCACTCTCCCTTATCCTGAGCCCGCCGAATGCGCTCTTCCAATGACTCACGCATCAATTTATAACGCACGCTCAAAAGCGTTTCTAAGGCGTCCTTATGACGCTGAACTTCCTCTTCTTCTGCGATAATTCCCCGAATGTCTGTACATAACATGATCCACCTCCTTTCCTGGATCGAGACAACAGTCTAAAGAAAAGCAAGGTGATTATGACCTAGGAAAGAGCCGAGGTCTGATGAGGGGGAATCATGCTCAGACACTGGTGCCCAAGGGGAACTCGGTACCGGCCTCTCGGGTTTCTCTATACCAAGGAGTCTTCCTAGCTGGATAAACTCTCCGAGACACGTAGTAAGGACACAGTCATATCATGTATGGAGTGTACGCCTAACGGGGAGGTTTTCATGGTCACGATTCCCAAAATTGCCGGTGTCACTTTGTGTTCGTTCGTCCTGTGTGTGGGGCTGTCCTCTGCCTATGCCGCGCACCCTCAAGCCGAGACAGACATGTCGGATGATCGAGGCTCCCAGGGTAATCAAGACTTGATAAAAGGAGATTCGAAGCCTCGGAAGGGCGAAGATGAGAAGGTTGATGAAACGAAACTAAAAGAGGAGAAAAGCAGCGCGAAACAAGAATTCGATCAAAGGAATGCTAAAAAACAAGAAGAGAGCAGGAGCAAGGTGCCATTGAGAAAGCTGCAAGACAATTAGAGCGACGAGCGCGCTGGAGACTGGGCGTAAAGCCTCGGCTTCAGCCTTCGTCATGCAGCCTTTTCCTTATCCTGCTGTGGCAGGGTCGAAATGACTCTCTCGTACAAGGTATGGAGAACATAGACATTGACGGCCTCGCGCTCTTTGTCGGTTAGCCCGTTGTGTCGATGAGAGAATTCGACGAATCTTTCGCAGACGCGGATAAACTCCTGGACCTCTTTACGCAAAACCGATTCCATATTCCAATGCTATCCTTCCCTCAGAGTGAACTGGCCAAGCAAAAACCTTCAGTCATCTTCTCTCCACGTGCCTGTGCCTTCCATTGACAAGGTAAAGGCCCGAACCCTTTCGGAGTCGAGCCTTCTGCTTCAGATTTCGCGATACTCCACTGCTCGGTTCCAATGTTTCCATTGTCGAGCAGTGTTGCATCGCGTCCTCTTCAAGCCATTTCACAATATCGTACCCTCCACACCGTGCCTACTCGCAAAATCCCTAGTCGATCGGGTTCACCACGGGCCACCCATCCGTTCCTCTTCTCCCAATCGGGGCAGCCATGACATTTTTACCCTTCCGTGCTGTCCAAAAATCAAGAAATAGATAGCCGGATACTCAAGGGGGCGTTAGCATACGGAATCATGGTCAAGCGTCACATCATCATCGGCCTTGCGCTCGCTCTTGTCGCGACATGCCCGGCTCTCTCATGGGCTGACTTTGTCGCGAAAGTCATCACCATCCATGAGGGCGATCGATTGACCATTCGTCACGACGGCCGCAATGAAACGATCTATCTGAAAGACATCGACTGTCCTGAACTCAAGCAACCCCACGGGAAGCAGGCGAAGCACGCGACCGCTGGCTACATCGGCAGCCGCCAGGTTGTCGTGCGAGGGCTCACACGAGACAAGCAGGGTCGAGTGTCTGCCGAGGTGTTGCTGGAGGATGGGCGAAATGTGGGACGCGAGCTGTTGAAAGAAGGCCTGGCCTGGTGGCGCCGATCGGCCTCCAGCGATGCCGGCCTCGAGGTGGTTGAAGAATTGGCCAGGGCATCGCACAAGGGCCTCTGGGCCGATTCCAATCCCGTGCCGCCGTGGAAGTGGAAAGACACGAAGAAGACCAACCTGAAGTATTCGAATTAGCCCGCATTGTTCATGAGCGCTTCTGCTGCAATCGCCGACCCGCTGCGCTTGCGCATGAAGCATCGTTTGTGAAGCGCAGGACGGAAAGAGTATGTCTGTATCGTCGCATGCGAGATGCGAGATACGCTTCACGAGGAACGCACTTCGCCGAGGCGACAACTGGTATCTGTGAGGGCTGTCATGATTCGCGTGTTGTTAGTCGAGAATAACCCAGACGATGCGAAGCTTGCTCTTGATCTGCTGCATGAGACGGAGAAGGGGCAGATCGAGGTGACCCATGTGGAGCGCCTCAGCCATGCCCTGCATCGGCTGGCCCGCGAGTCTTTCGACGCCATTCTTATGGATCGGGCCGTAGTCGACACGCATGGGTTGGATACGTTGGATCTCATCCAGGCCGCGCTGGGCCGGATGCCGATCGTGGTGCTCGGAGAAAAAGACGATGAAGCGGCGGATCGGCGGATGATCCAACATGGCGCGCAAGAGGTGGTGATTAAAGACGGGTCTACCGCGGGGCAGCTTATTCGTGCCCTCCGGCATGCCGTTGAACGAAAAAAGGCCGAGCAAAATTTGAGCTATCTCGCGCAGCACGATCCGCTGACCACCCTGGCGAATCGCGTGCTGTTCCGCGACCGGATGACCCATGCCGTGGCCATGGCCAAGCGTAAAAAGCATGTAGTGGGTCTGATGCTGTGCGGGCTGGACCGTTTCACAGAAACCAATAGGACATGTGTAACGGAGTCGGGGGATCTCTTGTTGAAAGAGGCTGCCGCTCGTCTCAAGAAGTGTTTGCGAGAAGTCGATACCGCCGCGCGTCTCAGCGGGGATGAGTTTACCTGCCTGCTCGAAGGGATCAACAGCCGAGGCGATATGGAAATTGTCGGTGACCGGATTCTGAAGGCGTTCGCGCAACCTTGGGCCATGGAGGACCAAGAGATATCCGTCACGGTGAGCCTCGGGCTAGTGGTGTACCCACTCGATGGCCAGGAGCTCAACGACCTGTTTGCTCGTGCGAAGGTTGCGATGGACTGTGCGAGAGAGGCGGGTGGGAATAGGTATTGTTTCTCTTCTCCCAAAACGGCATGAACGTGTCCGTGGGTGTTCATGTTATGCTCACGGCTTGTCCTCGGCCATCCTCTCCACCATCTCTGCAGTGACCACATATCGTAGCGGTCCTCCCGCTACGATGGCATGGAACGGGTAGCAGGTGATGAGGACGAGTTGCCTCTTGCCCTCCTGTGTGAATATCCTGGCCTTTCGTGAATCGACGACCTGACGATCTCGCACCGCAAAACGATGCCACCGGCCTGTTCGAGCTTGTAAGAGGATGATCTCGCCTGCCTGAAGTTTTTCCAAGAATCGGAAATGCGTATCGCGGTGGCCGGTAAGGATGATGCGGTCTGACCCTTCCTGAGGTCCTGTCGATTCTACATGTCCAGGGCCAAAGGCCAGCGTTCGTCCATAGGCCCCTTCCAACACGATCTGATCAACGCCCAGACTCGGCACAGCCAAGCGAGCGATCGGCCAGGTATCGGCCCAGGGCCAGGGCTTCACGTCTTGTTGGCCTGACAGCGTGCCGGCCCAAGCCCGTTGTAACAGGACTTGGGCCAGTTGGGCTTTCACATAGATCCATGTCCCGCTTCCGGTCTGCCACAGGCCGATCAAGACCAAGGCCAGACCCAGCACGGTCATCACCTTGGTCTTGATTCGGTGTACGGTCACACCGTCACTCGCCGCACTCGCCAGAGGATGGCCGCCGATGCAAGCAGCAACAGCCCCAAGAATACTTGGATCACTCCGTTCGTCCCAGTCTTCGGAAGTCCTGCCATCGAGGTGTTGTCCTGAGCCTCCGCGGGTTTCGCGCCTTGTGTCTGTTCCGCTTCCGCCTGTCCGGTCGGTCTGGCCGGCGTGACATCGACGGCAACGAGGCTGCTGTATTTGCTGACAAGATGATGGGCCAAGGCCACGTCCAGAACTCCTTTGCGAACGGTCTCTTCGTCTGTTCCCATGAAGGCTTCGTCCATCAGGGCGGACATCTTCTGCCTTGCCCAATAGACCGAGAGCCCACCCTGAGTCGTGGTTTGCTTGATGGACACGGGCAACGACCAGGGTTGTGTGCCCATGTATCCCCGAAGCACGGTTTGGTCCGGGATTGATGTGGCCTTCACGGCAAGGACAATCGGTTCGCCTTCGTAGAGATCGGCGATGCGTGAAGGATAATGTTCCAGCTCCGCCCAGCCGGTCCGATCAAGTTGAATGTCGCTCAGCACCGGATGCTCCAGCTTCTTGAACAGAGCATCGAGCGTATCTTTCACGTCGCTCACGTTCCCCACATAGGTGAAGGTACCGCGACCGAATTCGGCGATCTTGCGCATCAAGTGGCTGTTGGGCGTGGACCCGATGCCGATGGTGAAGACCCGTCTGGTCCCCAGGCGATGGTGCAGCAACTCGAACAGCTCATCTTCATTGCCGACCTGTCCATCGGTAATCAGGATAATTTGCTGAAGCCTGGTGGAGTCCTGTGGGCTTTTGAGGGCTTGTCTCAGTGCGGGAAGCATGTCCGTTCCTCCGTCGGCAGAGAGGCCTTCCACGTACCTGACAGCTTTTCGCATGGCGGCCGTTGTCACAGGTTGTGGTGAGGAAAAGAGGGAGCGGACCGTATTGTTGAATTGGATGACGTTGAATCGGTCCTGGGTCGTCAGGCGTGTGAGGGCCACTACGAGTGAAGCTTTGGCTTGCTCGATCGAAGGGCCGGCCATCGATCCGGATGTATCGATGACAAAGGTCAGATCGCGGGGCATGTGCGGCACGGCGTTGTTCTGCTGCGTCGGAGGAACGAGCATCAACATCGCATAGGTCTCGCCGTTCCGCTGTTCGGTCAGGATTGTGACCGTCGGTTCTTGGCTCGCAGCCGGAGACCACGTGAGTTGAAAGTCACGATCGGCCGGCACGGCGTCTTTCTTGAGGCTGATTTGATAGCCCCCGTCGGGATCAGGGATGACGATGATCGGGTGAAAGAGCGATTCCACCTTGGCGACAGGAAAACCGGGAGCCAGAGAGAGGGACAGACTGACGGGATTGATAGGCCATTGGCCGGGCTTCTGCACCGGCGGGGTGATGCGCGAGGCGTCCGGTACCCGGTCCGTATCCAGCATGGTGCCCAACCCTTTCGGATCTTGATCCTCAACGATCACCGGCGTGCCGGGGATGTATCGCTGACCGACGACCATGGGAAAGCGGAGCTGGAATTTTCCCTGGTCGTATCGAATGGTTTCCTGATACTCGATTTCCACAATGATCCGCTCGCCGGGACCGATGTTCGCAACCGAGGTGGTAAAGATGTTCGGGCGTTCTTGTTCAACCAGGCTCGTCCGTTTTCCTTCCTGCTTGGCCTTTTCATAGACTTTCTTGGCTTCAGCCCGTTCCTTGATGTGGCCCTCGATGATCCGGTCACCCACGTGCATGCGGAGGTGATCGACGGCGGCCGTCTCCGGGAGTGGGAACACATAGACACCTTCGAGCCAGTCGCCTTTCTTCTCGCTGGGATTCGTAAACTCTTGGCGCACAGTGGCGCGGGCGATGATACCCGTCACAGCAATCTGCACGTCGGTTTTGAGAATAGGCGCGGGCGTGTAACGGCCGAGCTGGTTGGTCTTGAACAGCAGCGTCCCTTCCGTCACGTCGTTGATCCCCATCGTAGGAATCACACCGGTGCTGAGCGACTCGGCCGGCTGCGCAAGCAGCAGAGCTGGAGGATGGATCAAGAGAGGAACAGCGGTGAGCAACACACAGAAGCACAGACGAACGATCGATGAGCGGGCATGAGCGTACAGCATGATTGACCTCGGTGATGCGAAGGGTGACAGGGTGAAAGTGTATGTGTTGGCCGACCGGAACCCGGAAGAGACGGACGTCTCCTCCAGGTTCAGACTCGGTGCCGGTCTAGCTGCCGGAAGCCGGATCTGCCATCAGTGGAGATGGATCGGTTGCCGAGGGATCGGCAAAGGAAGGAAGCAGATTGTCTGCGAGTGAGCCGTGACCGTCTGTATTGGTGTTTTGATCGTTCGCTGATTGGATCGGTTCGGTCGTCTTCGGTTCAGTGGCGACGGTGGGAAGAATCATGTGGTCTTTGCCGATCTTGCGGATTTCGAGATGTACCCGCCGATTCATGTTGCGGCAGACGTCGCTGTTAGCGAGGCAGAGCGCGCCATCCTTGCCGAGGCTCACCACCTTGATGACGTGATCGGAGACACCCTGGCCGACCAAAAACTCTTTCACTTTCTCAGCCCGCGTAAGTCCTAGCTTGTGGTTGTAGCTGATCGAACCTTGTTGGTCGGTATAGCCCTGAACGAGAATGCCGAGATCGGGATCGTTCTTCGCCAAGTCGGCCTGCGTGGCGAGGATCGCTTTGGCGTCGTCGGTGAGTCCCTTGCGGCCCACCTCGAAATAGATATCCGTATGGATGCTGTCGGACTTGGGGCCGGCGGCGGGGACGGTCTGGTTGTGTACGATCGGGTCTACAGACGGGGTCGTGCTGGTCTTGAGCACGTTCGCAACTTGAGCGTTAGTCAGGGTCTCAGCTGGGGCCTTCGTGGCATAGGACTGGCCCTGCCCAGAGAAGTACCAAAAGGCTCCGATGACGATGGCCAGGCCCAGAACCCCCAGGCCTATGACATAGACCTCCTTCGTGTCTTTATTCGGCCCGACAATAGCAGGAGAAATGTTCCCCGACGAGACCGGCGATGATGGCTTCTGCATGATGGCATCTCCCTCTTTGGTAAAAAGTAAAAAGTGAAAGGTGAAACGTCAAAAGTTCGTAAAACCATCTCGGCCTCAACCCCGAATCACCCCCTTTCTGGCCGTCTTGCCTGTGCGTAGATGGTCAGAGGCTTGAGCAACCGGGGTACCGCTGTTAGGAAGGGGAGAAAGTGGACGAGAGTTGAGGAAAATTCAGGAGTTCAGAGAATGGAGGAGAGGCGCATTCGATGCGGGGAGTTTTGAACCGGCATGGGATGCGGGGATGGCCCCGCAAGAAAGGGGAGGGGGATGGAGCCTGATGATCTTCCTTGCTCGCGCAACGCGCGCCCTGAGAAGGGCCTCGTTGAACGCGCGCAGTAGAAGATCATTCAGCCCCCATCCCTGAAGAGATAACGAGCAAGCTTGGAGGGAGCTATTTAATGGGAATGTGCTCGCTCGGGCTCATGGCACGTCTCGGCGTGCCAGTGGGTGGGCGGGTGAGAAAGTTGCGCGCATTCGAGGACCGACCAGGCTGCCCCCTAAAGAGATAGGTAAGAGAGATTCGGAGAGATGGGGATGGAGCCTGATGATCTTCTGTGCTCGCGCAACGCGCGGCCTCTAAAGAGAGGAGGGGAACAGCCAGACTATCCTTCTTGCTCGCTGAGGCCGCACGATCAGAATGTGCTCCCTCAATGCGCGCAGGGAAGGATGGTCTGGCTGCTCCCCTTAGGGCAAAGTGGGAAAAATCCGAAGATCTTCGCTCGGACTAATAGCACGCAGTCGGGGGTAGGGGGATGAAGAATATCTGTCAGTGGGAAGGGGGGTGAGAAAGTGGCTCGGAGCTGGGGATGAATCGGGAGCGCCTACCACCCTTAAAGGCACACCAGACACACAATAAACCACCGAAGACCATGCTGGCCGCAATCACGGAGATGCTGCCAACAATCCAAATCATGAAGAGTTCATATAACATGCAATGTGCCCCTAAAAAATTGTATCAAATAATTCCCTTATCTCAAGCGAATCAGAAGAGACCGCTTTGCCTTTAGATTTCAGGCACTTCGAGCTACGCAAGAGCAGGAATTTCAGTTCATCACAAGACAGCCTAACATGAAACGACTCAGTGTCGTTGTTCTTGGGCTTTGGCCGCTTCTCACCTGATGCGGTACCCTACCCATCCTGCCTGGTCGTCCTCCTCCTGGAACGCGTACGGTGGGAAGGATGGGGAGGGAGTGGCCAGGTGCTCTTCTTGCTCGCAGAACGCGCACGATAAGAATGTGCTCGTCCGATGCGCGCAGTAAAGGGCAGCCTGGCGACTTCCTTGGTGAAGTGAGCAGTGGGGACCATCCCGCTACCACCAAAGGAGATTCGGCCTCGACCTTTCGGAAAGACAGTTTGATAATCCTCATTCAAGCGAGGTCGTCCGTCTATCGACTTAGGGTGTGAATCTCATTAGCTATTGCAGTAGACTTGCCTCCATTGAGTTGCTGGTAGGCATGTAAACGGAGGAGGCAGAAATCCTTTTAGATAGAGAACAAGCATGATCACATCACGTCGGCTTGCCAATGGAGATATCGTCTACGATCAGAAGGCAGTTGGTCCCAGTATTTACCTCGACCAATGGATGTGGTGTGAGCTTTCCGAGGATGCCACACTATGTAAGCGTTTCATAGAGAGTGCGTTATCGCAGAGCTGTTGCATCATGTATTCAATCGCATCTCTCGTGGAACTCGCTCAGGTATCAGATCAAGGCCAGCTCCATGCGCTTGCAGAAGTCATGGACTCTCTGGACTTCGGGTTTGTGGAAATTGATCCAAATCAGGTTATTGCTCTGGAGAAGCGGCACGAATCGGGAAAAACCGGAGTATTCAGCGGTCGCCATCCGGCTGCAGATATAGATATGCTCGACTATGTAATCCGTCGGCAGCATCCTTCGATGCCAAAGATGTCAGCCATACTTAGAGATTTAAAGCAGGAGTTACCCGCCCGGTATAAAGCAATGGCTGCTCGCTTCGAAGCTAGTTTGACTCCTATAGTAGAGCGCGCTAGGGGCGATTCACCTGTCTTGGCACACGCCAAAATTAAAAATAGAGAGCGAAGTATCCGTCGTCCTGGACCACCATATACGGAAGATATCCTGCGAGCTCTCAATTTCTTTCTTGTAGCAAACGAGAATATGAAAATGAGCAGTAATGAATGGATAGATGTCTTTCACTTGGTGGTTCCCGTTGCCTATATGGAGTTTGTGGTTTTGGACAAGAGGTGGGTTCATTTTGTTCGAAATTATTTGCCCTTGTCACCACCTAACATCGCGGCCGTCTATGGTCCAGGGGAGCTCGAATCATTCATTCGGGACCTAAATCTTATGAATCGGTCGACACGCCAATCGATGGTTGAGTAAATTGAGCCTCACCTTTCCTGTCGACGCAAAACTTAAAGACGGTTCGCCGGTTCAATTGGTGCTGGCGGACAACTATGATGTTGAGCCGTTGCGGAAGCTCTACCGGGTGATCGTCGACGAGGGGACGTCGTACCCGCATGACCGGTTTCCGGATCAGGACGAATTCATGGAGTACTGGTTTCGTGGAAAGAGCACGGTGGCGGCTTATGTGCCGGACCGGGCTGGTGCGGCGGGGATGGTCGGGGCGTTCTACCTCAAAGCGAACTGGCCTGGGCGGGCTAGACAGGTGGCGAACGCCGGCTTCATCGTGGCGCCGGACTGGCGGAACAAAGGGTTGGGTTGGCTCTTGGGCGCTACGATGCTGACCTACGCCAAGCAACTCGGCTACCGCAGCGTGATCTTCAACTTGGTGTTTTCAGAAAATGTGGTCGCGCGGCGGCTCTGGGAAAAGCTTGGCTTCAAAGCACTGGGTGTGATCCCCGGCGCGGTGCGGAAGAACGACGGAACGTATCAGGATTCGGTGATCATGTTTCGATCGTTGCTTGAAACTTAACCTACCGTTGCCGGTTCACATTCTCCGATCGCAATTTCAGGCTCAACACTAAACTGTAACGCTCCCTGAAGATTTCGCGTATACTCATCCTCTACAGGGGATGGAGTCCCCCGTATAACCGCCTCGGCCAGGCTGATGACTCCTACGCTACCACTGCCGTAGCCGTAGGATTGTCGCCAGCGTGGTAGCAACCGGCCCGAAGCAGTCTGCACCCCCTGGCCGGAACGGAGGACTCCTCGATGGAATCAATCTTTCTCACAGCAACTCTGTGGCTCGCCCTCGCTGTTGTCTCTGCCCTCATTGCTTCCTCCCTGGGCCTCTCGATCGCACTCGTCGAAATCTGTGTGGGAGTTGTCGCTGCAGCGGCAACCGGCTTCTTTGGCTTCGGCGATGTCCTCGCCGCTGACTCCGAGTGGGTACGGTTCCTCGCGGCCTCTGGGGCCGTGGTCCTCACCTTCTTGGCCGGGGCGGAACTCGATCCCGACATCGTCCGTAAGAAGTTGACGGAGGTGAGTGTGGTCGGATTGGTGGGATTCATGGCGCCGTTTCTCGGCTGTGCTGCCCTCGCGTATTACGTATTGGGATGGGACGCGAATGCCAGTTGGCTCTGTGGGGTCGCTCTCTCGACGACGTCCATGGCCGTTGTCTATGCGGTCATGCTGGAAACCGGCTTTAATAAGACGGAGTTTGGGAAGGGTATTCTCGCCTCATGCTTTGTCACGGACCTGGGAACAGTGATCGCCCTCGGTTTGCTCTTTGCACCATTTACCTATAAGACTCTTGTGTTCATCGTGGGCAGTATCGCGGCGCTGATGGCGTTGCCATACATCACCGCGTGGCTGACGCGACATTATGCGCATCGTACTGCGGCGATTAGAACGAAATGGATCATGCTCACGCTCTTTGGATTGGGCGCGCTGGCTCTGTGGTCGGGGAGCGAAGCAGTTCTTCCGGCATATCTTGCCGGCATGGTACTCGCGGGAAGTGCCGCGAGAGACGCGCACTGGATTCGCCGGCTGCGAACGCTGACCGTGGGATTTCTCACGCCATTTTATTTTCTTCGAGCCGGAACACTCGTGTCCCTGCCTGCCTTGCTCGCGGCTCCGTTAGTGTTTCTCGCGTTGCTCATGGGCAAGGTGGCGTCAAAGATTTTTGGCCTCTATCCCTTTATCAGCCTGTTCCGTCAGGACCGCAATGAACGCTGGTACTACACGCTTTTAATGTCGACCGGCTTGACGTTTGGGACCATTTCTTCTCTCTACGGTTTGGCACATGGGTTGGTGACTCAGGAGCAATATTCTTTTCTTGTGGCGGCGGTCATCGCGAGTGCGGTAGTGCCCACAATCATTGCGGGTCTATTTTTTGCTCCGATCCATCTCTTACCGAAGCCTGATCATGCGGGCGAAAAAGCCCGGCGAATCGATGGTCTCAGCGACGAAGGCTAGGTCAGGTTCATTTGAGATCTTTTGGAATGCCTGGCCTGAGATCGGCAGCCTGACGAACGTGCTGCCTCGCTAGCGTTTCGACTGAAGAAAGACGGCGAGCGGGGGGAAGTTCTTGAACAGGAAAAAAGGTGTAAGGAGTCGTTCTCACCGTCATCTTGTGAGCAACCCAGCAGGGGTTTACTGATCAGGGGTTAAGGTGTCTGCTATGCGGGGCGGTCCCGCAGGATGCTCAAAAAGTTCGTCCAGCAAGGCCGCAGGCGAATCGAAACCGGAGGAGGTACCGACCGCACTTCGTGGGGCCGTTCGCCCGTATAGTGGATCTTGGCGAATGGAAAAACCCTTCCAGTGCTTCTGAGTTCCGTGAACCTCAATCGGTACGTTGAAGATTTTGATGAGCTGAGAACGAAGCTGGCGGGATTTTTCAGCATCCTCCTAGGAGTAATATAATGCCGAGTGATGCAGCCAAAGAAGCGACGCGACAGGCTTGGCGTGAATTGGGGTTTTTCTGCGGTCGAAACGATGCTGCGAAGGAATGGCGCATCGTTGGGTCGGTGAAGGGTTTGAGGAAGTTCGCAGCCGAGATACGCAAGTACGCTTCCAATCCGGCGAACGATAGGCTGTCGGAATACACCCAGTTCGGACCGGCCATGAATCTCGAGGTTGGGACCTCGCATCAAACGGAAATCACTGAGCAGTGGATTGGCGGTCCGTTGGTGGAACTTCTGCGTCTCGCGGGGCTGATTGAGCGGAGCGCTCAAGACAATGTGGTCGGGACGCGCATTGCGTTGCGCTCAAACTTCTCGCCAATGGCTCCCTATGAACTCGTCTTGGACGTTCGCGATGACGCGTTTGACCCTGCACTGGCCGATCCAACTTGTTTGTGAGCGCGCAGACAAGTACTCGACCCAGTGGGCCGTTTTCACGAGATCTGGCCAGGAAAATGTGCGAACGACACCACGGCAAGTGGCGTCATGTAGTTGTTGCGTAGATATAACTCGTGTGAGAGGAGGAAGCGATGCTGGAGCTGTTTCAATTTGAAGAATGTCCGTACAGCAGACAAGTTCGATTAAAGATGTCCGAATGGGAATCGATTACATTCTGAGAAGTGTTTCCAAGGACAAATCAAAACGGCAACGGTTGAAGAAAAATTCCGGACAGACTGGTCTTCCCACGCTGGTCGACTCCTTGCGCAACGTGGTCATCGCGGGTGATGAAAAGAGGATCATCGCGTATCTCCGCAAGCACTATCGACCCCAAGCGAAACAGTGAACATAGCCAATCTCCATTGGGTTTCCTGGCAACAACAATACGGTACCGCGCGCTTACCCTCAGTTTCATCATGAATCCGTTCCGCAAACCAGGCTTCATTGCCTACAACAACGACGGGCTCCACGGGCACAGTTTCCTCCTCAATGTCGTCCTCCACAACCACGCTTGCTCTTAATTAAGCATCTTTGACTTCAAATCGAGCGAGCTTGACGTTGCCTGTCGGATGAATCCCTGAAATCTGAGCAATTTTGACCAGACTGCGATCTGTCATCTCGACATACTGCCGTTCACACTCATCTTCTGCCGAGCCCTGTCGGTGATTCCAAGATCACCGCGGCATGGTGTGTGGTTCCTGGCGGCGGGGGATTAACGATAGATCCATTCTGAAACAATCCTTCAACATATCACTTGGTCGAGGAACAAAGTAAAAGGTAAACCTCTATTCCTCTCTCTCCGAGCGTTACTAACCAAGGAGGACTCGATGAAGACCAATATTCTCACAATGAGCGTGATAGGCATGATCGCCCTACTGGGATTGGGTGTGCAACCGAGCCTGGCGAATCCGGAATCTCGCCCTTATGGGGAGATGAGAGGGCACTCTCCCCAGCACGCTAACCATCTTCGGCATCTCTTGAAACACCAGAAAGAGCTCGGGATGACGGAGGAACAGGTAAAAAAGCTGAAAACCATTGAACTCGACTTCGATCGTGCACGAATCAGACTCGGAGCGGAGATTCGTGTGAACGAACTGGAATTGCAGGCGTTGGTGGATGGAGAGGAGCAGGCCGACTTGTCCAAACTCGAAGCCAAAGTGAAACAGAGCGAAATACTGGAAGTGGCACGGCGGATGTCGGCGTTCAAGGCCCGGAACGAGGCGCTCGCGGTTTTGACACCCGAACAACGCGCGAAAGGAAAGGCCGCTCATGAAAAGACTGAGGCGCGCCAGGAAAAGCCTGAGCCGCACCCGTAGGGTTTAAATGGATTGGCGAACACCGTAAAAGGAGCGCCTGTTTTCTCGGCGAGTGCTCTATAGAGGAGGCAAAATTTCTTTTGTCCGACTATATGAATCTAATGGATTGTGGCGAAAGTATTGCCGAACGAGTGATTCAACTGAGGCGAAGTGCCGATCCGGGAGGTTCTTGAATCGCCGCTTGCAATCGATGAGCGCTTCGTTGGCTGTGGCGAAGGGTTCGATCACAGACATCAGGTGGCTGTGGTAGTCCATGAGCTTCAGTTCGACGGTTCTCAGATGGCTGGAATCGCCTGCGATAGCCAGTGCGGCTTTCGCCTGATCGCCATCCGCCTCGACCAGCGCTTGGAAGCAGAGGCCCTTCAACCGCTGTGTCACGGTGCTGCGATCCCAGCCTAGTGTCTTTGCCGTCGCCTGCATGTCGAAACCATGCTGTCTCAAACATTGTAACACTGCTGCATCGCTGGCCGGATCGGGAAGAATCTGTGCCGGCTTGGCTCGACCAACAGGTGATGTGGATGCATGACCGAGGCGCAATGATTCTTTGGTGAGCAATGGTCCATCGTTGAGTGCGATCGCCTGTTCCAGACAATGCCGAAACTCCCTCACGTTACCTTTCCATTCATGTTCGACTAGTGCACGGAGTGCTTCGTTCGAGAGCTTTGGAACCGGCTTTCTCATCTGACCGGCGAGGTCGCTGAGAAATATATCTGCGAGGATCGGCACGTCGCCGGTCCGTTCGCGTAGCGGCGGCAACCGGAATACGAGACCTGTCAGTCTGAAATACAGATCTTCACGGAACCAGCCTTCGGAAACCCCTCGCTGCAGATCGCGATTCGTCGCGGCTACGACACGTACATCCACCGTAGTTGGGACCGTCGCGCCGACGCGATAAAAGGACTTCTCCTGTAAGACCCGCAGCAGCTTGCTCTGGTGGTCCAAGCGCAGATCGCCGATTTCGTCTAAAAAGATGGTCCCATAGTTGGCCAATTCGAAGTAGCCTTTTCGATCGGCCATGGCCCCGGTGAAGCTGCCTTTCGTATGGCCGAAGAGTTCGCTCTCGAAGAGCTCAGGGGAGATAGCCGCCATGTTGACGGCGATGAAGGTCTTGCCGGCGCGTGGACTGAGCAGGTGAGCGGCGCGGGCGAATAGTTCTTTTCCGGTTCCCGGCTCGCCGAGCACCAGAACTGTCAGAGGAGACTTGGCCCCTTTCTTGAGATCCCGATAGAGACGCAGGACTCCGGCATCCTGGGTGATGATGCCTAGCTGCCGGCATTCGTCCCGCAGGCGATCGAGTTCGACATCCCCCATTGCGACAGGATAACTCGTGGCCGCGCGCAGACTGTGGAGCTGATGTTCAAGCTCTTCTAACTTCCGGCGTGCGTCATCTTCCTGCGCCTGGGCGTCGGTGAGCTGGGAGCGGAGTAGATCTGCTGAGCGAGTGAGTTCTTCCTGCTGGCCGGTGGATTGCGTGATGGCGGTTCGCGCGACGGCGAGATCTTCCCGCAATGTTTCTGCACGGGTCTCGCGCAGGACCAGGGCTTCGCGCACGGCGACGGCTTCCTGCTGCAGGCGGAGCATGTCTTGCTCCAAAAGCATCAGCCGCTGATGAGCGGTGAGGTGACCCCAAATGGTTGTGCCGACGAGTACCAACAGGGCGGCCGTCAAGGGCATGGCGAGGGGAAGCACCAAGTGGGCCAGCGCAAGCGCGAGGAAAATGAATACTCCATACGTGGCAATGGCTTTCCCGGCAAGGAGCAGGCTGATCGTGCCTCGGAAATGAAGAAGGAGCCAGGCGACCAACCCGGCCAAGAAGAGCGTGATCAAAGCGCGGCTGGCGGTGCCAATCTGGTAGAGATGATTGTCGGTCAGCAGCATGTTCAGAACATGGAGATGTACCACCGAGCTGGTGACCGTCTGTCCCGTGGGCAGGAGCGAGCTTCCTCCTGCTATCGGGTTTGGAAGGAACACGACAACCTTGCCCTTGAACCACTCGGTGAGCTGATCGCGTTCGTGATGCTCGATGGCGTTCCACACGGATGACATAGGAACAGTTGAGAAGGCATTGATCGTTCCATCGCTGACATAGTTGACCAAGAGCGAGACCCTGCTTCCTTCCGAAAGAGACGGCTTCGTCGGGGAGGTTTGCTCTTGAAATACCTCGTGCAGTGCAATCCCGAAGGCTGGGGCTGATTGTGTGTCATCAGTTGCCGCTACAGGCACCATTCGCGCAACGTGATCGGAATGGGTGGTGACCAGCAGATGCCCCGCGATCGTTGCGTCTGAGGTGAGTGTCGCGTCAGGGCTCTGCACGACGACGATGGGGCCGGCGGCGCTCATGGCTTCAAGCAGCAGGGCATCGCTTGCCGCCCCGCCGAGTTGCGCCGGGCCGGCACGGTCGAGGCGATGATCGAGACCGATCGCGCGGGCTCCGGATTCATGTGCGCTGGTCAGCAGGCGTGCGAAGATCGCGCGGTCCCATGGTCCACCGCCGAACTCTTCTTCGCTGGCCGGGTCTCGTGTGACGATGAGAAGGGATGGGCTTACCGGGATGGGAGCGCGATCGCTCAGCCAGAAATCGTACGCGGCCCAGTCCAGAGCTGTGAATGTGATTGAGGCTGCGGTCCACAAACCGAACGCCAGGACCGTTGCGAGGCACCCCATCGCGCCGGCTTGGAGCCAGGAGGAACTGAGAAATTTCCGCCACAGGCGTGAGCCATCGAGCATGACTAATTCCTAACGTGCGGCAATTTCATCCAGGACAGCTTTCATCTCCCGCTTGGACAGCCCCTTCAGCATCGCCTTGGCCTTCCGCATATCCGGCTCGACACCGAGACCTTTGCCATAGATACGTGCCAGCGCTTTCTTTGACGGGATGAAGCCATCGGCTGCGGTGGTGGCAAAACACGTCAGGATTTGTATGTCGAATTGAGCGAGGTGGGTATCGAGGCCGGTTTCATACAGGCGCGCCAGTTCTTCGTGCGCAGATTCTCCCAGCGCATAGGCCTCGGCAAAGAGGGTCGAGACTCCATTGGAAGATTGGTTGTCTTTGAGCAGGGCGGTACCCAATGATTGATTCGGGTCGCTCCTTCCTGCATCCGGATAGTCAGCCCAGAGCTTGTCGCGATACTGTCTGAAGGCCTCGATCGCCTCTTTTCGACGGCGCTCAGACTGGTCGGGCGATAACGCTTGGCGGCGAAGTTGTGAAAGGGATTCCGCCGCGCGCTTCTGGCCGAACTCGACGGCCTTGGTCCACCAACGAATGGCCAGTGCCAGATTCTTTTCGACACCCTGCCCGTTGCGATAGGCGTTTCCCATGAAGTACTGCGCTTGTGGAACTCCGCCGATCGCTGCTTCATTCATAAATTGCGCCGCTTCCTGATGCCGATTCGCCAGCTTTAAGACCAGCGCAAGACGATAGCGGGCGTCGAGAAAGCTCGGCTGCAGTTCCAAGGCGCGGCGATAGGATTGGATCGCGGCTGTGAGATTGCCCAGCGAGTACTGGACGCTGCCTAAGCTGTAATGCGCGTGTGTGAGTTCAGGGTCGAGCAGAGTGGCCTCCATCAAGGCTATGGACGCCGCATGCTCATCTTGTTTGGCCATCAGGGTGACGCCGAGTTGCAGATAGGCTCTGGCGCTGTTTGACTCGAGCTTAATCGCCACGCGACATTCATCGAGCGCGGAATCAAGATCGCCGATTCGATAGAGCCCTTGTGCCAACTTCAGCCGGTCGCTCGCGCTATTCGGCGACACGCGGACTGCGCCGCGTAACTCACCCAGCGCCATGACCGCGTCCGTTCGCTCGTGCGGCAAGAGTTCAGGGGGCCGGTGCTGATCCGGAGGCGCTGGAGCCGGCGAAGTTTCGATAGGCGGCGACGGGGATTCGACCACCGGGGGGGGTCCGTTTTCAGGCGCTTGCGCGAATGATGCATGGATAGGGAGTTGAGCGATGAAGGGCGCGAACAAGAGGGTCACGAGCACCAATCGATGACACATTGGAAACCTGTGACCCTCCAGATCTGGTGTCAGAGACGGCCTGTATTATATCAGAAAGGGCGATTGGTGATTCAGCGGGCCTTCTGAACCGCCTGCTGCAGGCGCTGGACCGTGCGCTGGAGATCAGGCCCTGAATGGAGTATGGGCTCATGCTGTACCCGCCACACTGGTTCGAGGGGGGCCGGGTCGCCGGCCAATCGGGGAATGACATGCCAGTGTAGGTGAGGGAGTTGGTTGCCGAGGAGCTCGTAGTTGATCTTTTTCGCCTCATAGACCTGGGCAAGGGTTTTGGCGACGAGGTTGACTTCCTCCATCATCTGAATCCGTTCCGTGGGAGCCAGATGAAACAGCTCTGTTGCGTGGCGTTTAAAGACAACGACGGTCCAGCCGGGGAAGAATTGATCGTCGTGGAGATAGGCCTTGGAGAGGCCGAGGTCGGCGATGAAATGGTCTTCCTTCGGCCAGCTGCCTTGGCAGGCGCTACAGGTCTTATCCGTCATGGCTGGTTGGCCTTGCGCCATTCTTCTTCTGTCACCACTCCTTTTTTGATCAACAACTGAATCAGCTTGTCGACGGAGTTGCGGCTGGGTGCTGCCGGAGTGGCTCCGGGCTGAACCGGGGCAGCCTGGGTTTGTTTTGGCTCTGGCGGCGGGCGTTTTTGCCCCAGCACTTTAAACGAAGGTGTGAAGACTGAGAGGTAATCCTTGTTCCTGAGTCGGACGCTGGCCGGGAGGCTGTCAGTGAGTGGGCTGAGGTCCGGGCTTGGGCCGGCTGGAATGCGGAAAAAAGGTTTGCCATCGGCGGTTTCGCCGTCCTGCCCCAGCACTTCAAACCGGGTAAGGAAGGATTCGCCTGTCAACCCTTCGTGGTCTTCACCGGCCAGGTTGGTAATCTTATCGAGGACGATCACCAGTGAGTCGGCAATCAGCGCATCAGACGTGTGGTTCCTGACACTGACGTCGTAGCGGTATTCGCTGGTAAAGGTGTCGCGGCCTTTGAGCGTGACGATGACTGAGGCCTTGCCGGTCAACTCAGTGAGCTGATCGAGCGAAGCTGCCGCAAATCCTGTTATCGAGGTGATCAGGGTGCAGGCGAAGAGAACTCCGCTACTGACTGTCGCCGCGCGTAGATACATTCGTGTCATGGTTTCAGCTGATTGACCCGGACAGGTTTCTCTTGCGGCCGCAATCCGAGCATAGCAGAGATGAAGATTTTCATCGAGTGTTGTCTGGCGGACTCGCCTTGACACCTCGTTTCATCGAACGATATTCTCCTCGAAGTCGTCGCGGTGACTCATCCACCTGGGCGCACTCCAACTCATGATGCCGTATGCCCACGCACGCCCCCCGATCTTGGTTCCCCGTACACTCCTGACCCGGTTGATGCGTCTCTACGATTACCCGCACCCTGTTCACCGTGGGCGCATCATTCGTGGGTACGATCGGGCTCATGCGGTACGGACTGCGCGTATGTGCGTGGCGGTGGCCACGGCGCTGGGTCATGGAGTTGAGCGGGTCCACCAGTATCAGATCGCGTGCTTGTTGCATGACTTGGGCCGTGCCGGGCTCGATCGCCGACTCTTTGGGAGGATTTGGTCCTGGGCCAAGAAGCGCGGAATTCCGACAAGGCCACGTGAATGGAGGGCCATACATCCGGAGACGGCCTATGGGCGAGAAACGGAGGCCTTTCTCCGGTGTTATCGACATGATCTTGAGGCCGACGGTATTACGATGACGGCTTGGGCGAAGGAACAGGTCGAGATGCGGCTGGGCTATTCGCGCCGGCTTGTCCGCCGGTTGCGTACGGTTCGACCTGCCATCAAGAAGATGGGAGTGATCTGGGCGCCTTGGATGCAGCAGGTGATGCTGTATTATTACTATCCGGAGAAGCTGGCGTCTGCCAAGCCTTGGATCAGGCAGTTGGCGGAGATTCTCGTTGCCTGCGAGCAGTTTGAAGCCTACAGCAATCAGCGCCGCGGACGGGACTATTATGTGCGGAAGAAAGAAACGTTGGTCGATGCCTTTGCCTATCTGGAGACGTTGCAGCAGGATGGCATTTTGAGTGGCGCGGTGATGGGGGCCTTGCGTCGGTTGACGGCGCAAGGCGAGTTTGATGCAATTCTGGAGGAGGCTCGTGGCTGTGCATTTACGCGGGGCGAGCGACGAGCCCTCCGAGCGATGGAGTCATAAGATGGCGGTCAAGACGGTATCGTTGTGTCTCACCCTGCAGGGGAACACGCAGATCGAAAATATTACGAAGTCTGTGGTCGACGCTCTGGCAGGCACTGGGCTGTCGTCCGGGATCGTGACGGTGTTCATTAAGCACACCACCGCGTCAGTGATGATCATCGAAGATGAACCGGGTATCAGGGCCGATACCAAGACCTTCTGGGAGGGAGCTGTGCCGGCCGATCCTGCATGGCAGCACAACACGAGGAATGCCGGTGAGGACAATGGCCACAGCCACCTGCGAGGGCAGCTGCAAGGGCCGTCGATTACTATTCCCTTCCTGGACGGGACGATGTTGCTGGGGCCCTGGCAACAGATTGTCGTCGTTGATTTCGATACCAGATCCAGGGCCAGGGAACTCATTTTCCAAATCATGGGAGAATAATCAGGATGAATGGGCGAGTTGTGTCGGCGGGACTCTTGCTCATCAGCCTCTGGCCTACCTTGTCGATAGCTGAGTGGGGGAAGCCGTTGGGTGGGGCCTACGGCGGGCCTGAAGGGAAGTCGCGCGTCGTGACACCCTCGCCCGCCGAGTTGGGCGCGGACGAGCGGGCCACGATGGCCGTGTTTGAGCGGGCGACGAAATCCGTCGTCTTCATCGCGAATACGGCGATTCAGCGAGATCCCTGGTCGTTCAATCTCTTTGAGGTCCCCCAAGGGTCCGGATCGGGATTCGTCTGGAACAAGCAGGGGCACATCGTCACCAATTTTCATGTCGTCTACGGGGCCAATTCGGTCACCGTCACGCTGGCCGATCGGACGGAGCATAAGGCCACGCTCATCGGTGCCGACCCCGATCATGATGTGGC
>JBGTCI010000063.1:0-12321 GCA_041748925.1 Nitrospiraceae bacterium | reverse complement strand
AGTCAGCCCAAAAGTGAAAGAGGCGCTGCAACGTGTGGTGCAATTGCGAAGTACGCTGGACGGCACGCGTACCCAAAGGATCCGCCTAGACCAACGCACCTCCGAGATCACGGCGGAGCATGCTCGCATCAGGGAGAATATGCAGCGGCTCCAGCAGAACTCCGATCTCTATTCTCGCTATGTCAAGAATTTGGACCAGCAGGAGACCGAGCTGGAGAAACTGCGCAAGGAGATTGAGAGCCTCAAGAACACGGAAGAAGAACATCGGCGGGAGTTGCAGAACTACGTGATGAATCTGGATGTAGTCTAATCCTGTTAGGCAAAAAACCGCCTGATATCTTCGGGGGGCGCGCATCCGACAAGATGATCTCCCTCCGGCGAGACCATGAGGGGAACCCCGGCCTGGCCTTTTACGTGCCAGGCCGCTTCCCATTCTTGAGCCACCCGGCGATCCTCGTCATTGATCGTATCCATACTCTCCGGCGAGCCTCCTCCCTGCTCGACCAGTTGCTTGAGCACCGCCGGATCAGAAATGTCCCTGCCTTCACACCAGAAGGCCCGATAGGTCTCACGCACAAACGCCATCATGTGTGATCGATCACACCGTAGGAGTACCACCGCTTGTTCGATCGCCGGTCTCGTATTGGGCTTACCAGGGGGGAGCGCAATGGGCAGACCTGGCGCCAGCCGCTGCACGACCGTCACTTCGTGGCGCAGTTCAACGCCCAACAAACCCTGCCAAGATTTCATTGGACGAGGCAGTTGCGGCGCATGTTGCACGCCGCGCCATTCGCAGCGATCGATGAACTGCAGATCATGGAGCCGCTCGTGCAGGGCATAGCAGAACGGGCAATTGAAATCGCTATAGAGGGTGTAGGGATACGTCATATTCTAGGGACCACTCAAATGATCTGCAAATAGTAGCGCATGAAGCGCCAAGAATACCAATAGTCTCCCACTATTATTGTCATAACCCGCGAACCTGGCATTCGTTCAAAGAGGTATGGTATGTGAGCGCATGCCGACACCCTCTGTCTTGCTCCTCATTCCCCCGCTCACTCAGCTGAATACTCCCTACCCATCCACCGCCTATCTCACAGGGTTTCTCCGTGGCCGCGAGATCGAGGCCTCCCAAGCCGACCTCGGCATCGAAATGGTGCTCCGGCTCTTTTGTCGATCGGGACTCCAGGCCCTGTTTGAGCAGGTGCACAAGCGTGAAAATGAATTGCCCGGTGAAGCCAGACAGATGCTCGCGGTCGAGCCGGCCTATCTGAATGCCATCGAGCCGGTCATTGAATTTCTCCAAGGACGCAATCCCTCATTAGCCTTGCTCCTCGCCCGTCCTGGCTTCCTTCCCCAAGGACCCCGGTTTGCCGGCCATAGAGGGAGCGCTGCGTCATCACGTGCCTTGTCGGAGGAGGATCGTGCTAAACGGTTCGCCACCTTGTATCTCGAAGACCTGGCCGATCTGATTCAAGCCACCGTGTCTCCCCATTTTGCCCTGAGCCGCTATGCCGAACATATAGCCCGAGCCGCCTCATCGTTTGAAACCATCATCAACGCGGTAGCCGTCCCCCCGACGTTGACGGATCAATTCATGCTCGAATCCTTGTGGGAGCATCTCGATCGCCTCAATCCTTCGCTGGTCTGCCTGACTGTTCCCTTTCCCGGGAACCTCTATGGTGCGTTTCGTATTGCCCACTCGATCAAGAGCCAACGACCCGACATGACCATTGCCATTGGCGGCGGGTATGCCAACACGGAGCTTCGCCGCCTTTCGGACCCCCGCGTATTCGACTACGTCGATTACGTCACCCTCGACGACGGGGAACGGCCTTTGCTCTCGTTGATCGAACATCTGGTGGGGGCCAGACCGCGCACGCGACTCTGCCGGACGTTCTATCGGGACAAGGATCGAGTGGTCTTTGCGAATGATACATCCGATCGGGAATTCAGAATGACCGAGGTCGGCTGTCCGACATATTGCGGCCTGACCTTGGGGCGCTATCTCACAATCTTGGACAGCACAAACCCGATGCATCGTCTCTGGTCGGAAGGCCATTGGAACAAACTTACGGTCGCCCATGGCTGTTATTGGAAGCAGTGTACGTTTTGCGATGTCGGGCTCAACTACATCAGCCGCTATGAAATGACGCCGACCGATCGGCTCATCCAGCAGATCGAGCAACTGGTCGCCGAGACGGGCCGCCGAGGGTTTCATTTTGTCGACGAGGCTGCGCCTCCCGCTGCCTTAAAATCGCTCGCCTTGGCCCTACTGGAACGAGGCATCACTATTTCATGGTGGGGTAATATCCGCTTTGAAGAGGCATTCTCGCCGGACCTGTGCCGCCTCTTGGCAGCCTCCGGTTGCATTGCCGTGACGGCAGGACTTGAAGCTGCCTCGGACCGGCTACTGGAGAAGATCAAGAAAGGGATTACTGTCGATCAAACCGCGCTTGTGGCAGCAGCCTTCAAAGACGCAGGCATTCTCATTCATGCCTATCTTATGTACGGTTGTCCCTCTGAAACAGTACAAGAAACGATCGACTCGCTTGAGCGAGTTCGACAATTGTTCGCGGCGGGTCTGATTCAATCCGCCTTCTGGCATCGCTTCACCACCACAGCCCATAGCCCGATCGGGCTCACGCCGGCGGCTCATGGATTGCGCATCCTCGGTCCTGAGTTTCAGGGTTTCGCCGAAAATGACTTTCTACATGAAGACCGATGCGTCGAGACGCCGGAGTGGGTCGGCGAAGGGCTACGACGGTCAGTGCTCAATTATCTCGAAATGCGAGGACTCACACTCGACGTCCGTGAATGGTTTGACCATCCTGTACCAAGGACTGAGGTGTCCTCTACGTGGGTACCGCGTCTTCTCAAGAAAAGAATCGTGAACGATGACCCACGAGCAGAACGGCGGTTCGTCTGGCTCGGTGGACAACCAGTCTGTGACCCTGTCGGAAAAAGAACGCGACTCATTCTGCCGGGGCATACCAACGATCAGGCCGTCACACTCGCCGACCAACAGGCTCAGTGGCTTGACAAGCTGATTCGACAATCCACACCTCACAACAACTCATCGCGTCCCTATCCCCTCCTCCGGGAAGTGAAAACTACATTTCCAGGTACCGTAAAGGATTTTGAGATGTTCCTCGGTACGACCTCCTGGAAAAAAGTTCGCGACGCCGGCCTGCTGCTCGTATAGAGGCAGGACGCTAGAAAAGGCTGCCAGCGCCACTAGGCTGTGGTGCGAGAAGCGCGAGACATGCGAGAAAGGCGCGCCATGGACAGATTTGGACTCCCATCTCGTTCATCCCGCATGTCTCGCGCAACATTTTCCTGCTGCCTGCTAAGTCCCATCATCTGCTTCACGGAATGTGAACAAGCAATGGCTCTCCACGGTAAGCGAGAGCACCGCGAACCCAGAATAATATAAATTGTCAAATCGCTTTCCTCGACCCTTCGACTTGATTCTTGTCGGGCATGATGAGACGTTATCGCCCAGAAGAAGGGGGACGTACCTATGCTCTTGATCCAGACAGCTGGGCTCTTCATTCTCACAGCCCTTGCCGAAATCGTCGGCTGCTTTCTCCCGTACCTCTGGCTTCGCAAGGACGGATCGATCTGGCTCTTGGTTCCGGCAGCGCTCAGCCTCGCCGTCTTTGTCTGGCTGCTCACGCTCCACCCCGCCGCCAGCGGGCGGGTCTATGCTGCCTATGGCGGTGTCTACGTGGCAACGGCCCTCGTCTGGCTAAGGGTCGTGGACGGCGAGAAGCTCACTGTCTTCGACTGGACTGGCGCCGGAATCGCCGTGCTCGGTATGGCGGTTATCGTCTTTGGCTGGACCGGGAAAGAGTAAAGCGAATGACTCAATACCCACCTCGCTCAAGACATTTATGTCTGGAGTAGAGAAAACTGACAGCAGGATGCTCAAAAAGTTTGTCCAGCAAGGCCGCAGCGAGTGAAGACCCGGAGGCGTACCCTCTGGGGTACGTTGAGGATCTGAACGATGTGAGAACGACGCTGGCGGACTTTTTCAGCATCCTGCGAAAAATACGAAGGACGGGAGAAGCTCAAAGCCTCTCCCGCCCTCAATCCCAGTCAAACCGTTCGTTACTTATTCGGCTGCGGGGTGTAACGAAGATACGGCTTCACGCTCTTAAAGCCCTTGGGGAACAGCGTCTTTGCTTCAGCATCGTTTACAGCAGGGGTGATGATGCAATCCTCCCCATCCTTCCAATTGGCCGGCGTCGCGACCTTGAACTTTGAGGTCAGCTGAAGTGAATCGATTACACGCAATAATTCATCGAAATTCCGACCACATGAAGCTGGATAGGTTAATGTCAGCTTCACCTTTTTATCCGGCCCGATGATGAACACTGAGCGGACTGTCATGTTGTCCATCGCGTTCGGATGGATCATGTCGTACAGGGTGGCGACCTTCTTGTCAGGATCGGCGATGATCGGATAGTTCATCGTGGTCTTTTGCGTCTCATTGATATCGTTGATCCAGCCCTTGTGGGAATCCAATGGATCGACACTGACGGCGATGACTTTCACGCCCCGCTTCTTGAAATCCGGCGTAATCTTGGCAACGGTCCCCAACTCGGTCGTGCAAACCGGCGTATAGTCTTTCGGGTGCGAGAAGAGAATCCCCCACCCGCCGCCCAACCACTCGTGAAAGTTGAAGGTCCCTTCGGTTGTCTCTGCCGTAAAATTCGGTGCCTCATCTCCAAGTCGTATAGCCATGGTAACCTCCCTAAATTCAAGCTAGTGATTCGAAATCGCTTAACACAATAACGATACTGTTCTTCCTGGGCGAAGTGCAAGGGGGAATCACCGGCTTATTGACCAGCCGTAATGTTCAATCGGCTTCTCACCTTTTCGTGATCCGACGAGGTAAGCTCGACTTCGGTCAAGAACACCCGCTCGTCAGCAAGCTTGCCATCTCCGGCGAATTGTCCACGCACCTGTTCCGCCCGTTGCTGTGCCAGGAGGCGGAGATCCGAATCGGAAACCGGCATAGTGGCAGCGAGTTCTTGCCGCATTTCCTCAATCGTAGGCGGTTTCGAAGCGACCTGCGCACCCTGCGCCGACGTCGGCATCGCCACCGGCTGCCGGCTGCGCTGTTGATCGAAGAGCTCTTTGATCGCGCGTTCCTCCTCAGCAATCGGGAAGACAACTTCTTTTGATACGCCCTTCCCCTGCTGCCATCTAGCGTGCAGTTGCTCTTTGAGCATCTGAAGAGCAAGCACCTTTCGATCACGAACAGGATCGGCAGTGCCGGTGACTTCCAGGCGCAAACCAGGCCGTTCATCGAGCCCCTTCGTGATGGCCTCGACTTTCTTCAATTCTGTCTCAACAAAGGCAACAGCTCCAGGATCAAATTCCAGAAATTGCAGCTCTGCGGCATCGCCGCCGCCGGGGATCAGCGACCCTATCAGCGTGAACGGAGATGCCACAATCTTTGTGAGCAGGTTGAGCAACACCGAGAGAACCGCCTTGCCGTACTTGAAGTCGGGATCCTTGAGATCGCCGCGAATGGGCAGATCGATATCGATTCGTCCATGGCGATCTTTCAAGAGCGCCACAGCCAGCATCACGGGCAGCGAGGTGGCATCCGGACTGTCGACCTTCTCCCCGAATGTCAATTGATCGACCACCACTTTGTTTTCCGCTTCAAGTTGTTTTTGGGAGACTCTGTACTTCAAATCGAGGGAGAGCTTCCCCTTCGACAATCCATAACCCACAAACTTGCTGCTGTAGGGACCTTGAGCGGTCAAGTCCATCCCTCCAAGAGAAATTGTGAGGTCCGTAAATGCATCCTCGCTCAAGGGATTGATCGTCCCCGCGATCTTGAGCGACCCCACCTTTCCCACTCGACCGGAAAGGTCGACGTCTGCCCTGGCCAGCTGCTTCGACGACAACCCTTTGATCGTGCCGGTCAGATTGGAAATCCCGGTCTGGACAGGCGGTTGCACCGAGCTATCCCGAAACGTGGCAGCCGCGTTAGTCAGTTTCACCACACCGATCGTCATCGGAACTGGTGGGCTCTTCACTTTCTGAGGCTTCACAGGCTTCTCATCCACCGAAGCCGACGGCGGTGCCACAACGATAAGCCTGCCGAGATTCAATCCGCCGTCCGGCCTCACGACTAGATGCGCCATGGGCTGCTGAAGACCCACCTCTTTGATTGAGACTGTCGTTGGATCGACGGTCACACGCACCTTGTTGAGAGACAATGTTTGCAGCGATGCCACCTCGTCGCCCTGATCGCGATCTGCCACACTCAATCCTTCGACCCGGACGTTGCCTTCATACGCCATGAGCGGACCGTTTGGATGGTCGGTGGAAACATGCATCGTTCCATCCAGATTGATGGCGCCGGACTGGACATCGGTACGCATAAACTTCTCGAAGTACGGCTGAAACGGCCTGATCGCAATGTCCTTGAGCGACAGGACGATATCCGCCTTAAGCGGATTGGGCAGTACCGATCCGTTGACACGAATCGTCCCGGTTTCATTCAGCTGCATCCCCACCTCAATCGGCAGGGCATCCTTGATCGGAATCCGCACGTCGCGGGTTTTAACAGTCAGTTCCCGCACCTCGACCTGGGCCGGAGTCGGTAATGTGCGATCCTCAAAATCGATCGTATGATCCATGAGTCTGACCTCCTTGAGCCAGACGGCCCACGGCTTCTCATCCTTGGGTTGAGGAGAGGCGCCGCCCGCCGCAGGCGGAGATTGAACAGACTCCGCTGGAGCAAACATCTGCTGATAGTTCACGGTGCCGTCGGGATTCAACCAGGCCGTGAACGACGCGCGTTCAACTGCGATGTCTTGAACCGTGACCTCGCGCGTCGCGAGGTTCACATCGACACCTTCTACGTTCAGCGCCGGGATCGTGATTACCGGATCAAGACTGCCATCCTCCTTGATGGCAAGTTTCTCGATCCGGATGTTGGCTTGTGACACGTGAAGCCCGAGAGGAGTCTCGTCGACATCGAGCGCGTACCCGGCATCGACCGCGAGAGTGCCGTCGGTGACGTCGAAGCGGAATCGATCATGGAGGTATTGCCACAGTCTGGGCAGCTTTACGCCAGAGAGGGAAAACTTGCCGGACGATCGCATCGGTTCGAGCGAGACTGTGCCGGCCCATGAGAGCGTTTCACCCTTGTCCAACTCCGCCGTGAACGCATACGAATTATCTCCGCCCGGCTTGGTATAGAAATTCTTGAGCACAATATGGATCGGAACAATATCGAGCTCGTAGGGCTTGGGCTTCGATTCATCGCGGAATTCGACGATCGCTTGCGCGATCTCGAACTCTCTGATTTCAACAGCAGGAATCTCAGCTGGAGTCTTCTCAGCCTGCGGAAGCATGGACGGTTGTGATCCATCGTCCGGCGGCACAAGCTCCGCCAGATTCACACGCCCGTCTTTGGATATTCGTGCGGATACATAGGGTGCCGTGAGCCGAATCGTATCGAACACATACGCCCGATGAAAAAGCGAGCTTGCCTGAAAATTGATGAAGAACTCCTCGAACCCGAGCAAGGCCGACTGATCCGTCTCTCGAATTTCAAAGCCCGTCACCCGAAGCGACAGCGTAAAGGGATTCAGTTCCACCTCTTGGACCAACACCGGACGTTTGAGCTTCTCGGCAACCGCCGGAATTGCGTAGGCTGTGATAAGGTAGGGAACGAGAAAAAATCCGACGAGCGCGTAGACCAATACCAAGCTTAAGGCGATAACCGCAAGACGAGAAGGACGAAGCAGCCACCGCATGGATAAGAATCCCTGTGGTGCGCCCGGCTGGAATTGAACCAAGGACTCTCAGCTTAGAAGTCCGCTCCAGTCGAACCACTGATAGAAAGTTCAAGACCTTTCGGGGTGCAGAGTGCGGCAAAGAGGATCCTCTCCACCCCGCTTCACGACTATTCTTTCACACTCGCGGACTCGTATGCCAGCTTGGCTGGTGGTTCGCGGGAACGCCTTGACCAGCAGGCCCTCACACCGATCAGATCACGCTGTCGTGCCGTACGCCACGACAGCGGCCTTCCATGTCGCGTACCTTTCCGGCCAACCTGTCGACGCTTCCCTCCAGTCGAGCCGCGAGTGGAGCAGGTAACTACTTGATTTGTAGGTCCAGCGTGGATCGACCACGGGGTGTTGTTCTTGCTCCCCTCCTCCTCGGCCGGAATTTGTCTCCGGTGCCCGAATGACGAAGGGGAGGTCTCAAGCATGGAACAACCGAAGTCCGGACACGACCACTATGAACGCGGTCGCACGCTCAAGCGCGCACAAATGTTCGATCAAGCGCGCGAAGAGTTCCAACACGTGGCCAACGACTCGGAGTATGCAGGGAACGCCAATGTGCAGATCGCGCTGTGCTTGCTGGCGACCGGGCGCTACGATGACGCCGTCGAGGCATTCCGCCGATCCCTGGAGGTGGGCACGTACGCCTCAAAAGAAAAAGCACAGATTCTGTATATGCTTGGCAAGACATTGGAGGCACTCGGCCGAGTTGCCGAAGCGCTGGAGGCCTATGGCTGGACCAGAAATGAGGTCCCCGGGTTCCAGGACGTGGCGCTGCGGATTAAGCATCTGCTCGCCGGGGGACGTGCCCCTCTCCCACGGCGTCGACCAACCTCCCGGTCTATGGTCGGAGATATGCTCAGGCTCGGAGGGCAACTCACACCTCAGGTAATGAGTCTGCTGGGACAGGCCTGGACATCATTCGGCCAGTATGCGGACAAGCTGGGGCACCCTAGAGGGGACCAAAAACAGAGTCCTACTACCCGAGACGTGGGCCACCCGAGTGGAGAGCGAGAGCTTACGCCGACGCGATGCAGTCCACCGACACCCAGAGATCGAAAGAAGGATACACGTCGGCACGTTCGCGTCGCCGTCCGATTGCAGGGCCACTTTTCATCAAAGGAGCGGAGGGTGACCAGTGACGGAGAGCTGCGCGACCTCTCCCTTGGGGGCTGTCGAGTCAGAAGTCTCGTGGCTGTCCCCGTGGGAGTAGAGTTAGAGTGTTGTATCTTCTCGCAGGATGCCGGGAACCCGTTCACTATCGAAGGTGCAACGGTACGCTGGAGCCGTCCTCAGGAATTCGGCCTGGCTTTCACCAAGGTCCGTCCGGGCGTGCAGCGGCAGATCACACAGCTGTGCCGAACACAGACACCGCTAGGGGTAGACGTATAGACCGTGAGTAACGTTCGGCCTACAGATGGTCTCTGGTTGCTGCGTCATGAGAAGCCACAGCCCGGGTCGTGTTACTCCTCACACACGCACTATCCATCTTTCTAATTTGCTGAAAAGCGACCCTTCATTGCGAGGTAGCTGTTCTTATAATGCTTGTCTTCGGTCACCTCCGTGCCAAACCAAGAGGGTAGAGAAAATCGCTGACTCTCTTTAACCGATTCGAACTCAATCTCAGCGACGACAAGCCCGACAAGCGACCCTTGATAGACGTCGAGTTCAAGTTGATAGCCGTTCTCTTTCATCGTGTATCGTGTCTTTTCTAGTCGCCGTCCCTCTGTCGCAGGCCATAGCGCAAGAAACTGGTCTTGCGAAATCTCGACTTCAATCTCGTCACGCGTAAGTCCCCCCTGGCTCTTTACGGTTTCAAAGCAGTGGTCGCCCATGCGTCGAACACGGACCTCGGTTCCGTCGAACGAAATGGCAAGATAGCCTTGGTCAATCCGCTCGTGCTTCAGCCCATCAAGGCTCGGTAGATCATGCACTAACCATTTGCGCTCAATTTCCTGTGTTTGCGTGGCCATCTATGCGGCCTTCCTATAGACGTGCACCGGTTCGCTGCCTTGAATCGGATCGCCATTCACTTCCGCATGCCAGGCGCGCCAAAGTGCTTCGAAGCGGCACACAAGGGTGTTCGGGCTTTCCACGTACAGGCGCTTGCCCAGTCGGTTGGCTTCCATCTCAAGCTCGCCGCGGCGCTGATCAATCAAGGCCACCAGCGCTTCCAGTTGCGTCCGGTCCCCCGGCGATTCTTGAAGCACCCGTTGACGCAGAATGGCGAGGTCATGGTCCGCACTCAGATAGTCAGCCAGCCGCTCAAGTTCATCGGCAAGCGGCTTCACCATCACTGGCCAAGCCGGTGTGAGAAGTCGCACCTGATACCACAGATCTTTCACCCGTTTACGCCATGCATGAAAGGTCTCGATGTTCGGGGCAGCTTGCGCCTGCGCCATGCGGATTCGTCCCTGTTTGTAGGTGCGCTTCATTCCTTTACGCAATGCACCGAACCCGGCGTCGGCAATAGGCCACTTCGCCACTCGCGGTCGAGCCGATGTAAGCATCCGTGCGACATCCGCGAGGGCCTTGTTCTCATCGGAGCGCTGTGTGTTACGTCTCCTGACGAGGGGCTTCCGCAATTCAGCGAAGGCATTCGAGCTCAACTGATCGGCATAGTGTTCGGTCAGCCCATCAAACGCCGCGATCATCACCGTCGCATCGCGCAGATCCGACAGGCGTCGACCTGCCTTGCGGTAGCAACACATTTCCATCGCAAAAACATCATCGTTGTTTTTCACTCGTGCGAACCGCAACAGCGCGCGTATTTTTTTGAATGCCACCCGCGCATCGTGAATGGCTTCATCCCGGTTCTTCCGCCCTGGTTTCGTTCGCTCAATGGCCACATTGAGCTGCTCACACGCCATTCGCTTCATGCCCTCAGGCACGGTTTCATGGTATGTGAAGCAATAGCCCATAACATTCCAAAAGGTATAGTCGACGGGGTAAGAATTTCAGTATGACCACTATATGTGTTCCAGAGACTCCACGAAGCTAGGCAGGAACCTAGTGGTTCCCATGAAACCCCAGGCACCTTCTGGTTACGCGTCTATTCATTCATCCGACGCGCCGTACTTTCATGCTTTTCAGGTCGATAAAAGGTCAGAAGGCTCTTTTGCGAGCCAAAGCTAGGGTTTACCCCAGGTGCAGCAGATCACGTGTTTGATTAATTATAGTTCCGCCCCACCTGACCTAATTCGGCTTTCATGCGCATGATCATTGTGCGGCCTTTGTCTGGTGCTTTCCATAGTTAGCCTTTCAACACGGCAATGTCATTCAACTTCTCCGCCCTCTATAGAATGGAGGCCTATCAAAATGCGACCAGGACGAGTTTTGTATGGTGTCTCCTGCTTACTCTTTCTGGCCTTCATACAAGCCTGCAGTCAACCGCAGCAGGTGATTCACTCACCATGCGCGGCCCCACATGCGACCATTCAAGTGAAACCGAGTGCCGATCTATCACTCACGTTTGGCAATAATGCAATCCAAACTGCTTTAGACACCATTGCACGGCATGTGGGCCAGAATGAAGTTACATCGACTACTGAACTGACAGGTTTGGGAACAGATGCGGCTGTTCGTACTGCAGAAGCCAACGGTAAACATCTGAAGCCAAGAGACAAGGTAGTGCTAGAAGCATACCTGCGAGAAGATGTCGTTCCTGCGATTACACAGAGCCCCACATGCGTCTTTAAAGTGACGCCAACTAAGCGAGATATCAGCATCGAAGATGTGTATCTAGAAAACATTGGGGACAAGCAAATGGCAAAAGTCAAAATTGCCAACAATGGGCAAGGGGGGGCTCGCTTCATACACGTCGTTGTGCAGAACATTATTAACGGTATGAAACCCCTAAGTGGTCAGGCTGATATAGTTTTAAGTCCGGGCCAATGGCGTAATGTCAGTAACCCGGAGGCGATATTCCCAATGTCTGATATCGGACCTGGAAAGAAGAAGCTGAGGGTCATAGTTCAACTCATTTACGCCAAAGAAACTGGAAGTCAACCCCTCGTGTATCGGGAGGAGTGGGAATACGATCCTCTGTCTCAAACCTTTAAACAGTCTTCAATAAAATGATCTTCGCATCTGCTAATCCTCAACTTTTCGGACTAGCTGCCAGCGCAAACCCTTGAATCAAACGGCCAGTAAGGTGACAATGCGCGCCTGTTCTCTAACTCTTCGACCAGCACTTTGCGACCGAAGCGCTTCAGCTGCCGAGAATATTGAATGTCCAATCCAGATTGTAAAGTACCCACTCGCGCGATCAATTTATTACTGGTTGACGATCACCCCAGTAATTTACTTGCACTCGAAGCTGTCTTATCCGATCGTGGATACAACCTGATTATGGCGCATGCCGGTTACGAAGCGATTGAACTCCTGAAAAAGCACGAGATCGCGCTCGTTCTTTTGGACATTCAGATGCCTGGAATGGATGGATTTGAAACCGCACGACGAATGAAATCAATAGAGGGTTGTCGGGACATTCCCATTATTT